>JAIXZY010000071.1 GCA_027489355.1 Paracoccaceae bacterium | reverse complement strand
GGAACGGGAATCGGCCGCATGAGGGCCGGGAACAGCAAGGAGGAAGCCGCATGGCAACGACGGACATGAACATCTCGGACCGCAGGCGTCCGATGACGGCGGAGGAGAGGAAGGTCATCCTCGCCTCGTCCGCCGGGACGATCTTCGAGTGGTACGACTTCTACCTCTACGGCTCCCTCGCCGCAGTGATCGGGGCGCAGTTCTTCACTGCCTTCCCCGAGGCGACGCGGAACGTGTTCGCCCTTCTGGCCTTCGCCGCCGGTTTCCTCGTCCGGCCCTTCGGTGCGCTGGTGTTCGGCGCGCTCGGCGACCTTGTGGGGCGCAAGTACACCTTCCTGATGACGATCCTGATCATGGGCGTCTCGACCTTCCTTGTGGGCCTCTTGCCGAACTATCAGGCCTGGGGCGTGGCGGCACCGGTCATCCTGATCATCCTCCGCATGGCGCAGGGTCTGGCTCTGGGTGGCGAATACGGCGGGGCCGCGATCTATGTGGCCGAGCACGCGCCTGCCAACCGGCGCGGCTACTACACCGCCTTCATCCAGACCACGGCGACGCTTGGCCTCTTGCTCTCGCTCATCGTGATCATCTCGGTGCAGGGCTACGTCAACGGCAACTATCCCGACCAGCCGGTGCTTGACGCCGCCGGGGCCGCCGTGATGAACGCCGACGGCACGCCGCAGATGATGAAGGCCTTCAACGCCTGGGGCTGGCGGATCCCGTTCCTCGGCTCGATCCTGCTGCTGCTGATCTCGCTCTACATCCGCCTGCAGATGAACGAATCCCCGGCCTTCAAGAAGATGAAGGAAGAGGGTGCGGCGTCCAAGGCTCCGCTGCGCGAGGCCTTCGGCAACTGGCGCAACGGCAAGATCGCCCTGATCGCGCTCTTGGGCCTGACGGCCGGACAGGCCGTGGTCTGGTACTCGGGCCAGTTCTACGCGCTGTTCTTCCTGCAGAACGTCGTCAAGGTCGACAGCTTCTCGGCGAACGTCTTCGTCGCCTGGTCGCTGATCCTGGGCACTGGCGGCTTCCTGTTCTTCGGGGCGCTGTCGGACCGCATCGGCCGCAAGCCGATCATCCTGGCGGGCTGCCTGATCGCCGCCATCACCTACTTCCCGGTGTTCAAGTTCCTGACCACCACCGCCAACCCGGTGCTGGCCGCCGCGCAGGAAACCCCGATCGTCGTCAGCGCCGATCCGGCCGACTGCTCGTTCCAGTTCAACCCGGTCGGGACGGCGAAATTCACCAACTCCTGCGACATCGTGAAGGCCGGCCTGACCTCGCGGTCCGCCAATTCGTCCACCGAAGACGCTGCGGCCGGGTCGGTCGCTTCGGTCAAGGTCGGCGAGACGGTGATCCAGGGCTATGTCGGCACCGCCGAGAACGCCGCGGACGAGAAGAAGCGCTTTGACGGCGAACTGAACGCGGCCCTGACCGCGGCCGGCTATCCGATCAACGCCGCCGAGAACACGTCGATCGCGAAGGCCGAGCACTTCATCGACATCTTCACCGGTCAGAAGATCACGATCATCCTGATCCTGACCTACCTGATCCTGCTGGTGACGATGGTCTATGGCCCGATCGCGGCCATGCTGGTCGAACTGTTCCCGACCCGCATCCGCTACTCTGGCCTGTCGCTGCCCTACCACATCGGCAACGGCTGGTTCGGGGGCCTCCTGCCCGCGACGGCCTTCGCGATCTCGGCCCAGACCGGCAACATCTATGCGGGCCTGTGGTATGCGATCGTGGTCGCGCTGATGACCGTGGTGATCGGAACGCTCTTCGTTCCGGGCGGCACCCACAAGAAGGACATCTTCGCCGACGACGGGCGCTGATGCAGACGACCGGGCCGGGGCCATGCGCCCCGGCCTGCCTCTGCCCCCCGACAAGCCCGTCTGGGCTTCTCCGGGCGCAGATCCCGCCGGGATGGAAACCGACTAGCCGCGCAGCCGCCGGACGATCATGGCAAGGGCCAGCACGATGCCAAGGATGATCAGGTTCGACACGATCCCTGCCGCGATGGCCTCGGTCAGGCTGGCCGTCCCCGGGGCCTGGGTCGAGGGCAGGATCACCGCGACGAACACCACGCCCAGGGCCAGCGGCAGGGCCGTCCCGGTGGCCGCGCGGGTGCGGAACATCGTGTACACCAGCGCCACGATCAGGCCGATGCGGAACGGGTCCATCAGCTGCGACTGGATAAGCTCGATCACGGATCATCCTCCCTTTGCGCCACACTCCCCGATCCGCCGCGCCCGCACAAGGGGCGCGGGAGGTCAACGATGACCCTGCGCCGCATCCTGGTGGTCGAGGACGAGGACAACATCGCCACCGCGCTGGAATTCCTGATCACGCGCGAGGGCTATGCCCACGACCGCGTCGCCTCGGGCGCCGAGGCGCTGCCGCGCATCCGGGACACTCACCCCGACCTGGTGCTGCTGGACGTGATGCTGCCGGAAGTGTCTGGCTACGAGATCTGCGAAAGGATCCGCACCGACCCGGCGCTGGCGCGGACCAAGGTGCTGATGATGACCGCCCGCGGATCGGCGCTGGAGCGGCGCAAGGGGATCGAGCTTGGGGCGGACGGCTTCATCTCCAAACCCTTCGAGCTGAAGGACCTCCGCGCCGAGGTCCGGCGCCTGCTCGCGCCCTGACCCGGCCTTCCGAACCCCGGGCTTGCTCTTTTCCCAAATACTCCCGCCGGAGGCAGCCCGGTCAGCCCGACCCCCGACCCTCTGCGTCTGTGACCGCGGCAGCGCCGTCCGCCGGGGCTCGATGCCCCAAGGACGGCTCCGCCCCGTCGGCAGGCCCGAACGGATCGACCGGATAGGTCACGCCCACCAGATAGAGCCCTTGCGGCGGACAGACCGGGCCGCAGGCCGCCCGGTCGCGGGCTTCCAGCGCCCTGCGCACATCCTCGGGCGCCCAGGACCCGGTTCCCACCCGCTCCAGCGTGCCGACGATGGAACGGACCTGGTTGTGCAGGAAGCTGCGGGCGGCAAGGTCGAAGCGATACTCGACGCCGCCCGGGTAGGGATGCTCGGCGATGTCGATCCGGTCCAGCGTCTTCACCGGGCTTTTTGCCTGGCAGAGGGTGGAGCGGAAGGTGGTGAAGTCGTGGCTTCCGATCAGTTCGGCCGCGCCGGCGCGCATGGCGTCCACATCCAGCCGGTTCAGCACCTGCCAGACGAGGCCCCGGTCATGCGTCACGGGCGCGCGGCGGGCGACGAGGCGGAAGCTGTATCGCCGTCCGGTGGCCGAGAAGCGGGCGTGGAAGTCGTCCATGACGCGGGCACAGGCCAGGACCGCCACCGGGTCCGGCCGCAGATGCGCGTTCAGCGCCGCGGCGAGGCGAAACGGGTCCCAGTCCTTCGTCAGATCGACATGAGCGACCTGCGCCGTGGCGTGCACCCCGGCATCGGTGCGCCCGGCGGCGGCGATGGTATGGGGGCCGGGCTCCAGCCTGCCGAGCGCGCGCTCGACCGCCGCCTGCACCGAGGGCAGGCCGCCCGCCTGCCGCTGCCAGCCCGCGAAGGGACCACCGTCGTATTCGATCTGAAGCGCATAGCGGGGCATGGGCTTTTCCCTACCCCGGAAGCGGGGCCTGGCGCAATCCTGGCGAATGACCTGACGCCTGCGGCCAAGCCATTGAAACCGTTGGACGTGATCGCGCCGTCCACTGTGGGTGGCGCCAACGTAGGGTGGGCAATATTGCCCACCCTACCCACCCCCTACCATTCCGTCCCGCCCGCACTTATCTTGACCGTCACGAAGGAAAGGGACGGGTCGTGGCATTCTCCGGGTTGACGGACGGGATCACCCGCGGGATCGAAGGCGTGGGCGCGGGCCTGTCCGAGACCTTCTTCGACACCACCCTGCGGCTTGGCGTGACCGGCCTGTCCCGCGCTGGCAAGACCGTCTTCATCACGGCGCTTGTCGCGAACCTTCTGAACCGGGGCCGGATGCCGCAGCTGAAGGCCCAGGCCGAGGGCCGCATCCAGGCCGTCTACCTGCAGCCCCAGCCGGACGTGACGCTGCCCCGCTTCGATTACGAGGCGCATCTGGCCGCCCTGACGGGGGATCAGCCGCGCTGGCCCGCCTCGACCCGCGCCATCTCGGAGCTTCGCCTCTCGTTCCGCGTCCAGCCTGCCGGGTTCTTCGCCGGATGGCGCGGGCCGCGGACACTGCATCTCGACATCGTCGATTATCCGGGCGAGTGGCTTCTGGACCTGTCGCTGCTTGACCAGACCTACGAGATCTGGTCCGAGGGCACGCTCGCCCGGCTGGAACGGCGACCCGAAGCCGCGGCCTATCTGGCGCTGGCCCGCGCCGAAGACGGGGCGCTGAGGCTGGATGAGGCGAAGATTCGGCAACTGGCCGAGACATTCACAGCCTACCTCACCGCCGCCCGCGACAAGGGCCGGGTCGACGTGACCCCCGGGCGGTTCCTGCTGCCCGGCGACCTTGCCGGCTCGCCCGTGCTGACCTTCGCGCCCCTGCCGAAGCCCGCCACGACGGGCCGCAACAGCCTCTGGCGCGAGATGGAGCGGCGGTACGAGGCCTACAAGTCCAAGGTCGTCCGCCCGTTCTTCCGCGACCATTTCGCCAGGATCGACCGGCAGGTCGTGCTGGCGGACGTGCTGGGCGCGATCCACCAGGGGCCGCGCGCGGTCGAGGACCTGCGGCGGGTCATGGCCGAGGTGCTGTCGACCTTCCGTCCGGGCCGGAACAGCTGGCTCTCATCGATCTTCGGCGCGCATCGGGTCGAACGCATCCTGTTTGCCGCGACCAAGGCCGACCATCTGCACCATGAACAGCACCCGGCCCTGACAGCGATTACGGAATCCTTGCTGGCAGAGGCGAAGCAGCGGGCCGATTTCTCTGGAGCGCGGACCGAGGCAATGTCCCTGGCCAGTCTGAGGGCGACGGTGGAGGAGGTGGTGACGCGCGACGGGGTGGAGGTTCCGGCGGTGCGGGGCGTGCTGCAGTCCACGGGGAAGCCCGCGTTGATGTATCCCGGCGCGCTGCCGTCGGACCCCTCGCGCCTGTTGTCCCCGGCGCGGGAGGGGGCAGAGGCCTGGCTTGACGCGGATTACAGCCTGATGACCTTTGCGCCTGCCCGGCTGAACCTGCGGCCGGGGGAAGGCCCGCCGCATATCCGGCTGGACCGGGCGGTCGAGTTCCTGATCGGAGACCAGCTGTGAGCCGCCCGCCGAAGCCCTTCCTGGAAGAAATGGACGAGGCCGTCGATCCCTCGCTCGCCCCGCCGGTGCCGGATGCGCTGCCTGAGGGGCAGGCGATGCAGGCCGTGGCCGCGCTGTCGCAGGCGCGGGGATCGGCGCTGACGCGCTTTGCGCTGTGGGCCTTCGGGGCGCTGTTCAGCTTTGCACTGTCGGTGGCGGCCTATGATTTCGTGACCGGACTTCTGGCGCGCAACGTCGTGCTGGGTTCGCTGGCCTTCGCGCTGGTTGTGGTGGCGGTGGCGGCCGGGCTGGTCCTGGCGCTGCGGGAATGGGGGGCGTTCCTCCGGCTTGGACGGCTGGACGGCTTGCGCTCGCGGGCGGTCGAGGCCCGGGCGGCGGCGGACCTGAAAGGGGCGCGGCGCGTGGTTTCGGGGCTGGTCGGCCTTTACGCCGGGCGGGCCGACACCGCCTGGGGCCGGGCGCGGCTGGCGGAACGCGAGGGCGAGGTCATGGACGCCGATGCCCTCTTGGCGCTGGCCGAGCGCGAGCTTCTGGCGACGCTCGACACCGAGGCGCGCCTGGTGATCGAGGGCGCGGCGCGGCAGGTGGCGACGGTGACGGCGCTGGTACCGTTGGCGCTGGCAGACGTGGCGACGGCGCTGGTCGCCAACCTGCGGATGATCCGGCGCATCGCCGAGATCTACGGCGGCCGGTCGGGGAGCTTCGGCAGCCTGAAGCTGTTGCGCCGGGTCTTCGGCTCGCTGGTGGCCGCCGGGGCCTTGGCGCTTACGGACGACATGATCGGGTCCGTGGCGGGGGGCGGAGTGCTGTCGAAGCTGTCGCGCCGGTTCGGCGAGGGGGTGGTCAACGGCGCGCTGACGGCACGGGTCGGCGTGGCGGCGATGGAACTGTGCCGCCCGATGCCCTTCGTCGCGCTGGAACGGCCGGCGGTATCGTCGCTGGTTTCCCGCGCGCTGACGGGGCTGGTCAGCCGGGCGGACCGCTGACCCCGGGGGGCGGAGTTTTCGAAAAGTCCGGTCCGATCTCCTTGAAGAAATCGGTTTAGCGGAACTTGTCCAGAAGCTTCTGCATCGGGCTGCGGCTGTCTTCCTCGACCTTGGCGGACGGGGCGGGGGCCTCGGGCTTGTCCTGCGTGGTCGAGGACCGGGGCGGGGCGGTGCGCAAGCTCACGGCGTTCATGAACCTTTGCCCGTCGCCCTCGGCCAGCGCCTGAGCGCCGTCCGAGATGCCGTGCAGCAGTTCCTCAAGCCAGGCGGCGTCGGCCTTGGCGAAGTCGTGCAGGACATAGGCCGCAACGGCGTCCTTGTGACCGGGGTGGCCGATGCCCAGTCGGACGCGGGCGTAGGCGTCGCCGAGGTGGCCGTGGATCGAGCGCAGCCCGTTGTGGCCGGCGTGGCCTCCGCCCTGTTTCAGGCGCAGCTTGCCGGGGGCGAGATCAAGCTCGTCATGGAAGACGGTCAGGTTGGCGAGCGGCAGTTTCCAGAAGGCAACAGCGGCCTGGACCGACTGGCCGGAAAGGTTCATGAAGGTTTCGGGCTTCAGAAGCGCGACCTTCTCGGTCCCGAGGCGACCTTCCGACACAAGCCCCTGGAAGGCCTTGCGCCAGGGAGAAAAGCCGTGGTCGGCGGCGATGCGGTCCAGCGCCATGAAGCCGATGTTGTGGCGGTTCCCGGCATATTTCGCGCCAGGATTGCCAAGGCCGACCCAGAGTTTCACGAATGCTCTCCCGCTTTGCGCGTCCGGTGCGATATAGCGGGGGCGTGGCTGTCAGACAACCAAGCGGGACCAGATGCGCAGCTTCACCCTTCGCGGCCTGACGCTTTCCCTGCCCGAGGCGGCGCTGAAGGGAAACCTGGAGCGGGCGCTGTCCAGCGGCCGCTACGAGAACCACGAGGCGGATGCGCTGCTGAGTCACCTGCGGCCCGGGGACCGGCTGCTGGACCTGGGGGCTGGCCTGGGGTTCATCTGCGCGCTGGCGGCGGGCGTCCTGGGGGAAGCCGCGGTCTTCGGGGTGGAAGCGGGGCCGGAAACGGTGAGGCTGGCCCGGCGAAACCTCGCGGCGAACGGGTTTGCGGGCGTGAAGGTGCTCCGCGGTGCGGTGGTGGGCCGGGGCGAGGGGGAGGTGGAGTTCGGCCAGCGCCCGGCTTTCTGGGCCTCTGCGTTGCAGGGGCCGGAGGGCTGGCCGGAGAATGCCGAAGTGGTCCGTGTCCCGGCGCGGCCGATCGGCAGACTTCTTGCGCGCTTCGCCCCCACGGCGATCTGCTGCGACATCGAGGGGGGGGAACTGGATGTGCTGACCCAACCGCTTCCGGGGGTACGGCTGGTGGTGGTCGAGACGCATCCGCAGGTCTATGGCGCAGAGGGGGTGGAGCGGATCCGCGCGGCATTGTCGGCGCAGGGCTTCGTGATGGACGAGGCGGCGCGAAAGGACACTCTGACGTGTCAGAGGGCGTGAGGCCGAAGCTGTGCTGTGCCCCCGAATGCAAACGGGGGACCCGAAGGCCCCCCGCGCGATCCGTATCCGAAGGCGATCAGGCCTCGGCTTCGGCGTTCTCTTCCGACACAAGGCCCGACGGGGCCGCGATGTTCGCGATCACGAAGTTCCGGGCAATGGTCGGCCTGGCGCCGGCCGGCAGCTCGATGTCGTTGATGTGGATGACGTCGCCGATCTTCTTGCCGGTCAGGTCGACCGTGATGTGATCGGGGATGTCGCCCGCGGTGACTTCCAGTTCCACTTCGGGGCGGACCACGGTCAGCGTGCCGCCGCGCTTGAGGCCCGGAGAGGCTTCGTGGTTGACGAAGGTCACGTGGATGAACAGCTCGATGCGGCTGTCGTCGTGGATGCGCATGAAGTCGACATGCGTCGGCAGGTCCTTGACCACGTCGCGCTGGACGCCGCGGCAGACGACGTGGACGTCGGGCTGGCCTTCGACTTTCAGGTTGAACAGCGTCTGCAGGAACCGGCCCTGCCGCAGCTTGGTCAGAAGGTAGTTGTATTTCACCTTGATCGGCGTGGGTTCAGCCCCGTCGCCGTAGATGATGCCAGGTACGTAGCCCTCACGACGGGCTTGACGGGCGGCCCCCTTGCCTGTCCCCGTCCGTACCTCGGCCAGAAGATCGGTGATCTCGCGTGCCATAGGTTCTCTCCTAGTTAAGTCCGCCATCCTCCAAGGGTGCATGGCGCGACCGGGGGGCTATAGCGGGGAATCGGGGGGAAGGAAAGCGCGAAGTGCCGATGTCGTTTTCGGCGGGGCGCAGCGTCGCGGCTGGGCTGGATGGAACCGGGCGGGCGGGCTAGCTGTCGTACTCTTGCGCCGGAGCCGTTCGATGATTTCCCTTCCCACGATTGCCTTTGCCCGCCCCGCGATCGCGGCGTTCGCGGCCATGGGCGTCTTGTGGGGAACCTTCGCGGCGGCGATGCCGGACCTGAAGGCGATGCTGGGCGTGGACGAGCGGGAACTGGGCCTTCTGGTCTTCTGCACCCCGCTGGCCGCGATCAGCGCGATGCTGCTGGCCCCCGCGTTCGGTGCAGCGATGGGGCGGGTGGCGCTGCCCTTGTCGGTCGCGCTGATGGCGCTGGCCTTCGCGCTGCCGGGGCAGGCCTCGGTCTGGTGGCTGTTCCCGCTGGCGATGGCCTGTGCGGGGGCGGCCACGGGGCTGACGGATGTGTTGATGAACGCCCGCGTCGCCGCGATGGAGACGAGCCGCGGGTTGCATCTGATGAACCTCGCCCATGCGGCCTATTCCTTCGGCTATGCCGGGGGCGCGGTCCTGACGGGCGTGATGCGCGGGGCGGGTTGGGGACCGGATTGGGTGATGGGGACGATGGCGGTCCTCGGGCTTGGTTTCGCGGCCCTGGCGCTGGAGCGCGATGGGCGGATCGACGGCTTGCGCAAGCCCAAGGACGGCACGGCGGGCCACCTGGGCTGGGTGCCGGTGATCGGCGGAGGGATCGTGCTGATCGCCTTCATGACCGAGAACGCGGCCGAGTACTGGTCGGCTCTGCATATCGAGAAGACGCTGGGCGGAAGCCCCGAGCAGGGGGCGCTGGGGCCGGCGATGCTGGCGCTGACGATGGGCTTCGCGCGGCTGGGCGGGCAGTCGCTGGCGGGGCGGGTGAACCCGTTCACCATTCTGCGGGTGGGTGCGGTCATCGCGGCTGCGGGCGCGCTGGTCGTGTCGCAGGCCTGGGCGCCGTGGGTGGCCTATGTCGGGTTCTTCGTGATGGGCGTGGGCGCCTCGGTCCTGGCGCCGACGGCGTTTTCGCTGGTGGGACAGCTGAGCGACGACACGGCCCGCGCCCGGGCGGTGGCGCGGGCGACGCTGCTGGGATACCTGGGCTATTTCGTCGGTCCGCCGCTTCTGGGCGTGATCGCCGGGACCTTCGGCATGCGCTTCGCCTTCATCTGGGCCGCCTGCCTGGTCGCGATGGTCTTCGTCCTGGCACCGATCCTGAAGCGTCAGCGCGCCTGAATTTCCAGGAAGCGCGGTCCGTCGTGCGGGGTGATCAGCAGCTCGCCCAGCTGGTCGGGGTCGGGCGGGACGCTGGCAAAGACCATGTCGCAGGCCATGGCGAAGTGTTCCATGTCCAGGGGCGAGGGGTGGCAGCCCAGGATCGGATCGACCTTGGCCTGGCGCAGCGAATCCTCGATCTCGCGGAAGCCGGCGTTGTTCCAGACCACATAGGTGATGGGCAGTCTTTCATCGACGGCGGTGCGGAGTTCCCCGGGCGAGAATTGCAGGCCGCCGTCGCCGATCAGGCAGACCACGGGCGTGCCGGGGGCGGCGATGGCCGCACCGACGGCCGCGCCGGGGGCGTAGCCAAGCGCGCCATAGCCGGTGGCGGCGTTGAACCAGCCGCGCGGGCGGTCGTGGTCGTAAAAGAGGTTCGCGGCATAGACCGGCTGGGTGCTGTCGCCGACAATGATCGAGTTGGGCATCGCGTCGCGGATCACCTCCACCATGTCCAGCCGGGCGGGCATGCCTTCGTCCAGCGTCGCAAGCTCGGCCCGGGCGGCCTGGCGGACGGCCTCGGCCCGGGCGGCGCCCTCGCGGTTCGAGCGGATGGTCATCGGCATCAGCGCGGTCATCAGCGCCCCGGCGTCGGCCTTGATCGGCATCTTGGCGGGGTGGCGTGCGAGCTGCTCGGCGCAGATGTCGATGCGGATCATGTCCGAAAGGTTCGGAACCCGGCCGTTGGCGTACATGTCGTAGTCGGTGGGGCCGAGTTCGGTGCCGATGGCAAGGATCTGGTCGGCGTCGGCGATGAACTTCCTGACCGAGGTCAGGCTGGGCGAGGCCGGGACGGTCAGGCGGTGGCCGAACATCGCGCCGCGGGCGTTGACGGTCTGGATGACCGGGGCATCCAGCGATTCCGCCAGTTTCTGCAGGGGTTCCTCGGCCCCGCGCGTGCCGCCGCCGGCGAGAATGACGATGCGCTCGGCGCTGTTCAGCGTGGCGGCCAGGCTGCGCAGGCGACCCAGCGGCAGGGGGACGGCGCTGCCGGAGATGACGGGCGGCGGCAGTTCCGGGCAGGGCTGGCCCATCATGTTGGTGGAGATCTGGATATGCGCGGGGCCGGGACGGCCGGCGGTCATCGCGGCGAAGGCGCGGTCCAGCACCTCACCCAGCTTCTTCGGGTCGGTGACGGTTTCCGTGTGGCAGAGCGTGGCAACCATCGCGCCCTGATCGGGCAGTTCGTGGAGCCGGCCAAGGCCCTTGCCCAGCGTGTCGCTGCGGCCAAGGCCCGAGATGACCAGCATCGGGACCGAGTCCGCCTTGGCCTGCGCCATCGCGGTCAGGATGTTGGTCAGGCCTGGGCCGGTGATGACGAAGGCGGCGGCGGGTTTGCCCGAGATGCGGGCATAGCCGTCCGCCATGAAACCCGCGCCCTGTTCGTGGCGGGGGGTGACGTGGCGAATCCGGTCCCCGGCGGCGGCGAGGCCGCGGTATAGCTCGATCGTGTGAACGCCGGGGATGCCGAAGACGGTGTCGATGCCGCGGGCGATCAGGCCCTCGACCAGGCGGATGCCGACGGTGGTCATGCTGCGTTCCCCAGGATGCTGGCCGCATGGGCGGCGATGCGCTTGGCGGCTTCCACCGTGCGGTCATCGGGCTGGGTCAGGGACAGGCGCAACCAGCCGGAAAGCCCCGCGCCGAAGCTTTCGCCGGGCATGACGGCGACCTTCTGCCGGTCGAGGAGCGAGGAGGCGAACTCCTCTCCCGAAAGGCCGGTGGCGCGAACGTCGATCAGGGCGAACATCCCCGCTTCGGGCCGGTGGACGTAAAGTCCGTTCACCCCGGACAGCGTCTCGGCAATGATCCCGGCACGGCGGGCAAAGCGTTCCGCCATCCCCGCCGCGACCGGAGAAGGTTCGGAAACTGCAAGTTGCGTGGCATCCGCAAGGAAGGGCTGGCTGCCGAAAAGCATGGTTTCTGAAAGTGGCAACAGGCGCTTGCAGAACTCGGCCGGGCCGACGCACCAGCCGGAGCGGAACCCGGGGGCGGCATGGGACTTGGAGATGGACGAAGCGACGACGGTACGCTCGGCCAAGTCGGGGAAATCCAGCGGCGAGGTGAAGGTCACGCCGGGGAACACCAGGTCCTCGTAGACCTCGTCGCAGAGAATCCAGAGGTCATGCGCCTTGGCCAGATCCCCAAGAGCGCGGATGTCCTCGGCCCGCAGGACGGCCCCGGTCGGATTGTGCGGCGAGTTCAGGAACAGGACGCGTGCGCGCGGGGTGATCCGGGCGGCGACGTCGGCGGCCTGCATCCGGAAGCCGTTTTCGGGGCGCAGCGGCACCGGGACCATCATCGCGCCGGTCTGGGCGATCAGGCCCTCGTAGGTCGCATACATCGGGTCGCCCAGCAGCACCTCGTCCCCGGCTTCCACCAGTGTCCGCAGGATGGCGTAAAGCACGGTCTGGGTACCGGGCAGGCACATGATCTGGTCGGGCGTGATCTCGCGGCCGCGGCGGGCGGTGTAGCGGGCGGCAAGGGCGGCGACGAGACCCGGCTCGCCCCGGCCGTTGGAATAGCCGGTGCGGCCATTGTGCATCGCGGCGCTGGCCGCGTCGAGGAAGCGGGTGGGGGTGGGAACGTCCGGCTCGCCGATGGTGAACTCGATGATATCCTCGCCCGCCGCCTTCATCGCGCGGGCATGGGCGTGCAGCGCCCATTTGGCGCCGCCAAGCCCGGCGAGACGGTCGGTGACGGAAGCGTATTTCATGGCAGCATCTTTCCGAAATCGGGCAGCATGGCGGTGTGGGCCATCAGGTCGACGCCCAGGATGGCACCGACCGAGGTGAGCCCGATGGTGATGACCTCGCCCGGGGCGAAGGCCGAAGGAAGAAGCGAGCCCTCGACCCAGAGGCCGTCGATGAGGGCGTTGCAGGCGATGGCCTCGGCCCGGGTCTGGCCGGGACGCGGGGCGCGCGGCAGGCTTTCGATCAGCTTTTGCAGCGTGTCACGATAGGCGAGGTAGCCCGCCTCGTGCACCGCGAGCAGATCGGGGTCGCTGCGGACCTTGTGCATGTAGCCGGCCCAAAGCACCACGGCCCCGGCATCCAGGACCGGCGGGCGCAACGAGGCCGCAACGAAGGCGGCGAGGCGTTCCTCGGGACCGGCGCCCACGCCCTCGATCGCGTCGGCGCCCTTGGCCGTCATCCCGTCCATCAGCGCGCGGTAAGCCGCACGGGTCAGTTCGTCCTTGGACTGGAAGTAGTGGCGGATCAGACCGGGCGTCACGCCCGCGCGTTCGGCGATGGCCCGCACGGTCGCCGCCCCAGGGCCACCCTCGGCCACCAGTTCTTGCGTCGCGCTGATCAGGGACGAGCGGCGGCTCTCCTCACTTTCGCGGCGATAGAGGCGGCGGGCGGGCTGCATGGCGTCCTTTTGTTATACGCGCGTATAATCATCGTGAGGGCGTGGGAAGTCAATCGCCTACGTCTCGCGGTGGACGTCCTTGTGGATGATGACATCCGTGTTCGGATAGGTCTCCAGGATGGCGCGGCGGAGACTTGCGCCGATGTCATGCGCCTGGCGCAGGGACTGGTCGCCGTCCAGTTCGATGTGCAGGTTGACGAAGACGCGGCTGCCGGCGGTGCGGGTCTTGAGATCGTGATAGCCGCGCACGCCGGGCCAGTCGGCGGCGATGCGGCCGATGCCCTCGACGATGGCGGGATCGGCGGCGCGGTCCATCAGCGCGTCCCAGGCGTCCTTGCCGATGCGCAGGGCGCCAAGCGCCATCACCCCGGCCGCGGCCAGAGCGACCACGGCGTCGATGTAACCGATGCCGTAGCGGCTGGAGGCCCAGAGCGCGGCAATGGCCCCCAGGCTGGGCAGAAGGTCGCCCAGGTAATGCAGCCGGTCGGCGGCAACGACCTTGCTGCCCGTCCGCCGGGCGACGCGGCCCTGCCACCAGACCAGTGCCAGGGTAATCAGGATCGAGGCGACCATCACGATCAGCCCGCGCCCTTCCGAGGCAAGCCGGTGCGGTGCGTTCTCCATCAGGCGGTGAATGGCGGTCCAGGCGATGACGGCCGAGGAGACGAGGATGAAGGTGGCTTGTGCCAGCGCAGCCAGATCCTCGGCCGAGGTGTGGCCGAAGGCGTGGTCCTCGTCGGCAGGGCGGGCGGCGTAGATGATCGCCGCCGCAGCCCCCAGCGACATCATCAGGTCCAGTGCGGAATCGGCCAGGGAAGCGGCAATGGACAACGACCCCGTCTCGGCCAGCGCCCAGAGCTTCAGCGCGACCAGGAAGCCCGCCACCAGCACGGATGCCAGACCGGCCGAGATCGCCAGGCTGGCCCCGGACTTCGGATCATTCGACAATTTCGTCTTCCTTGACGCCCCAGACCGAACTCTTGCGGATCCAGCCGCGGGTGCCGTCAAGCGAGACGCGGCACCAGGCGGGATTGCATTCGAGCACGCGCCCTATCACCCCAAGCTCGGCCTGTGCAACCACCGTCGCCTCGTCGTCCGGGGCGTCGTGCAACTCGGCCATGTCCAGCGTCACGAGGATGCTGCGCACCCCGGACAGAAGCGAATAGTGGACCCAGCCGCCCGCGCCCTCGAAATCCTCGACCCGGCGCCAGTTCTCGTATTCGGCGGTGATCTTCAGAGGCATCCCGGCGCGAGTGAAGACCCAGTCGATCCGGTGGGTCAGGCCGGGGCCGCGGCGGGCGTTGCCCTCGGACCCTTTCAGCGAGACGAAGCGGGGCAGGGGCAGGTTCGTCACGCAGCCCACGTCGGGCTGGCACTGTTTCTCGGGCGGCTTGTCGGTGGTCTTGGGCGCCTCGGTTTCGGGGACGGCGGTTTCGGGGACGGCGGTGTCCTGCGCAGCTGTCTTGTGCGCGACCAGGCCGGTGCCAAGCAGCGCGCCCAGAAGTGCCAGAATGCCGACCCACCGTTTCATCGTGTCGCCTTCCGGGATGCCGCACGGCTATCCCTGCCATTACCGCTCGCCGGGTCTTGTGCATTGCCCCGCTTGGCTGCACCTTGCCCGAAGGACGCCGGATTTGGAAGTGTCGGGGAGATCACGAATGCCAGCCAGCCGCCTGACTGTGGTCGTGACGCGACGGCTGCCCGAGGCCGTGGAAACGCGGATGAAGGAGCTGTTCGACGTCGAATTGCGCGACCCCGACGTTGCGATGACCCGCGAGGAACTGGCCGAGGCGATGCGGCGGGCGGATGTGCTGGTGCCGACGATCACCGACACGATCGACGCGGGCCTGCTGGCGCAGGCGGGCGACAAGCTGAAGCTGATCGCGAATTACGGGGCGGGCGTGGACCACATCGACGTGGCAACGGCGCGACAGCGGGGGATCCTGGTGTCGAACACCCCCGGTGTCACGACCGAGGACACCGCCGACATGGTGATGGCTCTGATTCTGGCGGTGACCCGGCGGATTCCGCAGGGGCTCCAGGTCATGCAATCGGGGCAATGGACCGGCTGGTCGCCGATGGCCAACCTGGGCGGACGGCTGGGCGGACGGCGGCTGGGCATCCTGGGTATGGGCCGGATCGGCTCGGCCGTGGCGCGGCGCGCAAAGGCCTTCGGGCTGCAGGTGCATTACCACAACCGCAAACGCGTGCGCCCCGAGACGGAAGCCGAGCTTGAGGCGATCTGGTGGGAAAGCCTGGACCAGATGCTGGCGCGGATGGATATCCTTTCGGTCAACTGCCCGCATACGCCCGCGACCTTCCACCTTCTGAACGCACGGCGGCTGAAGCTGATGAAACCCTCGGCGGTGGTGGTCAACACCTCGCGCGGAGAGGTGATCGACCAGAACGCCCTGACACGGGCCTTGCGGGCCGGGGAACTGGCGGGCGCGGGGCTGGATGTCTACGAGCATGGCACCGACATCAACCCGCGGCTGCTTGACCAGCCGAACGTCGTGCTTCTGCCGCATATGGGGTCGGCCACGATCGAAGGCCGGATCGAGATGGGCGAGAAGGTCATCATCAACATCAAGACCTTCGCCGATGGACACCGCCCGCCGGATCAGGTTGTGCCCGGGATGTTCTGAAAACACAACCTATAGGCGATCATTGGCGGAATCCTGTGGAGAAACCGTTTCCCGGTCCCCGGATTGATTGCTGCCAGAATGATCGCGCACTAATGAAATGCGGCAGGTTTGTGGCATCGGGTCGCTTGCGCTGCTGATGAGGAGATTGACATGACGAACGTCCTGAAGGCGGCGCTGGTGGCAGCGACCGTACTGTCCGCGTCGATGGCCCAGGCCGGGGGGCCGGTGATCATCGAGGAAGGCAACAACGAAGTGGTGACCGAAAAGCCCGCAAGCTCGGTCGGCATCCTGCCGATCGTGGGCGCGCTGGTGCTGCTGTGCCTGGTCGCCTGCGGCGGCGGCGGCGGCGACGACGACCCGGCACCCGAGCCGGAGCCGGAGCCGAAGTAAGGAAAGGTCGTCCGCCCCTTCTGCGGGGCGGTCGCGTTGCTCTCCGACCGTCGCTGGCGTGACGGTCGGGGTGCCTTCTTCACGGTGGCGGGGCCGGGCCGTGGAATGCGCGGTGCCGATCACGGGTCCGCTCTGCCCCGAGAACGGAAGACAAGGCAGAAATCTCTTGGCAAAACGACAGGATGCGGCCTCCTCCTGTTGCAATAAAGCCAAAGTCCACGACTGAAATACACGCGCTGGTAACGAATCCGTTGTGTGCCCAGATCGGGCCACCTAGCGTGCAGTTGTGTGTTCCCCGGGGAATGCCCGGAATAGAGAGAGGAAATGCCATGAAAGAAGTAGTTTCGCCGATCCTGGCGCTGGCGCTGACCGCGTCGGCTGCCTTTGCCGGTGGTCCGGTTGTTGTCACCGAAGAGCCGGCCGTTGAAGTCGAAGCCGCTCAGCCGCGTTCGGGCTGGATCGTCCCCGTCATCATCGGCGGCATCATCCTCTGCGCGATCGCCTGCGGCGACGACGATGATGATGCTGCGGGCACCACCCCGACCGGCACCACCGGCACCACCACCACGCCGACGCCGACCACCATCGGCTGATCGGCCAACCGATTTCTGGCCTAGCCAGACGTCGACGGCAGCGCCCAGGCGCTGCCGTTTTCGTTTGTCCGTCAGCCAGAGGTGCCGCTCGTGGCCCGACCCGTGCAGTCCTGCCACAGTCCGCGTCCGCCGGCCAAGGCCGCGTCGTCCTGACCTTGCGCTTTGACGCGATCTTCAGCCACCTGCGCGCGGGACCGGAAGCGCCGGTCGCGAAACCTTGGAGAGACACATGAAGAAACTTGCATCCTCTGCCCTGGCCCTTTCCCTGATGCTCAGCTCGACCGCTGCCTTTGCCGGCGGGCCGGTTGTCGTGGAAGAGGAAGGCCAGCCGGAAGTCGTGGCCGAAACCCCGCGCTCGGGCTGGATCGTCCCGGTGATCGTCGGCGGCATCATCCTTTGCGCGCTGGCCTGCGGCGGCGATGACGAAGAGCCCGCGACGATCGATCGCTAAGCAGGCGTCCCGGGTAATTCCGGCGGACCCAAGGCCCGCGGAATCACCTGGACGCGGCCGTCAGATGCCGTTGATCGGCACCTTGAGAAACCGTTTGCCGTCCTCGTCCGGGGGCGGCAGATCCCCGCCGCGCATGTTCACCTGCAACGAGGGGATGATCAGCTTCGGCATCGCCAGCGTCTTGTCCCGCGCGGTCCGCATGGCGACGAACTCCTCCCGCGTCTTGCCGTGGCCGACGTGGATGTTGTGTGCCTTCTCCTCGCCCACCGTGGTCTCCCAGCGGATCTCGCGGCCGTTCGGGCCATAGTCGTGGCACATGAACAGGCGCATCTCCTCGGGGAGCGACAGCACCTTCTGGATGCTGTCGTAAAGCTGCCCCGCATCCCCGCCGGGGAAATCGGCGCGGGCCGAGCCTCCGTCCGGCATGAAGAGCGTGTCGCCGACGAAGGCCGCGTCGCCCATCACATGCGTCATGCAGGCGGGCGTATGGCCCGGCGTGTGCATCGCCACGCAGGTCATGGTCCCGACCTGGTAGGTGTCGCCATCGTCGAACAGCCGGTCGAACTGCGAGCCGTCCCGCTGGAACTCGGTGCCTTCGTTGAACACCTTGCCGAAGGTGTCCTGCACGACGGTGATGTTGCGCCCGATGCCGATCTTGCCGCCCAGCTGGCGCTGGATGTAGGGCGCGGCCGAGAGGTGGTCGGCGTGGACATGCGTCTCGATCAGCCATTCCAGCGACAGGCCGCTGGACCTGACGTAAGCGATGATCTCGTCCGCATGATCATAGGTGATGCGTCCGGCGGCATAATCGATGTCCATGACGGAATCGACGATGGCGCAGGCGGTCGAGCCGGGGTCCTTCACCACGTAGCTGATGGTGTTGGTCGCAGGGTCGAAGAAGCCCTTCACCTCGGGTTTCACGGACAGGTCCACGTTGATGGTCATCGACAGCTCCCTCGGTCAGGCGGGTTTGCGCATCGGGAAGCGGGCCTGCAGGAGGCGCGCCAGGAAAAGGCCGCCGATCAGGGCGGCGATGAACAGGAAGACGGACGGATCTCCCGTGCCAAGCGCGGGAAGCGCGCCGCCGGGGCAGAAGCCCGCGATGCCCCAGCCCAGGCCGAAGGTGGCCGAGCCGAGGACCAGGCGTCGGTCGATCACCCGGGTGTCGGGCAGCTGGAACTGCGGCTCCATCGCGGGGGCAGGGCGGCGGAATACCATCCGGTAGCCGGGGATGGCGACACCCAGGGCACCCGCCATGACGAAGGCGAGGCTGGGGTCCCAGGTGCCGGCGAGGTCGAAGAAGTTCAGCACCTTGGCCGGGTTGATCATCCCCGAGACGGTGATCCCCAGGCCGAAGATCAGGCCGATGGCGAAGGCAGAGAGCAGGCGCATCACAGGCCCCCCAAGAGGTGGCGGATCACGAAGACGGTGGCGATGGCGGTGGCCATGAAGCAGGCCGTCGCCACGAAGGACCGCCGCGAGAAGCGGGCGATGCCGCAGACCCCGTGGCCCGAGGTGCAGCCGCCGCCATAGCTGACGCCCACGCCCACGATCAGCCCGCCCAGCACCACCGCCGCGTTCGAGACCGGCAGGTCGATGGTCGGCAGCGCCCCTGTCAGCAGAAGCCAGGCCAGCGGACCGCAGGCCATCCCCGCGACGATCGCCGCACGCAGCGACCAGTCGGCCGGGTCATTGAACCGCAACAGCCCGCCCAGGATGCCGGTGGCCCCCAGGATGCGGCCGTGCAGGGCCATCAGAAGGACAGCCGCAAGGCCGATCAGTGCGCCTCCCCCAAGCGAGGCCCAGGGGGTAAAGTCTGTTGTCATCGGGTCCTCAAATCCTGCAGGTGTTCACTCCGACCAGGCGGTAGAGCGGGCAGAAGCCGACCGCCGCCGTCAGCAGCATGATGACACCAACCACCGCCGCTGCCCAGACCATCCAGCCCGAGAACCAGCCCAGGACGAAAGCGCCCAGCAAGGCGAGGATGCCGATCCCGGCGCGCAGCGCACGATCCACCGTTCCAACGTTTCTGGCCATTCAGATCCCTCCATGTGTCATGTCCACGGACAGGATGGCATATGGGGCACCCATCCGTCGGTGACTAGGTCACAGAGCGGGACAGACTTTCCAGGCCGCTGCGGTTGGCGATGCGGATTTCGCCGCGCGACAATTCCACCCAGCCGCAGCGCTGGAATTCGCCCAGGGTGCGCGAGACGACTTCCCGCGCGGTGCCAAGTTCTACCGCAAGCGCCTGATGCGTCGCCGCGACGGTGCCAGAGGCGGCTAGGGCGAGCAACCGCTCAGCCAGGCGGACGTCCAGGCGCTGGAAGACGATGTCGTCGATCAGCCCGAACAGGTCGGCGATCCGGCGCGCGTAGGTGCGGAAGACGAAGCTGCGGAACAGGGGCGAGCGGCTGATCAGATCCTCGAACGCGGCGCGGGGCAGGGCCACGGCCTCGATGTCGGTCTCGGCGATGCCCTCGGCGGCATAATCGTCATCGGCCAGCATGCAGGCCGTGGTCAGCACGCAGCTTTCCCCGGCGTGGACGCGGTAAAGAAAGATCTCGCGCCCGGTGTCCGAAATCTGCTGCACGCGCACGCTGCCGGTCATGAGAAGCAGCATGGCCTCGGCCCGCTGGCCGGGAAGGAACACGCGCGTTCCGGCCGGGGCGCGCAGAATTCGGCTTTGGCCCTCAAGCGCGGCGGCGAGGTCGGGCGAAAGGGGCGCAAGCTCTGCAAAGCGGCTGATCCAGTGCGCGGCCATGCCGGTGTTCTCCTTTGGCGCGAGTGGTGGGGCTGCGCAAAACCGGAAGTTGCACAACCCTGCCAGACCTCTTTCAAGAAATGGCCATATTCAGGCGGGAAGGGAAGCGTGGCTATCGCCCCCCCGCCGCAGAACATCCTGGAGCTTTCCGATGACCCACCCGACAGCCTTGCCCGTCCTTGCCCTGATCGCCGGTCTGCTTGTCGCGCCTGCCGGTCATGCGCAGATGCGTCTGCCCGCGCCGCAGGCCGAGACGCCCGCACTTCTGGTCGAAGGGGCCACCGATGCCGAGGTGCTGCGGCTTCTCCTGGGGCTAGCAGAGATCCGCGCGGACCTTCAGCTTGGCCTGCTTGCGGCGCAGGATGGTCGGGCCGAGGCCGGTGCGGCCCATTTCGCCCATGCGCGCGAGACGGCCCTGCCCGGCGTCGCCGAAGGGCTGGCCGCCGTCGGCGTGACGGACCTTGGCGCGCTTCTGCAGACGCTGGAGGAAAGCGGGGGCGAGGACGCGCGGAACAAGGCCTACCGCGCCGTGGAAACGGCGATGCTGCAGGCGCGGTCGGCGTTGCAGCCGACACCGGATCAGGTGATGCAATCGGTGTCCGAAATGGCGCGGGCCGGGGCGGGCAAGCTGGACGCCTCGGGGCAGACCGCGGGGCCGGACTATCAGGCGGCCTGGGCGCTGCTGATGGTCGCGCGCGGAGAGCTTGACCTGCTGACGCGCGACCAGGACCGGGCCGTCGCGCAGCAGGCCAGCAAGGCCTCGGTCGCGTTCGACGATGTGATCCTGTTCATGCCTGACCCGATGCAACCCGGCCCGGTGGCCTTTGACCGGACCTTGGTCCTTGATCTTCTGGACAAGCTCGCAGGGCCCGAGACCGACGCCTGAGCGGCGGCCGCAGGACCCGCGACGCTCAGGCGCGGATGCGCGCGCCGTCCGGGTCCACCAGCGGACGCAGCGAAAGGGTGGCGGGCAGCTCTTCGCCCGCGACGACCAGGCTGTAGCGCCCGGCTGACAGCCAATCGGGCGTGACGCCCGCGTCGTTGCGGACATAGCCGTAGCCGATGCTTTGGCCGATGGTGTAGCCGTAGCCGCCCGAAGTCAGGTAGCCGACCGGCTGTCCGTCGCGCAGGATCGTCTCGCGTCCGACCAGGACCGCCTCGGGGGCGGCGACGGTGAAGCCCGTGAACAGTTTCCGCAGCGGCTGCGCCTGTTGCGCGACCAATGCCTCCCGGCCCAGGAAGGGCAGGCCGGATTTCAGTTTCACCGCCCAGCCGAGGCCCGCTTCGAACGGCGTGTCGTTCGGGGTGATGTCCGAGGACCAGGCCCGGTAGCCCTTTTCCAGCCGCAGCGATTCCAGCGCGCGGTAGCCCACGGGTTTCAGCTCCGGGTCAGCCGCGATCAGCGCGTCATAGACGGTGCCAAGCGCGGCGATCGGGACGTGCAGCTCCCATCCCAGTTCGCCCACATAGGTGACGCGCAGGGCGCGGACCGGGGTTCCGGCGATGGTGATCTCGCGCGCCGAGCCGAAGGGCAGGGCGCTGTTGCCCACGTTCTGTGCCGTGACCCGCGCCAGAACGTCCCGTGCGCGGGGACCCATCAGCGAAAGGGTCCCCCAGTCTTCGGTCACGTCGCGGAAGCTGACCCCCTGGGCGGGCAGGTGGTCGGCGATCCAGCCGAAGTCATGGGTGCGGAAGCCGGTGCCGGTGACGATGTAGAAGTGGTCTTCGGCCAGCCGCGCGACGGTCAGGTCGCATTCGATGCCGCCGCGGGTGTTCAGAAGCTGGGTGTAGGTCAGGCGCCCGACGTCCCGCGCGACCCGGTTGGCGCAGATCGCCTCCAGAGCCTCGGACGCGCCGGGGCCGGTCAGTTCGTACTTGGCGAAGGACGACTGGTCGAAGACACCGGCATGGGCGCGAACGTGGAGGTGTTCCTGCCCCACCGCGTCGAACCAGTTCTGGCGGCCCATCGAATAGATGTCCTTCGGTTCGGTTCCCTTGGGCGCAAACCAGTTCGGCCGTTCCCACCCCAGTTTCGACCCGAAAACCGCGCCTGCGGCCTTGAGCCGGTCGTAAAGGGGCGAAACGATGCGCGGACGGCCCGAGGTGTATTCCTCATGCGGGAAGGCGACGGTGTAGTGCTTGCCGTAGGCCTCCAGCGTGCGCTCCGCCACCCAGTCGCGGTCGCGGTGGAGGGTGGAGAAGCGGCGGATGTCGACGGCCCAGAGGTCCAGGGGCGCCTCGCCGTTCATCACCCAGTCGGCCAGGACCCAGCCCGCGCCGCCGCCTGAGGCGATGCCGAAGGCATTGAAGCCCGCGCCCACATACATGTTGGCGCATTCGGGCGCGGGGCCGAGGATGAAGTTGCCGTCCGGCGTGAAGCTTTCCGCGCCGTTGATCATCTGCTTCACGCCGACCTCGGCCAGCGCCGGGACGCGGGCGATGGCCTGTTCCAGGTGCTGACCGAAGTGGTCGTAGTCGTCGTCGAAGAGCCGGAACTCCCAGTTCTCCGGGATGTCGCCGGTGACCCAGCCCTGCGGATTCGGCTCGTAGCCGCCCATCACAAGGCCACCGACTTCCTCCTTGAAGTAGGTGCGGCGGTCTGGGTCGCGGAGCGTCGCGGCGTCGGGGGAGAGGCCGGGGATCTTCTCGGTGACGATGTACTGGTGCTTGACCGGGTGCAGCGGCACCGCGACCCCCGCCATCGCGCCGATCTGCCGCGCCCACATGCCGCCGCAGTTGACGACCTTCTCGCAGGCGATGACGCCCTGATCGGTCTCGACATGGGTGATCCCTCGTCCGTCCATCCGGAAGCCCGTCACCTTAACCCCTTCATGGATCTTCGCCCCATGCATCCGTGCGCCCTTGGCGAGCGACTGGGTGATGTCCGAGGGGCTGGCCTGCCCGTCCGTCGGCAGCCACGACGCACCGATCAGGTCGCCGACCTCCATCAGCGGCCACATGCGTTTCACCTCGTCGGGGCCGATCAGCTCCATCTCCATCCCGAAGCTGCGGGCGGTGGTGGCGAGACGCTTGAACTCGGTCCAGCGGTCGGGGGTGGTGGCAAGCCGCAGGCAGCCAGTCATCTTCCAGCCGGTATCGAGGCCCGTCTCGGCGGCGAGGCCCTTGTAAAGCTCGACTGAGTATTTCAGCACCTTGGTGATCGAGGCTGAGGACCGCAACTGCCCCACCAGCCCCGCCGCATGCCAGGTGGAGCCCGAGGTGACCTTGCCCTGTTCCAGCAGGATCACGTCGGCCTTGTGGTCGCGGGCCAGGTGATAGGCGGTAGAGCAGCCGATGATGCCGCCGCCGATGACGACGATCTGGGCCTGGGCAGGAAGGCTCATGTGGTTATCCCCGAAACCGCAACCGACCCTGCCCAGCACGCGGGCACGACCGGTCCATTTCCGGCAGGTTAGTCCGGGCCTTGTCGGAACAGAAGCCTTCTCTGCGATCCTTCTGCCCGCTCGAACCTTTCCGCTTGCCCCCGCCGTCTTGCCCCGATAAACGGGCAGGCGGAGACGTGGCCGAGTGGTCGAAGGCACGCCCCTGCTAAGGGCGCAGACCTCTAAAGGGTCTCGAGGGTTCGAATCCCTTCGTCTCCGCCACCCAAACCCTTGATATTATTGACATTTCGTCTCTCTACGGAATTTCGCCCTTTTTCCGGAGGTTAGCGGGGCGCCCTTACAACAGAGACGCTGTCACCTCGCCGATTTCCCTGCGTTTCCGCCTCCAGTCTCCGCGGGCGGACGGTCTCGTTCCGTTTGCCCGCGTGCCAGGAATAGGGAATTAACAGGGAAGATTGGATTCCTCGGGCAGTCTGGCTGGTTTTGGAGCTCGATTAGCTGAGCGATTTCCGCGGGTTACGAGAGAATTCCCTGCTCGCCCGGAACAGGGAATTCAGTTTGCCGTATCTGGGAAAGAAAATCCCCCGAACAGGGAAGAATCTGGGAAGAACAGGGAACGCAGAACTTCGGGGTTCCGGGCGGGTGTGAGCGTCAAGAAAGTGAGGTCGCTCCACCCTTGCACGCTTGTCAAATGACCGCGAAGAGCCGACGCTGCTCGTTCCAGTCCTTGGGCAGGTCGTATCGGATGAGTTGGGCGACCGACAGAGATGCGGGTTGCTGGCCGTCAAGGATCGCGGTCTGAAGATCGGGGGCGAGGAAGGCCAGACCGATCCGCGCCCTGATGTGGGGTTTGGAATGCCCAGTGCTTCGCGCAATCTCGATCAACTGGACGCCTTCCTTCAGGGCTCGCGCCCATTGATGCGCTTCAGCCAGCGTGCGCTGCAGAACCGGGTCCGGTGCAGGAACCATCGCTCCGGCGATGATCTTCGTCTCGATGCCACGCCGCCGAAGGGTGAAGGGATTTGACAGGTTCAGTAATCCGGGAGCTAGCCCGACCTCGGGCACCGACAGTTCACCAGCGATGGCACTGGGGGCGAGGTGCAGCTCCAAGCGATTTTGCCAAATGGTCCCGGAGGCGATGAAGGCACCCACCAGGCCTGGCTCAGCCCCAATCCGATCTGCCATCGCTTGTGCACGTCGGAGCAGTTCTGCAGCGCCGCTGGCGTCTGGCTCTGCCAGGATCGCGTGCGAAGAAGCTTGTTTGCGCAGATGCCCGACGACGATCTGTCGAAGAGTTGCTTCCAGCGCCGGGCCCGGCAACCGCCACCCCGTTGGATCGGTGCCGCCGGCGATCAGGCGGTTGGAGACATAGTACCGAAACCGCCGACCATGGCGAAGGGTATGGGTGGGGGTCAGAGGATCGCCGGTCTCTTCCCGGAGCTTGCCGGTGAGGATGCTGGAGTCTGTTGGCGTCTCGTTGCGGCCGCGGGGTCGTGCCGCGGCTGCGATGAGCTTCGCCTGAACCCTGTCCCAAAGGTCCGGCTCAATGATCGCAGTGTGCTGACCTAGATAGGTCTGATCCTTGTGTCGGATACGCCCGATGTAAACTGGGTTGGTCAGGAGATGATGGAGCTGACCACGCTGGAAGAGTGCGTCACCCCGGACCTGACCGGACGACAGGGTCACGGATTTTGATCGAAGACCAAGTCGTTGAGCTTCTATCTCGACCAGCCGCAAATTGCCGAGATCGTCATAAAGGCGGAAGAGTGTTCCGACGACTTCGGCCTCTGCCCGATTGACCACCAGTTCCCGGCGCATCGGATCGGGATGGCGATCATAGCCGAGGGGCAGGGCGCCACCCATCCAGAGGCCTTTCTTCTTCGAGGCTGCGATCTTGTCGCGGATGCGTTCGGAGGTGACCTCTCGTTCGAACTGAGCGAAGGACAAGAGCACGTTCAGCGTCAACCGCCCCATCGATGTTGCAGTGTTGAAGGCCTGGGTCACCGAGACGAAGGAGCAGCCGCTGGCATCCAATCGTTCGACCAGACGGCCGAAGTCGACGAGCGACCTTGTGAGCCGGTCGATCTTGTAGACCACGACCATACTGAGGCGACCGGCGTCGATCTCGGCGAGGAGGCGCTGTAGGGCAGGGCGATCGAGCGTGCCGCCGGAGTGACCGCCATCATCGAAGCGGTCGGGAACTAGCTTCCAACCCTCGTGGCGCTGGCTGGCGATATAGGCCGCACAGGCCTCGTGCTGCGCGTCGAGTGAGTTGAAGGCCTGATCCAGACCCTCTTCGCTCGACTTCCGGGTGTAGATCGCACAGCGGACGACCGGCTTCTGCGTCATGCCGCATCTCCCCGCTTCGGCGCGCCGAACGCGGGGCGCTGCATCATCCGCTTCGGAGTCTTGGCATTCTGATTTTTGGCGCGGGAACCCTCCTCTGCGCTGACCAGCCCGAAAAACCGCGGCCCCGACCAGCGCGCACCAGTGATGGCGCGAGCGATGGCGGAGAGCGAGCGGTGCGGCCTGCCATTCCAGAGAAAGCCATCGGGCAGGACATCGACGACATGGGTCGTTCCGTTCCATTCGCGTAGGAGGCGGGCACCATGTTGCAGTGTAGGACTGGCCTTGCGCTCTTCACCTGCGCCGATCCGGTCGAGCTTGGCACGGAGGGCGGTGGGCAGGCTGCCCTCCACTTTGGCCTGGAGCTCGAAGGCCAGGAACCGCCGCTGCATCTGTTGGCTCATGCCGGACGGGACCGGATCGCCGAATAAGTCCTTCCAGAGACGGGCGAGGCCTTCTCTGTCCATCGCCTCGAGATCTGCGAGCGTGGTCATGCCACGGCCCCAGTCACCAGGAGTGAGGGTTCGGCGTCTGACAATGGGTCGCCGTCCACCACCTGGGCAACAGGCTCGACCTCCGCCTCCGCGTTCGCGTCGGTAGGTATGGTGTCGGCCTCAGCTGCTTTAGCTGCAGCTGGCACAACCGCATAAATCGTGTCGTCTCCCTCACGTCGCCTGGTCAGCGTCAGGCCCTCCTTGCGCAACCCGCTGAGGGCCGCACGCAGGGTGTGAGCTTGCCAGCCAGTCATCTCCATCAGTGCCGCCATCGACGCGCCACCTGGGTCACCCAGGTGGGAGCGAAGAAGAGAGGACTTCGTTTGACGTGGCTGCTTCAGGGTGGACGTCGCTGCAGCGGTGGGCGCATTGGCCGATGCGGTCTCAGCGGCCGGAGTGTCGGCAGCGCGGATGGACTTCTTGGTCGTCTTGCGGGGTTTGGTTGGTGCTTTCTTCATTCTTGGCTCCTAGGTGGCGGGACAGGTGGAATGCCCAACCCCGGTACCAAGCCAAGCCCGGGTGGGAGCCGGGCATGGGTCGCAGCAACGCTCTGGTGGCGCGCGAAGTCCAGTCGAACTGACTGCGGACCCGGAACTTTCTGCTTGTTTCTGAAACGCCTCCCACTAATGTTCGACCACAAATAGCGAGGTGACTGAAAATGGCTTCGATTGATCTGCGGAACCTGTCTATTTTGGAACTGAAGCAGCTTTAAAAGGACATTCAAAAGGCGATTGAAGGCTTTGGAGATCGCAAGAAACAGGAAGCGATGAGCGCCCCCGAGGCCAAGGCACAGGAGCTCGGCTTCAGCTTGTCAGACCTGTTGGGGAGGAAGACGAAGCGCAAGAGCTCAGGGGCAACAGGGCCGAAGTACCGGCACCCCGAGAACGCCGCCGTAGCTTGGTCCGGACATGGGCGTAAGCTAGGGTGGTTCACCGATGCGCTGCCGGCGGGAACGAAGGCAGCGGCCGTAGAGATCTAGGCTTCAATCGGCTTACTGAAGCAGCTTTTGTGACCGCTTCGGGCGGAGACCGGACTTTCGCTGCGGTCGCGAAGACGCCGCCGATCTTCGGCGGAAGCGGACATTGCACCCCACGTAGATCTGCCCCAGGTTTCGTCTCAGGGCGGAAATCAGACGAAAGGCAGTGCGGCTTGGCAGTCGCGTGTCCGGCGATTGTGGCCGTTCGACCGCCTCGCAGCAGTAACGGATTGAGATCGACGCGAATGACGAGAAAATTTCGTTCTTTTGCTTGCATTCTGGCCGTACCTTCTAGCGCAAACACTTGGGGGACATGCGCGTGGAAGACAAAGCAGAAACGGCAGATACGCCGGACGCATTTCTTACAGCACTAGGAGAAAGTCTTAAGGGAAAGGAAGGGGTCGATGTCGGCATGGCGGACATCCTTAGGACTCACATCCTGAAAGTGGACCCAGCGCAGAACGCCGTAACTCAGGCCAAGGATGCGATCGTGAAACTTGCAAGCGAACGTGCCAATCCTCCTGAACCCGAGGTGGCGAATGACTGATCCTTACTTCCTTCAATCCTTGAGCCTTTCCGGGTTTCGCGCGTATCTCCAACCGAAGACGTTCGATTTGAGCAAGAAGCGTTGCCTAGCGATCTTCGCGCCTAACGGCCGCGGCAAATCCAGCGTCATCGATGCGCTGGAATTCATGTTCTCCAAGGACGGCACGCTCGAAAGGCTCGGGCAGCGCGCAATCAACAACCAGGCTGGACCCGTGGCGCTGGCGCACAATCTGGCTGAGGAGGCGAAGATTGTGGCGGCGGTTACGATCGGCGTGGTCTCGGGCAAGGATTCCACCAACGGCAGCCGAACGGCGACGGGGGCGAAGCGACCTATACCGGCGGTGGCCGCGACTGTGAACGATTGCTTTGCGGTGCCGCCGATCATCCGCGGGCATGCGCTGCGCACATTCGTCGAAATCCATACGCCCGAACAGCGCTATACGGATGTCGCGCGTTGGCTGCAGCTCGGCCCGCTGGTTGAGGTGCAGAAGAACATTCGCTCGCTGCGCACCCAGGTGAAGGCCGCCGCCGAGGACGAGACGGCGCTGCAGCGCGTGGACACCCAGCTTGCCAAGGAGACGGCCCAGGCGGTGAAAACCTGGGATGCGGCTGCCGTGCTCTCCCACGCCAACACGTCGGCCCTGGCGCCACTCGATTCGTCGCTAGTGCTGGCGGCGCTGGAGGCCAGCGATCTGGCCTATCTCGAACTGGAATCGCGCGCCAAGGCCGAGGAGAACAAGATCGGGCTTGCGGGCCTGCGCCAGATCCGCAATGCCGCTGCCGCTTTGCGGGCGGAGACGACGGACACGGAAAGCGGCGAGACTGTCGTCAGCGGTGCGATTCCGACCTTTGACGCGGCTGTCACGGTGCTGTCCGCCGCTGAGACTAAAGAAGCGGAAGAACGCGGCAAGGCGGCGAGCACCGTGTTTCAGGCTTTGTGGAAAGCCGCAGAGCCGCTTTTTGCCGAAGGGGCGGCGGCACCTGACATTTGCCCCGTCTGCGCGACTCCTGTAGCGGACACGGCGGCTGGTAGCGCTGAGAAGATCCGGGAACACGTCGCCAAGCACCTCGAGGAGTTGGCGGACTACGCTGCCGCCAAGAAGGCGCTCGACGAGGCCAAGACTGCGGCGACCAAGGCCCATACCCAGTTGGTAGCGGCGCTGCCAGGACTGATTGGGCACCTCGGCGACGGCGAGGCGGCACTGAAAGCCGATCTTACCGCCTATCAAGCAGGCATCGCCGGCTGGCCTCAGAGTGCCGTTCCGGCCTCGGCCGACATTGTTTCGGCAATTGCCAAGCTACTCGCCACGCTCGATCAGGCCATCGCCGACATCGAATCGAAGCAAGGCGACCACACCAATATCAAGGCCAAGTCGAAGATCGATCGACTGCTGGAGCTACAGACTGAGCGGAACCTTGCGCTGGGAACGCTCGATGAGCTGGGGAAACTCTCCAACGCATTGACGGCGCAGGCGACGATAATCTCGGCCGAAATCCGCAAGAAGGTACAGGCCCTGCTCGACAAGCTTCAGACACCGATGAACGATATTTACAAGCTGATCCAGGGCGCTGGCGCCACGCCAATCCGGCTGGAGCTGCCGGCGGAAGACGACACGAACCAACAGCGACTCAACCTCCTGATCGACTTCGCCAAGAACCGCACGGGCGTGCAGCCGGGCGGCTACTTGAGCGACTCACAGATCCATTCGGTGGCGCTCGCGCTGCGCATGGCGGCGATCAAACAATTTAATGCAGGCGCGCCCATCATCGCGCTCGACGACATCGTAACCTCCTATGATGCGGATCATAGGCGCACTATCGCCGGGCTCATCGCCACCATGTTCGGTGACTGCCAGATCCTGATCACCACTCACGACGAGCGGTTCTTCAATTATCTGAAGGATCAGCTTGAAGCGAAGTCGTGGCACTTCACCCGGATCATTGGTCTCGACCCGGCCTACGGGCCGCGTTTCGCTGATGATAAGGTCAGCGATGAGATGATTGAGGCACGTTGGGCGGCGGGCCAGTCGGCAGCCAACGATATGCGCCAGGCCGAGGAGGAATGGCTTCTCGGCATATGCCGGGATTTCGGGGTCAGCGTCCGCATCCGACCGCTAGAGAGGGCCTACTCTTACGAACGCAGCGAGTTGGCTTCGGCGCTTGCCGGCTTGCTCAAGGATGCCAAGCTGGTACCGGCGCTGGTGCCGGGCGTCAAAAACCGGTTCCTCGACAGCTTGGTGAAGGGCGAGATCGAGAACTTTGGCAGCCACTTCCAAGACGGGCCGTATGGCGATGGTTCGATGGGGGACGAGAAAGCGCGCTGGGAGGAGTTCAAAAATTTCCGCAGCCAGTTTGCGTGCAAGAAGTGTAGCCGAACGAAATTCCAGCGGCCCTTGACTCTGAAAAAGCCGGTCTGCGCGCATGAAGGCTGCGAGGCTCAGTTCGAGTTCGCGGCGGCACCGGCGCAGTGAGACTGCTCTTCCGATTTTGACTTGCAAGATCATGCTGTAAGGTGTCACCGACGTCTGGCTTGAGGAAGCTGGACGGCAGAGAGAACCAGCCCGACGATAGGCGGGTCCGGGCCGACCGGCGCGGTCTGCGCCGGTCGACTGTTGGCTAGATGTCAATTTCTTCGGACAGGGTCAGGGCGTCCTCGATGTCGACACCAAGATAGCGCACCGTGCTGTCCATCTTCGTATGCCCCAGCAGCAACTGAACAGCACGCAGGTTTCCTGTCTTTTTATAGATCTGTGCCACCTTGGTCCTTCGCATCGAATGCGTACCGTAGGCACTTGGCTCCAAGCCGATCGACATTACCCAGCGTCGAAGGATGCGCGCATACTGCCGCGTCGACAGGTGCGGGCTACCGTGGAGCCGACTAGGCCAAAGAAATTCCACGCCAAGCATCTCGGGATCGGCAATCCACCGATCGAGCGATAGCCGGGTGGTCTCTGTGATCTCGAACTTTACGGGCTGTCCGGTTTTGCTTTGCGTCATCGAAGCGCGCTCCTTGACGCGGCCTGCCACGAAGACGTCGCGCACCCGGAGACAGACCAGGTCGCAGCCCCGGAGTTTGCTGTCGACAGCCAAGTTGAACAACGCAAGATCGCGCTTGTTGCCCGCCAACTCAAGGCGGACCCTGATCGACCACACATGCTTGGGCTGCAGCGGACGTTTCTGGCCAATGATGCGCCCCTTGTTCCACGCGGTACGAGGCGCGCGAAGGGCAGGAAGAAGATCAGATGACATAGGAAACCCTCCTATCCACCTGGCCCACCCTTCTTCGGCATTGCCGACGCCGGACATGATACCACCGAGCAACGCCGTCGTCGCTGACCGCCGGGCCGAGCACGCCGGTCTTCTTGGCAATAGGGTAAAGGGTCGGCGCCGCGCTGCGGCGGTCAGCAAGGAGCCCAATTTGCCGAATGCTGCGAGTCACCCGAATGTCGGCTTTCCCGAAACGGGCCAGAAACGTAACAGAAACAAAGCTGGTTTCGCCAAGGGCTTGTGGCACAGAATTTTCTGCGATCTCAGCATTATGCAGTCACCTGTGAAAAACTACCGTTTCCGTCAACTTCGCAGCCGTCACCGCGAATCAGAGGACAGGACCCGCAAGAAATGACCTCTCTTGCGGCAATCTCAATGATCCGGGATGAAACCTGCAACATCGACAAACTGGCCATCGGTGAGGCAATGCCCCAGCGCAACGGGAATACGAAGATTGGCCGCCAGCCGCGTAACGCCGGCTGCGAGGTCGCCAAGCAGCACCTCGCTGGCGCGCGGCAAGATGCCCGACACGGTAATTTCTAGCCCATCGTGTACGCCACAGCCCCGCCGCCTGGGCGTCAGGTGTAACTGGCAGCTTTTCTCCTCGTCGGCGCTCGTGGAGCACCACCGCCATCCCACGATAGTCACTCCGAGATCATCCCTGAGCCAGATCAGATCCAGATTTGCACCCATCCTGATGCTCGGGGAATAATGGGCCTGGCAAGCCTTGGCTGCCCCCTCGACGCGCTGCAGCCAGGCCGTTCCGGTCGCCTGTTGACCGACCCAGTCCGCAGCCCGCGACAGATCGCCCGCCAATGTCTCTAGCTGGCACAGGTCTGGGTCGCTCAGGGAAAAGGAGAACGCCGTATTGAAGCGCGCACCGGGCAGAATGCTCAGCGCCGAGGGCAAACCCTCCCCCGGATGCCCCTTAATTTGCGGCGAGTGTGCCCCGATGAACAGCGGATAGGCGCAGCTCCCGGCTGGCAGATCCGCACATTGCGGCAATATGGTTTCGGCCGGGATCAGGATCTTCGAATAAAGCACCTTCTTCGCCTGCGCGGCAGAAGAGAGCAGCAGCACCGCAGCGATCAAGAAAATAGGAATAGCCAGTATCCGCAATCGCCTGGATCGGGCGCGGCGAACGCTCTGATGGCCCGACAATACGTTGCGCTGTGGTGATCTTGACATGATCGTTCCCAAAGCCGTCTTCACATAACCGCCAGCCCGAAGCCCATCCAAAGTGTGAAGCCAGCGGCGAAGATGATGAATATCTCAAGCCCTACAGCCGCTGTCAGGCCACTTCGCCGACGATGCAACGTCACGGGATAAAGCAGAACAGCGGCGAGCCCCGGCAAAAACGCGGTGCTGAACAAAAACACCAGCCCCCTCAGCAGGCCGGACGGAGCGCCTGGCGCCGCCGCCGCCCCCTCGGGCGATACCAGAGCATCCGCCACCACCATAGAAAAAACCCCAAGGATCACGGCGGCGCCGCAGCCAGCCAGAACCCCCGACAGACGGGGCAGCATCCGTGGGCGCGATGTGTCCCTGTCTGTGGTCGTGCTTCTCTTGGCGCCTCGTGTCATTTCCCAGTGCATTCCCCGAAGGCCAATCCCAGTGTGCCACCCAAGGCCTTGGCTTGCTTATGGAAATCCTCGGTGCAGAAGATGGCTCCGGTCACCTCATCGGCCCAGAGGCTACGCCCCAAGGCCGTGTCAGTGCGCACGACTCTTTGAACGGGATAGATTGCAGACAGTCGAACCGCCGTCTTTTGCAGATGCGGTAAGAATTGGCGCACGATGTTCGACTTTTCCAGATCGACCGTTGATGCGTAATCCATGACCAGCGCGGCCAGATAACGCCCGGGCGAGGGCTCCTTGGCTTTGTAGAACCAGACATCCGACAGCGGCACGAATTGATGCCGGCCCGGCGCCATCGCCTCGGCCAGGGCGGCGAATTCGGTGCTGACGATCATCAGATTCCTGTGGATGCCCGCGCTGTGCAGCGGCCGCGCGGGTTTTTGCATCAGCTCGATCCGGCTGCGCTGCAACAGTGACACCTCCGTCACATTCAAGGCGCGCGCGCCATTGAGGCTGGGCGCGAAGAAGAACATCTCCGCGTCCTCGTCACCGGGATCCTTGCCATCCGGGGGCCAGATATGCGCCCCGATGCGGTGCGCGGCCACGAGGGAAACATCAACACGGTAGATCGTCACTCAGGCACCCCCTGCAAGACCCGCGCGGAAATCTGCCACAACCCGCATCTCGCGCAAGGGGCGGGCGATGGCAATCGAGGCGGTATAGGTCGGATGCGCCTTGTAGCGGGCCAATTCGGCTTCATCCGCGAACTCACCATAAACGACCAGATCGACGGGGACCGACAGGGGGTCGAGCGCCAGATTGTGCCCGATCTCCACGCGGCCATGGGGAATTTGCGTCAACAGAAGCAAGCCTTCGTAAAGCCGCTCGACATCCTCTCGGTTGCGGGCGGAAAAGAACACGACATGGCGCAGCATCGTCATGCCCCCGCGCGCCGAAGCATGGCCAGGCCACCCGCCAGCGCCAGGAAGACGCCCCCGCAAAGCCGATCCATCCGGGCGATCAGCTTCGAGCCAAAGCGTCCCGCGCATCGCTTGCCTGCGGCCGCATAGGCCAGCAGAACCACCAGGTCGATCAGTGAGAAAATCACCGCCAGAAGTAGGTATTGCGGCAGGACGGGCGTTGTGGGGTCAATGAACTGGGGGAGCAACGCCGTGAAGAACAGGTAGCCCTTGGGATTGGTCACGGCGACAAGGAAGCTGCGCGAGAAGAGGCGGCGTCTTTCCGTGACATGGACGATGGTCGCCGTTGCTGCGGGGGCAGCTTTGCTGAGAAGAAGCCTTAGACCGATATAGGCCAGATAGGCCACCCCCAGCCATTTCACGGCTGAGAACAGTGGCTGCGAGGTAGATAGCAGAACTCCCAGACCGGCCGAGACAGCGGCGATCAGAACCAGGTCCGAAAGCACCGCGCCCGCGATCCCGAAACCGGCATCACGCAACCCGTGGCGCGCACCGTTAGAGAAAGCCAGAAGGGAGGTCGGCCCCGGCGTGGCGACGGTCAGCAGGGTCGCAAGCACAAAGGTCAGCAGAACAATGCTCATGATCGTCTCCGGTTTCGGACGGTTGGGGTAAGTGTCGCGGCCACCAGCATCAGGGAGACTCCGGCAGCGATCATTCTTATCAGGTTGGCCGACTGCCAACGCGTGGAAAAGGCCTGCCAAATCGTATCGGCACCCGGCGCTTGAGCATCGACTGCAGCAAGTTCCTGATTCGTGGGAACATTGATGGTGGCAGTGACCCCAAAGACCCCGACCATATGCAAGACAAGTGCGAGGCCCAGCACCACGGCGGCTACCCTTGCCCGCAGAACCGCCATCGCGACCATCGACAGTGCCAGAACAAGAGGCGTTCCAAAGTAGACCGTGCCGAAAAGCGGATTGCGGACAGAGGCGTTCATCGCCTGCATGGCCTCGATGGCAGTTGCCGGGTCGATCATGTCCAGACCGCGCAGGGTCGAGCTCTGCCAGGCAAAGAAAAAGCCGAAACAGGCGCCGCTGAAGCCGACTGATATCAGCGGCAGCAGGATGAGCAATGCCGGTGCCCCAGCCAGCGCAAACGACCTCATCATGCCGAACGCTGTCCCTGCCGGAACAGCACCCCAACGAAAACCGCGATGACGGCGACCTGTGCCGCAAGTACGGCGGGCCAGATCAGAGGAAACTGCGGGTCCAGATACTTCTGGGGGCCAAAGGACAGAAGGGCCATCAGCCCGGCTAGAAGGCTGAGCGCCCTGCCCGTCCGGCCTGCCACGGGGCCGACAATCAACGCTGCGGCTGCGGTCGCAAGCGCCACGGCCAGGAACGGCGCTATCGCGAAAAGCGGAATCGTCGCGGGCGGATGCGGTGGCACCTGGGCGTAAAGCGCTCCCAGCATGACCAACTGAAGGATGATCAGCGCGCTCAGCGCGGCGGTAATCGAACGGGATTCGGACAAGATGGACCCTCCGGGTTAGGATGGCGGTAAGTGTAACTTGTATTACGGTTGCGATGATCCGTAATTGCAATTACTGATCCTGTCAACGCGACTGTTCAGGAGCGAAGGTGCATGCGGCAGGAAACACGGAAAACTCGGCAGAAAGAGATCCAACGGGCTACGCTGGCGCTGCTTGTCCAGCATGGTTATGCAGCGACAACGATGGCCTCTGTAGCCAAGGCAGCCGGTGCCTCGCTTGAAACGCTCTACAAATGGTATGGCGACAAGCCAGGCTTGTTCCGCGCGATGGTGCAGGCCAATATCGAGGAACTGCGTGACGAGCTGGTCATGTCGGCCGCCGCATTCCGCGATCCGCTTGCCGCCGTGCAAGAGTTCGGCCCCCAACTGATCGCGGTTCTAACCAGCGAGGAAGTTGTTGCCCTGAACCGGGCGGCGGCGGCCGACCCCAGCGGCGATCTCGGCCGGATCATTGCCGAAGTAGGGCGCGGCTCTATTGCGCCGCAGTTGACCGATCTGTTCGCACGGGCAATTGAAAGTGAGGACCCGGCGCAAGTGACCGAGGTCTACTTGGGGTTACTGCTGGGTGATCTGCAGATCCGCCGCGTGATTGGCCGGATGCCACCTCCTGACGCAGTCGAAGCCCGCCAGCGGGCCGACAGAGCTTTGGAAATGCTCCGTCGCCTGTTTCCAGTGTATCCCTCAAAACTCCCAGCCTAGGGGTCTGCCCCCTCCGGCACTCCACCCCTTATCGACGTTGGGATTTAGCCGGGTGTCTTGCCACCGCAGTAACGACCATTTTTGACACGGTCGCTACTTCAAAGCTGACTTTGGCACAGCCGCAGCGAATTCACACTTCGTCCGCATCGCTGACATTCGCCAGCCAACCTTGCTGCGGCAAGCCTGAATGTCCGGTCTTGAGTAGCTTCACGGCGGCGACCCGGCCGGGCCGACCGGCTGCTATGGGCCGGTAGCGAACGGCACCAGACTTGTCGAGCCTAGGACTGCTTACCGCACCCGCTTCCGGGCCCCCGTTGCGTTCAGTCGCAACCGCATCAAATCTACACTTACGCCAAACCTTCTCGCGGCTTCTTGATCCGAATCGCCTCGTCGCGCGATCCCGACAGCGGCGGGCCTTGGCACAAGCAGCGTTGGGCCCAACCACTTTGCTTCTTCTTCGTCATCGGCATTGAACGCTCGTACCCCGGTGCCATTGTCAAGCGGAAGGGGCTTGTGATGAAGGAGTGCGTGCGCGAGCTCATGCGCAATGTCAGCTGCCTGACGCACAGCTGAGTGGCCATCATTAAGCACAATCAGCCGGAATTCTCCTTTGTGGAGGGTTACCGCAGAAAAGCCCTTCGGTCCCGTGCATTGCCTAAGTATGCCAACATCTTGCAAGTGCGTCGCCTCGAATGCCGACAAGTCGATCACTTGGTGGTTTAGAAGCTCAGCGATCTTTCGAGGGCAGACTGGGTCCCAAGCGCGCAGCGAAAGTTCCTCGCGCACGTTTTCGGCATACCACTCTGCCTCAGCCTTGAAACCGCGTCGCAAGCCCATCAGGCACTCCGCAAACCCTCATAGGCGGACTGGATGATCCGCTCCAGGGCGTCGGCCTGCTCCTTCTTCAGGTTTGGATCAGCCCGAAAAAGCATGAGTGCCTTTGTCAGCGGACTGGCTTCCGTGTTCAGCTGTCCGTCGGATGCCTGCATGAAGTTGTCTGCACTTAGGCCTGCCCAAGCACACAGGGATGCAAGGCCATCTACGTCAGGCCGCTTTCCTTGCGAGATCCGTGTGAGGGAAGATGCGCTGACGCCGGATTGCTCTGCCACCTTGCGCCAGGTGAGCTTCCGCTCCTCTCGAACCGCATCGAGTGCGGCGTAGAATGCATCGCCATCAAATTGCACGTTAGGCATTGTGTTCGATACTTGCAATTTTCATGGAGATCTCTTATCTCTGCCTCGACACTTGCAGTATAGCAACGTCGTTTCGAAGTCGTAAAGGAGGTAAAGATGGCAACTGGTGGTAAAGGTGGAAGCTACCGGAGCGCAAAGTCCGGTCGGTACGTGACGAAGGCATACGGTGCATCGCACCCGAAGACGACCGTGAAGGAGAGCCCGGGTCGCAGCGGATCGACCGGCGGACAGTACCGGAGTGCCATCACAGGAAGGTTCGTCACGGCGAGCCGGGGCAGGGCCAACCAGCACACCACGGTGCGCGAGAAGTAGCGCAATCGACAAGCGCGAGGAGCATCCAGGATGGAAGCGTATAGTCATTCTCTGCGACGGGACTTGGAACCGGTCCGACAGTTGGACGCCGACCAATATTGTGAAGCTCGCGCAGGCCCTGTTGCCGCTGGACTCAGACGGGGTCGTGCAGGTTCCGATCTACATTCAAGGCGTCGGCACCGGTGAAGGGGTGACGAAATTTTCGCGCAAGCTGGACGCTCTTCTTGGCGGTGCGTTCGGCTGGGGCCTACTTGAGAACATCGAGGAAGCCTATCGCCACCTCGTGTTCCTGTATGAGCCCGGCGACGAGATCTACATTTTCGGCTTTTCACGGGGCGCCTACACCGCGCGATCGCTTACCGGGCTCATCCGCTCGACAGGCATCGTCAACCGCGACGCGCTGGATCGGATTCCCGAAGCGATCCGGCGGTACCGCACGCTGGACGACCCGGAACATACCCACCCGAACAGCGAAGCGAGCCACGCCTTCCGGGCGGAGCTTTCGCCACGGGTTGTCACCAGCATGAAGGAGGCTGACTGGCGCAGGCAACACAATCTTGCCGAGGCGCCCCTCTTGCGGGTGGCATTTCTCGGGGTCTGGGACTCGGTCGGTGCCCTTGGCGTGCCGGCGCATATCCCGCTCCTGGGTGAACTCGCCAAGCGACGGTACCGGTTTCACGATGCCAACCGCTCCAGCCTCGTCAAATCCGCGCGGCATGCCGTGGCCCTGGATGAGCGCCGCCGGTCCTTCGAGCCGACACGCTGGACAAACGTGGCCGAGCTAAACGCTGAATCGCCGGATCCGGTATCAGAGCCCTACCAGGAACTGTTCTTCGCGGGGGATCATGGGTCGGTCGGGGGCGGTGGAGACATCGTCGATCTGTCGAACATCGCGCTGCACTGGTTGATCGAAGGCGCCGGGCAAGCCGGGCTGGCGTTTGACCCGCTTCGGGTCACAGCGATCCAGGCGGCCGAGAATCCGCTGGGTCCGCTGCGCAATTCAACCGTCCTGCCGCGGGGACTGGCTGAGTGGTTGACGCGGCGGTTCCCGAAGGATCGCGCCGGTCCTGCATCGGTGCGAGAGCTTCATCCTTCGGTTCTGCATCGGTGGACGGCTCAGGGGGGCGGGAGCGGAACTGCCCTCTACCGGCCGGGAAGCCTGGCTGCGATCAGGGCGGAGCTTCCGGGTGGCGCGGCGAAGGCGGGGGAGACTGCGGTCGTTTGAGGCGGTCCGGAGTTGGTTGGGACAGGGTGGGGAGGAGCCGGGCCGTCTGATGGCGGATCAGGGGGCGGGGGTTCGGTGGGGGCGGCGGTCCTTTGCCGGGCCGGATCGGAGAGTGAGGGGATCGGGGTCGGGGTGGGTGGGGAGAGGGGGACGGACCAGCGTCGCGCCGCGCGCGGCGCGGGGAGGGGCCGAAAGGAAATCAAGGGGTCGGGTGTGGGCGTTAGGGATGCGTTAGGAATTGGGGGAGGGGTGGAAGTGGAACCGTCTTGCCCATGGTAGTCGTTGGAACGTCGGGGGACGGAAGTGGTGCGTGAAATCAAGCACCCTGCAGCTCGCTACGGCACCTTAGCTGAGAGATCACGGCTCGCGTTGAAATCTTCTCTCTAGCGCATGAAACAGAGATATGAGGGGAACAAGAATTACTGGGAGTAGCCAGTAAGGCAGGGAGACGACCTCATCGAAAGCCCTCAGAATGAGACTTAGGATGTGATAGATGCCAATGGAGGCCAATACAAACCGTACTCCCATGAAAGGCTTTCTCATAGTGATGTAGTCTCCATTTTCGCTCTAGTATCCGCACTTAGTTCTACACAACATATCAGCGTACGTTGAGTAACAAATAAGGGCTGCAGCTCCCCCTCCGATTGGACCACCACAGTATTCGCCTGCGGCGACTGCAGCTCCACAGACTAGACCACCTGTGCCTCCCGTGATTTCATTGAGGGATAGCTCGCAGGAGTCCATGCACTGATCGTACTCACGGTTGTTTTCGGTTGGGTCCCTCCATCCGCAGTCTCCGCTTGGGCAGTAGGTTTGCGGGCCAGTACAGCTGATGTATGTGTTTCCATCCTTGCCGGTATAGGGAAAGCACTGTAGGCCTTCAGGATCAATCCACCTGCCCGGATTCTGCGAAACATACCCATACACACTCGCCCCGTCCACCAGCCCCAGCGGGTCAACCTGGAGGTATCTCCCCGTGGTCGGGTCATAGTCGCGCATCCAGTTCTGGTGGAGGCCGCTCTCGGACTGGAACCACTGGCCGGGGAACCTCGCTGTGGGGAGCGCTCCGGTGGAGGTGTGGACGCCGCCGAAGGGTTGGTAGGTGGCGGTCCAAACCTTCGCTCCGCTCGCGTTGGTGGCAAACACCGGGCGGCCGATGTGGTCGGCGCGGATGAAGTAGACCACCCCGCCTTCGATCACCGCGACCGGATCCCACCCGTTCCAGACATATTCGCGGATCAGCGCGCCGGTGCCTTCGTTGTACTCGGCGATCCGGCGGCCCTGGCTGTCGAAGACCGAGTGGATGGTGACCGGGGTGGGCGAGGTGAGGGTGCGGATCGCCTGACGACCCATGGCGTCGTATGTGTACGAAGCCTGGAGGACGCCGTTGATCCGGAACTCCGCCATCCGGCCGGCGGCGGAGTAGGTGTAGCCGTAGGTCCCGCCCGGCCGCGCCTCGGCGGTGACGTTGCCCGAAGCGTCATAGGTGAAGCCGCGCGTGCCGCCCGCCGCGAGGGCGATGGACGAGAGGCGGTTCGAGGTGGCGGGGTAGGTGTAGGTGTCGGTCGCGGTGCCGAGAGTGGAGGTCAGGCGGTTGCCGACCGCATCGTAAGTATAGGAAAGGCCGCCATAGGGCCCGGTGGCGGTGGTGAGGTTTTCACGCGGGGTGTAGGTGAAGGTCTCGGAATTCCCGGCGGTGATCAGGTCGGTGATGGATGTGAGGTTATCGCGCCCTTCATACCCCATGGTCACATCGCGCAGCTTGGTGGCTCCGAGGGCGTCCTCGATCCCGGTCAGGCGGTAGGACAGGTCATAGGTCCGGGTCTGGGTGTAGCCGTCGCCGTAAAGCGCGGACTTCATCGGGCCGTTCGCCATGTAGGTGATCTGGTCGAGAAGCGTGGTGAAGGTGCTGCCATCCTTCACCCGGATGCGGGTGACGCGGTTGGCATCGTCGGTGTCGAAAAGGATCTCTTTGCCCGAGGGGTAGATGGTGCGGGTCGGGTTGCCTTCGAAGTCGGTCTCTTCGGTCACCGAATAGACGCGCCCGGCCGGATAGGTGGCGGTGGCCTTGATCCGGGGGCCAGTGGCGGTGACCTCGTGCCCGAATTCGGTGCTGATGATCCCGTCGGTGATGCGCCCGACATGGCCCTTATTCGAGTTGGTGGGGACGCCCTGGAAAGCCGTGTCGTAGGTGACGGCGATGTCGGGAATGGTGCCCGTGGGATAGTCGATCAGCGTGAGGCGGCCCGCGTTGTCATAAGCGTAGGTCACGGTGATGTTGCGGGCATCGGTCCGGGTCTTCACCAGGCCGCGGCGGTCGTAAGTGTAGGTGATGGTGCCGCGGTCGGCGGAGACCTCGCTGACCACCTCGCCAAAGCCGTTGCGGGTGAAGATCGTCTTGATGGTGCGCGGGTCGGTGTATTCGACGAGCCGGTCCTGCGCATCGTAGAGCATGCCGGTGGTGTAGTTTTCGCGGTCGATGGTCGAGATCAGCCGGTTCAGTTTGTCATAGGCATGGGTGGTGGTGTTGGCCAGCGGGTCAGTGATGCCGGTGAGGTTGTCCTCGACGTCGTTGGCGTAGGTCCAGGTCTGGCCCATGGCGCCGATGGTGCGAAGGACGCGGCTGAGGCCGTCGAAATCGGTGCCTTCCCAGAAGGTGACCGGGTTGGCGCCGTTGCCGTATTCCTCTTTCGTGACGTTGCCGGCGGCGTCGTAGGTGTAGCTGATCTTGTCGCCGGTGGGGCCAGTGGTTTCGGTCAGCCGGCGGGCGTTGTTGTAGGCGAAGGTCCAGGTCTTGCCGCGGGTGTTCGTGTAGGTGAGGGCCTGGCCGGAGTGGTTGTAGGTGAAGGTCGACAGGAGCGGGGTCTGGCCGGGGCCTGCGAAACCAGCGGTCAGGACGCGGCCTTCGTAGTCGTAGGTGAAGGACCAGCGGCTGAGATCTGGCTGCTCGACAAGCGTGGGCTGGCCGTTGGTGTTACGGTCCAGAACAGTAGTGATAAGGCCGTTGGGGTCGGTCGCTGTCGCAAGATCGCCAGTGGCCGTGTATGAGTAGGAGGTGACATCATAGATGCCGTCAGCTGGCAGCCCGGGTCCGTTGATGGTAGCTATAACTTTCAGGCCGTTGGCCAGCGTTGTGTAGCTATAGGTCCAGACTCGGGTCTGGTTCAGAGTAGGACTGCCGGACTTGGTGTCGGTCCGTGTGTAGGTCAGGAGCAGACCGGCGGAATCGTAGGTGAACGCTTCGATCAACCCTTCGGTCGTACGAGTGAGAGGCAATGAGAGCGTGGAGTGCCAGGTGTACGAAGTAACACGAGGGATCGTGCCGGTTGCATCCTCGGTCATTGTGAGAATGCGGCCCTTGGCATCGCGATTGTAGGTTGTTTTGGCCGAGTTTCGGTTGACGGCTTCAGTGATTCGGTCGAGCGCAGCGTCGTATGTGAAAGTCAGGGCCGTGGGCAGGGTTGCAGGCGTTGCGGCCGTCGTGATGCCAGCAGTCGTCCTGTGCCACTTCCCGTCACTGAAGACATAACTTGTCGAGAGACCAAGCGGATTCGTTATGGTGTGTAGTGTGTCAGACGCCTTGGCGAATACTGTTGGCTGCACATCGTCCGCGTACTTTTCGGTCTCAATGCCTATGCCAATGTAGCGCTTACGGAAGTCTGAACCTGCCAGAGCAACGTTCTCGTATCCGTAGTCCTTGTAGGTGTACTCGGCGTAGGGCGCTGCTTCGCCAACTGAGATCGAGGTCAGAAGAGGCATCGCAACGGTGGTTGTCTGTGCGGCCTCACGGGTCCCGTCTGTACGAAGGGCTCCCAACGGCAGGGACGTGGCGTAAGTGTAGCGCCACACAGGAACGAGGGTCCCGGACCCAGCGGCCTGATAATCAACACTGGTTAACATGGGGGTCGTCGGATCAGCTAACCCCGCAGCCCCGGGAAGTGCGTTTCCGTCGGCCGCAATAGCTGGATAGATCGGTGTGGTGTAGCCATACTTAAGGCGCCCGGTTTCGACGTAGGTCGATCCGACCAGCCTTGAGATTATGATTTCAGAAATAGTCTGACGATTGGAATTGGGAACAACATTCTGGTCAAAGACAAATGTCGCCTTGTTTCCCTTGTTATCCGTCATGCCCGTGACATAGTACCCGCCAGAGTCGTAGCTATTTGTGATTTTATAACCGTCTGGCCAGACGGTTGACTCTAGAATCCCGCCAGTACCCCGGAACTGTCTGATAACTCCACTCGGATCTACTAGCCTAAGTGCGCCCCCTGCAGTCACGAAGCTAAAGAGGTTCCCGCCAATGGTTTCCACTATAGTTGGCGTAAAGCCGCTGAAGCTTAGGATGAACAAGACCTTTCGACCATCACTGAATTCGAAAGTTGTCCAGGACCTGGTGTCGGCTGGATCAGTCCAGTTCGAACTGCTTCCGCGTGTTTCATTGTAGGTCCGCTGCCAAACCTTGCCAAATTCATGCCGAGGTGAGCTTTGTGACCCTTCAAATCTAGTGAAGAACAACTCGTCAGATCGATAGTGGCGTTCAATCTTAAAACGACGTTCAATAGGAGATACCCAATCTACTGATTTTGTAATTTTCGTAAAACTTGCAATCTCAACAGGGTTTCCAACTATTGTCGCGCATTCGTCGCAGGGTTTTCTACATTTTTCGGCCCCATACTGATAGGATACTAACGTCTTAACGCCATTTACGATCTCGTACTTGCTGCAAATGTCATAAACCGGCATCGTCGGATCTGCCGAACAGTTTGGGCAAGGTGACGAGCATAGTCCATGGATCAGATCCTGAACGGGTTTGGGTGAATACTTCTCAAACAGGTAGCCCTTATAGTAGATTGGCGCTGGTCCAACTTCGTATGCGCTCTTGCAAAGCTCGATGGGGTTGCTCCCGAAGATCTTTGTGGATCCTTGGTAGGAATGATATCCAACCTCATACCACTTTCCCGAAGCTGGCGTTTGCTGCGCCTGCAGTGGTGCTGGCAGTAGTAAGGCGATTAGAGTAGAAACTCGGAAAACCAAGAAAAAGTATGCAAAAATAGGCCGCATAATCGCCCCAACCCCAAAAAAGATATGATCTTTGTGAAGCCGCTCGCGCAGCTCCGATACATGTTGCGTCTTTGCTTCATTTGGATCATAGGATCCCAAGAAGATCAATCACTAAAAGATCGAAATATGTCTTGAATTGGTGCGTGAAACGTGAGTCGATGTGCCGAGCCCACTTTGAGATGATATTCATGGAGTGGTGCCATGATGTACTAGGCAGCAGTAAACTCCCTAATGCTCTCTCAGTGTTTGGCCGAAAGCGGATCACTATGGGTCTGGACTATCCGATACCGACTGCAAGTCTTGCGGTGATTTACCTGGTACCGCTGCTCGTCTGGATTGCGGCAGCTGACCTTCGTACGAGAGAGATTCCGAACATTGGGAGCTTTTGCGTTGCATCGCTAGGCCCAATCTTGTGGTGGAGCTATCCGCAGGATCTTGTGTGGAACGTCGTGGTCGCGGGGGGGATTTTTGTAGTCTTAGGCGTTGTTGGTGAAGAAGCCTGGAGGCGAAGCGGTCGTGAATGGCTTGGACTGGGCGACGCGAAGCTGATTGGGGCTGGAGCATTGGTGGTTGGGTGGAGCGCTCTTTGGATTATGCTTCTCTTGGCATGTCTCGGAGCAATCTGTGCAGTAGTCGCTGGTGGCAGCCGCTCGCGTCAGGAAGGTGTTCCCTTCGGGCCATTCCTTGCATATTCCATTCTCGTGACGCACTTGATTTCTGGAACCGCGACATGACGCACTTGGACAAGCAAAAACGCAATACCCGTTCGGGACTAACGCTGCTTGAAGTTATGATTGTGCTTGCAGTCATCGCGCTGATCGCTGGACTTTCTGCCCCCAGGTTGATGGACAGTTTTGGGCGTGCCAAGAATCGTACTTCATTGATTCAGATGGAAAATCTTAAAGGGGCGGTGCGCCTCTTCTACCTGGACGTCGGAAGGTACCCTTCAGAGGCGGAAGGGCTGCAGGCTCTCATCGTTGCACCGCCTGGGATAGATGGATGGCTTGGCCCCTATCTCGACAGTGATCGTGATGTTACCGATCCATGGGAGCGCCCCTACCTTTATCGCTCGCCGGCAGGTGACAAGCCCTTTGAGATCATGACCTATGGGCGGGATGGTAAAGCGGGCGGCACCAAAGAAGACAGCGACATCTCGCTTTGATGCCAGGCTTTCGCAGGGCGGATCGCAATCGGCGCCGGAAGACTCCTTGACCCGATGAACGTGATCTTGATCAAGTCGGGAAGGCCTTGCTCAGGAGTCCAAGTGCTGCTCCAGTCGGGAAGGCTGTCGGGCGCAGATCGTCCCCAGTAGGAGAACTGAACCGTAGTATAGTCTGGCGCCAGATCAAGGGATAGTTTGGTCTGAGTAACCCGGTCGACCTGCAGACCTGAACCGACTGCAACCGCATTTGGCCCGATTGACACCTCGGTTGCGAACCCGGGCCAGAATGGACCTATCGACGGCACGGTGAGGATCTTCAATTCTGTCGGCGATCCGAGAATGATTGGGCGCGGATCGTTTGGAACCGGGCCCTCGAGTGCATGTTCGATCCAAATCCTGAGCTCACGGCGTGCCAAAGCCTGATCTACAAGCTCGGATGAGATAGCACTCCGATTGAGCAGGCGAATGTTCGTCCCGAACGCTGCAGAGAGGAGTGCCGCGACCATGCTCATCACAAGCAGGCCGATCAGCATCTCGAAAAGCGCGACGCCAGATCGGGGATTGCGGCCGGTCATTCGCTTCGCCTTGCAACGGTGGCCTTCAAGGTTGCCTGAAGATCGGGTCTGTCTCGGTGCCAAGCTCTCACGGTAACGTCGGCATAGACGATCAGCGGATCCGCAGCACTGTCCTGAACGTTGCCCTTTGTCTCTATGACAGACCATGACCAGCCAGATGGGTCTTCCCCTTCGGCAAGCATTTTCGGGAAGGTCACTCGATATTCCTCAAGAACCGAAAAGGCAAATTCGGTGGTGAGGTAGCGATTCACGCGCTCGCTCTGTCGCGTGGATCCGCGCGGAAGGAGTGTGAGGAGAACTGTGAGCACGATCGCTGCTATTGCAAAGGCTACCAGAGCATCAAACAGGACGAACCCTGCAGAAGGGTGGCGCCTCAACATCAGAACGCCAAGTCGTTTACGGAAAGGAGCGCGCTCATCACAGCGTAGACCAGAGTCGCTATCCCGCCACCGATCACAAACGTCAGAACTGGGGTCAGCAAGAGCATTGTCCGCTGCACGCGACGTTCCACCTGGTCTTCCAGGGCCGTCGCCACAGCCTCTGTCACGGAGGGCAGAGTGTTGGTCCGTTCGCCTATGGCGAAGAGTTCTTGAAAGAGACGCGGCAGGCCGTGTGCTTCGGTGAAGGCCTCTCTACCAGTTCCACCTGCTTCAATGCTTTCTGCGGCGGCTTCGAAATGACGCGACAAGGGCTCCAGTGGTAGTGCTGTAGCAGTTGCCCGCAGAGTTGGGGCAAGGGGCACACCGGCAGCGAGCGTGATCTGAACCGATCGGGACATTCGAGCAAGCGATGCATCGCGCGCAATGGAGCCAAAGATCGGCAACCTTTGCACCATCAGGTTCACCCCATAGCGGTGCCGCCGGACATAGAACGGGAGGAGGATCAGGCCAACCAGGATCACCGCGACCAGCACAAACCACCAACCGCTCAGAAAGCTACCGATCTTGATGAACACCGAGATCGCTGTCGGAACCTCTTCTTCCACCGAGGTGAAGATCGTGGCCAGACGCGGAGCAAGATAGAACGACATCAAGGCCAGAATTCCCATCCCGCCCAGTATCAGAATTGCCGGGTAGACGAGCGCAGTGCTGATCTGAGAGGTCATCTTCTGTTGGCGCCGTAGGGTTGTCGCAAGGGATTTCATCAGAGCAGCAGGGTCGCCCGTTTCCTGTCCTATTCTGGTCAGGCTGACAAACAACGGGTTCAGATCGTGACCAACCTCTGACAGTGCGTTCGGAAACGTAGACCCGTCGGACATGAGCTGACCCATCCGCTGAAACTTTCGCCGCAGGGCAGGGACGCTGGTTCCCTTCTCGATGACCTCGACGATTTGCATCGCCGTCAGCCGCGCCTGGAAAAGGACCGCGAGCTGCTCGGCCAGGTCGGCCTGGGCGGCGATTGGGATGCTGCGGCCAATCCGCCATCCCTGTGGGCGCGCCTGAGACGAGCCAGAGTCCTTCAGAAGCTCGACCACCGTCAGGTTAAGCGCGGTGAGTTTTTCCCAAGCCTGGGATTCAGACGCCGCCTCGAGTGTTCCGTCTTCCCTCACCCCTTCGGCAGAGTATGCCGTGTAGCGGAAGCGCGGCATATCGCGGCCTAGTTTGCGTAGTCGTAGATGGTGTGGCGGCCGGACCCCAAACCCGTCTCCAGTTGCGAATCCGCGCCCGACAGCTTCGTTCTCCACATCCGCGTGGCTTCTGCGGCTTCTTGATCGTTGGTCGCGACCCGCGGGCGGATCAGGATCAGGAGCTCGGTTCTGCCCTTCTTGCTGCCCTTGCTGCGGAAGAGATTGCCGAGCACCGGGATCTTGCCTGCCCCCGGCACTTCAGAGCGGGTGATGGTGTTGTTTTCTTGGACGAGACCACCCAGGGCCAGCGTCTGCCCGTCTCCAAGCGCGACACTCGTTTGCACTTTGCGCTGCCGGATGGTTGGACTGTCGATACCAGAGGTTTTCGTCGCGGCCACGTCGGAGACTTCCTGGCTGATGTCGAGAAGAACACGGCCGCCATCGCCAATCCGCGGTGTAACGCGAAGGATGATCCCTGTGTCCCGATAGTCGATCTGCGTGACGGCAGGTGCGTCCCCGCTGCTTGTACTGGTTGTGGTTTGCAGCGCGACTGGCACCTGATCCCCGATCTGGAGGATACCCTCCTTGTTGTCGATGACCATGAGGGTGGGAGCCGAGATCACCTTTACGTCTGTGACGCCAGACAGGGCCGAAAGTGCCACATCCGCGCCGCCGACGCCGAACACGGCAGTGAAGCCTGGATTTGATCCGGCCACACCGCCAGACGGCAGGTCTGAGAATTTCAGGTCCCAGTTCCCGCTTTCAAAGAACCAACGTGTTCCGATCTTGATCTCATCATTGAGGGCCACCTCGACGATGGTCGCCTCCAAGAGGACTTGGCGCGCCGGACTGTCGAGCGTGCGCAACAAGCGCTCGACCTGTTCATGGTCTTCGGCGGTCGCACGGACGATCAAGGCGTTTCTGCCGTTGTCGGCAGCAACGCGCATCCCGGCTTGGAGCGGCGAAGCTTCAGCAGTGGTTGCCTCATCTCCTGTCGCAGCCGGGGCTGCCGCAGGAGCCCCCTCAGACAGCAGATCGTTCAGAATTGGCGCCACTTCGGCAGCGCTGCGATTTTGCAACGGATAGGTGGCAAGGTAGGTCTCTGACCCCGCGGCGGTCTGGTCCAACTCGTGGATCCAGCGCCGAGCCTTGTCGATGTAGGTGGAGCGCGATGAGATGACGAGGACGGAGCCCAGTCTCGGGTTCGGGATGAACTCCACGACGCCGTCTAGCATGCCGCCCTCTTCCGCTTCGAAGATGTTCTTCAGTTCATCGACGACAGCATCCGGATCGGCAGACCGTAGACGCACCAGTGCGACAGACTTGCCCTGAAGCACATCGACATCGAAGAGGTTCAGCGCATCGAGGGCTGCCTCCATCTGTCCCGAAGTGCCGGACAAGAGAAGGAGATTCCGCTTTGGTTCCGCGACCACCCGCAACCCCTGTTCGGTCAACGGCTCGAGGAGCTTGGTCATCTCGGAGGCGGAGATGAACTTGAGCGGGGCAACCATGATGTTGGAACTCGCCACGCCCCCGGGACCCACGACCTTGAAGGTCGAATTCCCAGAGGTCCCCTCGACGATGCGAATGGTGCCGGCATCTTGCCGCAACTGCGCGCCATTCGCGTCGAGGGCGGCTTCGAAGAGATCGAGGAGCGTCGATTTCGGCACAGGCCCCGTGGTCTGGATCGTGATCTGGCCCTGAACCCCTTCGGCCATCACATAATTCAAGCCCAAAGTGTCGGACAAAACCGCTTTCGCGGCGGCTTCAATCGAAGCGTTGACCAAAGATAGCTGGACAGTCTCGCCGTCATTGCCGGGAACCACGATGGCGCGTCCATTGCGCGAGCGGCTGCCATCCTCGCCTAGAAAGTCGTCGGTCCCACGCTGCATCGCGCCAGGATTGGTCTCATCGACAAACCCATGATTGTTGTCGCGAGACGCAACGCCTGATCGACCAGTACCGTCTTTGCCAAACATTCCGGAACTACGACCGGCATCGGGCGCGTCGCAAGCAACCAAGAACGTCGTCGCAATAAGGAAGCCGAGCGGCCGTGCGCAAAACCCAATCATGATGCCGCCTCTACCCGATTTGGTTATTCCAGTCTTTTATCGGGATGCTACTCATTCTTGGAACAGGTTGAAAGCAATTTCAGCACCTTGCAGTTGTAGGCGCACGCCGTCTGGCAGAATTTCCACAATCGTCCAGCCGAGGATCACATCGCCCGTGCGATACCAGTTTTCTGAGGCGGTGCTTTCATCGCGCAGAAGCACGCTGCGGAGGCCATCCTTCTCCAGAGTGCCAAGCATCCGAAGGACAGGTGGGGTCGGCGGTACCGCGGGCGCTATGTCCGGCACCACCGGCTCTGGTTCGGGCAAAGCTTCGACGGTTGAAGGGGGGGAGGCACTGTGCGGACGCCGTCCCTCCGCAAGGAGTGGGCGGCTTCCCATCACCGCCAGGGAGTTCTCTAAGTCAGTAGGAGGTGGCATCGCCAAAGAGCTGGCGGAAGTCTCATCGGCCATACCAGGGTCGGCTACCTCAGACTCTCGACCAACCACGCTATCGGTGTCGCTTGAGCGCCCTGTCCAATAGCTTGCTGCCAAGGCGGAGATGAGGGCGACACTCCACCCCATCGGCGGGACCAACGACCGCAATCTCATGGTGTCTGGCTCGTGTCGCGAAACCCCCAGACCGACATCCGAATGCTGATCGGGGAACCTTCCTTCGCCGGATCTGGCGGCAGCTGTCGCAGCCAGAGGTAGGATACGGCCACCGGAGACTCCACGGTCTCCAGTGATGCCAGAAACACTGCGAGCTGTTCGTGGGTTCCCGTCAGCTCCAACTCGGTGGCCAAAGTTGCACTGTTTATGCTCTCAAGGGGCGCCGCTTCCCCGAACGTCGCAAGTTGCAGACCTGAGTCCGAGACCTTTGACACAAGTACTTCCTGAAGGGCAATTGCGGCAGATGTTGCAGTTCCTTTCGTCCAAAGCGCATCGGTCGGAACCGTGACTGCAGTGACTTGCGCCTTCTGCAATTCCTGGAGTTCTCTGTTCACGATGGCTTCTTCGGTCTCGAGAGCACGTACCTGATCCCCAAGATCCCTGAGGCTGCTTCGCACTGGGAGAGTAATAGCAAGGACGGAGGCGCCGCTTAATCCGGCAACAATCAGCAGTCCGGAGAACCAGGAGAGTTCCACCTTCATTCTGCGGTCCTCGCGTCGATCAGAAGGCCCAGTTCGAACCGGCTTTGACCTGAGTAGCTGTCGAAGGACACGGACCCGTTCAGCTGCACGTCCTTTGCCCAGGGGAGGCCCTGAACAAGTCGCACGACGTCCGTCACTTCGCCCGAACTGAACCCTGAAAGCACCAATCGGTCACCAGAGATCGAGAGCTCGGACACCCAAACACTGTCGGGCAATACTTGTGTAAGATCGCCGAGAAGGTTTAGTCGACGAGACTGCGTTTGGAAGGTTGTGATGTCCTGCAGCGCGGCCAGCGAGGATTTTTCCTGGTCGCCAGCAGTCTCTTTGCGCTTTTTGAGCCGTTCCTGGAGTTCAGCAACCTGTTGGGATCGCGTCTCCACGAGATCGGTCAAGGCACTTTTTTCAAGCGACAGCTTTATCACGCTAAAGACAGAAATTAGGATGACGCAGAGGGCAGTGAAGCCGGCCCAGTTCTTTGCCGTCACCGGCGACGCGGGCGACAACTCCCAGACCTCAGGTACTCTTGGGATGTCGAACCGGATCGAAGAAACCTTGGCGCCGACACTCCGCAAATCGGACAGCAACTCGTCCAGGACAGCTTGCTTCAGTATGTAAGCGTTGTATGCGACGGTGTTGCCGGTTCGGCCAGAAACGACCGATCGCCACACTAAGCCTTGCGCACGGTTGGGCAGTGTCTGGCGAAGTTGGAGCGCTATGGCTTGATCAGCCTTGCCAGAGACCGCCTTTGGCAGCTCAATACGGCGCTCCAGCGCCAGCGATCTGTCAAGCACCACCGAAACCGGGCCCTTGAGCCGCTTTGCATCGACCTTGGACGCTGCAGACAGAGGAAGAGACGACACATGCACCTCTGCCGCCGAACGTTGTGGCAGACCGGGTCGGAAAAGGCTGAGCGGTATGAAGAGCTCGGCCAAGTTTCGCAAGGCATCTGTGAAACGCGCGGCAAGCATACTCGGCTAACTCTTTCCCATCGCGATCATCGCACAATCCACTCGCATCCATCCCGTTTGCGCGTTTAAGCTTTGATCGGGGACTAGCCTAAGGCGAAGGTGCCACGGAATGCCAGATGCGATCGCACCCTTGTCGATTGGCGACAGGTTGATTGAACGGCTTGCAGAGAAAAACCTGCTGGATGCCAGATCGATTGCTCGTGTGACGGCGATGTCTCGGCAAGATGGCTCTCCGATTGATCGGACTCTCTTACGGCTCGGCTTGATCGAAGAGGCAGTCCTGTTGCCGGAGCTTTGTGATCTTCTCGGCGCCAGCATGTTGTCGCCGTCGGACCGTCCTGACTCTGGTCTTGCGGCAGCGCTCACCCATCCATTCCTGTCGGCAAATCTTGTCGTGCCATTGATGACGGAAGCTCGGGACTTGGGGGTGGCGACCAACGACCCGTGCAACGTTGGTCTCCTAAAGGAGCTTGCGTTCCACCTCGATCGAACTGTCGTTCCAGTGGGTGCGAATACCGGCGACATTCGGCGCTTGCTGTCCGAACTTGAACCGAAGGACACAACTGCAACCGAGGGACAGGATGCACAGAACCAGCGCGACGCCGAGGCGTTGAAGCGGGCAGAATTCGACGGGCCTGTGATCCGGTTTGTTCAGGAGAAGCTGACCGATGCCGTGCTGCAGGGTGCTTCCGATGTGCATGTCGAATGCACTGAAGATGGCTACACAGTGCGGTATCGCCTGAACGGTGTCCTCGTTCCGCAGCGTGTGGACCGTGCCCTTGATGCTGCTTCGGTAATCGCCCGGTTGAAGGTGATGGCCGGGGTGAATGTGGCTGAGCGCAGGTTACCTCAGGATGGGCGGCTGGAGACCAACATTGCCGGCCGAAAGGTGGACTTCCGGTTCTCCTCGTTGCCTACGCACTTTGGGGAAAGCATCGTTGCCCGGGTTCTGGACCCGAAGGCGCTTCGGTTGGGGTGGGATCGGCTGGGGTTTCAGCCCGAGGTCGTTGGACGGATCAAAGCGATATTGGAGCGGCCAAGCGGGTTGTTCCTTGTCACCGGGCCTACCGGGTCCGGGAAGACGACAACCCTTTACACTGCCGTCGCCCATCTGAACCATCCGCAGCGCAAGATCGTCACGGTCGAGGATCCGGTCGAGTACAATTTGCCGGGCGTGCAGCAGGTGCAGGTGCAGGAGGAGATCGGACTGACTTTCGCACGCATCCTGCGTGGGGTGCTGCGGCACGACCCCAACGTGATACTCGTCGGCGAAATCCGAGATAGCGAAACTGCCGAGATCGCCGTGCGGGCGGCGCAGGTCGGGCGGCTGGTGCTGTCGACGCTGCACACCAACTCGGCGGCGGGGGCGTTGAACCGGCTGGTCGATCTGGGCGTGCCGGAGTTTCTGGTGCGAGACGTACTGCGGGGGGTGTTGGGGCAGGAGCTGGTGTTGACGCCTTGCCCGGCTTGTGGCGGGGGCGGCTGTCTGACTTGTGCGGGGACTGGAGTCGGGGCGCGGCAGCTGCGGGCGGAGCTTATCGAGGTCTGACCGGGCGGATGCTGATCGCGACGCGGGTCACCTGCTCGCCCTCGCGGGGGCCGGGCAGAAGGCTGGCGGTGCGAAGTGGTTCCGGGGTGGTGCGCAGGCGAAGCATGCCGGTGGTGGAGCTTTGGGTGATGAGGCCGTCGAATTGGGCGGCATCCAGGCCGAAGCGGGCGGCGGTCATTGGGAGAACGGGGAAGCGGGCGCCTTGAGGGAGGGCGGCGAGTTCTGTGGCGCGGGTGTCGGCAACTGATCGGGCGTCGATGGGGAGGAGGGCGAGGAGGTCAGGGGCGGCGAGGTAGAGGTCGACCTGGCCCTCGACATCCTGGACCCGGACTTCCCAGTCGCGGCTGGCCTCGGTCAGGATCAGGGCGGTGCTGTCAAGTTTGAGCGTCGCGCCCGGGTCGCCGGTCAGGGCGGCGGCGAGGGGGATGCGGAGGCGATCGGTGAGGCTGTCTTTGGCGGCCTGGGTTTCCAGGTCATCGGTCAGGCGGGCGAGGAGACGGAGGTCAGCTGCGGTGCGGGTTTGGAGGGTGAGGGTCAGGACAGCGAGGAGCAGCACCGCGGAGAGGGTGGCGAGGGTTGTGAGGCCGGATCGGGGGTGGCGGGGCATGGGGGGAGGGTGGCATGGGCGGTGGGGGGCCGCAAGGGTCTCCGGCTGCGCCGCGCGCGGCGCGGGGGATGGGGTGAGCGATTTCAAGGGGTTGGCTGTGGGCGTTAGGGCGGGTTTAAGGATTTGGGGTGGGAGTGGAGTTGCACGAATGTGGTCTTTGGCGCGGAGAGTGGTGGGTTTGCACCCACCCTTGCTCGCTCGCTGACCCTAAGCAAAAGATCAAAATATCATATTTACTCATAGGACGAAATTGTCATCATTCCAACACCGAGATCTTTCTCACGCGAAAATAGACTGACAGTACAAACATTGTCGGGTTGATCGACTCCATTGAAGACTATCACGCTGCGCTCTAGAATCGATGATTCGAATGCGCACCGCGATACTGCTTTTGCGAAGCTGGGGGACGTATAGAAGTAAACTGGATTGTCGAGTCGGCTGCAAAATTGAAGTATGCTCTGCATTTTTTTATCAGAAGTAACTCCAATCAGATTGCTGGCGTCCGATTGCAGAAAGCAATCTCTGCCCAGGCTTGCAATGGAAGCCGGAGCTACAAGGCCGCGTTCTGCAACGATTAGGCCGGTGTATGGCCACATGAATCTATCGAACAAGCGCGGAGCCGCAATCAGGCTAGCGCAAGTGATCGCTGCTGCAATCGCGATGATCACCAAGACCTGTTGAATGATTCTTCTCATGGCGTACCCCATGCCTTGAAGCTGTAAGTTCCATGATAGTTAATTGTGAGTTCGCCACTTGGCAGGTTTGCACTTGGCGTGGCCCAATAAGTTCCCAGCGCATAGCCAGTAACGATTGCTGAGCCATCGAACTTCACTCCGGGGTCTGGGTTGTTTCGGAAAGCATAGGCTGAAAGGGCGTTAGTAACATACATATCACCTCGAGCGGGGCCGTTCGAATTTTGTCCGAGGACTTTAATTCCAAGTTTGTGCGTTAGCCCAGTAGTGTCTGGCTTCCAGCTATACTTATCTGAGTTAATTACTGCCGATCCTGATATCGAAAAGGACCCGTCAGGGTTCACGTTTATAGTCCCCTTTATATTCGCACTGTATCGCCCGATGGGCCACTCTCTTCGTGAAATTGCATCATTAGGATTCATGTTGAAGCCCATGTTGTTAAATTCAAAATCAACTGGCTTGCCAGTCTTCTTGGCTTCTGCATAGTACTTCGCCATTCGGCCTTCAGGGTTGCGTACCGATGCTTCAAGCTGGGTCCCAATGTCCATTGAGGTGTCTAAGCCCCAAGTTTCAGCGTCAAGTTCATATGGAGAACCATCACCATAGTTGAACTTGTCTTGAATGCCCTCGGGATCTTGATGTTCGTCTGTGCTATCCTTGTCGTCTTTCCATTTTCCCTCACAATTGTCCGCTGTTCCGCAGTTCCCCCCCGGATCGATCTTGTTGACCGGATCGTTGAAGCTGTAGCTGAACCTGTTCGTCCCCACGCCCTTCTTCGTGACCTCGAACCAATCCGGCTGCAGGAACAGGCTCAGCTCCGGGTCGTAGTACCTCGCGTTCAGGTACTGGAGCCCCGCATCGGCGTCGTAACGTTCGCCAATCCAGCCTCTAGTCTCGGGCGCGGCGTTGCCGGGGAGGAGCCATTCGGACTGCTCACCGAAAGGCTTGTAGAGTGCGGCCTCGATCTTCGCCCCGGCGGCGTTGGTGATGGCGCGGACGGAGGAGAGGCCGTCGCGGTGGAGGTAGGTGGCGGCGGTGGGGGTGGTGCCGTTCAGGAGTTTCACCGCCGGGTGGGGGTAGGTCAGGACCTGCTCCTGCCCGGCGATCTTCCAGTTCCGCACCTCGACCGCGCCGAAGTAGGTGGTGGCGTTCACGTTGGCGGGGAGCGCGGTGCAGTCCTGCGTGGGCGCCAAGCCCTCGACCTTCTTCAGGCGCTTGCCGTCGCCCCCGTAGACGTAACAGGTGCGCTTGCCGAGCCAGGTGACCGAGAGCGGGCGGTTCTCGCCATCGTAGGTCATGATCTTTCCGGCAAGGCCGGTGAGCATGTTGCCGTTCGCGTCGTAGGTGAAGGGCGTGGTCGTGCCGCCGGTAGTGACGCTGGAAGGCGCGTGGTCGGGCTTCAGGGGGTTAGTATAGGCATAGGTCGTGGCGATGGCGAGGGTTGCGCCCTTGGCCCGGATCCGGCCCGCGCGGTCATAGGCGAAGACCTCGTTGAAGGCGGTGAGGCCGCGCCAGTTCGTCGCCGAAACAAGCCGCCCGGAATAGTCGTAGGCATAGTCGTAGGAGCCGCCGAGATCGGTCGGCTGGCCTGCGACCAGGGCCTGGGTATCGGCCCGGGCGATGCGGCCGGTGGCCGAGCGCTCGTAGCCCACGCGGAAGGCCATGTCGCCGCCGGGCAGCGTGCCGGTGACCGAGGTCAGCCAGCCGCGGGCGGGGTCATAGGTATAGGCCTCGGCCACGCCATTGGCGTAGGCGGCGCTCGTCGGCTGGCCCCAGGCGTTGTAGGCGATGCTGGTGACAAAGCCGGCCATGCCGGAGATGCGACCTGCAGCGTCATAGGTGAAGGGGCCGACCCAGGCGGTGGTGGTGGCGCCGGGTGTGCCGGGAAGCTTCTGGTCCAGGGCTGCGCCGTTCGGGGCGAAGCTGGTCTCCAGCGCATAGGTGCGGCCGTCAATCGTATGACGCTCAACCGCGAGGCCGCCCATCAGGTGCCAGTCGCGTTCGACCTTGTGGGTGGTGCCGGTTGGGGTCCAGACCTCTTGCGTGGTCTCCTTGCCGAGGTTGTAGAAGCCCGCGCGGGGTTCGTCATAGGTGAAGCGGGTCTCAACCCGGGAGGCGCCGACGCCTACGGTCTTGAGCGTGACGCGGTTCAGGGCGTCATAGGCGAAGCTGATAAGCTGGCCCTTGGCGTCGGTCTGGGTGAGGAGGTTGTTGTTGGCGTCATAGGCCAGGGTCCAGAAGCCGAGGCCGGGGTCGTCGGCGGTGAGGCGGTTGCCGAAGATGTCGTAAGTGTAGGCAAAGGCGATGCCGCCGGGGTCGGTGACGCCGATCAGGCTGCCTTTGCGGTCGTAGCGGTAGTCGGTGGTGCGGAGTGTGGTGGCCCCGGCATCGGTGTCGGTCTGGGCGAGGTCCTGGCGGTAGCTGCGGATCATCCGGCCCGCGGCATCGGCGACCGCGGCCTGCTCGCCGCAGATCGTGTTCGCGTCAGGCGCATCGAAGCAGTGCTCGTCCTGGGCGAGCGTGGTCGGATAGGCCAGCGTCACACCATAGGGTGCGAAGCTGTGCGTGGTGTAGCCCGCGGAGCGCTTTGCGCCATCGGGCAGCAGCGTGTCGATTGGCCGATCGAGCCCGTCGTAGGTGAAGCTGGTGCGTTGGGCGGCATTCGGCGTGATGTTGAGGCTGGAGAAGGGCAATGGTAGGCTGGTCCAGGCCAGGTTGCCCCGGCCATCATAGGCGCTGAGCTGCAGGATCGCATCGGCCATGGCGCTGGTCATGCCGGGTTGGGTCCTGGCCCAGATACGACCGAGGCCGTCGAAATACTCGCGGCTGATCGCGAGATCCCGGCCAGCGGTGGCCGAGCCGGACTTCGTCTCGCGCTCGACATGCTGCAGCGTAGGCGTCCCGAAGGAGACATAGCGGGTGATGAGGTACTGCCCGCCGGGCAGGTCAGTCCGAGTCTCGCGGCAGAAGGTGTCGTAGGTCTTCGTCGTCACCCGCAAGTTAGGGTCCGTGATCGTGGCGGGCGTCTGGCAGAGCGTGTTCCAGGCTACCGTCTCGACATGGCCAAGGGCGTTGGTCGTGGTAAGCCGGAACAGGTGTTTTGCGCTGTCGTAGGCGTAGGTGACAGTCGGTCCGCCTGCCGTCGCGGCGGCCTTGGCATCGGTCTCGGTCAGGACGTTGCCCCAGCCATCATAGCTGAGAAGCCTGGCGGTGCGCAGTGTGAGTGCAGCCGGGCTGCCAGTCCATTCCTCGATCTTGGTGACATTACCATTGGTAGGAGCGACCGTATTGGAAGCGGCCTCGTCGTAGCTCATCGCCGCATAAGAGAGATCGTCAGCAAGCGTGGCCGTGGGAGCAGCCCCTGCTTCCTCCCGCCGGAAGCTTGGGCGATCAACGACGTAGGCGGTCAGGTTCGGGACGTATCCCATGGTGGTTGTGACGTCATCGGATGGATCAAGGTTCACACCGTCAGCGGTGAACCCTAGACTAGTCTCGCGAACGACTTGGCCGAAGGCGTTGAACTCGCGGGTGAGCGAGGTCTCGACAAGCGAGCTTCCGTAGAGGATCGCTTTGCGCTCTGACGTACGGTCCACGCGCCAAGGGCCGTTGCTCGTCTTCTCGATCGTGTAGTCAAAGATCTCTCTGCTCAGCGTTACACCGCCCTGGATCACCACCCGAGATTTGACGAGACCATACTCGGCCAGGTGGTCGTTCTGATAGGTTGTGACAATCTGCGAGCCCTCAGCCTCACCGGAGACTGCGGGTAGGTAAGCCGTGACGGTCTTGTAACCCAATGTCCGCCGCGCGATGAAATCGTAGCGGCCACCGGCATACCTATAATCGACCGTGGAAATCCCACCGCGACCGTCGTCCGTCGTGATAGACTTTACAACTTGGTGAACGCCTGGCTTCTGGTTGGGGCCCGAACCAGTCGATGGTTCATACACTATCGTTGTCACAGACCCGCTACTTGATTTGACCGAAATCATCCGGTTGGGGATCCCACCATTACCAAAAAGGATTCGACCGCTGCTGTTTTCATAAGTAACGCTTGGAAAATAGCTGGCTTGCACGTTCGTTCCTTCAAGAGCGAAATCGATTAGGCCATCGCCGTCGAAGTCTCCCGAGGCGACCAATCCCAAGAAGCCTGATGAACTTGAATTGAACGAAAACAATGAAAAGGCACTGCCATTGTTGATAAGAACCCACGTCGTTAAACTGGTATAAGGCTTTTCTGAAGCAGTGGATATCGGAGAAAAGCCATCGTGAATTACTAAATCAATAAGGCCGTCCGAATTCACATCGCGGAGTGTGGATCGGTGATTGAGTGTCCTCTCAATATTGTTCGAGTATGGAAAGTATGAAGGACCGCCACTTCCACCCCTAAGTGATGCGATGAGATTGGGAATAGTATAGACAATTGGTGGAGCAAAGCTGCTACCAAATGATCGAAATACAACTATTGTATCTGAACTTGCGCCGTTGTGGGAGTGGAAGACAATATCAACCAGGCCGTCGCCATCAACATCGCCATAACCTAAGAAATCGCTGATCTGCACGCCCAACTCATTCGTCACCAAGGGATGGTTCTTGATAGACGCGATTGTGTGCTGAAAGAAGCTGCCTCTATCTCGCAGGGACCCTGCCATATAACCAAGTTCGGCAACCAGACGTTTTAGTCCGGTTCCCACTACAAAGTCGTCCACTCCGTCTCCGGAAAAGTCTGAAAAGAAATAGTCCTCTGCAGATGCACCTGAGAGCTGTTCTGGAAGACCAGAGACCTGTGGCCCTGTGACGAAGACTCCACGCACTACATCATACAACTTTCCGTTAGAAATTACTTCGATTCCGATATCAAGATCGAAGTTTCCCCTGCGGCTATAGCGATTGGAAAGATAGGGAAGGCTTGCCGGCGGCGTTGCGGCCAAATTCGCCAAAGTTCCGACAACCTTTCGGAAGGAAAGCCTGTAATCAGTTTGCGATCCATTCGAGTCGGTGCTGTAATGAGAAAATTCGTTAAGAAAGCAATACGCGGTGTTCGAATCTCGAACTTCAGAAATTTCTATCGGCTCCTGCCATCTAGAAATGCCGTAACTATTATCAACGCTGTTATTGATCTGACCTGAGCCATCAGTGCGACCACACCACTGGCTGATCGTTGGCAAAGTAACTATCTCTCGAGCTCGACTAATTGCGTAACGGCCTGCCTGAAACGAATGATAGCTCTGGATAGAGCTATCACCGCCGCTGCTGACCAATCTTCGCAGATCTCTCGCAAAAAGTACCAGCTCATCACTGCCATCAAGGTCTGAGTCAATAACCGCTACAGCCTCATGAAATTCTTTTCCAATAAGACTTGGCGTGTTTGCGGAGGTAGCCTGAGCGAACTTAACCTGATCAACTGAGTAGGTAAATTCAAGTGGAGGCAGCGCGGTCCCAGAGCTAACGTCGGCCCCTTCTATCGAGAAGTCAGATCCGTATTCTGTTACCGAGGTTAGTAACTGCGTCTGGGTTAGGGCGCTTACAGACTGTATAAGCTGATATGCCCGGATTGGAGTAGCTCCATCATAAACTTGTATAGATCTCAGCTGGTAAAGTTGCTTCCCGTCAACCGCTATTCCCGTCGCAAATTTTGGAATCGCATTAGTGGGATAATTGCGATAAGTGAACTCAATTTTGTAACCTGCATAGTCGACTCGGATGGGTCGTGGAGCATATCCGTTGGTCTTGTTTGTGAAAGAATAAGTGTAGGTAACAGCGTTCGGCGTCGTCTGAGGATCCTCGATCCTCGTTAGAAGCCAGCGCGATTTTAGTGCGTAGTTCCGTTCAGGAGACCCCACAGCACTTGCGTCTCCAGCAAGGGTTCCAGCGGCATGATAAATGAGACGTACCCCGTCGGGGCGCGTGACTGTGAAGCTATTCGTAGCTGCGTCGTAGGCGATCCTGCGAAAATCCTCGATGCGCGCGGCAAGGTTTCCTCCTGCCGAGCAGCTTGCGCTGGGCTTGTCAGTCAGGTAGCGAAGTGGATACTTCAATTGCCACGGATTTGATGCCTGCGCTCCCGCGCAAGCCATGAGCTCCTCACCATCTAGCAGATACAGGTCCTGCCCGTCGTCGAATGTTGTACACCACCTCCCAAGGACTTTCGCTCGATAATTGAAAAGCCCTCTAAGCTCCATCCAAAAGCGATAAGCTTGTCTGCTCCTGTGCGTGATGTGTCAGACGAGTTGTAAATGAGAGCCAGATCCAGAGGTAAATTGCGACCCCCCGGAATAGAAATGTCGATCCTCTGTGTAAATGCACCTCCTGATCCAACTACATCTGGAATGATCGATCCAGGTATGCCAACCTGCCCAGTATTAACTGAAGTTTCTGTCGTGTAAGCAGTTACAGCCAGTTCACTTTCAGGGGTCGCGAGTGTTTCTTCGGTTGGCGGGGTAACGGTTTCATAGTCGGCGGTACCGATGTCTTTGTCCTGCAGTACCTGTAATTCCGTGGGAAGAGCGGTCGGCTGGTCGGAACCCTCTACATGTTGTGCCGCGACTGGTGAGCTCTGGGCGATAATACCAGTAAGGAGTACGGCGGAAGCAACGCAAGAGATCCAACGCACCATTCCTGTTTCTCCGCACAAATGGATTCGCATACGCAGTCTATCCCACGTGCTAGAGAATCATAGAGGTTCCTGTCCATTTTCTGATCAAGAGAAGCAGTTTAGAGAGAACAGAGATGCTCCACTGCGTAAGTGCTCCAAGACGAGGCCGGGAAATTGCCACGAGTTGGGCTCTGTCGTCCGTCATCACGGTTGTAGACCATGAAGGAGCTCCCGTGCATCCAGGAATTTCATTCTCCACTTCGGGCCAGCGAACAGTTAGAGAATATGATCGAACAGATCACTGGTCCGGTTCCACTTTTAGGCTGCTCGAACGGCTGTCTTCCCTGTCAGCTTCTCCCACCGCGCGACGATGATGTCGCAATAATGCGGATCATATTCGATGAGTCGCGCCTGTCGCCCCGCCTGGTCTGCCGCGATGAGCGTGCTGCCCGACCCGCCGAACATATCCAGTATGACGTTACCGCGCTTTGAGCAATCTCGGATGGCATCTCCGACGAGGGCCACTGGTTTGACAGTGGGGTGCATCTTCTGGTCCTCGTCCCGCGAGGCGCTGAACGTATTCACGCCGGCATAGTCCCAGACATTTGTTCGATAGCGTCCAGTGTCGCCGAGACCGAAGCTGTTCACGTGGCGACCGGGTCGGACTTTCCAGACGAAGACGAATTCATGCTTCGAGCGATAGAAGCTGCCCATGCCGCCATTGGTCTTGTTCCAGACGCAGAGGTTCTTCAGCTCGTGGAAGACGGCGTCGCCGGCCGCTAGCATCTCCCGCATGTGGCGCCAGTCCATGCAGACATACGCGATTGCACCCTCCCGGCATCGGGCTGCCGCGGGTGCTAAGGCCTCGCGTAGGAAGGTTGTGAACTCTGCGGGGGACATTTCCCCAGAAGCAAAGGCAAATTCGCGATGCTTCACCTTGCCCAAACCACCGACATGACCGTCGATGGCCACATTATAGGGTGGGTCGGTAAAGATCAGATCGACCTCATCGTCGCCGAGCAGTTTGGCGAGCGCCTTCGGATCCCGAGCATCGCCACAGATCAGCCGGTGGGTACCCAGACGCCAGACATCGCCGGGCTGGGTGATGGCTGATCCAGTTGCGACGGGCGGCACTTCGTCAGCTTCGTCTGGCTCGGTATTCGATTTCCGGAGACGATCTTCATCGAGGATCAGATCGATCTCCGCCAGCTCGAACCCCACTACCTCTACGTCAAAGTCCAGATCGACCAGCGCCTGAAGCTCGATCGCGAGAATCTCCTTGTCCCAGCCGGCCTTCTCGGCAAGCCGGTTGTCCGCCAGGATGTAGGCGCGCTTCTCTGCTGGAGCGAGGTGAGTGATGGGCAGCACCGGAACTTCTGCTAGGCCGAGAAGCAGGGCCGCGGCCAGACGGCCATGGCCAGCGATGACGTCGCCCTCTGCGTCGATCAAGACCGGGTTCACGAAGCCAAACCGAAGGATGCTGTCGGCGATCTGCCGCACTTGCTTCGGCGAGTGCGTCCGAGCGTTGCCAGCGTATGGTTTCAAGGACTTCGGGTCGCGCTGTTCGATTTGCGACTGGGCGCGGGGCAGGAGGGTGGCGAGGGTCATGCCGCATTCTCCTCCTTATCGGCGTCACACCCGCCAATTCCCTTCGGTTTCGGAGCCGAGGCTCGAAACTCGTTGATCGCGAAAGCGCAATCCTCAAGTGCTTCCTCGTATCCCTGCGGATCTGATTTCTGGTTCAGGCAGGCCTTTGCCAGGTCATACATTGCGGTGAGCATCGGTTTCAGCTTTTCGGCGGAGCCTAAGTGCTTCCCGCGCGCGACCCGCACGCCTATGCTCCACCATGATGAGCGACAGCGTTTGAGGAGATCACGCTTCGAAAGCCTGGAGAGTCGATCCACTTGATCTATCCATGCGCGCTCGGACATTCGCAGGCTCGGTGGCAGGGTTTCGTTGAAGAAGAACCCAAGGAGCCCAGCCCCACCGAGGGTAGGGCGATCTCCCAGTCGAACCCCATTCAGGCAGTCCTCCATCGCTTGCTGCACAAAGAGTGCGTCGCGCATGCGAACGGTCTGATCAAATCGCTTCCAGTCTTCTTCGTCGATGGGACCCGGAATGCGCACACCGTTGGACCAATCGATGAGGATGTCGTCCGGATGCGGTAGCACGCGAGGGATCGGAGCCTTGGCCGCCTTTGCTTGGTCGATGATCGTTTGGTGCGCGTTCTTGATCCTGGTCCAACGCTCGCACTGGTCCTTGATGTGCTCGCACCGCGCCACTTCGGCCCGTTGAACCAGCTCGATGTAGTCGCGCTGCGCAAGTGTCTTGCCGGCCAGTCCGGCCTCGAACTGTTTGCGCACCATGATGTCCATGTTGCTGAGCGTCTCTGTCACCCCGCCAGAGCGCACGGTGCGCTCAGAGTTGGCGAATTCGACGACCTTCTTCAGATGGTCGGTATAGGGTACGGTAGCACCCTTGGCAGGGCGATCGGTATTGGGTTTCTTAGTCTGAGACATGTGGGATTCTCCAAGGTGTTGTGATCTGGTCGAGTGCCGGCGGCACCCGAGTGTGGAACTTCCAAACGGGGGAGGGGGAATCCCGCTGCAGCCGGGGTTTGCCCAAGTTAACAGGCGCGAAAAGGACGGCTCCCCAGGTGGCCTCCGGAGACGCGCGAAGCAGCGCGCCGCCGGTCGTTCATCCGTCACAGTCGCAGACCCGTGTGATGCACTCTGGGTCCTATCCGCCCATTGCGGATGGAAGACCTCAGATTTCAATCTCTCACACTGCTTTCTTCGTGATCTCCTTCACTTTCGCCCGAGAAAGGGCGCCACAGTGAACAGAAGGGTGCCGACGAGAGGGTGCTTTAGCAAACTGAATCAATCGGTTGGATGCAGAATTTTCGGCTCTGATCAATTGCCCGAATTGACCTTTCTCGCGCTTTTTGACGTTCGGCTTTTAAGGCCCCCTTTAAAGGCTCATGCGGACCCTTCAAAAACAGGTAAAGCATTCAAATCGACATTTGTGTCGCATTTGGCGGTGTTGTGTTTCGGACACAGTAGAAGGTCAGGGCCGATTTCTTGGCGCGGTAGTTAGAAAGAACGCAACCGGATTGGACCTTGGGAGCGCCGCAGACGAGAGGCGCCTCCTTGGGTCAGGGCCGCGAACTCGTAAGGTTGTCAGTCCCTTTTGCCCAAATCCGGACGAAGACATTCATCAATTAGCAGGGATGGTGGAGGGGCGGACGTTCCCTCATGTGCAAGCACCGAGATCGGAAGATCGCGGCGGCATCCTGGCCTCCGACTTCCCAGGGTCACCATCCCGCGGGCGGCGGGGCCTCACAACCCGGTTGCCCGGAAACCCCGCATAGCACTCCGGTCCGAAGACCGTGTTACGGCCGTGAGAGTATCACCGTGTCGCGCCCGCTACCCGACTATCGGCTTCCTGCCCCAAGGGGAAGTAGTTTCGACCGGTGTGGCGGAGTGACCTGAAGCTCGCAACCCACCGACAGACTGATCGCGCCCACAGCTTCGCGATTTCTCACCTAACGACAATCGGCTCTCAGGTAACCGCAATTGCATCCCATGTAGGCGCAAGCCGATCCGGGATAAAGCCAGCCGCAACCCGGCTTCGTGCCAAACCAATCCCGGAAACTTCCATTTCTACCCGGCTTTGGTGCAATCCAATCCGGCTTTATGGGAATCCTTTCCCACATAACGACAATTTCGGGCCTCTGGAAGCAAGAAATCTGTCCCAAAAGAGTGCTGAAACGACTAAGCGATGATGCTTAAGTAACGGAAAACGTGAGATATTTCAACCGAACAATGGAGACGAGTTCGCACGCGTCTGCAGTCACCGCCACCCACCCCCGCTATTGGTCTCTACTGCCTCTGCCGGGCTGTAACCCCCCATAACAGCGGCCCTTTCCGACCGTCATCCGGTACCTCTGGGACATTTCCCACCCCTGTTCCTGCCCATTCCGGCCCGTTGCGCGGCCCGGTCTCCGGCTGCCCGGACGGAGGTGGAGTTTGCGCAGAACAGGGAGTTTTTCGCGATTATCAGGACAAAACAGGCCTGGATCGCGAAGAGTCGGCGCCTGTTCGCCAGATAGTGGCGCAAATTCAGGGGGTTGTGCCGCCAAAAAGCAGTTTCCTGTTTTGTCGCAGAACAGGTGATTTAAGCCGGATAACAGGCCCTGTTCGCACCTGTTATCGGGGTGTTTCGCCAAAATAACAGGTGGCTGCCGTTTGGCCGAACCGGCACCTGAAGTGCCGTTGGCCGTGGCTGGGCCGGGACTTTCGGGTGATGGTGCCGGTGACGATCAGCTGATCCGGTGACGGTGCTCTTCTGCAATGGCCGCGAACATCCGCCGCTGGGCCGCCCAGGACAGGGCGGCGCGGCCGCAGGAGATGTCAACATGACGGTCGGTCAATCACGTGGCGCATCCCTCTTCGAGACGCTGACCAGCACTGTGATGGGCTTCATCCTGTCGGTCGCGGTGCAGCG
>JAIXZY010000077.1 GCA_027489355.1 Paracoccaceae bacterium | reverse complement strand
CATCGACGAGCCATTGCGAAACTTGAACTTTTCCCCTGTGAGCGGACTTCCGGAAGGTACTGTCGTCGAGCTATTTCCATACCGGAAGGACTTTGCTGATTACATACCGCGCAAACTTGCAACCATAGCGAACAGGACTCTAGCGCACTTCATTAGCTATTTCATCAACATATCCCACCCCACAATCATCTTCCAGGACAGCGCAGAGCGCATCGACTTGCTAGATGCATTTGCTGCCTCCGTGGCAAGGGATCGCGACTTTGGATTTGTTGAAGTGGTGAGTGGTCGAAGTGAAAGCTTTGTCGTCCACTGCTTTCTCCTTCCAAAGGCCATTTCTGATGACGAGCGGAGCACAAATGCTCTCTATCTGGGCGCAAATGGTCGCTCAGTGAAAAGGTTTGATATGGACGCTGTTCTGGGCCTCAAAGCTATCGACGGTAAGTACGCGTTCTTGGGTTATGTTGAAAGCGCAGCGTTGGACGCAACCGTGAATGACACACGGACAGATTTCTCTATATCGGATGACGAGCTAGATGCTGTCGTCGACAAAGCGAAGGCTTTTGTGAAGGAGTTTCTTGCCCCTGAGCTGCAGGAGATTCGTACTAAGCAAACTGCCATCGTCCAATCTCTTAGACTTGAGCATCCGCGATTCTTGAGCATTGAGGGTTCGCCAGAAGAGATTGCGGAATCTCTACACTACGCCACGGGATCCAAGGAAGAAATCTACGTGGAGCTTTCGCGGAAGAGCCTTCGTCAGTATGAAAGAAAGAAGAACGCCTTCAAGAGGTCTCTGGAGAAGAAGCTTCCCGATATCGAAGAACGAGCGCGCGAGTTTGTGGCTAGCTTAAAGGGCGACTCCATTTCTTCCCTTGCGGAGTACGTAGCCAAGAGGAAGCTCATACTTGAGGTCTTTGAGGACAGCCTGAAATACAGGGATTTGCTATCGGAGTCTTCTGAGTACGAGGACGTGCTACACGATATAATTTGTCCACTCAAGTCGACATCTCAAGAGCTCAACTACGAAGACCACAATCTTTGGATATTGGATGATCGACTTGCATTCTTCTCATACTTTAATTCAGATTTGCCTCTAAAGAAGCAAATCGTTGACCCAGCTAATCCCCTCGATAGGCCTGATATTTCAGTCTTTGATCTAGGGCTAGGGTTCCAGAACGATGATGCTTCTGACCCCATCACGATTATCGAGTTCAAGAGGCCAAAGATAGATAACTACACGCTTGAGAAGAATCCAATCACGCAGGTACGAAGCTATGTAGATGACATGCGCCGTGCGGGCCAGGCAATAAAGTTCGATGGCACGCCTCTCCGCGCGATCGACCAGAATACTCCGTTCATGTGTCATATTGTGGCTGATATTACCGAGTCGCTGAAGCGTGTAATGCGGCAGCTCGGCCCATTTCACCGAAAAGCTGGCACGAACAGCTATTATTGCTGGGACTCGGAGTATTCAACCTTCATCGAAATCTCTTCGTTCAAGGACGTCCTTGACTCGGCGAAGGCTCGAAATCGTGCATTCTTTGAAAAGCTAGGCTTAGCTACCTAGTACCTTTCAGTGCCAAACAACTCCTCCACCTTGTCCAGCACGTCGTCGATCAGGCCGGACTTCGCTTGCGCTCCGGTGAATCGGAGGGTGTAGCCGCCGGGGCAGGCCTCCCGTGTGATCGTCAGGCCCTGGCGGAGCTTCAACAGCCTTCGGGGGCGGCGGGTGGTGGGGTTGGTGGGCTCTCGCAATACATCCTGAAGGACGGGGCGGAGGGTGGACCATTGCGTCTCACTCCCCTGGCCGATGACGGGGTGGAGGGTGGCGGTGAGGAGGTCCTCGTGCCCGGACTGGAGCGCAGCGGCGAGGGTGTCGAGTTGGCGGGTGGTGAGGTGGGTGGGGTCGGTGAGGAGGGGGCCGAGGGCTTCCACGACGCTCACATGGTTGCGGATGCGGGTGCGGGTGGTGCGGGGGAGGGCGGGGAAGAGGGCGGCGATGGCGGTGTCGGGGGTGTCGAAGTGGCCCTCATGGATGGCGTTCAGGATGAGGGTGGCCTTTTCCCACGGGGTGACGGGTTCGCGGATCTCGTTTTCGGTCACCATCTGGGCGAGGGCCTGGGCGATGGTCTGGGGGGCGCGGAGAAAGGCGGGGATGGTGGTGTGGCCCAGCGCGCGGCAGGCGGTGAGGCGGCGGAGGCCGGAGATGAGGCCGTATTTGTGGCCGTCACGGGGGGTGGAGAGCTGCCAGACCTCGATGGGGGTGCGGAGGCCCTCGGTCGCGATGGAGTGCTGGAGGAGGGCGAGGGCGGCAGGGTCCAGCGCGGTGCGGTCGCGGAGGAGGGCGTGGGGGGCGATTTCGGGGATGGGGAGGTGGTGGAGGGGGGACATGCGCGTTGCTCCTTTGGGCGGGAGGGAACGCCGGGTTGGGTTAAGGCTGGGTTTGGGGGGCGTGCGGGTGGGGTGCGCCATGAATGCGCACCCTACGTGGGGGATCAGATTTCCTCGACGGCGAGGACGCCGTGCATGGCCTTGATCGCGCCCTTGATCTGCGGGGTGATTGGAAATTGGCCGGGGAGGTCGATGTCGATCTCGCGGCCCTCGGGGTCGGTGACGCAGAGGGTGATGGCGGCGCGGGTGCGGGCGTCGACCTTGGACAGGAGGGCGGCGAGGGACTGGGCGGCCTCGGGCTTGGCAAGGTGGATGCGGAGGTCCTGCGCGCCGGCGGTGGCGGTGGCGGCGTCGATGGGGGTGATGGATTGGGCGAGGAGCTTGAGGGTGTCGCCTTCGAGCTCGGCCTTGACGGTGAGGACGACGTTGGAGCCGGCATCGAGGTGGTCGCGGGAGGCTTCGAGGACGTCGGAGAAGCAGGTGACCTCGTAAAGGCCGGTGGGGTCGGAGAGCTGGACGAAGGCGAAGCGGTTGCCCTTGGCGGATTTGCGTTCCTGGCGGGAGGAGACGGAGCCGGCGAGCTTGGCGATGCAGGGGCCGCGTTCGGCCTTTTGGGTGACTTGCGCGAGGGTCTCGACGCCCTTCTTGCGGAGCGCGGACATGTAGTCGTCGAGGGGGTGGCCGGAGAGGTAGAAGCCGATGGCCTGGTGTTCCTGCGAGAGGCGCTCGGTGGGGAGCCAGTCGTCGCGGAAGGGGAGGCGGGGTTCGGGGATGTCGGCCCCGGCGGTGCCGAAGAGGGAGTTCTGGGCGGACGCGGCGGCCTCGTGGATGGCGGCGGAGTAGGCGACGAGGGGGTCGAGGGCTTCGAAGACGCGGGCGCGGTTGGGGTCGAGCTGGTCGAAGCAACCGGCGCGGGCGAGCATTTCGAGCGGGCGCTTGCCGATGCGTTTCAGGTCCACGCGGCGGGCGAAGTCGAAGAGGGTGGCGAAGGGCTTGTCGCCGCGGGCCTCGGTGATGAGGCGCATGGCGTCGACGCCGACGTTCTTCAGGGCGCCGAGGCCATAGACGATGGCGCCGTGGCGGACGGTGAAGGTGGCGAGGGAAGCGTTGACGCAGGGCGCGACGGTCTTGATGCCAAGCTTGTCGACCTCACGCTTGTAGACGGCCAGCTTGTCGGTGAGGTGGATGTCGCAGTTCATGACGGCGGCCATGAACTCGGCCGGGTAGTTCGCTTTCAGGTAGGCGGTCTGGTAGCTGACCACGGCATAGGCAGCGGCGTGGGATTTGTTGAAGCCGTAGTTGGCGAACTTTTCCAGAAGGTCGAAGACCTCGCCCGCCTTCTTGGCGTCGATGTTGTGGGTGGCCTTGCAGCCTTCGATGAACTTGGGCCGTTCCTTCGCCATTTCCTCGGCGATCTTTTTCCCCATCGCGCGGCGGAGAAGGTCGGCGCCGCCAAGGGAGTAGCCCGCCATGACCTGGGCGATCTGCATCACCTGTTCCTGGTAGACGATGATGCCCTGGGTTTCGGCCAGGATGTGGTCGATGGTCGGGTGGATCGATTCCAGGTCGCGGAGGCCGTTCTTCACCTCGCAATAGACCGGGATGTTTTCCATCGGGCCAGGGCGGTAGAGGGCCACCAGCGCGACGATGTCCTCGATGCAGGTGGGCTTCATCCGGCGGAGCGCGTCCATCATGCCGGAGCTTTCGACCTGGAACACCGCGACGGTCTTGGCGCTGGCGTAAAGGTCGTAGGTCGGCTTGTCGTCCAGCGGAATCAGGTTGATGTCGAAGCTGATCCCGCGCAGGGCCAGAAGGTCCATCGCATTCTGGATGACGGTCAGGGTCTTCAACCCGAGGAAGTCGAACTTCACCAGGCCCGCGGCTTCGACCCATTTCATGTTGAACTGGGTCGCGGGCATGTCCGACCGGGGGTCTCGGTAGAGCGGCACCAGTTGGTCCAGCGGGCGGTCGCCGATCACGACGCCCGCGGCGTGGGTCGAGGCGTTGCGGTAGAGGCCCTCGATCTTGGCGGCATAGTCGAGGAGGCGGCCGACGACTTCCTCTTTCGCGGCCTCGCGCAGGCGGGGTTCGTCGGCAAGGGCCTTGGTGATCGAGACAGGTTTGACCCCTTCCACCGGGATCATCTTCGACAGCTTGTCGACCTGCCCGTAGGAGAGTTGCAGCACGCGGCCCACGTCGCGGACGGCGGCCTTGGACAGAAGCGCGCCGAAGGTGATGATCTGGGCCACCTTGTCGCGGCCATACTTCTCTTGGACGTACTGGATCACCTCTTCCCGGCGGTCCATGCAGAAGTCGATGTCGAAGTCGGGCATCGAGACGCGTTCCGGGTTCAGGAAGCGTTCGAACAGAAGCGCATAGCGCAGCGGGTCGAGGTCGGTGATCGTCAGCGCATAGGCGACCAGCGAACCGGCCCCCGAGCCCCGGCCCGGACCGACGGGGATGTTGTGGTCCTTGGCCCATTTGATGAAGTCCGACACGATCAGGAAGTAGCCGGGGAAGCCCATCTTCTCGATGATCCCAAGCTCGAAGTCCAGGCGGGCCTGGTATTCCTCGGGCGTGGCGGAATGCGGGATGACCTTGAGCCGGGCCTGCAACCCTTCGTTGGCCTGGCGGCGGAGTTCCTGGACCTCATCGTCGGCGAAGCGCGGCAGGATCGGTTTGCGCTTGGTTGCGGCATAGGCGCAGCGTTTCGCGATCTCGACGGTGTTCTCCAGCGCCTCGGGGAGGTCGGCGAAGAGGGCGACCATCTCGGCTTCGGATTTGAAGTAGTGCTGCGGCGTCAGGCGGCGGCGGGGCTGCTGCTGGTCGACATAGGCGCCTTCGGCGATGCAGATGAGGGCATCGTGCGCCTCGTAAAGGTCGGGTTTGGGGAAGTAGACGTCGTTCGTCGCGACGATGGGCAGGCCAAGTTCGTAGGCGAGGTCGATGGCGCCGCGTTCGGCGAGGGCTTCGTTTTCCGGGAGGGCTCCGCCCGGGCCGGGGTGGCGCTGAAGCTCGACGTAGAGCCGGTTCGGGTAGATCGCGGCGAGGCGTTCCAGAAGCGCGCGGGCCTTGGCGTGCTGGCCGGTGGCATGGAAGCGGCCGAGGGGGCCTTCGGGGCCGCCGGTCAGGCAGATGAGGCCCTCGGCGTGCTGGGCGAGTTCGTCGAGGGTGACTTGCGGCAGGTTCGACGAGCTGTCGATCGTCCCCTCGATGTAGAGGAGCGTGTTGAGCCGCATCAGGTTCATGTAGCCGCGCTCGGTCTGGGCAAGCAGCACGATGGGCGCGGGCAGGCGGGGTTTCTCGCCCGGCTGGGCGGGGTCGTGGGCGACGGAGATCTGGCAGCCGACGATGGGCTGGACCCCTGCCCCCATCGCGGTGACGGAAAACTCCAGCGCGGCGAACATGTTGTTCGTGTCGGTCACAGCCACGGCAGGCATGTTCTGCGCGGTGCAGAGGCCGACAAGCTTCTTCACCGGCACCGCGCCTTCGAGGAGCGAGTGTTCGGTGTGGCATCGAAGGTGGATGAAACGGGGGGTCGCGCCGGGCATGGGGAAGGATTACCCGGCCCGGCGCGTGCTGTGAAGGGTCGTCAGGCCAGGCGCGGCATCGGACGGAAGGCGGCCAGGGCGGCAAGGGCGACGACGGCCGCCAGGCCGGAGAAGATCGCGAAGTCCTGCCAGCCGGGTTTCACCACCATCAGGAAAACGATGGCGAACTGGATGGCATAGTCCATCATCGCCAGCCGCTGGACGCGGCGGAGCGAGGGGATCGCGGCCTCGGCCCCGTGGGTATCGGCCAGTTTCAGCGCACGTTCGCAGGAGGGGCCAAGGACCAGCGCGCCGAAGGTGGCGGTGAAGAGGACTCCGGCCAGGCCGAACGTGGTGAAGGGTTGCCAGCCCCAGCCTGCGACGAAGAGAAGGGTGACTCCGGTCGCGAGGGTCAGGATGGAGGCCGGGATGAACAGCCGAGGGGCCAGAAGGACGACGGCCTGCACGATGGCAAGCTGGGTCTGGGCGGTGGAGCGACCGGACAGGACGATGCCTGCGACGATGGTGGCAAAACCGCCGCCGACCCAAAGGACGGCGGCAAGCACATGGGCAAATTTGAGGGAAGTTGCGAAGTCCATGGGAAAATCCATTTGTATGTATGCTAATGGATTGACGTATAGACCTGGCCCGACTGCCCGGCGAGTAGGGTTTGCCTTACCTTCCGGACGCCGCAGTTTTGGGCGCGATCCTTAGGAGAATCCCGATACTGCATCAAATTTTGCCGACGAGTTTGTTCTTGCCTTGAATCGGCGCGGTCGGCTTGATGGAATGATAACAAGACAAGGGGCGTGTGGATCGCTTTACGCCGCATCGGGCGATCCCGCAGAATGCTCCAACCGGGGAGAAGGCGGCGGACAGACGGATGACTGTAGCGTTTCTGTTGAACGGAACGCCGGTTCGCATCGAGGGGGAAGCCCCGACGCGGACGCTGCTGGACTGGCTGCGCGAGGTGCGCGGGCTGAAGGGGACCAAGGAAGGCTGCAACGAAGGCGACTGCGGGGCCTGCACGGTGATGGTCACCGATGCAGAGGGGTCGCGGGCGCTGAACGCCTGCATCCTGTTCCTGCCGCAGCTGCACGGAAAGGCAGTGCGGACGGTCGAGGGGGTGTCGGGGCCGGGGGGCGAGATGCACCCGGTGCAGGCGGCGATGGTTTCTCACCACGGGTCGCAGTGCGGGTTCTGTACTCCCGGGTTCGTGGTGAGCATGGCGGTGGCGCATCTGAACGGCGACCGGGCGCATGATGATGCGCTGGCGGGGAACCTGTGCCGGTGCACGGGGTATGCTCCGATCGTCCGGGCGGCGGAGGCGGCGTCGGGCGAGGCGGTGCCGGAGTGGATGGTGGCGGATCGTTCGGCGGTTGCGGCCTTTGCGGCGGGGGAGGCGGGGGTGTTCCGGCCTTCGGACTCGGATGCGCTGGCGGAGTGGTATGTGGCCAACCCGGACGCGGTGCTGGTCGCGGGTGCGACGGACGTGGGGCTTTGGGTGACGAAGCAGCTGCGGGAGTTGCGGCCGATGGCGTTCCTGAACGGCGTTGAGGACCTGAAGGGGATCGAGGTGCAGGGCGGGCAGCTGCATGTCGGGGCCTGCGTCACGATTTCGGCCCTGCGGGAGGCGGTGAAGGATCGGTTGCCGTCGTTCGGGGAGCTGTTGCGGCGGTACGCCTCGGTGCAGGTGCGGAATGCGGCAACGATTGGGGGGAACATTGCGAACGGGTCTCCCATCGGGGATGGGCCGCCGGCTCTGATTGCTTTGGGGGCCACGCTGCATCTGCGGCGGGGGGACGAGATGCGGTCGATCCCGCTGGAGGATTTCTTCCTGGAGTATCGGAAGCAGGATCGGCGGCCGGGGGAGTTCGTGGCGGGGGTGTCGTTCCCCGAGCAGGCCCCTGCCCTGCGCTGCTACAAGATTTCCAAGCGGTTCGATCAGGACATCAGCGCGGTCTGCGGGTGTTTCAACGTGGTCGTGGAGGGGGGCGTGGTGACGTCGGCCCGGATCGCCTTCGGGGGCATGGCGGGGGTGCCGAAGCGGGCGTCCCTGGCTGAGGCGGCGCTACTGGGAAAGGCTTGGACCGAAGCGACGGTCGAGGCGGCGGCGGAGGCGATGGCGGGGGATTTTGCTCCGCTAAGCGATATGCGCGCTTCCGCCGGGTACCGGATGCTGACCGCGCAGAATCTGCTGCGGCGGTATTTCCAGGATCTGAACGGCGTGCCGGTGTCGGTGCTGGAGGTGACGCCATGAGCATGGGGAAGGCTTTGCCGCATGACGCGGCACCGCTGCATGTGACGGGGCAGGCTCGGTATGTCGACGACCTGTCGATGGCGAATGCGCTGAATCTGGCGTTCGGGTTGTCCTCGGTGGCGCATGGCGAGATCACGGGGATCGACCTGTCGGCGGTGAGGGCGGCACCCGGCGTGGTGGCGGTGCTGTCGGCGGAGGATTTCGACGAGATGCCGGACTGTTCGCCCTCGGCGGCGGACGAGCCGCTGCTGGCCGTTGGGAAGGTCCATTACGTCGGGCAGCCGGTGTTTCTGGTGGTGGCAGAGAGCCATCTGGCGGCGCGGAAGGCGGCGCGGCTGGGGAAGGTTTCGTACCGTGAGCTACCGGCGCTGCTGACGGTGGACGATGCGCTGGCGGCGAACAGCCGGTTCGAGCAGGGGCCGGTGGTCTGGGCCAAGGGGGATGCCGCACGGGCCATCGAGAAGGCTCCGCGCGTGGTCGAGGGATCGTTCGAGGTGGGGGGGCAGGAGCACTTCTACCTTGAAGGCCAGGTCGCGGCGGCGGTGCCTCAGGAGGGCGGGGATATGGTGATCCATTCCTCGACCCAGCATCCGACCGAGATCCAGCACAAGGTGGCGCATGCGCTGCATCTGCCGATGAGCGCGGTGCGGGTCGAAGTGCGGCGGATGGGCGGGGGGTTTGGCGGCAAGGAGAGCCAGGGCAATGCGCTGGCGATTGCTTGTGCGATAGCGGCGCGCCTGACGGGGCGGCCGTGCCGGATGCGCTATGACCGGGATGACGACATGGTCATCACGGGGAAGCGGCATGATTTGCGGATCGTGTACCGGGCCGGGGTGGATGACGAAGGGCGCATCCTGGGGCTGGAGTTCACGCATCTGTTCCGCTGCGGCTGGTCGCAGGACCTGAGCCTGCCGGTGGCGGACCGGGCGATGCTGCATGCGGACAACTGCTATCACCTGCAGCATGTGCGGATTGAATCGCACCGGCTGAAGACCAACACCTGCAGCGCCACAGCCTATCGCGGGTTTGGTGGGCCGCAGGGGATGGTGGGGATCGAGCGGGTGATGGATCACGTGGCCTTCGTCGTGGGACGCGAGCCGCTGGAGGTGCGCAAGGCCAACTTCTATCGCGGGATGTCAGACCCCGGGGGCCAGCCCCCGGACCCCCGGGATACTTCTGGACAGAAAATATCGAGGGGCGCGAAGGCGGGTGAGGTGGACCTGTCCTCTCGTGGAGCGGCGGCTCCGGTGGGGTCGCATGAGGTGCCGTCGGACGGGCGGGTGCAGACGACGCCCTACATGATGCCGGTGGAGGATTTCATCGGGCATGAGCTGGTGGCGGATCTGGAGCGGACCAGCGACTACCGGGCGCGGAAGGCGGAGATTGCGGCGTGGAATGCTCGGTCTCCGGTGCTGAAGCGGGGGATCGCGCTGACTCCGGTCAAGTTCGGGATCTCGTTTACCCTGACCTGGCTGAACCAGGCGGGGGCCCTGGTGCATGTGTACCAGGATGGAAGCGTGGCGCTGAACCACGGCGGGACCGAGATGGGACAGGGGCTGTTCCAGAAGGTCGCGCAGGTGACGGCTTCGGTGTTTGGCCTCGACGTTGGGATGGTGAAGATCACGGCGACGGATACGGGGAAGGTGCCGAATACCTCGGCCACCGCCGCGTCGTCGGGGTCGGACCTGAACGGGATGGCCGCGAAAGCGGCGGCGGAGGTGATCCGCGGGCGGCTGGCGGAGTTCATTGCCGAGAAGCATCAGGTGAAGCCGTCCTCGGTGCGGTTCGTGGACGGGACGGTTCGCGTGGCGGGCGAGGTCTATGACTGGGCGCGGGTGGTGGCCTGGGCCTACCAGGCGCGGGTGTCGCTGTCCTCGACCGGGTATTACGCCACGCCGAAGATCATCTGGGATCGGGTGAAGGGGGTCGGGCGGCCGTTCTACTACTTCGCCTATGGCGCGGCGGTGACGGAGGTGGTGATCGACCGGCTGACCGGAGAGAACCGGATCCTGCGGGCGGACCTGCTGCATGACACGGGGACCTCGCTGAACCCGGCTTTGGATATTGGCCAAGTCGAGGGGGCCTATGTGCAGGGCGCGGGGTGGCTGACGACCGAGGAGCTCGTGTGGGACGGCAAGGGGCGGCTGGCGACGCATGCGCCGTCGACCTACAAGATCCCGGCCTGTTCGGACCGGCCCGACGTGTTCAACGTGGCCCTGTGGGGCAAGCCCAATCGGGAGGATGCGGTGGGCAAGTCCAAGGCGGTGGGGGAGCCGCCGTTCATGCTGGGGATCTCGGCGCTGTATGCGCTGTCGGATGCGGTGGCGGCTTGTGGGGATGGCAGCGTGTATCCGGCGCTGGCTGCTCCGGCGACGGCGGAGCGGGTGCTGATGGCGGTGCGGAGGGTTGAGCGTCGTGTTTGACCTTGGCGCATTGGCGGCGGCTTTGGAGACGCATGGGCGAGTGGCCCGGGTGGTGATTGCGGGCGTGGAGGGGTCGTCCCCGCGCGAGGTCGGGGCGTCGATGCTGGTCTGGGAAGGCGGGCAGGCGGGGACGATCGGCGGCGGGGCGCTGGAGTTCGAGGCGGCTGGGAGGGCGCGGGAGTGGCTGGCGGCGAGCCCCCCCACCCCATCCCTCCCCCACGGAGGGGGGAGGGAGGCGCCCAGGGTAGAGCGGATCGCACTGGGACCCAGCCTTGGGCAGTGCTGTGGCGGGGCGGTGGTGCTCTGGACTGAGGTCTTCGAGGCGGTGCCGGAGGCTGTGGCGGGGGTTGTGGCGCGAGGCGTCGGGGAGATGCCGCTGGCGGTGAAGCGGGTCTTGGCGGCGGCGCGGGGGCAGGGGGTGCGGCCTGCGCCCGGGCTGGTGGCCGGGTGGCTGGTGGAGCCGGTGATGGAGGCGGAGCGGCAGGTCTGGGTCTGGGGTGCGGGGCATGTGGGGCGGGCGCTGGTCAGCGTGCTGGCTCCGTTGCCGGGGATTGCGGTGACCTGGGTGGATGTCAGGCCTGAGCGGTTTCCGGACGTGGTGCCGGAGGGGGTGACGGTGGTTCCGGCCTCCGATCCCGCCTTGGTGGCGGATCATGCGCCGGTGGGGGCGGAGCATCTGGTGCTGACGTTCTCACACGCGCTGGACCTGGAGTTGTGCCATCGGCTGCTGAACCGGGGGTTCAAGGGGTTGGGGCTGATCGGGTCGGCGACGAAGTGGGGGCGGTTCCGGTCCAGGTTGCGGGCGCTGGGGCATGAGGCGCAGGCGGTGGGGCGGATCAGGTGTCCGATTGGCGATCCGTCGCTGGGCAAGCATCCGCAGGCGATTGCGGTGGGGGTGGTGGCGGAACTGCTGCGGGCCTCGCAGGTGAAGGTGGGGGAGAAGCGGGCATGACGCGGCCAGAGCTGTTGCGGGTCGAGGGGATCACCAAGGCTTATCCGGGGGTGGTGGCGAACTCGGATGTGACCTTCTCCATCGGTGAGGGGGAGATCCACGCTTTGTTGGGCGAGAACGGTGCGGGGAAGTCGACCATGGTCAAGATGATCTATGGTCTGGTCCGGCCTGACTCTGGTCAGATGACGCTTCGCGGGGCGGCTTACACGCCGTCGAAGCCGGCGGAGGCGCGGCGGCTGGGGGTGGCGATGGTGTTCCAGCACTTCAGCCTGTTCGAGGCGCTGAACGTGGCAGAGAACGTGGCGCTGGGGATGGAGAACCCGCCGCCGATGCGGGAGCTGGCGGCGCGGATCCGGGCGGTGTCGGAGGAGTATGGGCTGCCCTTGGACCCCTCGCGGATGGTGGGGGACCTGAGCGCGGGAGAGCGGCAGCGGGTGGAGATCATCCGGTGCCTGCTGCAGGATCCGAAGCTGCTGATCATGGACGAGCCGACCTCGGTCCTGACGCCGCAGGAGGTGGAGATCCTGTTCAAGACGCTGCGGCAGTTGTCGAGTGAGGGGACGGCTATCCTGTATATCAGCCACAAGCTGGAAGAGATCAAATCGCTCTGCGACGAGGCGACGATCCTGCGGCGGGGGAAGGTGGTGGCGACCTGCACGCCGCGCGAGAGGACGGCGCGGGAGATGGCGGAGTTGATGGTGGGTGCGACGCTCAAGACGCCGGAGCGTCGGGTGGGGGCGAAGGGCGAGGTGGCGTTGGGGGTTTCGGACCTGTCGGTGGCGTCGCCTATTCCGTTCGGGACCTCGTTGAAAGGGATCAGTTTCACGGTGGCGAAGGGCGAGGTGCTGGGCATCGCCGGGGTCGCGGGGAACGGACAAGATGAGCTTTTGCTCGCATTGTCGGGGGAGCTGAAAGCTTCGCCCGACAAGGTGCGGGTGGCAGGACATGCAGTGGGCGACCTTGGCCCGGTGGAGCGGCGTCGCACCGGGTTGGTGGCGGCACCGGAGGACCGGTACGGGCACGCGGCGGCGCCGGACATGTCGCTTGTCGAGAACGCCTTCCTGACGGCGGGGGTGCGCAAGGGGCTGACGAAGAACGGGTTCGTGGACTGGGCGGGGACGCGGAAGTTCGCGGAGGAGATCATCGCGGCCTATGACGTGCGGACTCCGGGTCCGGATGTGGCGGCGCGGGCGCTGTCGGGGGGGAACTTGCAGAAGTTCCTGATGGGACGCGAGTTGATGCAGGGGGCCTCGGTCATCGTGATCAACCAGCCGACCTGGGGCGTGGATGCGGCGGCGGCGGCGCAGATCCGTCAGAGCATCCTCGACCGGGCCGGAGAGGGCGCGGCGGTGGTGGTGATTTCGCAGGACCTGGATGAGTTGCTGGAGGTCTCGGACAGCTTTGCGGTGCTGAACGAGGGGCGGCTGACGAAGCCGCGTCCGACCGAGGGTCTGACGATGGACGAGATCGGGCTGATGATGGGCGGGGCGCATGGAATGGAGGTCGCGCATCATGTGGCTTGATGTGACTGGCCGGGTGCCCCCCACCCCCGACCCCTCCCCACGGAGGGGGAGGGGAGGCGCGGGGTGCAGTGTTGCCCACGACCTTGAAGCGGCGCGCTTGTGGAACCTTTGGAGTGGGGGCCAGCCCCCACACCCCCGGGATATTTGTGGACAGAAAATGGGGTGTGGTCGTGCTGAGGCTTGAGAAGCGCCCTACCCCGAGCAAGTTCTGGCTTTATGCGACGCCGCCGGTGGCGGTGATCCTGACGATGATCGCGGGGGGCTGCCTGTTCGCGGCGATGGGGAAGAACCCATTCGAGGTGATCCGGACGATCTTCTGGGACCCGGTCTTCGGCGAGTTTGCCTTCTATCTGCGCGGGCAATTGCTGGTGAAGGCGGGGCCGCTGATCCTGATCGCCATCGGGCTGGCGCTGGGGTTCCGGGCGGGGATCTGGAACATCGGGGCCGAGGGCCAGTACATCATGGGCGCGATCTTCGGCGCGGCGGTGGGGCTGGCGGTCTTTCCGACGGAGAACCGGCTGATCTTTCCGGTGATGGTGGTGGCTGGGGCGTTCGGGGGATGGCTCTGGGCGATGATCCCGGCGATCCTGAAGACGAAGTTCAACACGAATGAGATCCTTGTCAGCCTGATGCTGGTCTATGTGGCCGAGACGATCCTGGCCAAGGCCTCCACGGGTTTCCTGAAGAACCCTGAAGGCATGGGCTTTCCGGGAAGCCGCAACTTCTCAAGCTATCCGGCGGCGGCGAACCCGGAGTTGATTGCGGGGTCGGGGCTGCATTGGGGCGGGGTAGCGGCGCTGGTGACGGGGGTCCTGGCCTATATCCTGCTGACCCGGCACCAGGCGGGGTTCCAGATCCGGCTGGCGGGGCAGGCTCCGCGCGCGGCCCGGTTCCACGGGGTGAGCCCGGCGCGGCTGGTCGTCATGTGCATGGGGATTTCGGGGGCGCTGGCCGGGATGGCCGGGTTGTTCGAAGTGACGGGGCCGGCGGGGCAGATCAGCATCGACTTCAACACCGGGTATGGGTTCACGGCGATCATCGTGGCTTTCCTTGGGCGGTTGAACCCCTTGGGGATCGTGCTGGCGGGGTTCCTGATGGCGCTGACCTATGTGGGGGGCGAGATGGCGTCCACGAACCTTGGCCTGCCGGATGCGGCGATCCAGGTGTTCCAGGGGATGCTGCTGTTCTTCCTCCTCGCGGTGGATGTCTTGACGAACTATCGGTTCCGGCTGGCTGTGGGGGCGCACTGAGATGGATCTTGGCGGTATCAATCCGGTCATCCTGATCGCCACGCTCATGGCCTCGGCCGTGCCGATCCTGCTGGCGGCGCTGGGCGAGGCGGTGGTGGAGCGCGCGGGGGTGCTGAACCTGGGCGTCGAGGGGATGATGATCATCGGCGCGCTGGGCGGCTTCGTGGTGGCGGTCGAGACGGGGAGCCCGGTGCTGGGTTTTGTCGGCGGGGCGGTGGCGGGGGCGGCGCTGAGCCTGATCTTTGCGCTGCTGACGCAGGTGTTCCTGGCGAACCAGGTGGCGACGGGGCTGGCGCTGACGCTGTTCGGGCTGGGCGTGTCCAGCCTTGGCGGGCAGGGCTACAACGGGATCAAGCCGCCGGCGACGGGGCAGCTTCTGCCGGATGCGCTGGCGGACCTGCCGGTGGTGGGGCCGATCCTGTTTGGCCACGACTGGGTGGTCTATTTCAGCATCGCGATGACCGCGGTGCTGTGGTGGGTGCTGAAGGCGACGCGGATCGGGCTGATCATCCGCGCCGTGGGCGAAAGCCACGAGGCGGCCCATGCGCTGGGCTACAAGGTCAACCGCATCCGCCTGATGTGCATCGCCTTTGGCGGCGCGATGGCGGGGATCGGCGGGGCCTATGTCAGCCTTGCCCGGGTGCCGCAATGGGTGGACGGGATCACGGCGGGCGCGGGCTGGATCGCGCTGGCCATCGTGGTCTTTGCCAGCTGGAAGCCCTGGCGGGTGTTGATCGGTGCTTATCTTTTCGGCGGCATCACGGTTCTGCAGCTGAACCTGCAGGTCGCGGGCTCGGGCATTCCGGTCGAGTACTTGTCGATGGCCCCCTATCTGATAACCATCCTTGTGCTGGTCATCATGTCGGCCGGGCGGCGGGGCAAGGCCAATGGCGCTCCGGCTGCGCTGGGACAGAACTTTCACGCCTCGCGCTGAGGCATCAACTTGCGGTACCGCGAAGGGTGCCGCCACCACGGGGAGAAGACGGATGAAACGGAGAACACTGCTGGCAAGCGCGGCAATGGGGCTGATGCTGGCCTCGGGCGCCTTCGCGCAGGGGATGGAGAAGGTGAAGGCCTGCTTCGTCTATGTCGGCCCGATCGGCGACGGCGGCTGGACCTACCAGCACCACCAGGGCGCCCTGGCGGTGCAGGAGAAGTTCGGCGACAAGGTCGAGATCCAGTATCAGGAGAACGTGCCGGAAGGCGCGGATGCCGAGCGTGTGCTGACCCAGATGGCGCTGGGCGGCTGCAACATCATCTTCACGACCTCGTTCGGATACATGGACGCGACCAACGCCGTGGCGGCCAAGTTCCCGGACGTGAAGTTCGAACATGCCACGGGCTTCAAGCGCGAGCATCCGAACGTTTCGACCTACAACGCGCGCTTCTATGAGGGCCGTGCGGTCCAAGGCACCATCGCGGGCCGGATGACCAAGTCGAACAAGATCGGCTACATCGGGTCCTTCCCGATCCCCGAGGTCGTCATGGGGATCAACAGCTACTACCTGGCCGCCAAGAAGGTGAACCCGAACGTCGAGCTGTCGGTGGTCTGGGCCTTCACCTGGTTCGACCCGGCGAAGGAAGCGGATTCGGCCAAGGCGCTGATCGACCAGGGCGTCGACGTGATCGCGTCGCACACCGACTCCACCGCCGTTCTGGCGGAAGCGGCCAAGACCGACGGCAAGGTGATCGGCTTCGGACAGGCCTCGGACATGGCCGAGTACAAGGACGGGCCGCGCGTGTCCTCGATCATCGACAACTGGGGTCCGTACTACATCGAGCGGGTCCAGGCACTGCTGGACGGGACCTATGCCCAGTCCGACGTCTGGGCGGGCATCAAGGGCGGCGAAGTGCTGATCGGCGAGATCACCGACAAGGTGCCGCCGGAAGTGAAGGCCGAGGCCGAGAAGGTCCGCGACGATATCGCGGCGGGGACGCTGCACCCGTTCACCGGTCCGATCAACAAGCAGGACGGCAGCCCCTGGCTGGCCGAAGGCGCGACGGCGCCCGATGGCGACCTTCTGGGGATGAACTTCTACGTCGAAGGCATCACCGGCGACATTCCGCAGTGATCGGTGGGGGTTCCGGCCCCCGGCGATCTTGGGTATTTGAACCAGAAGGAAGGGGCATGGGATTTCCGTGCCCCTTTCCCTTGCGGGGAGGGGCGGAATGGACGCGGATTTTCTGATCATCGGCGGCGGGATCGCCGGCATTTCGGCGGCGGCGCGGATGTCGGAGCTGGGGCAGGTCATCGTGCTGGAGGCAGAGGAGGCCTTGGCGCATCACGCCTCGGGCCGCTCGGCCGCGCTGTTCGAGCCCCGCTATGGCGCTCCGGCGGTGGTGGGGCTGTCGATGGCGTCCGAAGCCTATTTCCGAAGCGTGCCGGGCGTGCTGAGCCCGCGCGGCCTGATGCTGGTTGGCAAGGCCGACGCGGCGGACGCCTTCGAGCATGATCTGGACGTGATGCACTTCGACCGGATCAGCGTCGAGGAAGCGCGGCGGATCGTCCCGATCCTGAACCCGGAGACGGTGGCGATGGCGGGCTATGCCGGCCATGCCGAGGACGTGGACACCGACCTTCTGGTCCAGGGCTTCGCGCGCGAGGCGAAGGGGCGCGGCGCGCGCATCCTGACCAAGGCCCGGGTCGAAGCGATTGCGAAGGACGGCGCGGGGTGGCGGGTGTCCTCGACGGCGGGGGAGTTTACCGCGCGGATGGTGGTCAACGCAGCCGGGGCCTGGGTGGACCAGGTGGCGGCGCTGGCGGGGGTGCGGCCCTTGGGCTTCACGCCCTATCGCCGGTCGATGGCGCGGATCCCGGCGCCCGGCGGGCATGACGTGAGCCGCTGGCCAATGATGTTCGGGCCGGGCGAGGACTGGTACGCCAAGCCCGATGCCGGCGCCCTGATCGTCAGCCCGGCCGAAGAGGACCTGATGGAGCCGCACGACGCCTGGGCCGACGACATGGTCCTGGCCGAGGGGCTGGCGCGGTACGAGGAGATGGTGACGGAACCCGTGACGCGGCTGATCTCGAACTGGGCGGGCCTGCGGACCTTTGCGCCGGACCGGGTGCTGGTGATCGGGCCGGATGTCCGGGAGCCCACGTTCTTCTGGCTGGCGGGCCAGGGCGGCTACGGGTTCCAGACCAGCGCGGCGGCAAGTCGGCTGGCGGCGGACCTGATCGGCGGCCGGGCGCCCGAGCTGGACGCGGACCTGGTGGCGCGGCTGGTCCCTTCCCGCTTCGGGTGACGCGGGCGAGGGAGACCTGTTCCCTCAGCCCGACCGACTGCGCGGAACGTCGCGCATCGACTGGTGCGGGGCGGAAAAACCGGCGTGACAGCCGCCTGAAGTCGCGGCAGGCTTCGGACATGATCCGCCCCATCTTCGTCCTGCTTGTCCTTGCCCTTGCCGCCTGCGGACAGGGCCGCCGCGATGCCGTGTCCGAGCCGCTTGAGGTCTCGGTCACCAGTTCGAACTTCGCCGACAGCGACCCGACCGACTGGCCAGGGCGGTCTCCGGACCGCTACCCGGTGCATGGGATCGACCTGTCGCGGTTCCAGACCCAGGTGGACTGGAAAACGGCGCGGGCGAACGGGGTGAACTTCGCCTTCATCAAGGCGACCGAGGGCGGCGACATGGTCGACCCGATGTTCGACAGCCACTGGGGCGGGGCCGCCGCGGCGGGCGTCAAGCGCGGGGCCTACCATTTCTTCTACCACTGCCGCCCGGCGGCCGAGCAGGCGCGCTGGTTCATTCGGCATGTGCCGAAGACTCCCGGCGCCCTGCCCCCGGTGCTGGACATGGAGTGGACGCCGACCAGCCCCACCTGCACCATCCGCCGCGACGGCGCGACGATCCGCGAAGAGGCGCGGATCTTCCTGGACATCCTGGAGCGGCACTATGGCCAGCGACCGATGATCTACACCACCGTCGACTTCTACCAGGACACCGAGCTGTGGCGCCTGCGCGGGGTGGAGTTCTGGCTGCGCTCGGTCGCAGACCATCCGCATGACGTCTATGACGGCAAGTCCTGGAGCTTCTGGCAATATACCTCGACGGGGCTGGTGCCGGGGATCGCGGGGCGGGTGGATATCAACGTCTTCGCCGGGTCGAAGACCGCCTGGGCCGACTGGCTTGGGTCGCGGGGGCTGTAAGGCGCGGTTAACACACGCTTAAATTGTGTGGCGAATTCGGACACGGACTGTCGCCAAATGAGCGCAGGCCAGACTCGGGAATGGACCAGCCCTGCCATTTTCCTGCCCCGCTTGCGCGGGAAGAAGGGGCAAGACCGAAAGGACGCCCCAATGAAAAAGACGATCAAGCTGCTGAAGAAGATTGGCCTTGGCCGCGCGCGCAAGGTCGATGAGGACACCACGTTCGACAAGCGGTTGAAGAAGGTCAACCGCACCCGGATCGTGAACCAGGCGGGCCTGGGCGGGCCGGTGTTCAGAAGCCGATCTGCAGAGCCGGAAGTTTAAGTCCGGCCATCAGGTCGCGCAGTTCCTGCCGGGCGGCGATGTTCGACAGGCTCAGCTGGTCGACGCCGGTGTCCTTGAGGTCAAGCAGCGTGATGCCGCGGGGAAAGAGCTCGCGGAAGATCACCCGTTCGGAGAATCCGTTCAGCACGCGAAAGCCGATGCGGCGGGAAAGTTCCTCGAGCGCGGCGCCGACCTTCTTCTTGTTGTGCATCTGCTGCGCGCCCAGGCGGTTGCGGACGACGATCCAGTCGATGGGCTGAAGCCCCGCCTGCGCCCGCATCTGCCGCGCCGCCCAGACCATTTCCGAATAGATCGACGGCCCCTTGATCTTGCCGGTCAGCCCGTCCATCCGCGCCAGGAGGTCGAAGTCGACGAAGCTGTCGTTCAGCGGCGTGATCAGCGTGTCGGCCAGCGTATGGGCGACCTGAGACAGGCGGGTGTGGCTGCCGGGGCAGTCGATGACGATGTAGTCCATCGTGGCGTGCATCGCCTCGATCGCGCGGGTCAGGCGCTGGTCCTGCGCGGTGTCGCCGTGGGCGGGGTGGGCATCCGGCAGGTCGCGGTAGTCGGGCGTTGGCAGGTCCAGGCCGGTCTGGGCCAGGTAGGCGCGGCGGTTCTCGATATAGCGGCCGAAGCTTTTCTGCCGCAGGTCGAGGTCCAGCGCGCCGACCTTCTGCCCAAGGCGGGACAAGGCGGTCGCGACATGCATGCAGGTGGTGGACTTGCCCGAGCCGCCCTTCTCGTTCCCGACGACGATGATCCGCGCCATGCTGTCCCCTGCCTTGGTCCCCGGGGCGCTTTCTATGCGGGGTCTCGGGCAGGGGAAAGCGGGATTTCGCCGAAAGCCGGCGGCGTCAGACGTCTGCCTTCTGGCCGCTTTCGGTGCGCTGGAGGAACGTCTGCGTCACCCCCGGCAGGCTGTCGATCAGCTGCTGCTGGAAGCGCTGCTCCTCGGCCAGGTTCTGCTGGAGAAGCGGAATGGAGGCGGTATCGCCGTTGGCCTCGGCCATCGTGATCAGCGAGGTGTAGGCGGCGATCTCGAAATGCTCGAACATGTAGTCGGCCATGTGGTTCTTGAGGACCTCGTCCGCCGCCAGGGCATTGCCCATCGCGTGCATCGAGCCCATCGCGGACATGGCGGTGTCCTTCAGGGTCGAGGCGCTTTCGCCCATGCCTTCGAGGATCCGGTCAAGCCGGGCGATCTGGCCTTCGGTCTCGCGCCGATGCTGCTGCAGCATCTGCGTCATCTCGGGATAGCTTTCCAGCCGGGCAAGCTGGGCGTCGATCACCGACATGGCCTGGCTTTCCATCGCATGCGCGTTGCGGAGGCCGGTGATGTAGAGGTCGCGGATTTCATCGGAGCGGTTCATCTGGTCCTCGCTGTTCAGGTCAGCAAGGGGAACCGGTGCAGTGAGGGGATGTTCCAAAAGGAAACGCCGCCCGGTTGGGGGCGGCGTTCGGGACGCGTGCGGCGGGGTCAGAAGCCCAGGCCGGCGTATTTGTTCTTGAACTTCGACACGCGGCCGCCGGTGTCCAGCAGCTTGGCCTGCTGGCCGGTCCAGGCCGGGTGCGCCAGCGGGTCGATGTCGAGCGACATCGTTTCGCCTTCCTTGCCCCAGGTCGACCGGGTCTCGTAGGTCGAGCCGTCGGTCATCTTGATGGTGATGGTGTGGTAGTCGGGATGGGTATCGGCTTTCATGGCTTCCCTCCTTACTCGGCTTTTTCTTTGTAGTTGGTGACTTCGGCGATCCGGGCGGATTTGCCGCGACGCGAGCGGAGGTAGTACAGCTTGGCGCGACGCACCTTGCCGCGACGCACAACCTCGATCGAGTCGATGTTGGTCGAGTAGAGCGGGAACACGCGTTCCACGCCTTCACCGAAGGAAATCTTGCGGACGGTGAACGAGGCAGCGATCGTGGCGCCGCCCTTGCGGCCGATGCAGACGCCTTCGTAGGCCTGAACGCGGCTGCGCGAGCCTTCGGTCACCTTGTAGCCGACGCGGATGGTGTCGCCGGCCTTGAAATCCGGGATGGTCTTGCCGAGGGCGGCGATCTGCTCCGCCTCGATCTGCGCGATGAGGTTCATGCGCTGGTCTCCAGTTTTGCCTGCGGTGGTTTCCGCAGAGGTGATGCCGCGCCAGAGCTTCCGGTCTTCGTCCGGGTCCCCCCTGGTTGCCCAGGAAGCCCGCCGCAGGTGGCGCCTGCTTATGTCGTGTGCCGCGCCCCGTGCGATGACCCTGCGGAAGAAGGCAGGCAGGCAAAGGGAATCGGGTCCGTGGGCCTGACGGTCCCGGACCGGGCGCGTATAGGGGGAAGGGGCCTGCGGGTCAAGGGTCGCGGGGCGGTCAGCGGCCCCGCTTTTCCCACAAATCCGGGCGGCGTTGCCGGGTCAGTTCCTCGGACCGGGCGCGGCGCCATTTGGCGATCTCGCCATGGTTGCCGGATTGCAGGACGGGCGGAATCTCCTGCCCCTCCCAGACGGCGGGGCGGGTGTATTGCGGGTGTTCCAGAAGGCCGTCCGAGAAGCTTTCTTCCTCGGTCGAGGCGGCGTTGCCAAGGACGCCGGGGATCAGGCGGACGGTGGCGTCGAGGATGGCTTGCGCCGCGATTTCCCCGCCGGTCAGGACGAAGTCGCCAAGGCTGATCTCCTCGACCTGGTGGTGGTCGAGGACGCGCTGGTCGACGCCTTCGAAGCGGCCGCAGAGAAGCGTCAGGCCCTCGGCCTGCGCAAGGCGGCGGGCGGTGGCCTGGGTGAAGGGCGCGCCGCGGGGGGAGAGGTAGATGACAGGCCAGCGGGCGCGGTCGACGGGCGTGCCGACGCGGGCATGGCGGAAGGCCGCGTCCACCACGTCGGGGCGCAGGACCATGCCGGCGCCGCCGCCTGCGGGGGTGTCGTCGACGTTTCGGTGCTTGCCTTCACCGAACTGGCGGAGGTCAATGGTTTCCAGCTGCCACAGGCCGAAGTCCAGCGCCTTGCCGGTGAGGGACAGGCCCAGCGTTCCGGGGAAGGCCTCGGGGAAGAGGGTGATGATCTTGGCCGTGAAGGCGCCTTTCACCAGCCGCGGTTCCTCCAGCAGGTCGCGGGGTTTCAGGCTGGGCCGGATCGTCAGCCGTCCGTGGCTTTTCGGAGTGTCGGAGGTGTCGGACATGGGCCGGGCTTAGCGCGAAAGTCCCGCGCGGGAAAGCCCGATCAGGCCGAGCGCATCTGTCCTGCAGGCAGGTCGGGCAACGGATCAGGCGTCGCCGCGGCAGCAGGACCCAGAGCCGTCTCGACCGCCCGGGCAAGCGCGCGGAGCCCGTCCTGGAGGTCGGCCTGCACATGGGCGGGCAGGTCCGAGGGCGGAAGCGCGTCGGCGACTTGCAGCAGGCGCTGCGGCTCGGGGAAGTCGTGGGCGCGGTTCGGGAAGGCACCGATCAGCGCCATCGCGCGGGGGACGTAGACGCGCAGCAGGTCAAGGTTGCCATGCGCGATGCTGAAGGCGCTGGCCATGCTGCCGGGAACCTGGCCGGGGGCGACGATCTCGGGCTCGGTCGCCCAGAAGACCAGCGCCCGGCGCAGGGGCGTGTGGCTGCGGTCGGTGCGCGACAGGGCGGCGGTCAGCGCGTTCAGCCGAAGGTCGGCGGTCAGCACGTCCAGCGTCCGCGCGACGGCGTCGGTCACTGCGTCGTCGGGCGCGGTGTCCGGCAGGTTCAGCAGCGGAATGATCGCGGTGGCGGCAGCACCGGCCGCGCTTTCGGCATGGGCGGATTCGGCCTCGTCATCAAGGAAATAGCCCTGGCTGGCGGCTTCATGTGCATCCCAGAGCATCCGGCACAGCGGGATCGCGATGAACGAGATCGACAGCGGCAGCAGCGGGTCGATGTCGACCGCGCCGATGTCGGCAAGACCGCCCAGCCCGCGCCCCACGGCGAAAAGCACGGCAACCAGCAGAAGCTGGGACAGGACCTGGGCCAGCGCCGCAAGCCAGGCCTGGCCAGTCAGCCATTCCGCCGGACCCGAGGGCCATTGTTCCGGACGCAGCACCATCAGCCAGACGACGAAGATCGCGGTAAAGGCGGCGACCATGCCCCACCCAAAGCCGCAGAGGCCCGCAAGCAGCGGACCGACATAGAGCAGAGCAGCGGCACCTTTCACCAGCCGCATACGCGTGAGCATCCCCGACTCCTTCCCTGCGTCCCGCGCGGCCCAAGGGCCACGGATCACTCGCCTTCGTCCGGCAGATCGACAACGATGCGGCCAGCAGCCAGATCGACATTGGGCACGATTGCCAAGGTAAAGGGCAAAAGCAGGGCCGATTTATGACGCGCGGTCGATATTTCGAGGATATCACCCGCCCCGTGGTTGTAAATTGCACTGACCTTGCCGATCAGCTCTCCGCCCGTGTCATAGGCGGACAGGCCGATCAGGTCGGCGTGATAGAACTCGTCATCGGGCAGGCTGGGCAGGCGGTCGCGGGGGACATAAAGGCTGGTTCCGCGCAGGGCGTCGGCCTCTTCCTTGGTCGATACCCCCTTGATCCGCGCGCCGAGGCCGCCCGCGACGGGGCGGGTCAGGGTGATGTGGAAGGTGCGGCTGCCATCCTCGGTCGAGAGCGGGCCGTAGGTGGCGATGTCGGTGGGTTCCGAGCAGAAGCTTTTCAGCCGGACCTCGCCCGAGACGCCGAAGGACCCGGCGATGGCGCCGATGCAGATCAGGTCGGACATGTCAGCGCGTCTCCACGTGGAGGGCCGGGGCGCGGGTTTCCCAGCCGGCGCGTTCCAGTTCAGGCACGGTGTCGTCCTCCTCGGGCCAACCAATGCAGAGATAGCCGATGAAACGCCAGTTCGGCGGGACGTCAAGGTCTGCCGCCAGCCGGTCACGGTCCAGGATCGAGACCCAGCCAAGGCCGAGGCCTTCGGCGCGCAGGGCAAGCCAGAGGTGGGTGATCGCGCCAACGACGGAATAGGCGCGGGTTTCAGGCATGGTGGCGGCGCCGAGGCCGTGGCCCTTGGGCGTCGCGTCGTCACAGAAGACGGCAAGGTGGACGGGGGCCTCGACCATGCCGGACAGCTTGAGCCGGGCGTAGGTGGCGGCGCGGTCATCCGACTGTCCGGCAAGGGCCTGGGCGTTGCAGGCGCGGTAGTTGTCCAGGCAGGCGGCGCGGGCTTCCGGGCTTGCGACCCGCAAGAGGCGCCAGGGTTCACTTAGGCCCACCGAGGGGGCCAGAGCAAAGGCCTGCAGGCCGCGGGCGAGCAGGTCTTCGGGAACGGGATCGGTGCGGAAGCGGCGCACGTCGCGCCGCCACCGCATGAGAGCGGCCAGCTCCTCCCTGAACTGGGGGCTGAACTGGCCGGTCACTGGGTCACTCGGCAGCCGGTTCGGCGGCGCGGGCGGCCTTCTTGGCGGCGCGCTCGGCCATCGCCTTGCCGGGGGTGCCGGTCTTGGGGTTGTTGCGGACGGCCTTCGGACGGGCGCCGGCAGCTTCCAGGAAGCGCGCGACGCGGTCGGTCGGCTGGGCGCCCTGCGACAGCCAGTGCTGCACGCGCTCCATGTTCATGACGACGCGCTTTTCGTCGTCCTTGGCCAGCAGCGGGTTGTAGGTGCCGAGCTTTTCCAGGAAGCGGCCGTCCCGCGGCATGCGCGAGTCGGAAGCGACGATGGAATAGAACGGGCGCTTCTTGGAACCACCGCGTGCGAGACGGATCTTCATAGCCATTTTGTAGTCTCCTTGGGTTTGGGTCGAAGGTGCGCCATGAATGCGCACCCTACGGGGTTGGTCATTTCTGAAAGGTTTCGTGGTGCCTGATGACTTCGGAGATGATGAAGTTCAGGAATTTCCTGGCAAATTCCGGGTCGAGGTCGGCCTCTTCGGCCAGACGCTGCAACCGTTCGATCTGCCGTGCTTCGCGCGCCGGGTCCGACGGCGGAAGGGCGTGTTCGGCCTTGAGTTTCCCCACGGCCTGGGTGTGCTTGAACCGTTCGGCCAGCGTGAAGACGAGGATGGCGTCCAGCCGGTCAATCGATTCGCGGTGATGTTTCAGCAGGTCCGCTGCCTTGGTCGCGGTGTCCATCAGGCCCCCCTCCTGGTGGTGTGAAATCCGGTCATGCCAGCGCCTCCGGCTGGGGATGCCGCCAGATGCGGATCAGCTTGCCGAAGACCTCGGCCTCGCGCTCCGGCGTTGCGCCAAGGCGGCGGGCCAGGGCTTCGGAACGCGGATTCTCGGGGTCGATGTAGCTGATCGGCGGGATCGGGCTGATCCGGGCGTGGTAGTCGGCGCGGGCCGCGCGGGCGGCTTCCTCGGCGTAGCCCTGGCCTTCGAAGCCGTCGAAGAGGTGCCAGCCGAGTTCCGGCTCGTCCCAGCCGTCGTGATACAGCATCCCGATGCGGCCGATGAAGTCGCCGGTCTTCGTCTCGACCGAGAAGAACCCGTAGCCCCGCAGGACCCAGTGGCCGATGTTGGCCAGAAGACCGCGCCAGACCCATTGCCGGTCGCGTCCGCCGCCGACGAACACGGCGCGCGGGCTGTCGTTGAAGGCGAGCATGGCGGCGAAGTCCGCCTCGCGCGGTTCGCGCAGGACCAGGCGTTCGGTCTCGATGACCGGGATCGCAAGGCTGATCTGATGCGCGGAATGGGGCATTATTTCTTCTTCATCAGGCCGGACAGGCCCGCAGGCAGGGTGATCCCGCGCGGCAAGCCGCCGATGCCGGGGGGCAGGCCGCCGCCCATCCCACCCAGGCCGCCCGCGCCCTGCTGGACGCCCTTGGCAAGCTCGGCCAGCTGTTCGGGCGACATCTTTGACGGGTCAGGCATGCCTCCTTTGCCAAGGAACTGCTTGATCATCTGCTTCATCATGCCGCCCTTGCCCATCTTCTTCATCATGTCCGCCATCTGCTTGTGCTGTTTCAGCAGGCGGTTGAGATCGGCAACTTCGAGGCCAGCCCCGGCGGCGATGCGCTTCTTGCGGGAAGCCTGCAGCATGTCGGGATTCGCGCGTTCCTTCTTGGTCATCGAGTTGATCAGCGCGATCTGGTGGTGGATCATCTTGTCGTTCAGGCCCGCGGCCTCGGCCTGGGCGGACATCTTGCCCATGCCGGGCATCATGCCCATCAGGCCCTGCATCCCGCCCATCTTCAGCATCTGGTCCAGCTGCATCTTCAGGTCGTTCATGTTGAACAGACCCTTGGCGAAGCGCTTCGCCATGCGTTCGGCCTGTTCGGCCTCGAAGGTTTCCTGTGCCTTTTCGACGAGGGCGACTATGTCCCCCATGCCAAGGATGCGGCCCGCGACGCGTTCGGCCTCGAAGGGTTCGATGGCGTCCATCTTTTCGCCCAGGCCGACGAAGCGGATCGGCTTGCCGGTGATGGCGCGCATGGACAGCGCCGCACCGCCGCGGCCGTCGCCGTCCATCCGGGTGAGGACGACGCCCGAGATGCCGACCTTGCCGTCGAACTCGGTCGCGACGTTGACGGCGTCCTGGCCGGTGAGGCCGTCGACGACGAGCAGCGTCTCGCGCGGCTGGGCGATGTCGCGGACGGCCTGGACCTCGTCCATCAGGACTTCGTCGATGTGGAGGCGACCGGCGGTGTCAAGGAACAGGACGTCATAACCGCCGAGGTTCGCCTGCGTCTTGGCCCGCTTGGCGATTTGCACCGCCGTCTCGCCCTTGACGATGGGCAGCGAGTCGACGCCGATTTGCGTCCCAAGGATCGCCAGCTGCTCCATCGCGGCGGGGCGGTTGGTGTCGAGCGACGCCAAGAGGACCTTCTTGCCGTTCTTCTCCTTCAGCCGCTTCGCCAGCTTGGCGGTAGTAGTGGTCTTGCCCGAGCCTTGCAGGCCGACCATCAGGATCGTCGCGGGTGGGTTATCGATCTTCAAGGCCTCGGCCGGGCCATCGCCCGAGAGAACGCGGATCAGTTCGTCATGGACGATCTTCACGACCATCTGGCCGGGGGTGATCGACTTCGTGACGGCGGCGCCGGTGGCCTTGTCGGTGACGCGCTTGATGAAGTCGCGGGCGACGGGGAGGGAGACGTCCGCCTCGAGCAGGGCGACCCGGACCTCGCGCAGGGCGGTGACGACGTCGGCCTCGGTCAGCGCGCCGGCCTTGGTGAGCCGGTCGAAGACGCCGCCAAGGCGTTCGGAAAGACTTTCGAACATCGCGTCACCCTTTCGTCAGCGTTCGCCCCGATATGGGGCAGCGAAGCCTTGCTGCAAAGCCGAACCGCACCCGTGGGCGCAGACGCGCTGACGGATGGCGATCCCGGGCAATGCCCAAGGGACCGGAAGCTGCTGCCTCCGGGGAATTGGGGCGGGGATTACGCCGAAGCGGCGGGGGAGTCAATCTTTGCGCGGCAGATCCCCCGGCTTTGCCCTTGCAAATCGGCTGTCAAGCGGGGTTCATGTGCGCGGATGCACCACGGAGGCGCGGGATGGAAAACTGGGACGAGATCCGCACGGCATTCCAGGTGGCGCGTCTTGGCACCGTCTCGGGCGCGGCCGAGGTGCTGGGGGTGCATCATGCGACGGTGATCCGCCATATCGACGCGCTGGAGAAACGGCTTGGGGTCAAGCTCTTCCAGCGTCACGCGCGGGGCTACACGCCGACGGAATCGGGGCGCGACCTTCTGGCAGTGGCGCAGACCACGGAAGAGCAGTTCGCCCACCTGGTCAGCCGGATCAAGGGCCAGGGCGAGACAGTCTCGGGTGAGCTGGTCGTGACCTCGATTGCGGGGATCGCGGACCTGCTGACTCCGGTGATGGTGGGTTTTCAGGAAAAGTTCCCCGATGTCCGGGTGCGCTTCCTGACCGACATGCGGGTGTTCCGGCTGGATTACGGCGAGGCGCATGTGGCGATTCGCGCCGGGAACGGGCCAGAGGAGCCGGACAACGTGGTGCAGCCGCTGACGCGGATGAAGGCTTCGCTTTACGCGTCACGCGCCTATGTCGAGCGTCATGGCCGACCGGGGTCGGAAGCCGAGTTTGCCGGCCACCGCTTCGTCTGCACCGACGCCGAGGTCACGCGTGCGCCCTTCCATCGCTGGCTGCGGGCAACGGTGCATCCGGACCAGATCGCCTATGCGGCGACGGAACCGGCTGCACTGGAGCAGGCGGTGCGGCAGGGGGCGGGCATCGGCTTCATGATGAGCTTCCGCGCCGCCGAGGACCCTGACCTGATCGAGATCCTGCCCTCGCGGCCCGATTGGGAATCGCCCTTGCGCATCGTCACCCACGTCGACCTGCACCGGACGCGGAAGGTGCAGGCCTTCCTGACGCATCTGAAGGACTCGGCGAGGGAGTGGAAGTTCTGCGCCTGACGCTGTCTGGCCTGTCACAGCCGGCGCGCGGGCATCTGGCGATGCTGGCGTTCTCGGCGCTGGTGGCGGGGTCGTTCTCGCTGGGGGTGCTGGCCGCGCCGCATGTCGACCCCGGCGCGCTGTCCGTGGTGCGGTTCATCCTGGCCGGCGTGCTGGTAGGCGCAGCGGCGGCGGCGACGACGGGTCTGCCGCGCACCGCCTGGGTGGCCCCCTGGCGCTATCTGGTGCTGGGCGGGCTGCTGGCCGCCTATTTCGTGCTGATGTTCGAGGGGCTGAAGACGGCCGCCCCCGTGTCGGCGGCGGCCGTCTTCACGCTGACGCCGCTGATGGCGGCCGGGTTCGGCTGGCTGTTCCTGCGCCAGCGGCTGACGGGCCGGATGGCATTGGCGCTGGCGATCGGTGGCGCGGGCGCGCTGTGGGTGATCTTCCGCGCGGACCTTGGCGCGCTGATGGCCTTCCAGGTCGGGCGGGGCGAGGCGATCTATTTCATCGGCTGCGTGGCCCATGCGGCCTATGCGCCCCTCGTGCGCAAGCTGAACCGGGGCGAGCCTGCCGTGGTCTTCACCTTCGGGATGATGGTGGCGGGGACGGTGCTGCTGGCGCTGTATGCCTGGCCTGCGGTGATGGCGACGGACTGGGCGGCGCTGCCGGGGATCGTCTGGGTGACGCTGGTCTATGTGGCGGTCGCGGCCAGCGCGCTGACCTTCGTCCTCTTGCAATACGCGACGCTTCGACTGCCCGCCGCGAAGGTGATGGCCTATACCTACCTGGTGCCAAGCTGGGTCGCCCTGTGGGAGCTGGTCCTGCACGGGCTGGTCCAGCCGGGGCTGGTGCTGGTGGGCGTGGCGATGACCGTGCTGGCGCTGGGGCTGCTGCTGAAGGAGTGACTCAGGGGCGGAAGCCGCAGAGCCCGTCGGCCAGGTAGCGCTCGGCCAGATCCAGGGTGCCGTGGGTGTAGGCCGGGCCACCGAAGGCGTCTGCCGTGTCGCTGTCGGCGCGGGTCGAAAGCCAGGCGGTAAGCAGCACCCGGCGCAGGAAGATGAGCGACGGGATCATCGCCCGGTCTTCCGGGCGCAGGGCCGCGACGCGGGTATAGCCGTCCACCCAGGCGGCGATGAGTCCGGGCAGGCGCGGGTCGGTCTCGATGAAGCTCAGCGCGGCGGCAAGGTCGTAGGCCCACCAGCCGAAGCCGCAGTCGTCGAAGTCGATGGCGGTCAGCGCCTCGCCGTGGACCATCAGGTTCGCCAGCCGCAGGTCGGCGTGGATCAGGCCGAAGGTATCGGGGTCGGTGCCGTAGGTGGACAGCGTTCCGGCCAGGACTTCGGTGGCGCGGGTGAGCAGCGCCGCGCCCTTGTCGTCCAGCCCTTGCGCCTGCCGCCAGTGGCCCCAGTGCGGGTGCGGGCCAAGGATCGTCTCGACATCCCAGCGTTTGCGGGTGAAGCCCTGGGGCCGCGTCCAGTGGCGGGCGTGCAGGTGAAGCCGCGCGGTGATCTCTCCGAGGGGCGCGAACCAGCGGGCAAGATCGTCGCGGGGCTGAAGCTCTTGCCCCGGAAGCGGCGCGAAGGCGACGATGTGGCGGCCGTCGATCTCGGTCACTAGGCCCTGAGCGCCGGGGATCGGGCGGGTGGTGGCAAGTCCCGGCAGGCCTTGCAGCGCCGTCAGCCAGGCGAGTTCCGAGGCGATCTCGGGCTTGGTGTGATAGCCCTGCCGGTGAAGCCGCAGGATCAGGTCGCCCGCCCGCCAGGTCTCGTTCTCGGAGCGGTTGAGAAGGGTCAGGGGCGTGTCCCCCGGCAGGCCGTAGGCGGGCAGCGCCCGGGCGATCAGCTCAGACATCGCCGCCCCGGCGGAGGAGGTAGATGTCCATGATCCAGCCGTGCTCGGCCCGCAGGCGGGCGCGGGTGGCAAGGATCTGGTCCTGGACCTGCGCCAGCGGGCCGTGGATCAGGGTTTCCTCGGTCATGCCGACATAGGCGCCCCACCAGATCAGGGTGTCGGGGGGCAAGACGGTGAAGGCCCCGCCCTTGTCCAGCATCACGGCAAGGGTCGTGGCGCCCTCCGGCCAGCCGTGGTCGCGCAGGTTGCGGCCGGTGGTGATGGTGACAGGCGCGGCGAGCGTGTTCAGCGGGATGGCATGGGCGGCGGTCAGCGCCTGAAGGCTGGTGATGCCGGGGATCACCTTGACCGCAAGGGCCGGCAGGCGGGCGGCGATCCGCAGGGTGCTGTCATAAAGCGAGGGGTCGCCCCAGACCATCAGCGCGACGGTCTGCGCATCGGGGCGGTGGGCGGTGATGGTGTCGGCCCAGACCTTGGCGATGGCGTCGTGCCAGTCGTTCACCGCGCCGAGGTAGTCATCCTGGTCGGTCCGTTGCGGCACGTCGTAATCGGCCACCGGGACCGGGGCGGTCAGGACCCGGTCAAGGATCTGGCGGCGCAGGTCAGCGAGGTCGGACTTCGCCTCACCCTTGCGCGGGATCAGGATCAGGTCCGCGCCGTTCAGCGCCTTGATGGCCTGTCCGGTGACGTGGTCCGGGTTCCCGGTTCCAATGCCGATGAGAAGAAGCGTGGTCATGCAGGCGCTCTAGCAGAGGCGCGGCCTTTTGGCCAAGGCCGCGCCGGTTGATCCTCAGGCTGCGTAGAGCCGCGGGGTGACAAGGGTCGAGCCCTGCCCCTTCAGCGCCTTGGCAAGGCCCAGGACGGCAAGGTCGGCAACCGGCTCGATCAGGACGACCAGCATGTAGGCCGCGCCGAAGCTGCCGATGGCGGCCAGGTTCGCCGCCCCGAAGCCCTGGCCGTAGACCGCCCAGAAGGCGACCCATGCAACCACCCCGCCCTGGTAGACCAGCGACAGCGCGAGGACCTCGCGGTAGCGCAGGTCGACATAGGCCGTATTCCGGGGGATCACCCGCTTCGACACCTCGAACAGCGCGAAAAGCGGGACCAGAAGTGTCGTGAGGTTCATCCCGTATTGCGGCAGGTCGAAGGGCGCGAAGAACAGCCCCTGGATCAGAAGGCCCAGCGCCAGCCCGATGGCCGCCGGTCCGGCACCAAGGATCAGGAACAGGGTCGAGCCAAGGATGAGGTGGACTTCCGACACGCCCACCGGGAAATGCGGCAGGACCTCGAAGAAGACGAAGACGCCCACGGTCGCGACCAGCGAGCGAAGGGCGACCGAGGCGATGCCGCTGTCGCGGCTGGCCTTGGTGACGTGGTACAATGCGGTTCCGCCCGCCGCCGCAGCGGTGGCGTACCCAAGCGCGATCTTGGCCCCGTCCACGAGGCCCGGTTCGATATGCATGTCTTTCCTCCTGACCGTCACACCCGACGGCGGTTTCATGTTCATGCAGGGCCGGTCTCCTGGCTGGCGGATCGCGGCGGGTTCCGACCTTCCCGCCCGAAGGCAGTGGCCGTGATGGAACCCGCTCACCGCTGACAGTCGCGGGGGCGGCTGATGTCACGAGCCCCCGCATGGGTCGGCCCGCTCCTCATTCCCGTTTCAGTCCCGGCGCTTTGCGCCTTGGTGGGACACCTTGCCGGGCCTTTGTGCGCCCTCTGCCCGCGCGGGGCAAGGCGGAAGGCGACCTTGCCGGATCAGTCTCCGACGCCCTGGGCCAGGTTGCCGACAAGGATCAGGCCGGGCAGCGTCGAGCGGTCCTCGGCCAGCGACGCGGCAAGGGCGGCGACGGTGGAGCGGTGGAGCGTCTGCTCGGGCGTGCTGACGGACTCGGCCAGCAGGGCGGGCGTGTCGGGCGGCAGGCCGTGGGCGATCAGCGCCTCGGCCAGCGCGGGGAAGGTGCGCTTGCCCATGTAGATGACCGTGGTGGCGTTCGGGTCGGCCAGGGCGGCCATGTTCAGGCCGGGGGGCAGGTTGCCGGTGACGTCGGCCGCGGTGATGAACTGGACGCGTTGGGCGTGCTGGCGTCTCGTGAGGGGAATGCCCGCGGCGGCCGCGGCGGCCGAGGCCGAGGTGACGCCCGGGATGATCTCGCAGGCGATCCCGGCGGCGCGGACGGCGGTCAGCTCTTCCTCCAGCCGCCCGAAGATACCCGAGTCGCCGGATTTCAGCCGCACCACATGCGCCCCGGTCAGGGCATAATCGACCAGAAGGCGGCTCACGTGGTCCTGCTTGGGCGAGGCGCGTCCGGCCCGCTTGCCCACGCCCACCATGTCCGCCCCGGGTTTCGCCAGTGCCAGGATGGGGCCGGAGGACAGGTCGTCGAACAGGACCGCATCCGCGCGCCCAAGGGCTTTGACCGCCTTGACGGTCAGCAGGTCCGGGTCGCCGGGCCCGGCAGAGACGAAAGTGACGAAGCCGGTCATGGTGCGCTTGCGATCAGGTGGAAGAAGGTGCCGGTCGATAGCCCGCCTCCGTTCTGGAGTCGAGTGGAGCCGGTTTCAGGCACAGTGGCCCCGGTGGCGTCGGTCACTTGGGCCAAGGGGGCATCGGGCTGCGACAGGATGGTGGAGTAGTGGAACTCATGCCCGCGCAGCGTACTGCCCGTGGCATGGCCCGGGACGGGCTGCGACAACTGCGCCAGGCGGTAACCCAGGTGCATCTTCCGCGTCTCGAAACTGGTGACCAGGCCGAGCAGCCCAGCCATCCGGTGCCGCGTGCCGTCCTTGCCGACGATCGCCTCGCCCATCGCCATGTAGCCGCCGCACTCGCCGTGGACGGGCTTCGTCTCGGCAAAGGCACGAAGGCCCGCGCGGAAACGGTCGGCCTGCTCCAGCGTGGCCCCGTGCAGCTCCGGGTAGCCGCCGGGCAGCCAGCAGACATCGGCCGAGGGGTCCGGGGCCTGGTCCGCAAGGGGGGAGAAGGGCAGCACCTCGGCCCCCGCAGCGCGCCAGCCGTGCAGGAGATGCGGGTAGACGAAGCTGAACGCCGCGTCGCGGGCCAGGGCGATGCGCTGGCCGGGAGGGGTGATCTTCGCCGGGGTCGCGTGACCAGCGGTCGTCCGCGCGGCGGCGACCAGCGCATCAAGGTCCACGCCCTCGCGCATCAAGGCTGCGGCCTCGGCGATCAGCGCCTGAAGCGCGGGCTGCTCCTCGGCCTGCACCAGCCCGAGGTGGCGCTCCGGCATCGCGATGGCGGCGCGCTTCGGCAGGACACCCAGGACGGGCAACCCCGCCTCCGCCATCCCGTTGCGGATCAAGGCCTCATGCCGGGGTGAGGCGATGCGGTTCAGGATCACCCCCGCCACCGTCACGCCGGGCCGGAACCGCGCCAGCCCCTGCGCCACTGCCGCCGCCGTCTGCGCCTGACCGGAGGCGTCGATCACAAGAACCACCGGCCAGCCCATCCGCGCCGCCAGGTCCGCCGACGCGCCATTCCCGCAGGCCCCCGGCGCGGCCACACCGTCGAACAGGCCCATGGACCCCTCGGCCAGCACCAGGTCCGCGCCCCGCGCCGCGTCCAGCATTCCGTCCAGCATCGCCCCCGGCATCGCCCAGGTGTCGAGGTTGAACGACTCCCGCCCGCTCGCAGCCCGGTGAAAGGCCGGGTCGATGTAGTCCGGCCCATTCTTGAACGGCTGCACCTGCAGCCCCCTCTCACGCAGGGCTGCCAAGAGCCCCAGCATGACCGTGGTCTTGCCGGTGCCCGAGGCCGGAGCCGCGACGAGAAGGCCGGGGATCATCGCCCCGTCCCCGGAAAGCGCGGATGCGTGCCGACGGGGCGGTAACGGCGGTCATAGTCCCCGGCGTAAAGGCGGCTTTCCTCGAACCCCTCCTGGGCCAAAGCGGGGCCGACGAGGATCAGGGCGGTGCGCTCGACCTCCTCCGGCACGGCGGCCTTCAGGGTGGCAAGCGTTGCACGGATGATCCGCTGGTCGGGCCAGCTTGCCCGCCAGACCACCGCCACCGGACAATCCGCGCCGTAATGCGGGATCAGCTCGGCGGTCAGCTTGTCGATCAGGTGGATCGAGAGGTGCAGCGCCAGGGTCGCCCCTGTCGCGGCAAAAGCGGGGAGGTTTTCGCGCGACGGCATCTGAGTGGCCCGGCCCTCGGTCCGGGTCAGGACGACTGACTGCGCCAGCCCCGGCAGCGTGAGTTCCACCCCCAGCGCCGCCGCCGCCGCCGCAAAGGACGGCACCCCCGGAGTCACGTCATAGGGAATTCCCAAGTCCCGTAGCCGCCGCAGCTGCTCGCCCATCGCCGACCAGACCGAGAGATCCCCGGAATGCAGCCGCGCCACGTCCTGCCCGGTCTCATGCGCCGCGACGATCTCGGCCACGATCTCGTCCAGCGACAGGGGCGCGGTGTTTACGATCCGGCAGCCGGGAGGGCAATGCGACAGCACCCCCTCCGGCACCAGCGACCCGGCGTAAAGGCAGACCGGAGAGGCCGCGATCAGATCCCGCCCCCGTAGTGTCAGAAGGTCCGGCGCCCCCGGCCCGGCCCCGATGAAATGGACAGTCATTCAGTCCCTCCGCAGGGACCAGCCCCTGCCCTTGCTCTTTTCACAAATACTCCCCGCGCGGAGCGCACGTCCGAGCCTCTGCGCGCCCTTCGCGCGCAGAGGCGAGACAAAAGGCTTGCGCGAAGCGCGCATTCTGATTGCCGCCCGTCACCCCGGACCCTCCGCTATGGCCGCTGTCGCCGTCCCGTCCGCCGACACCGCCCGCGGGCCGCGCAGCCGGGCGCCCTGCCCCGCCGCCGCCAACGCCGCCGCTTCCGCCACCGATCCGGTGCCGAACAGCGCCTCGACCCGATCCGACCGCGTCACGGTCGCAACCCCGCGCAAGCGGTCCGGCTCCAGCGCCACGACCGGCAGGCCAAGCGCGCGGCCCAGCGGGGCCAGCCCCTCGGCCTTGGCGGCCAGGGTGGCAAGATGCGTCACCCCCTCGCCCCCGGCCTTCCCAAGCGCATCGCGCAGCGCGGCAAGCGTCACGCCCGACCGGAACCCGAACCCGGCGACGATCATCGCGTCACGCTCCATTGCAGGATCGGCAGCGCCGCCTTCCAGCCGCGCTTGCGGCCGATGGCGACGGGTTCCGACAGGTCGACCTTCAAAGGTGCGCCGCCGTGGCGCGCGGACCAGTCAAGGACCAGCGCCTCGGTCTCCAGCGTGACGGCGTTCATCACCAGACGGGTGCCGGGCGGGATCGCCTCCCAAAGCGCGGACAGCAGCTCCTGCGACGCGCCGCCCCCGATGAAGACGGCATCCGGGCGAGGCAGCCCGCTCAAGCCCTCAGGCGCGCGGGCTTCGGTCAGGCGGTGGCGATGGTTCAGTCCGAAGGCCGCGACATTGCCCCGCGCGCGGGCGGCGCGGGTGGGATCGGCCTCCAGCGCCTCGACGCGGGCGCCACCGGCCAGCAGCCACTCGATCCCGATCGAACCCGAGCCCGCGCCGATGTCCCAGAGCGTTTCGCCCGGCCGTGGGGCAAGGGCCGACAGGGTCAGCGCGCGGACCGGGCGCTTGGTGATCTGGCCGTCGTGCTGGAAAAGGTCATCCGGCAGCCCACTGGCCCGCGGTAGCCCGGGATCGGTGGCCTCGATGGCCGCCGAGACCGGGGCGGCGATGGGATGGACAGGCAGGCCCCGGGTGATGTGTTCCTGCGGGCCGCCGAGGCGTTCCAGAATGGTGAGGCGGGCATTGGGGTGGCCGTTGGCCCCCAGCCAGGCGGCAAGCTCGGGAACGGCGGCCCCGTCGCGCAGGGTGCAGATCACCCGCACTCCCTTCGCCAGCACCGGCCGCAGCCGTGCAAACGGCGCGGCGTGAAGGCCGAGGCACAGCACCTCTTCCAGCCGCCAGCCGAGGCGGTTAGCGGCCAGCTGGAAGGTCGACGGCGCGGGGTGCGAGGTCCATTCGCCGGGGGCAAGGTGGGCCATCAGGCTTCCCCCCGCGCCGAACCAGAACGGGTCGCCCGAGGCGAGGACGACGGTCGGCTCTCCCCGATGGGCAAGGACCGGGGTGGCGTCGAAGGGGATGGGCCAGGGGCGGCCCTTGTCTCCGGCACCCACCAGCGCCAGGTGACGCGGGCCGCCAAAGATCGCCTTGGCAGAGGCCAGCGCATCCCGGCTTGCGGGCGACAGCGCCTCCGGTCCATCTTCGCCCAGACCGATGATCGTCAGCCAGGGATCAGCCATGCCCCCCCTCCTTCCGCCTCGCGTCCTGCTTCTGGGCGGAACCACCGAGGCCGCCCGCATGGCCCGCGCCCTGGCCGAAGCCGAGGTGGACGCCGTCTATTCCTATGCCGGACGGACGGACAGCCCGGTGGCTCCGCCACTGCCCGTCCGCGTCGGCGGATTCGGCGGCGTGGAGGGGCTGGCGGCCTATCTCCGCGCCGAGCGCATCACCCACCTGATCGACGCGACCCACCCCTTCGCCGCGCAGATGAGCCGGAACGCGGTCATGGCGGCCGCGGCCACGGCCACACCGCTGATCGCGCTGGAGCGTGAACCCTGGCAGGCGCAGCCGGGCGACCGCTGGACCCATGTTCCCGACCTGCCGCAGGCCATCGCAGCCCTGGGAGAAGCCCCACGGCGGGTGTTTCTCGCCATCGGGCGTCAGACCCTGGACGCATTCGCCGTCGCGCCGCAGCACCACTACCTTCTGCGCCTCGTCGACCCGCCGACCGAGCCGCTTCCGCTGCCCCGTGCCGAGGCGGTGATCGCGCGGGGGCCGTTCACTGTGGAAGGCGACCGCGCCTTGCTTGCCGACCACCGGATCGAGGTGATCGTGGCGAAGAACGCGGGCGGGGTGGGGGCCGAGGCCAAACTGCTCGCCGCGCGGGAATTGGGTGTTCCGGTGATCCTGATCGACCGCCCCGCCGTTCCCGACCGCCGGGTGGCGCGGACGGCCGACGAGGTCATGGCCTGGCTGGCCGGCTGACCCGGGACCCAGACTTTTCGAAAAGTCTGGCAAGATCCTTCGAAGGATCTTGGCCCCGCTCACCGGACGCTCCGTGGCGAATAGACCCAGCGCCCGACCCGGCGGGTGGCGGAGTTGCCGACGATGACCACGGTGCGCATGTCGGCCATCTCGGGCGTGGCTTCGCCGAGCGTGACGGTCTGAAGGCGCTGCTCGGGGGTTGAGACGGCGCGGGCGAAGGTGATCAGGCGGTCGGGGCCGCATTCTTCGCGGAGGGTTGCCAGGGCTTTGACGAACCCCTCGGGACGGCTGGCGGAGCGTGGGTTGTAGAAGGCCATCGCGAAATCGGCGCGGGCGGCGTGGCGGAGGCGGGTTTCGATCACCTCCCAGGGTTTCAGGTTGTCCGACATGTTGATGCAGCAGAAGTCGTGGCCCAGGGGCGCACCGGCGGCGGCGGCGGCGGCGAGCATGGCGGTGATGCCGGGCAGGACGCGGATGTCCAAGGCCTGCCAGTCCTCGCGGCCTTCCAGCGCCTCGAACACGGCGGAGGCCATGGCGAAGACGCCGGGATCGCCGGAGGAGACGACGACGACTTTCCGGCCATAAGCGGCCATCTCCAACGCGGCGCGGGCGCGGTCAAGCTCCACGCGGTTGTCGGAGGGGTGGAGCGTGAGCCCTTCGCGGGGCGCGACGCGGGCGACGTAGGGGATGTAGCCGACGACGTCGGTTGCCTCGGCGAGGGTGGCCGACACTTCGGGCGTCACCAGACGGTCGTCGCCCGGCCCGAGGCCGGCGATGGCAAGCCAGCCGCTCATTCCAGGATCTCCGGGCGGCGGCCGTGGCCGTGGACGAGGACGATGGCAAAGTAGGGGCAATCGTTCGGGTCGACCTCGGCCAGGCGGGCAACGCGCTGGTTGGGCATGGTGCCGCGTTCGACGATCCAGGCCTTGTCCAGCCGCCCGGTCCGCTCCAGCGCCCGGCGGACGCGGGGGAGGTTGCGGCCGGTCTTCATGATGACCAGCGCGTCGGCCTGTTCCATGTGGCGGACGAGGTCGTCCTCGGGCAGCGTGGCCATGAGGACGGTCAGCACGTCATCGCCCCAGGTGATCGGCGTGTCGGTGGCGTTCCAGCAGCCTGTCATGCCGGTGATGCCGGGGATGACCTCCACCGGGACGCGGCCCTGAAGGCGCGAGTGGAGGTGCATGAAGCTGCCGTAGAAGAAGGGGTCGCCCTCGCAGAGGACCACCACGTCCTCGGTCTGCGCTAGCCGGGCCAGCCGGTTGGCCCAGTCGTCGTAGAAATGCGCCAGAGCGTCTATGTAGTCCGGGCTGTCGAATGGCAGTTCCGTGGTGACGGGGTATTCCATCGGGTACTCCACGGCGTCCAGGGGAAGCATGCCTTCGACGATCCGGCGGGCCTGACCGGCGCGGCCTTCCTTGCGGAAGTAGGCGACGTGCCTGGCGGACCCGATGGTGCGGGCGGCTTTGAGGCTCATCAACTCCGGGTCGCCGGGGCCGAGGCCCGCGCAGATCACGCGTCCCATCGTCATTCCTTCCGGGAGGCGAGGGCGTTGACCGCCGCCACGGTGATGGCGCTGCCGCCGAGGCGACCCTTGACGATGACGGACGGCGCGGGGGGCGCCTCCATCAGGGCGTCCTTGGACTCGGCGGCGCCCACAAAGCCCACGGGGCAGCCGATGATTGCGGCGGGGCGGGGGCAGGCGGGGTCTTCCAGCATGTTGAGGAGGTGGAAGAGCGCGGTGGGGGCGTTGCCGATGGCGACGACGGACCCGGCGAGGTGCGGGCGCCAGAGTTCCAGCGCGGCGGCGGAGCGGGTGTTTGCCATTTCCTTCGCCAGTGCGGGGACCTTGGGGTCGTGCAAGGTGCAGATGACCGGGTTGTCCCTGGGCAGCCGGGCGCGAGTGATGCCCTCGCTGACCATGCGGGCGTCGCAGAGGATCGGTGCGCCGTCTTCCAGCGCGGCCCGAGCAGCGATGGCCATGCCGGGGGTGAAGTGGATATGGGGCGCAAGCTCTACCATCCCGGCGGCGTGGATCATGCGGACGGCGACGATCTCTTCCTCGGGCGTGAAGCGGGCGAGGTCGGCCTCGGCCCGGATCATGGCGAAGCTTTGGACGTAGATCGCGGCGCCGTCGGTTTCATAGGTGTGGGGCATTCGGGGCCTTCAGGTGGTCGAGGATCGCCTGCGGGGAGAGGTTCCGCAGGCTGGGCGTGTCATGGGCGGTGCCGTTGCGGATCAGGTCATGGCCCGGGCCGGTGGCGGTGAGGGTGGTCGCGGCGGCGGTAGGGTGGGCGCAGCCCTTGGGGCAGCCGGAGATGTGGAGGGTTTGTCCGGGCGCAAGGTGCGGGGCGAGCAGGCGGGCGAGGTTGCGGGTGTCGCCGAGGGCCTGCGGACAGGCGGGGGCGCCGGTGCAGGCGGTGATGCGGAGGATGGGGTCCTCCGGGTCTGTGATGAGGCCGGGGATTGCGGGGAGTTCGGTGGTTCCGACGAGGAGGAGCATGCGCCAGGGGGTCGGGCGGAGTTCGAGGTTGAGCGCAGCGAGGGCGTGCAGCGTCTCGGCACGCATCTGGCCGAAGGCGAGGGCGACGAGGGCTCCGTCGGGATGGAGGCCGGGGGCCGGGGTCGGAAGGGGTTCGGCGGGCGCGAGGGTGCAGTTCGGCGGGACGATGCCTTTGGCGATGAGGGCGGCCATGCGGCCGCGGCCGTTGGTGATGCCGCCGTTTGCGACGAACCAGTGGGCCATCGCGATGGCGTCGGTGGCAAGATCGGTGACGGGTTGGCCGAGAGGGTGGCCGTCGGGGCGGAGGATCAGGCGGCCGTCTTCGCCGCGCTCGACGCGGATGTCGACGGAGGCCCCGCTCAGGACTGGCCGGGGGCCGGTGTCGAGGGCGAAGCCAAACTTGCCGGGGAGGCTCGGCATCCGCGTAAGGGCGGCAGTGAGGGTGGCGGCGAGTTGGGTCGTCTCGGCGTCGCGGAAGGGCGTGACGATGAGGTTGCGGAGAGTTTCGGTCTCGATGTCGGGGTCGATGAGGGAATGTGCGCGGAGGTTGTCGATGAGGTGGGGGTGCGAGGTCTCGGTCACGCCGCGCAGTTGCAGGTTGGCGCGGGCGGAGAGGTCGATGATGCCGTTGCCGTGGGCCTGGGCAGCTTGCGCGATGGCGCTGGCCTGTGCGGGGCTCAGGCGGCCAAGCGGCGGGCGGATGCGGACGACGAGGCCGTCGCCGGATTGCATCGGACGGAGGGCTCCGGGGCACCAGCCTTTGATCTCCCAGGTGGTCATGCGGTGCGACCGTGGGTTGGGGCGGCTTCTAGAATGAGCGCTTCGCGCGAGCCTTTTGTCTCGCCTCTGCGCGCGAAGGGCGCGCAACCGGCTCGGGGAGTGCCTCCGGCGGGAATATTTGGGGACATGAAATGGGTGAAAGTCATGCAGCACCGTCCAGCCGGGCTGCGATGGAGTTGCGGCGGGTTTGCCAGAGGCCGGCGTCCCTCAGGCGGCGGAAGAGGTCTTCCATCGCGGCGAGGGCTGCCGGGTTCTCGCGTTGGAGGAAGTCGTAGACCTCGTCGCGGCCGAGGGTGGCCTCGTGGTAGAGGTCGAAGAGGTGCGGCGGGACGACTTGGGCGAGATGGGCGAAGGCGGCCATGTGGTCGAGGGTGGCGGCGATTTCGGCCCCGCCGCGGAAGCCGTGGTTCATCATGCCTTCGGCCCATTGGGGGTTGGCTGCCCGGGCGCGGACGGTGCGGGCGATTTCTTCCGTCAGGGTGCGGGCGTGGGGGGTGTCGGGGCGGGTGGCGTCGAGGTGGTATAGGGTGGGTTTGGCTCCGCCCAGTTTGGCGACGGCAGCGGCAAAGCCGGCCTCGTGGGCGGCGTAGTCGGCGGCGATGAGGACGTCGGTTTCGGGGAGGTCTTGGGAATGGACGAAGGCCTCAGACGCGAGGACGCGGGCTTCGAGGGCTTCGCGGGCCTCATGGGACTGGCCGTCAGGGCCGATCGCCCAGCTTGAGGCGTTGAGCCAGGCCTCACCGGCGGCGGCGCGGGCCTCGTCGGTGAGGGTGTCGGCGGCGGTGCCTAACCCAAGGCCGTAGAGGCCGGGTTTGGGGCCGAAGACCCTCGCGGCGCGCTGGGTGTAGGGGTTGTCTTCGGGGCTTTCGTCGCGTTGGGACAGGGCCTCGGCGCCGGCTTCGAAGAGTTGCGCGAGGGTCGGGAAGACGTCGCGGAAGAGGCCGGAGACGCGGAGGGTGACGTCTATGCGGGGCCTTCCGAGGAGGGCGAGAGGGAGGATTTCGAAGCCGGAGACCCTCGCCGAGCCGTCGTCCCATTTGGGGGCGAGGCCAGCGAGGTGGAGGGCCATGGCGAACTCTTCCCCGGCGGTGCGCATGGTGGCGCTGCCCCAGAGGTCGACGACCAGGCCGCGCGGGTAGTCGCCGTGGTCCTGCAAGTGCCGACGGATCAGTTCCTCGGCCAGTTTGACGCCCTGGGCGTGGGCGTTGCGGCTGGGGACGGCGCGGGGGTCGACGGAGAAGAGGTTGCGGCCGGTGGGGAGGACGTCGGAGCGGCCGCGGTTCGGGGAGCCGGCGGGTCCGGGGGAGACGCGGTGGCCGTTCAGGGCGGTGAGGAGGCCTTGGGTCTCGCCCTCGCCGTCGCCGAAGATGTGGAGACCCTGGCCGAACTGGCTTTCCTTCAGGTCGCAGACGAAGCGGTCGATCCTTGTGATCACCTCGGCGGGGGTGGCGTTGGGGGCGAGGCCGAGGTCTTGCGCCACGCCCGAGGCTGACGCCTCGTCGCGGATGGAGGCGATCAGGCGGGTGCGGCGGGCGGGGTCCAACCCGTCGGCGGTGGAGTATTCGTCGAGGAGGCGTTCGAGGCGTTGAAGCTCGGGGGGGACTTGGGCAGTGGTCAGCGGCGGGGGCAGGTGGCCGAGGGTGACGGCGCCGATGCGGCGCTTGGCCTGGGCGGCCTCGCCGGGGTCGTTGACGATGAAGGGGTAGATGACTGGCAGGGGGCCGATCAGGGCCTCGGGCCAGCAGGTGTCGGAGAGGGCGACGGACTTGCCGGGGAGCCACTCCAGCGTGCCGTGAGCGCCCATGTGGATCAGGGCGTGGAGGCCTTGCGCGCGGAGCCAGAGGTAGAAGGCGACATAGGCGTGGCGTGGGGTGCGGGAGAGGTCGTGGTAGTCGGTGTCGCGCTGTGTGACGTCACCGCGTTCGGGTTGCAGGGCGATGAGGGTCTTGCCGCGGCGGGTGGCGGGGAAGTGGAATGCGCCGTTGCGGACGGAGGGGTCGGTGGCGGGGTTGCCCCAAGCAGAGCTGAGGTCCCGGCGCAGAGGTTCGGGAAGGGTCTGGAGGGCGGCTTCGTAGGCGGCGAGGGGCCAGGAGAGAGTTTCGGTCAGGGCCTGCGGGAGCGGGGCGCCCTCTGTAGTGGTGTAGCCTTCGACTGTCAGGGTGGTCAGCAGCGCCTCGGACGAGGCGAGCGCATCGAGGCCGACGGCATGGGCCATCTGGTGCGCGCGGCCGGGGTAGGTGGAGAGGATGATCGCGAGTTGGCGGTCTGGCGCGGGCGTGGTGGCAAGGCGGTGCCAGTGGCTGACGCGGTCCACGACGGCGGCGATGCGGGAGGCGTCGGCGCGGTGGGCGAAGCGGGAGAATTGCAGGTCCGGGTGGCGCTTGCCGGGGGACTTGTGGCTGACGATGCCGGCGAAGAGGCGGCCGTCGACCTCGGGCAGGACGACGTGCATGGCAAGGTCGGCGGAGGAGAGGCCCCGGTCGGAGGCGGCCCAGTCGCGGCGGCGGGCGGTGGAGAGGGCGACCTGGAAGACGGGGCATTGAGCGGCGTCGAAGGGGGTCGCGCCGTCGTCGGACTTGGCGGAGAAGGCGGTGGCGTTGATCACGGCCACGGGCGGGTTTGCGGTCAGGTGGGCGGAGAGCCAGTCAGCAACGCCAGGGGCCTTCAGGCTGGGGGCGAAGGCACCGTAGGCCTGGAAGCCTGCGGTGCGGAGGGCGTGGATCAGGGTGTCCACCGGGGCCGTGTCGCCGGAGGTCAGGTAGCTGCGGTAGAAGGTGACGAGGACGGCGCCTTTGGCGGGCGTCTGGGGCGGTGCCGTGGGCGCGATGCGGGAAGCCGGGTGCCCCCCCTCCCCATCCCTCCCCCACGTGGGGGGGAGGGAGGCGCTTGCGGGCGCGGTTGTGTGCAACGGCTGGCCGGGGCGGCCCCCCTCCCCCTCTGTGGGGAGGGGATGGGGGTGGGGGGCACCCGGCGGAGGAATGACACCGCGTTCGGGATCGTAGAACCCCATCTGCGGCACAGTCTTCTCGCCCATGACCGGGGCGGCGTAGATGCCTGCGGCCAAAGCGAGTTGCGCCAGGGCGGCATGGGCGGCGACCGCCCCGCCTTCGTCGCAGAGCGACTGCAACCGGCGGAGGGTGGAGACGGGGAGCGTGGAGAGTTCATCCAGGCGCGGGTCGGGACGGCCGTCGGCGGGGAGGATGGCAAGCGCGGTGCCGTTGCGGCGGGCGAGGTCCTGCAGGGTCGCAAGGCCGTAGGGCCAGTAGGCCTCGCCCCCGATCAGGCGGACGAGGATGGCCTTGGCAGCGGAGAGGGTGCGTTCGGCGTAGGTGTCGACCGAGATCGGGTGCTTCAACGCGATGATGTTGGCGAGACGCACGGTAGGGTGGGCAGTATTGCCCACCCTACGCATGCGCTCATAGCCCGCCGTGAAGGCGCCGAGGTCGCTGTCGGAGAAGCTGAGGACGATGAGGTCGGCGGGGTCCTGGCCGAGGTCGAAGGGGGTCTCGGTTTCCTCCAGCCCGTGGGAGTCGCGGAAGACGACGTGCATGTCACGACCCCCGGGCGGAGGTGCCCCCCCACCCCGACCCTCCCCCACGATGGGGGGAGGGAGGCGCTTTGGGCCTGCGGGATGGGAAGGGGTGGGTCACGTCGGTCAGGCCCCCAGGACCTTGCGGATGGCGGATTCGTCGATGTCGTGATGCTCGGCGATGACGACAAGCTGCGACTTGCGTGGGGTGGTGCCCCAGGGCTTGTCGAACTGGGTGCGGACCCGCTCGCCCACGGCTTGGACGAGAAGGCGCATCGGTTTGCCCGTGACGGCGACATGGCCCTTCACGCGCAGGATGTGCTGTTCGCGGGCAAGTCGCTGGATGGCAGCCGTGAGGGCTTCGGGGTCGGTGACTTCGGGCAGGTCGATGACGACGGAGTCGAAGTCGTCATGCTCATGGTCGTCGGCCCCGTCGTGGTGCGAGGGGCGGGAGGCGAGGTCGTCCTCGGCGGCGGCGTTCAGGCCCAGGATCACGCGCGGGTCGATTATGCCGTCGGTCATGGGGAGCATGGGGACCGGGCGGTTCATCTCGGCTGCGATGACGTCCTTTGCCGCCGCAAGGCCCGCTTCCCCGGCGAGGTCGGCCTTGGAGAGCAGGATCAGGTCGGCGCAGAGGATCTGGTCTTCGAAGACCTCCGACAGCGGGGTTTCGTGGTCGAGCGAGTCGTCGGCGGCGCGTTGGGCTTCGACCGCCTCGACGTCCGGGGCGAAGCGGCCCGCGGCGACGGCCTCGGCATCGGCGAGGGCGATGACGCCGTCCACGGTGATCCTCGACCGGATCGCGGGCCAGTCGAAGGCCTTGAGCAAGGGCTTCGGCAAGGCGAGGCCCGAGGTCTCGATCAGGATGTGGTCGGGGCGCTGGGGCATGGCCATCAGCTGCTCGATCGTCGGGATGAAGTCGTCGGCGACGGTGCAGCATATGCAGCCGTTGGCGAGCTCCACGATGTTCTCGACCGGGCAGTTCTCGTCCGCGCAGGATTTCAGGATGTCGCCGTCGACGCCCACGGTTCCGAACTCGTTGACGAGGATAGCGAGCCGCTTGCCCTGCGGGTTCTGCATCAGGTGGCGGATCAGGGTGGTCTTGCCCGCCCCGAGGAAGCCGGTGATCACGGTCACGGGGATTTTCGTCAGATCGGTCATTCTGCGGCCTCTTCAAGCGGCGGGAGGGGAGGGATGCGGGCGATGGATTGCTTGCGGAAGACGGTGGGCCGGTCGCGCCAGGGGACGATGCCGTCGGTAGTCGCGGCGTATTTCCCGGCGCCTTCCAGGATCGCGGGGACGTCGTCAAGGGTCAGGCGACCATACACGTAGGACCAGGCGCCGGGTTTGGTCAGCGAAACCGCGCAGCCGGTGTTGCAGGCGGACAGGCACTCGACGCCGACGATGCGGACGCCTTCGGGCGTGGGTTCGGCGGTGAGGGCGGCGTGCAGCTGGGCACCGGGGGGCGTTGAGCCCTCGGGCACCGGCTGGCCGGCCTTGCAGGTGGTGCAGACGAAGAGGGTCGTGCCCATCGGTGCCTTGCCTCAAAGGCGAAAAGGGTGGGCCAGCGAGGGGCGGGGATACCGCCGATCACCGGTCGCGGAACACCCCGTCCGCCGGTTTCAGTCCACGCTGGCAGGTCTCCCGGCTTGCGGATACGGGGCGATGGCCCCACGGCCCCCGCCTTCCCGGCATCCGCCAGTGGCCTTGGGACCTCTCCGGTCACGGTCGCGGGGGCGGCTGCTTAGGGTCGTTTCCGACCTGTCGCATTCCCTCTTCGCCGGTCATAAAAAGGCACCAGCGCCCGCCCCCCTGAGGCAAGCACCCCCCTCGTGTCAGGGATAGGACCGACCATGACCGACCCTGTTGCGACGCCTGAGACCGACGACCTGGCCCGCCACGCCCAGAAGATGGCGAAGAAGAAGGCCGCGCGGGACAAGATCATGGCCGGGAAGGAGGGGGAGAAGGGCCTCATCATCGTTCACACCGGGGCGGGGAAGGGCAAAAGCTCCAGCGGATTCGGGATGATCCTGCGCTGCATCGCGCATGGGATGCCCTGCGCGGTGGTCCAGTTCATCAAGGGCGCCTGGGATACCGGCGAGCGGCGGCTGATCACCGAGAACTTCAGCGACCTCTGCCAGTTCCACGCCATGGGCGAGGGCTTCACCTGGGAAACCCAGGACAAGGCCCGCGACATCGCGGCGGCGCGGGCGGGGTGGGAGAAGGCGAAGGAGCTGATCCGGAACCCGGAGATCCGCATGGTGCTGCTGGACGAGATCAACATCGCGCTGCGGTATGACTACCTGGACATCGCCGAGGTGCTGGAGTTCCTGAAGTCCGAAAAGCCGCCCTTGACTCATGTGGTCCTGACCGGGCGGAATGCGAAGGAAGAGTTGATCGAGGCGGCCGACCTGGTGACCGAGATGACGCTGGTGAAGCACCCGTTCCGCGCGGGGATCAAGGGCCAGCCGGGGGTAGAGTTCTAAACCTGTCCACGGTGGACAATCGCCGGGAGCGGTCTAGAATCAAGGACTTGGTTTCGGGCGTTAACGGTTTCGCAACACATGCAGATACGGGAGAGGCGAGGATGCAGAACACCGGATTGATGCTGATGGCGGCGCTGCTGATGCTGACGCTGGCGGGCTGTGCCCCGCTTGTTGTCGGTGGTGCGGCGGCGGTGGTCGCGGACGAAGTCGTGGAACAGGACAAGGGCGGCGACGGGCTGTTCTAAGGCTTCCGACCCGCGGGCCGCGACCGCCCCGCGCCAAGACACATGCAGAATGCCGAAATGGTCGGCATTCTGTAAGATTATGCCGGTGATTTCGCCAAACGGCCCAGCATGACCGGCATCTCCCACCGCTAGCCTTTGCCGGAAATCTCCGCGTCGCAAGACTGCGGCCAGCAAAGGAAAATACTCATGTCGTTCAGGAAAGTGGCGGTGCTTGGCCTTGGAAAGGTCGGCCATCTGGCCGCCGAGCTTCTGGTGGACTCCGGGTTCGAGGTGACGGGCGTCGATGCGCGCAAGCTGGAGGCCTCGTTTCCCACCCGCAGCGTCGACCTGCAGGATCCGGTGGCCATCACCGAGCTTCTGAACGGCCAGGACGCGGTCCTGTCCTGCCTGCCCTTCCACCTGAACATCGGCGTCTCGACCGTGGCGCATGCGCTGGGGCTGCACTATTTCGACTTGACCGAGGACGTCCCGACCACGCGCCATATCCGCGATCTGTCCACGACCTCCAAGGGCCTGATGGCCCCGCAATGCGGCCTTGCGCCCGGCTTCGTGGGGATCGTCGGCGCGCATCTGGCCGAACAGTTCGACAAGGTCCGCTCGATCCGCCTGCGCGTGGGCGCCCTGCCGCAGAACCCGACGGGGCTTCTGGGCTATGCGTTCAACTGGTCGCCCGAAGGCGTGGTCAACGAATACCTCAACGATTGCGAGGTGATCGAGGAAGGCGTGCTGAAGACCGTCTCGGCGATGGAATGGCTGGAGACGATCTACATCGACGGCATGCAGCTTGAGGCCTTCACCACCTCGGGCGGGCTGGGGACGATGTGCGAGACCTATGCCGACCGGATCGAGAACCTGGACTACAAGACCATGCGCTATCCGGGCCATGTGAAGCTGATGAATTTCTTCTTCCACGAGCTTCTGATGCGCGAGAACCGGGCCGAGGCCGGGAGGATCCTGACCAACGCCAAGCCCCCCGTCGACGAGGACGTGGTCTATGTCCATGTCGCGGCGGAAGGCTGGCAGGGCGGTCAGCTGCGTCGCAAGGAATTCGTGCGGTCCTATTACCCGATCGAGATCGGCGGCAAGATGCGCACCGCGATCGCCTGGACGACCTCGGCCTCGGTCGTTGGCGTGATCGAGATGGTCCGCGACGGGCACCTGCCGCAGCAGGGCTTCCTGAAGCAGGAAGCGATCCCGCTGGAGCCCTATCTGAAGACGCGCACCGGCAACTACTACACCGTCGGCCACCGCAGCCGTCACGCGTAAGACTGGCCGACCTGGACGAGGGGCCTAGCCGCCGATGCGCTTGCGCACGCGGTCCAGCCCGACGTCCCAGGCGGTCAGGCCATCCCCGGCGGACAGAGCGGCAAGGACCATCTCGCTGATCCCGCCGGGGGTGACGACACTGCGGGCGATGTCGTCCAGCGGGCGGTCCTCGCGCAGAAGGACCTCGGCGTTGCCACGCAGGGTGGCGGCGATCAGCGTGCGGGCGGTGTCGGGGGGCAGGCCCTGGGCCTGGAACCAGCCGATCACATGCGCCATCCAGCCGAAGCTGGCGCCCGAAAAGGCACCGAAGGCGGCGGCGGTGGTGAACTGGCTTTCATCGGAGAAGGCGATGACGGGGCCGAGTTTCTGAAGCACCGCGTGCCAGAACCCGTCCTCGGGGCAAAGGATCGAGGGGCCGACGCGGAAGGCGTTGGCATAGCCCGGCATCATCGTGACCGCCGCGCGGGCAGGGCCGATCGCCGCTTGCAGCCGCGCCAGCCCTGTCCCCGCCATCGCCGACAGGACCGGCTGGCCGGGGCGGAAGGTCAGCCGCGCAAGTTCGTCTGCGCCACTCGCGGCGGGGAGGCAGACCAGAACCCCATCCGCGGCATCGACCACCGCCTGGTTGCTGGACGCGACCTCGCAGCCATGCTCGGCCGCCAGCCGTGCCGCGACCTCGGCGTTTCGGGGGGACAGGACCAGCCGATCCCCCTGCCCCGCCAGCCCCCGGACCAGAAGCTCGGCCAGATGTCCGGCGCCAAGGAAGCCGAGCGTGGTCACGCCATCTCCTCCAGCACCTCGGCCATGGCCTGCGCGGTGGTGGCGATGTCGGCCTCGGTATGCGCGACCGAGGACAACGAATGCAGCGTGGCCGAGGGGTTCATGTAGACGCCCTTGTCCATCAGCCGCAGGGCAAAGTCGCGGAACTTCATCCGGTCGACGTGGCTGCAGAAGTCGCGGTAGTCGGCGATCTGATCCTTGTCGGTGAAGAAGATCTGGAACATCGAATTGACGCCCTGCACCACGATCCCGTGCCGGTTCGACGTGCGGGCGACCTGGCGGACCGACTCGGCCATCTTCAGGCCCAGGTCCTTGATCTTCCGGAACCCCGCCTGATCGTCCTCCAGCATCGTCTCCAGCATCACCTTGGTCACATGCAGCGCCAGTCGGCCGGCGTTGTGGGTGCCGAAATGCAGGACCTTGCCCCATTCGAGGCCCGCCATCACATCCGCCCTCCCGCCGATCATCGCCATCGGCAGGCCCCCACCCAGCGCCTTGCCATAGGTCACGATGTCCGGTGTCAGCCCGTAAAGCTCGGCGCAGCCCCCGGCCGCCAGGCGGAAGCCCGTCACCGTCTCGTCCAGATAGAAGAGCGCGCCGTGCTTCCGGCACAGCTCCTGCATCCGCTGCAGGTAGCCCGGTTTCGGGGGAATGACGCCCATGTTGGACATCACCCCTTCCGTCACGACGCAAGCCGCCTGGTCCCCATGCAGCGCCATCACCCGCTCCAGCGCGTCTATATCGTTCCAGCGGCAAACGATGGTGTCCTTCCACGCTTCCTCGGGAATGCCGGAGGAGTCGGGGATACGGATCGGGTCGTTCGGGTGGCCCAGCAGCGTCGGCGGATAGGGGTTGGTGTTCACCAGCACCGAATCCCACCAGCCGTGATAGTGGCCCTCGAACTTGATGATCTTCCTGCGGCCGGTGTGCCCCCGCGCCAGCCGGAAAGCGGCCATCGCGGCCTCGGTCCCGGTGTTGGCGAAGCGCACCTTGTCTACGTGGGGCAGGAGGGCAACCAGCATCTCGGCCACCTCGACCTCGACCTCCAGCGCCGTGGCGAAATGCGTCCCGCGGGCGACTTCCCGCGCCACGGTTTCCACGACCTTGGGATGCGCATGGCCCAGCGGCAACGCGCCGAAGGCCATCATCCAGTCGATGTATTCCTTGCCGTCCACGTCATAGAGCCGCGCCCCCGCCCCGTGGCTCATGTAGCGCGGCGCGCCGCCAAAGGTCGCCGGCCCACGGGAGGCCGAGGATACCCCCTCGACCAGCACCTTCATGCCCCGTTCGAACAGACTTTGCGATTTCGGACCAGCCATGTGTTGCCCCATTGTGATTGCTGCACCGATTGTTATTATAGGAACATCCTGTCGTCAAACGGAACAGCATGGCCCCGCTCACCGACCGCCCGCGCAGCGCAGAACCGCACCAGGAACTGGCGTCGCGCATCCGCCGCTGGCGCGAGGCGCGCGGCTGGAACCAGCAGGCGCTGGCCGACCGGGCGGGCTTTGCGCGGTCCACCCTGTCGAAGATCGAGAACGGCCTTCTGTCGCCGACCTTCGAGATCCTCCTGAAGCTGGCACAGGGCTTCGGCTGCGACCTGGCCGACCTGGTGCGCGCCGAGACGCCAAGCCTGGCGGGTCGCATGGTGATCGACCGGGGCGCGCCGGGCGAGGCGATCGAGAACGCGAACACCCTGCTCTGGCCGCTGGGCGCCACGCTGAAGGGCCGGCCGTTCCAGTCGATGCTGGTCGACTTCATCCAGACCGACCTTGCCGCCTTCGGGGACTGGAACCGACACGACACCGACGACATGCTGCACGTCCTGTCCGGCACGCTCGTCCTGCACACCGAGGGCTATGCCCCCGCCACCCTGCATCCCGGCGACACCGTCCATTTCGACGGCGCCATGCCCCACGCCTGTCTGAGCGGCGGGCCAGGGCCGTGCCGCTGCCTTTACGTCTTTGCCCCTCGGGCAAGCTGAACACAGTCCGGTTCGTTCTTCCCCGACTCGCGGCCGCCTGCTACAGATAGCGGCATGACGCTTCACACCCCCAAGATAACGGGCGCTTCCGGCCGTCCGGTGATCCGACAACTGGACGAGGCCGCGATCAACCGCATTGCGGCGGGCGAGGTGGTGGAACGTCCCGCGAGCGCCGTGAAAGAGCTGGTCGAGAACGCGCTCGACGCCGGGGCGTCGCGCATCCAGGTCGACATCGCCGACGGCGGCAAGACGCTGATCCGGGTCACCGACGACGGCTGCGGCATGACGGCCGAGGACCTGCCCTTGGCCCTTTCGCGCCATGCCACGTCCAAGATCGACGGATCGGACCTTCTCGATATCCGCAGCTTCGGCTTCAGGGGCGAGGCTTTGCCCAGCCTTGGAGCGGTGGGTCGCCTGACGATCACCAGCCGGGCCGACGGGGACGCCGCTCAGATCACCTGTGAGGGCAGCCGGATCGCCCCCGTCCGCCCCGCGGCGCTGACCCGTGGCACGGTGGTCGAACTGCGCGACCTCTTCTTCGCCACCCCCGCGCGGCTGAAATTCCTCCGCTCGGACCGGGCCGAGATGCAGGCGGTGACCGAGGTGATCCGCCGTCTGGCGATGGCCGAGCCGCTGGTGGGCTTCACGCTGCGCGACGTGACCGGGGGTGAGGCGCGCACCCTCTTCCGTGCCGACCCGGCGACGGGCGACCTGTTCGACGCGTTGGGCTCGCGCCTTGCCTCGGTGATCGGGCGCGACTTCATCGACAATGCGCTGCGCATCGACGCCGAGCGTGAAGGGTTGCGCCTGCAAGGCTATGCCGCGCTGCCCACCTATTCGCGCGGGTCATCGGCGCAGCAGTACCTCTTCGTCAACGGCCGCCCGGTGCTGGACCGGATGCTCTACGGCGCGCTGCGGGCGGCCTATTTCGACGTCCTTTCCCGCGACCGTCACCCGGCGGCGGTGCTGAACCTGATCGCCGACCCCCAGCGCGTTGACGTGAACGTCCACCCCGCCAAGGCCGAGGTCCGCTTCCGCGAACCAGACGCGGCCCGCAGCCTCATCATCACCGCGCTGAAATCGGCGCTGACGGGGGCCGGCCACCGCGCCTCCTCCACCGTCGGCGCAGCCACGCTTGACGCCTTCCGCCCCGAACCCGCGCGCGTCTACCAGATGGACCGCCCCGCCCCCTCGACCTTCGCCCGCGCCTACGCCTTTCAGGCCCCCGACAGCTTCGCGGGCTTTGCCGAGGCCCCGATGGCCCCCTCCTACGCCCAGGACGCGCCCCCCGTGGTTCAGGACGCGCCCGCGCATCCCCTGGGCGCCGCCCGCGCGCAGCTGCATGAAAACTACATCGTCGCCCAGACCGCCACGGGCATCGTCATCGTCGACCAGCACGCCGCCCACGAACGGCTCGTCTACGAACGCCTGAAACGCCAGATGGCCGAAACCGGCATCCGCGCCCAGGCGCTGCTGATCCCCGAGATCGTCGACCTCTCTCCCGACGACGCCGCACGCCTGATCGACGCCGCCCCGGCGCTGGCCGAGGTCGGGCTGGGGATCGAACCTTTCGGCGGCAGCGCCGTTGCGATCCGCGAAGTTCCCGCGATCCTGGGCCAGGTCAACGGCGCGGCGCTGGTCCGCGACATCCTGGACGAACTGGCCGACCAGGGCGACAGCCAGCTCGTCCGCGCGAAGATCGACGCGATCCTGTCGCGCATGGCCTGCCAGGGCTCGGTCCGCTCTGGCCGCCAGATGCGCCCCGAGGAAATGAACGCGCTTCTGCGCGAGATGGAGGCGACGCCGCTTTCCGGTCAGTGCAACCACGGGCGGCCCACCTATGTCGAGTTGTCGCTCCACGACATCGAACGCCTGTTCGGCCGCAGATGATCACGCTTTTCGGCCAGACCTACGCCTGGAACGCGCCCGAGATGCTGCTTCTCGGCGGGGCTGCCCTTGTCCTGCTTCTCTTCCTTGTCCTGATCCTGCGCGCCGCCGCCCGCGCCTCCTCGACCGCCGAACCCCTGATGCGCGAGGTCTCGTGGCTGTCCTCCCGTCTGCAATCGCTGGGCGACGGGCAGGAACGGCTGGCGGGCGGCCTGCACCATGTCTCCGAGGCGCAGGCGGTCAGCCAGACGGCGATGCTGAAGGTGATGGAACAGCGCCTCGCCGAGGTGCAGCGCCAGATGACCGAGGCGCTGCACGGCACCTCGACCCGGACGGCACGGTCCCTTGGGGAATTGCAGCAGCGGCTGGAAACCATCGACAAGGCGCAGGCGAACATCGAGAAGCTGTCGGGCAACGTGCTGTCCTTGCAGGACATCCTGTCCAACAAGCAGACCCGCGGCGCCTTTGGGGAAATCCAGCTGCACGACATCGTGCAGAAAGCCCTGCCGAAGGACGCCTACACCATGCAGGCGACCCTGACGAACGGCCGCCGCGCCGACTGCCTGATCCACCTGCCGAACCCGCCCGGCCCCATCGTCATCGACGCCAAGTTTCCCTTGGAAGCCTACGAGGCCCTGCGCCGTGCCGACTCCCCGCGCCTCCAGCAGGAGGCCGCGCAACTGATGCGCGCCGCGGTCCGCGCCCATATCCGCGCGATCAGCGAGAAATACATCCTGGAGGGCGAGACCGCCGACGGCGCGCTGATGTTCCTGCCCTCGGAAGCGGTCTATGCCGAACTTCACGCCAACTTCCCCGACCTGGTGCGCGAGGGCTTCTCCGCCAAGGTCTGGATCGTCTCGCCCACCACCTGCATGGCGACCTTGAACACGATGCGGGCCGTCCTGAAGGACGCGCGGATGCGCGAACAGGCCGGGGCCATCCGCAAGGAACTGTCGCTTCTCTACGCCGACGTCGAACGCCTTGGCGCGCGGGTCGAAAACCTGGACCGCCACTTCGGACAGGCGGCGAAGGACATCGAGGAAATCAAGATCTCCTCCGACAAGGCCACCAAGCGCGCGCGCCGGCTGGACAACTTCGACTTCGAGGAATTGGCCCCCGACACCCCCGCCCGCGTGATCGGCGCGGCCGAGTAGGGTGGGCGATCCGCCCACCGCCCGGAAAGGACCCATGCGCCACCTCACCGCCTCCGATTACACCCGCCAGCCCTGGAAGAACGGACGCGGCACCACGACCGAGCTTTGGCGGCTGGACCGCGACGGGCAGCTTCTCGTCCGCCTCTCGCGCGCCGCAGTGGTCGAGGACGGGCCGTTCTCGCTCTTTCCCGGGATCGAGCGCAACCTGACCGTGCTGTCCGGCCCGGGCTTCCGGCTGACCGGCCCGGAGCTGAACCTGCGCTGCGACCCGCTGGTCCCGGTGGCCTTCCCCGGCGACGTCGAGGTCACGGCGACCGAGACCAATGGCCAGCAATCCGACGATTTCAACGTGATGACCGCCCGCAGACTGCCAAGGCCGCAGGTCATCGTCGCGCAGAACGACAGCCTTCCGGGCGGCGGGACGCTGGCGCTTTACGCTCTCGGGCCTTGCCTCGTGAACGGCTCGGCAATCAACCGGGACGACCTTATCCTCACGGAAGGCCCTGCCCGACTGCAAGGCGACTGGCCCGTGATAGCGGTGCGGTTACACGGGCTGTAAGCCAGCCTTCAGACTGTCAGATCCGCAGCAGCGGCTGCGCCAACCGAGGAATCAGCCCGCGGAACCGCAGCGGAGCGTCCGTTGCGGCAAGGCAGATGCAGTCCTGCCCGGCCAGCGCGACCGGAGTATGCTCCATTTCCTCGTCGGCAATCTCGATGTCGCCCCGGCCGAAGCGGTCGTTCTCGTCCGCGAAGGCGCCCTGCAGGACCAGCGTCAGCTCCATCCCCCGATGCCCGTGGTCCGGCACCGCCGTCCCTGCCGGGATGTACAGAAGCCGCGCGGTTGCGTCCTTGCTAGTGGGCAGGATTGCCTGCCGCACCCCGCCGCCCACCTTGCGCCAGCGCACCGCCGAGAGGTCTCCGCCCACGTAATCCGCCAGCGGCGCGGGGAAGATGCCCGCCGGTTTCAACGGCTCGGACCGCGTCGCCTGCGGAAGCCCCTCGATCCGTTCCAGCGCGCGGGCAAGGGCATCCTCGCCCATCGAGATTTCCTCGGCCTCCTCCAGCAGCGCCCCGCCGACCGCGTCGAAGGACCCGGCCCGCGCCCGGCACTCGTCACACAGCGACACATGCGTCGCGACGACAAGGTTGAACGCCTCGGGCAACTGACCGGCCGCATAGGCCATCAGGAGCTGATCCGAAAGATGGTGGCGTATCGTCATTCTTCTCAGTCCCTTAGCCTATTGGCCCCTAGCCCAACTGGTGGCGCAGCTTGTCCAGCGCCAGCCGTATCCGCGATTTGATCGTCCCAAGGGGAAGCCCCGTCTCGGCCGCGATCTCGCTGTGCGAGAGCTCGCCGTAGAAGGCGCGTTCGATCAACGTCCTCTGCGGTGCGGGCAGTGCCGCAAGGGCACGTCCCAACCGCTCCGTCTCCTCTTGGGCTTCCATCACCTCGGCCTGGTCAGGCTCGGGCTCGGGACCCCAATCCAATTCCTCCGGCTCGGCCCGGCGCGCCTTCCGCAGCGCGTCGATCCTCCGGTTGCGGGCGATCGTGTAGACCCAGGTCGCCACCGAGGCCCGCGCGGGATCGAAGAGATGCGCCTTCTGCCAGAGCGTCGCCATGACGTCCTGCGCGCATTCCTCGGCCAGCGAGGCCCCGGCGCCCGACTTCATCAGGAAGGCCTTCACCCGTGGGGCGAAGTGCCGGAACAGCGCCGCAAAGGCCGCCCGGTCCTGATGGTCGCGCACCTTCACCAGAAGGTCGGCCCAGTCTGTATCGTCCGTCGTCGCCAACAATCCGTCCTTCTTCTGACGCGAACCGAACCTGACCGACCCCAAGGGCAGCGGCAAGGCCTGCTCCGTCACAGCGGCATCTCTGGCGTCAAGCATCATGTGCCTTCTACGCCTTCAACCCGCAGTCGGATCATTTTTCAGCGAACTGGAGCACGCCGGCAACAAGTCAAGACTTCCTGTCAACTTGGTTTGACAGATTTGCCAGGACAGGCGCGTATAGAGAACCTGACACGAAACTTTCTTTGCCGTGGCTCCGTATCCGCTGGCGAAGGGTGATCCGATCGGGCACCCGCTGCGTAACCACGTGAAACAAGTCAGGGAACTTCGCCTAAATGCCCTTCGAACAATTCGGCCCCGCCCCGCGTCGCATCGCCGTGATCGGAGGGGGCATTTCCGGCATGGCCGCCGCGCACATGCTTGCCGATCGCAACTCCGTCGTACTGTTCGAGGCCGAGCCGCGCTTGGGCGGCCACGCCCGCACCGTGATCGCGGGCAAGCGCAAGGGCCAGCCGGTGGACACCGGCTTCATCGTGTTCAACCGCGTGAACTATCCGCATCTCGTCAGGCTTTTCGAAAAGCTGGACGTCCCGGTCACCGAAAGCAGCATGTCCTTCGGTGCCTCGATCCGGGGCGGGGCCGTGGAATACGGGCTGGCCTCGATGGACACGATCTTCGCCCAGCGCAAGAACGCGCTGAACCCGCGCTTCCTGCGGATGCTGACCGACATCCTGCACTTCAACCGCAACGCCGAGGCCGTGGCGAACGACCCGGCCATGACCATCCGCGAACTGCTTCTCCGTCTTGGCACAGGGCCCTGGTTCCGCGACCACTACATCACCCCATTCTCGGGCGCGATCTGGTCCACGCCCACCTCGGGCATCCTGGATTTCCCGGCCCAGGCGCTGGTCCGCTTCTTCCGGAACCACGCGTTGATGGACTATGAAGGCCAGCACCAGTGGTACACCGTGAAGGGCGGCTCGATCGAATACGTCCGCCGCCTGCAGGCCGCGATGACCGCCCAGGGCGTCGACATCCGCACCGCCACCCCCATCGCCGCCGTCCGGCGCGAGGCCGGGTCGGTCTTTGTCCGCGCCCAAGGCTGCGAGCCTGAACTCTTCGACGACGTGGTCTTCGCCACCCATTCCGACACCTGCCTGAAGCTCCTCGCCGATGGCACGCCCGAGGAAACCGGCGCACTTGCCGCCATCCGCTACCAGCCGAACGAGGCTGTCCTGCACTCCGACGCCTCCCTGATGCCGAAGTCGCGCAAGGTCTGGTCCTCATGGTCCTACGTCGAACCCAAGACCGGGCCGGGGGAGCGGATTGACCTCACCTACTGGATGAACTCGCTGCAGCCCATTCCGCAGGACGATCCGCTGTTCGTCACGCTGAACACCGACCGCCCTATCCGGGACGAGCTGATCCATGACGTGACCACCTTCCACCACCCGGTTTTCGACGTAGCCGCCTTCGCCGCGCAGGACCGCATCCGCGCGATGAACGGCAGCCGCAACACCTGGTTCTGCGGTGCCTGGATGCGGAACGGCTTCCACGAGGATGGCTTCGCCTCGGCGGTGGACGTTGTCCAGGCGATGGCCGAGCGTCATGCCTTCCGGCTTGCCGCATGACTGAGGTGCAGCGCATCCCGGCCGAGACCTTCCACGGCCGCAAGGGCGCGGTGAAGAACGCCTTCCGCTACTCTGTGGACTATCTGCTGCTGGACCCTGCCAAGGCGAAGGGTCCCGCCTTGTTCTCTCGCAACGCCCGCAACCTGATGTCGGTCCACGACGCCGACCACGGCGGCGCGCCCGGTCAGGGGCGCGGGGTGGACTGGGCGCGCGAGGTCCTTGCCCAGCACAACCTTGCGCACGACCGCATCCTTCTGCTCGCCCAGCCCCGCCTCCTCGGCCACGTCTTCAACCCGGTCTCGTTCTGGCTCTCCTACGATCCCCTGGGCCACCTCCGCGCCGTGATCGCCGAGGTCACCAACACCTACGGCGACCGCCACTCCTACCTCTGCCACCGCGAGGACCGCGCCCCCATCACGCGCGAGGATACGATCACCGCGCAGAAGATCTTCCACGTCTCGCCCTTCCAGCCCGTGGCCGGGACCTACACCTTCCGCTTCGACATAAGGCCCGACCGCATCGGCATCTGGATCGACTACACCACCCCGGGCGGCGGCCTTTTCACCAACCTGATCGGCCCGCGCCTACCGCTGACCAACGCGGGGATCCTCGCCTCCGCCCTCCGCCGCCCCTTCGGCTCGCGCCGCGTGCTGGCGCTGATCCACTGGCAGGCGCTGAAACTCTGGCTGAAGCGCGTGAAGTTCAACCACCGCCCCACGCCCCCCGCCGAAGACATCTCGCGATGATCCGGCCCCCCCGGCCCCCAGCCTTTCATCTTTGCGCAAATATCCCCGCCGGAGGCTCCGCATCCTCCTCCGACGTAGCCGCTTTCATACTGGCGCAAATATCCCCGCCGGAGGCCCTTCGTCCCAGCCGGTTGCGCGCCCTTCGCGCGCAGAGGCGAGACAAAAGGCTTGTGCCGCAAGGCACTCAATTTCATAGCCGCCGATGACGCACCGCCTTCCCGCCTGGTCCCTGTTTGCCGCCCTGATCGCGATGGCGGGCCTGCCGATCTACATCCACGCGCCGAAGTTCTACGTCGACCAGTACGGCACATCCCTCGCCGCGATGGGCCTCACCCTCGCCGCCCTGCGCCTCATCGACGTGGTGCAGGATCCCCTCCTCGGCTGGCTGGCCGAAGCCACTCGCCCGATCCGCCGGGCAACCATCGCCCTCGCCACCTCCCTGATGGCGCTCTCCCTCTACGCCCTTTTCGCCGTCGCGCCCCCGATCCAGCCGCTCCTCTGGTTCGCCGTCACTCTCACCGCCCTCTTCTCTGCCTTCTCCTACCTCACCATCTGCTTCTACGCCGAGGGCGTGACCAAGGCCCAAACCCTCGGCCCCCAGGGCCACATCCGCCTCGCCGGCTGGCGCGAGGGCGGATCTCTCCTCGGCGTCTGCCTCGCCGCCACCGCCCCCGTCGCCCTCTCCCCCCTCACCGCCCAACCCTTCACCGCCTTCGCCCTGATCTTCGCCGCCGTGGCGATTCTTGCCACCCTCGCCATGCGCCGCGAATGGCAGGGCACGCCAGCGGAACCGACCGCCCACCCCTGGGACCTCTTCCGCCCCGCCCTCGCCGACCCCCTCTCCCGCCGCCTCCTCCTCATCGCGCTCCTGAACGCCGCCCCGGTGGCCGTCACCTCCACCCTCTTCCTCTTCTTCGTCGAGTCCCGCCTCCAGCTCCCCGGCCATGAAGGCCCGCTCCTCCTCCTCTTCTTCCTCGCCGCCGCCGCCTCGACCCCGGTCTGGAGCCACCTGGCCCGCAAGCACGGTCCGAAACCCACCCTCCTTTCCGCGATGACCCTCGCGATCGCCACGTTCCTCTGGACCCTCACCCTCGGCCCCTCGGACCTCATCCCCTTCGCCCTGATCTGCGCCGCCTCCGGAGCCGCTTTGGGGGCCGACCTCACCCTGCTGCCCGCGATCTTCGCCCAGCGCCTCGCCCAGACCGGCACGCCCGAGGCCGCGGCATTCGGCCTGTGGAACTTCGTCTCCAAGCTCTCGCTCGCGCTCGCCGCCGTCACCATCCTCCCCGCGCTCCAGGCCGCAGGCTTCCAGCCGGGCGCGCAGAACACGGACTCGGCACTGGGAACCCTGACACTGATCTACGCGGGCCTGCCTTGCGTATTGAAGGTCATAGCAATCGCACTCCTCGCCCGAACGACCCTCGCCATGCCCCTGAAGGACACCCCCCGATGACCCCGATCCTCTCCGCCCTTGCCGGCGCGCTGATCGTCATCGCCCTGATCGCGATCCGTGTCCGCTTCGCCTCCTTCGCGGCGCAGGCCCCGTCGGACTACGCGGGCAAAGGCCCCAGCTTCGACCTGCGCCGCCACCTGAACGGTCCGCTGACCTGCGAGGGCGTGATCTTCGGCCCAACCGGCCGCGTCACCTCACGCTTCGTGGCCGACATGACCGGCACCTGGGACGGCACCACCGGCACATTGGCCGAGGTCTTCCGCTATGACAGCGGCACCGTCCAGCACCGCGCCTGGACGCTGGCACTGGGCCCGAACGGCCAGATCACCGCCACAGCCGCGGACGTGGAGGGCCGGGGCACGGGCCGCGTGGAAGGCTCTGGCGTCCTCCTCCGCTACCGTATCCGCCTCACGCCCGAGGCGGGGGGCCATGTGCTTGACGTGACCGACTGGATGTACCTGCTGGACAATGGCGCAATCATGAACCGCTCGCAGTTCCGCAAGTTCGGCATCAAGGTCGCCGAGCTGGTCGCCACGATCCGCCCGGTCGAGGCGCAAGCCCGTCAACTGGCCGCCGCCGAATGAGGGACTTCAAGGGCAAACGCTACTGGCTCGTCGGTGCATCCGAGGGACTGGGCCTTGCGCTGGCGCAAAAGCTCAGCGCCGCTGGGGCAACGGTGATCCTCTCGGCCCGCAACGCCGACACCCTGGCGAAAGCCGCCGCCACCCTGCCCGGCCCGGCGACGATCCTGCCCGTCGACGTCAGCTCCAGCGACAGCGTGAAGGCCGCCGCAGCCCAGCTGCCCGAGCTTGACGGCCTGGTCTTCCTCGCCGGCGTCTACTGGCCGATGCGTGCCCAGGACTGGAACGCCGACCAGGCCGAGGCTATGGCCGACATCAACTTCACCGGCTGCATGCGCGTGGTCGGCGCGGCCCTGCCCCCGATGGTCGCGCGGAACCGGGGCCACGTCGTCATCACCGGCTCGCTCTCCGGCTTCCGCGGCCTGCCGGGGGCCATCGGCTATGCCGCCGCCAAGGCCGGGACGATGGTGCTGGCCGAATCGATTTATGCCGACCTCAGGAAGACCGGCATAACCGTGCAGCTCGCGAATCCCGGCTTCATCCGCACCCGGCTGACGGCGAAAAACGATTTCGCAATGCCCTTCATCATGGAACCCGAAGCCGCCGCCGACATCATGTTCCGCCACATGCAATCGGACCGCTTCAAGATCAGCTTTCCCACCGTCTTCAGCTGGCTCTTCCAGGGCGGGAATTTCCTGCCCGACTGGCTCTACTACCGGATCTTCCCGCCGCGCTGATCGCGCAAATTCAAATCAAATTTTCCTTGCTCTTTTGACAAATACTCCACGGGGGTCCGGGGGTGTGAAACCCCCGGCGGTCGCGCGGAAGCGCCTCAGAACGACATCACCGCCGCACCTGCCTTGACCTCGGCATGCATCGCGCTCGCTCCCTGGATCACCACGCCGTCCAGCAGGTCTTCCTGCGCATAGCCCCGTGCCTTCACGCAGGGCGGGCAGGCCCAGATTACGCCACCGCGCGCCATGAAGTCGGCGATCAGCGCCGCCAGCGGGTCCAAGGGCGGCACATGCGTCATCGCCTGACCACCCTTCCGCACCAGGTCGACCGCGTTCGAGGTCAGGAACACGCTGACCTTCAACCCCGCCGTGATCCCGCCATTCGCAATTGTGAACCCGACCGAGGACAGTTCGGATGCAATCCCGTTCGTCATCACCACCACCAGCTTGTCGCAGACGTCCGCCATGATACCCTCCTGTGGCCAATGCCCCATCCTCCTCCACGCGAAGGGCCTTCGTCTTTGGCCGACCCGCCGAAAAGCTTGACCGATCCGCCAGACACCGGGCAGCTGCTCTCCCAGGCCCTGCGCCGGGTGCGCATCTCGGGTTCGCTGCAATACTGCTTCATGCCGCAGGGCGACTGGACCACCGACGCCACCCCCGCGCCGTGGCGGCCCAGGGACGCCATCGGATTCCACATCGTCGCCGCCGGCCCCTGCTGGGTTGACCTGCACGGCACCCGCACAACGCTGGAAACCGGCGACATCGCCGCCTTTCCCTTCGGGACCCCGCATCTTCTGGGCGGCGGTTCCGGGGGACGGCTGATCGACCCGGGCGGCGATCTTCCGCCCCAGCCCTGGCCCGCGACTCCCACGCTGCACTATCCGGCGCCAGGTCCCAAGGTCCGCATCCTCTGCGGCTATGTCCAGTGCCAGGCCACCGGCTTCGCCCCCTTCCGCGCCGCCCTGCCCGAGTTCATCCACATCCGCACCGCGGGCCAGAACGACTGGCTCTCCGGCACCATCGCCCAGATCGTCACCGAGGTCGACCAGCCCCAGCCCGGCGGCGGCCCGATCCTGGAACGGCTGACCGAACTGGCGTTCCTGGAAATCCTCCGCCGCCAGTTCCGGACACCCGCGCCGAAGGGCTGGCTGGCCGCGATCCTGGACCCGGCGCTGTCTCGTGCGCTGCTCGCCCTGCATGACGATCCGGCGCGGAACTGGACCCTGCCGTCGCTGGCGCTGCAGGCCGGAACCTCCCGCTCTGCCCTCACTGCCCGGTTTGCCGATCTTCTTGGAACCTCCCCCATGCGCTACCTGCGCGACTGGCGTCTCTACCTTGCCGCCGAGGCGCTTGCCGCCACCCCCGATCCGATCATCACCATCGCCACGTCGGCGGGCTATGGGACCGAGGCCGCGTTCACGCGGGCCTTCACCCGGCAGTACGCTACGCCCCCCGCCGAATGGCGCCGGGTCCGAACCCGGTAGGGTGGGCGGTATCGCCCACCCCGTGCACGACCCAGACCGTGACTCCAGAGAAGGACTGCCGCATGGCCGCCGAAACCTTCGCCCAGCTGGCGCTCGCCCTTGATGGCACCACCGAGGCACCGCATTTCGACCGCCGCGCCTTCCGCACCCGCAGGACCTACGCCACCCTCGCCGCCGACGGGCAGACCGCGAACCTCAAACTTGACCGCGACCAGCAAGAGCACTGGTGCGCCCTGCTGCCCCAGGCTCTCGCACCGGTGCCGAACAAGTGGGGCGCACAAGGATGGACAATGCTGAACCTCGACAGCCTCGCGGCGGACGAAATCCGGACGCTGCTGCGGCTGGCCTGGACGGCCAGCCAGAGCCCGCCACGCAGTCGGAAACCGAAAGCCTGACCGGCGCTGTGCGAAGCCTTACCCGTGCTTCACCATTACATGCCGGACGACGGTGTAGTCCTCCAGCGCATAGGCGGACATGTCCTTGCCATAACCGGATTGCTTCAGCCCGCCGTGCGGCATCTCGTTGGTCAGCATGAAGTGGGTGTTGATCCAGGTGCAGCCATAGCGCAGCCGCGCCGCCGTCGCCATCGCCCGACCGACGTCGCGCGTCCAGACGCTTGACGCGAGCCCGTAATCGCTGTCGTTGGCCCAGCCCACCGCCTCGTCCACGTCGCTGAACGGGGTGACCGAGACCACCGGCCCGAAGACCTCGCGCCGGACGATCTCGTCGTCCTGCTTGGCCCCGGCGACGACGGTGGGCTTGTAGTAGAAGCCCTGGTCCATCGCCTCGCCGCCCGTGGTGATCTGGACGTGGTTCAGCTCCCTCGCGCGGTTGACGAAGCTGGCCACCCGATCGCGCTGGCGCTGCGAAATCAACGGGCCGATTTCATTGGTGGCGTCGTCCTCCGCCCCCAGAACGATGGACGACGCCGCCGAGGTGAGGTCCGCGACAAGATTGTCGTAGATCTTCTTCCCGGCATAGACCCGGCAGGCCGCGGTGCAATCCTGCCCGGCGTTGTAGAAGCTGAAGGCCCGCAGCCCCTCGACCACCGCATCGACGTCGGCATCGTCGAAGACCACCACCGGGGCCTTGCCGCCCAGCTCCAGATGCGTCCGCTTCACCGTCTTGGCGGCAGCGTCCAGCATCTTCTTCCCCGTCGCCACGTCGCCGGTGAGGGAGATCATGTCCACCTGCGGATGGTTGATGAGGTAGCTGCCCACCGTCTGCCCGCGCCCCGCGATGACGTTGACCACGCCTTCGGGCAGCACGTCGGCCAGAATCTGCGCCAGCTTCAGCGCGGTCAGCGGGGTCTGCTCGGACGGCTTGAACACCACCGTATTCCCACCGCCGATGGCGGGGCCAAGCTTCCAGGCCATCATCATCAGCGGATAGTTCCACGGCGCGATGGAGGCCACCACACCCACCGGATCGCGGCGGATCATCGACGTATGGCCCGAGAGATACTCCCCCGCCACCGTCCCCGTCATGCAGCGCACCGCCCCCGCGAAGTAGCGGAAGCAGTCGACAATCGCCGGGATCTCGTCATTCCGCGCGGCATTGATCGGCTTGCCGCAGTTCAAGGCCTCCAACTGGGCGAAGGCATCGGCCTCGGCCTCGATCCGGTCGGCGATGGTCAGAAGCGCCGCAGAGCGTTCCGCCGGCGTCGTCCGCGACCAGTCCTCGAACGCCTTCCGTGCCGCGGCCACCGCCCGGTCGACCTGCGCGGTCGAGGCTTCGGGCAGTTCCAGGATCAGCCCGCCCGTGCGCGGATTGAGGATATGCTCGGCGGCCTCCTGCCCGGCCTCGAAGGCGGACCCGATCAGGAATTTGGTCTGGATGGTCATGGGGTAATCTCCCTATTTGCCCATGCCGGCGGTCTCGGACCCGCCGCGGGTGAGGTAGTAGGCGATGAGGATCGGCACGAAGGTGGCGGCAAAGACCACGATGGCGACGACGTTGGTGACAGGGCGCTGGCGCGGGCGGACAAGCTCGTTCAGCATCCAGATCGGCAGGGTGCTTTGCTGGCCCGCGGTGAAGGTGGTGACGATGACCTCGTCGAACGACAGGGCAAAGGCAAGCATCCCGCCGGCCAGAAGCGCAGATCCGAGGTTCGGCAGGAGTACATGGCGGAAGGTCTGGAAGGCGTTCGCACCCAGGTCGGCGCTGGCTTCAAGGATGCCCCCGGACAAACGCCGCATCCGGGCGATGGCGTTGTTGTAGACGATGACGATGCAGAAGGTCGCGTGGCCCAGGACGATGGTCCAGGTGCTGAACGGGATGTCCAGGACCCCGAAGGCCGACCGCAGCGACATGCCGGTGATGACCCCAGGCAGCGCGATGGGGAGGAGGATCAGGAGGGTGACCTGGTCCCGCCCGAAGAACCGCGCCCGTGCCATCGCGGCGGCGGCGAGCGTGCCCAGGATCATCGCCATCACGGTCGAGATCGCGGCGACCTTCAGCGACAGCCAGAGCGGCGGCCAGATGTCCTCGCGGTTCCAGGCCACGGCGAACCATTCGGTCGTGTAGCCCGGTGGCGGGAAGGCGTAGCTGCGCTCCTCGGTCGTGAAGGCGTAGAGGAAGATCAGCAGGATCGGCAGGTGAAGGAACAGCAAGCCCCCCAGCGCCGCGAGTTTCAGACCCCAGGAGGCTTCAGAGCGCATCGAAAGCCCCCGCGCGTTTGGCCAGCGACAGGTAGACGAGCATGATCAGGATGGGCACTACGGCAAAGGCGGCGGCGAGCGGCGTGTTCCCGGCGGTGCCCTGCAGCTGGTAGACCGTCAGGCCGATGAAGCGCGACGAGTCGCCAACGATCTGCGGGATGATGTAGTCGCCCAGCGTCAGCGAGAAGGTGAAGATCGACCCGGCGATCACCCCAGGCAGGGCGAGCGGCAGGATCACCGTGCGGAAGGTCTGCGATTGCGTGGCGCCAAGGTCGGCGGAGGCCTCGAGCATGGAGTTGGGGACACGCTCCAACGCGGCCTGCATCGGCAGGATCATGTAGGGCAGCCAGATGTAGACGAAGACCAGGAAGGTCCCGAAGGGCGAGGTGGAGAGCGACGAGCCTTCCAGGAACGGGACCGACAGGATGCCGTCGATGATCCAAGAGGTATGCGTCCCTTCGGCCGCCCAGCCCAGGATGCCCTCCTTCGCCAGGATCAGCTTCCAGGCATAGACCTTGACCAGGTAGGACGACCACAGGGGCAGCATGACGCCCAGGTAGAAGGCGGCCTTCCACGGCCCCTTGGCATAGCGGGCGGCATAATAGGCGATGGGGAAGGCGAGCACCGCGCAGGCCAAGGTGACCGCCGTCGCCATCACGACGGTGCGGATGATGATGTCCAGGTTCTGCGCCCGGAACAGCTCGGCATAGGTCTTGAGCGTGAACTCTTCCTTCACCACGCCCGAGAACTCGTCGATCGAGTAGAAGGACTGGAGAAGCAGGGCGGCAAGCGAGCCGAGGTAGACCACGCCCAACCACAGCAGAGGCGGGGCGATCAGGAGAAGAAGCAGCAGCCCCGGCCGCCGCCAGAAGGTTCCGGTCAGCCGGTCGGCGAGGCCCTTGGCGGGCAGGATCGCCGGATAGGTCATGCGTGCGCCCTCCGACCGGCAAAATTCTTGAAGAAAGAATTTTGGGCGCTTCGTTCTACAGCGCTGCGCGGATCGGCAAGGTCAGAGCCTCCGGCGGGGATATTTGTGCCAGTATGAAAGACCTGTCTCCTTTCATACTGGAAGCAAATATCCCGGGGGGAGCCGAAGGCGGGGGGCAGCGCCCCCCGCGACAGGGCGTCCTGGAAGCGGCACATCAGATGGCCCCCATCAGGTGCAAGGCCTGCGGATCGAAGGCGATGGCAGTCGTCGCGCCCTCGGTCGGGACGGGTTGGCCCGCGGGGACAAGGGCGGCGATTTCGGTTCCGCCCGCGCGGATCACCACGCGGGTCCCCGAGCCAAGGTAGCGCAGCGCGGTGACGGTGCCGCTGACCGGGCCGGTCGCGGCAAGGCGGGTGGCCTCGGGGCGGAGGGATGCCCACTGGGCCGGGCCGCCCAAAGCGCGGGTCAGGTCGGGGGGCAGGACGTTGGACGAGCCGACGAAATCCGCGACGAAGCGGGTGGCGGGGCGGTCGTAGATGTCTCGCGGGGTGCCGATCTGGGCGATCTTGCCCTCGTTGAACACCGCAAGGCTATCGGCCATCGACAGCGCCTCGTGCTGGTCATGCGTGACGAAGACGAAGGTCAGGCCCAGCTTGTGCTGCAGGGCCTTCAACTCGTCCTGCATCGCCTCGCGCAGTTTCAGGTCCAGCGCGCCCAGGGGTTCGTCCAGCAGAAGCACCCGCGGCTGGTTCACGAGCGCCCGCGCCAGGGCCACACGCTGCCGCTGGCCGCCTGACAGCTGCGCGGGCTTGCGGTCGCCGTAGCCGTCCAGCTTGACGAGCGCGAGCATCTCTTCGGCCTTGGCATGACGCTGGGACCGGCCCACACCCTTGACCATCAGCCCGTAGGCCACGTTGTCCCGCACATTCAGATGCGGAAACAGCGCATAGTCCTGGAACACCGTGTTCACGTTGCGCAGATGCGGGGGCGTGTTCGACACGTCTTCGCCGAAGATGCGGATCTGTCCGCCCGTCGGCTTCTCGAAGCCCGAGATCAGCCGCAGGCAGGTGGTCTTGCCCGACCCGGACGGCCCGAGCATGGCGAAGAACGACCCTTCGGCGATGGTCAGGTCCACGCCGTCGACGGCCTTCACCGGACCGAAGTGGCGCGAGACATTCTGGAATTCGACGGCAGCGGTCATGACACATCCGTAGGGTGCGCATTCATTGCGCACCATCCAATGGGACTGGGGAAGTAGGGTGGGCGATCCGCCCACCCGTGGATCAAAGGATCAACGGCCGCCGATCACGCCGATGTAGTCGCTGACCCAGCGGTAATAGGGAACGCAGGCCCCATCCCCCTGCGAGCAGTTCGACACCGGAGTGGTCCAGAACCGGATCTTGTCGAAATCGTCCATCCCGTTTGCCGTGCAGCTTTCCGCCGTCGACATGCCGCGCCCGTCGGTGCAGGCCGCCGGCACGCTCGGGTTGGCGCCGAACCAGACCGCGAGGTCGGACTGCAGGTTCGAGGCCAGCGAATGTTCCATCCACAGGTAGCTGCAGTTCGGGTTCGCCGCGTCGACATGCATCATCGTCGTGTCGGCCCAGCCCGTCGCGCCTTCCTGCGGGATGGTCGAGGCCACCGGCTGGCCATCGGCCTTCAGCAGGTTCACCTGGAACGGCCAGGAACCCGAGGCGACCACGCCCTCGTTCTTGAAGTCGTCGATCTGGATGAAGGCGTCGTGCCAGTAGCGGCTGGTCAGCTCGCGCTGGACGCGCAGCAGGTCGAGCGCGGCCTTGTACTGCTCTTCGTTCAGCTCGTAGGGCGAGGTGATCTTCAGTTCCGGCTTGTGGAACATCAGGTACTGCGCCGCGTCCGCGATGTGGATCGGGCCGTCGTAGGCCTGCACCCGGCCCTTGTTCGACTTGCCGTCCGGCAGCGTCATCTCCTCGAACACCACGTTCCAGCTGGTCGGCGGCTCCTTGAACACTTCCGTGTTGTACATCAGCACGTTCGGCCCCCACATGTAGGGCACGCCGTAGTGCACACCATCCACCGTGTGCCAGGGAGCGTTCTGCAGCCGCTCGTCCACCGTCTTCCAGGACGGGATCAGGTCCACGTTGATCGGCTGCACCCGGTCGCCCGCCACCAGCCGCAGCGAGGCGTCGCCCGAGGCGGTCACCAGGTCGAACCCGCCCTCGTTCATCAGCGCCACCATCTCGTCCGAGGTGTTGGCGGTCTTGACGTTCACCTTGCAGCCCGAGGCCGCCTCGAACTTCGTCACCCAGTCGAACGCCTTGTCGGTCTCGCCCCGCTCGATGTAGCCCGGCCAGGCCACGATGTTCACCTGACCCTCCGGCGCGCCGATCTCGGTGACCTGGGCCAGCACCGGACTGATACCGGTCATCAGGGCAAGCGTCGTGGTTCCCAAAAGCTTGAGGCGATTCATGGCATACTCCCGTTGCTGTGTCTCTGACATGGGTGCAGAGGGCCCGTTCCCGCGGACTTGTGCGAAAGGGTATGAAGTCACAGAACTTTCGCAATAACAAAAAACTGAAGCTACCTATCGGATTTGTCGATATCTTGGACGCTGATTTTTCGTCCCGCTCCATCGAATCCTTTGGAGACACGGGCGAGTCGGATTACAGAATCCGGATTGGATATGAGTGGATTGTTGAATGGCTCATTTGCTGATGATCGCTCCGGCGCCGGTGATCGAGGTCGGGGACAGGCTTCGGCTGGATGTGAAATTCGTCGAAGGCATGCGGCTGCAGCAGGCGCACTGGCCCAGTCGCATGACCTGCCTCCTGCGCCGCGGGGCGCCGTCCATTCCCTTTGGCCGGGACTACGACCGCGCAGACCTGCCCTTTGATCTGCGTATCCTGGACCCGCAGGAGACGCTTCAGCCCCGACATCTGACCGGGGCGGATCTGGTCTATGCCGGGGGCGACGATTTCCATTGCCTGGGCCTGACCGATCAGCTTTCGCCCGGACAGAAGATCGTCTACGTGATTGAATACACACCGGAAACCCGGCTTCAGATCGTGAACCTCGATCGCAACCGCGGCCTGGTCAGCCGCCTGAAGGGGCGGCTCTGGCTGATGCGGCAGGAACGCAAGCGGCAACGCGCCTTCCGGGCCGCGCAGGGGCTGCAGTCGAACGGCTATCCGGCGCATGACCTGTACGGGCCGATGAATCGCGATGCGCTTCTTTATCTTGACGGCCGCATGACCCCCGACCTCTTCGCGACCGAGACCGAGTTGGCCGCGCGCGAGGCCCACCGCGCCGCAGGCGGGCCGCTGCGGCTGATCTTCTCGGGCCGGCTGGAAACCATGAAGGGCGCACAGGACCTTGTCCCCGTGGCCCGCCGCCTTGCCGAACGCGGCGTCGACTTCACCCTGGACATTTTCGGCACCGGCTCGCTGGAAGCCGAGATCACCGCCGGGATCGCCACACTTGCCGACCCGCAGCGCGTCCGCCTGCACAAGGCCGTCGATTTCGAAACCGAACTCGTCCCCTTCACCCGCCGTAACGCCGACATCTTCCTGGGCTGCCATCGCCAGTCAGACCCATCCTGCACCTATATCGAGGCGATGGGCTGCGGTGTCGCCGTGGCAAGCTACGACAACCGCATGTGGCAGCGCCTTAACGCCGAGGCGCAGGCGGGCTGGGGTACGCCGCTTGGGCAACCCTATGCCCTGGCCGATCGCATCGCCAGCGTCGCCCGCGACCGCGATCAGATCAGCAGCCGCGCCCGCAACGCCTGGGCCTTCTCGCAGACCCACGGCTTCCTGCCCGAGTTCCGTCGCCGGATGGAGCATCTGGCCCGCATCGCCGGGATCACGCCGCCCGCGTCCTAGCTTGGCCGCGCCACCGCCGTGCTTTGCGCCGACCGGATGAAGTTCGACGCCGGCCCCGTCAGCGGCGCGCCCTTGCGCCAGGCCAGGCCCACCTGCACCGTCGGCAGATCGCCCGACACGTCACGGATCTCGATCCGGTCGCCTTCCAGCGACCAGGGCCGGTAGACGAGGCTGGGCAGGATCGCCAGCCCCGCGCCCGTGGCGACCAGCGACCGCACCGCCTCGACGCTGCGGGTGCGGAAGGCGATCTGCGGCTTGACCGGCAGGGCGGCCGTCAGCCTGCGGGTGGATTCCTCGATCTCGTCCACCATCAGCTGGATCATCGGCGACCCGGCAAGTTCTTCCAATGCAATGCTTTCCTGCTGCGCCAGCACATGCCCCAGCGGCAGCCACAGACGATAGGGCGAAACGACCAGCGTCTCCACGTTCAGCGCCATGCGGTCATGGACGGACGAGGTCAGCAGCACCGCCACGTCCAGCTCTCCCCCGATCAGCAGGTGCTGAAGGTATTCGCCCGAATCCTCGATTACGTTCAGCTCGACCTGCGGGAAAGCGCGCCGATAGCGTTGCAGGATGTCTGACAGCACATAGCCCGCCACAAGGCTGGTGACCCCCAGCGACAGCCGCCCCTTGGCCGCCTCGGCCTCGACCTGGAAGGTGGACCGCGCCGTTGCCACGTCGGACAGGATCTGCCGCGCGTGGCGCAGGAAGGCGCTGCCCTTGTGGGTCAGCAGGATACCGCGCGCCTGCCGGTCGAACAGGACCACGCCCAGGTCGTCCTCCAGCCCCCGGATCGCCTCGGTCACCGAGGACTGGCTGATCGACAAGGCCCGCGCCGCGCCCGAAACCGACCCGGCCTCGGCGGCGGCGACGAAGAACTGAAGCTGGCGCAGGGTGAAAGCCATCGGATCCGCCGATAGTGTATATCGGCCAATCTGCCCGATCCCGCGGCGGGCGCAAGGGTTGAAGCTTGCCGTGGCGGGTGTTCTAGATGCGTCGGAACAGATCAATGGAGACGCGCATGTGGTGGATCATCCTGGCCGTGGTCCTGGGCGGGGCGGCGATTTCCGTGCAGGCCCCGATCAACGCGGCCCTCGGGCGCGAACTGGGCGCCCCCGTTCCCGCCGCAGCCGTATCGTTCGGCGTGGGCTTCCTGGTGCTGATGGCCGTCGCGCTGGTGCAGGGCCAGGGCGCCGCCTTCCTGAAGCTGACCCAGGTTCCGGCCTGGACGCTGCTCGGCGGCCTTCTCGGGGCCTGGTATGTCTTCACCGCAGTCTGGGGCGTGTCCTCGCTGGGGGTGGTCACGCTTGTCGCCGCGCTGATCCTGGGCCAGATGGCCGCCGCCCTGCTGATCGACGCGACGGGGGCGCTTGGCATGGCGGTGCGCGAGATCACCCCCACCCGGCTTGCCGCCGCCGGCCTGGTCGCGGCGGGCCTCCTTTTGTCACGGCTCTAGCCCGTCCAGCGCCCCTGCGCCTCGACCCGCCACGGCGCGGCGACCGGGGGCGGGGCCCTCCTGCCAGAAGCACAGCCGGATATGATCCGGCCCCGCCTCGTCCGCGACCAGCGCCCAGTCCATGTGGAAGCCGTCGATCAACAGGCCCTCGGCGTAGAACACGATCTCCTCGGCTTCCAGCGCCTCGGACGGCGAGGGGTCCCAGCCGTCGCCACCCCAGAACACCAGGCCTTCGATGTCGCGGTGCGTCCGCGCCAGCTTGGCCAGCGGCTCCAGGAACACCTCGACCGGGGTCTTGTCCTTTGCCATCAGCGCAACTCTGCCGCCAGCGCCGGGGTCGCCTCGGCCACCAGCGCCTCATAGGCCGCCAGCTTCGCCGGCGTGAAATGCCCGGCCTCCGCCAGGATGTTCACCGTCCCCAGCACCAGGCCCCCATCCACCACCGGTACGTTGATGCAGGACCCCAGGCCCAGCGACACGATCAGCGCATGGTCGAAGAAGTACATCGCGAACTCGGGCGGAGTGTTGGCGACAAAGGTCCGCTTGCCCGCAACGGTATGGTAGTACCAGCCGTCCTTCTCCATCGGCTTCGTCCCCGACACCGGGTACTCCGCCGGGTGCGAGGTATATAGCCTGCGCGCCAGGCCCGCCGCTTCGTCCACCGTCGTCACGGTGAAAAGCCGTGTCCCAAGCGCGGCGCAGCGGGTATGCAGGTCGGTGAATGCGGTCAAGGGGGCCTCGCTTTGCGCCGGATCAAGGCGCGGGTGACGTGTTGCGACCATTCTCCCCCGCGCATCCGGACTGTCAATCGCGCGAGGAGCCGATGCAATACCAAGTCACCGCCCGCCGCCTGGACGACACCGGCAGCCTTGCGACCAGCCACGGCGCCGAGGTCCGCCTTGCCACCGACAGGGACGGCCGCAAGGACGCGCTGAACCCGGTCGAGCTTCTGCTCTCGGCGCTGGCAGCCTGCATGATCAAGGGCGCGGAACGCGTGGTTCCGACGCTGAAGTTCCAACTGGACGGGATGACCGTCGCGCTCGAGGCCGACCGCCAGGACGCACCGCCGAAGCTGACCGCGATCCGCTACCAGATCACCGTGGACAGCCCCGAGGCCGATGCGCGACTGGACCTTCTCCACCGCAACATCCTGAAATACGGCACGATTTCAAACACGCTTTCCGCCGCCGTTCCCCTGACCGGCACCCTCCGCAGGGCGTGAAACGCCGGAATCTTCAAAGATTCCGGACCGGAGCCTTTGAAGGCTCCGATGCGATTTCTTCGAAGAAATCGCCCCCTAGCGCCGCGACATCGCGATGCGGATCAGCGCGCGCTCCATCAGCGCCATCCCCGGCGCCTTGCTGGAGGACCGCAGCGTCAGGTCGGTCTCGACCAGCACCGCCACCGCCGTCTCCAGCGCGCGGACGCCCCATTGCCCGGCCTGACGCCCCATCGCGTCCTTCTGCTTGAAGTTCACCCGCGCCTTTTGGATGCCCACCCCCGGCCCCTGCGGATCGACCGCCGCCGCGTGCAGGATGCGAAAGTGCCGCAGCGCCCCGATGCAGATCGTCACCGGCAGCACGCCTTGCCCCTCCAGCCGACGGAACAGCGGACCGATCGCCTGGCTTCGCCCCTCGGCAACCGCGTCGATCAGGTCATCGACATCGGCCTCGATCGTCGCGGGCGCCATCGCCGCCACATCCGTCGGGGTCAGCGCCGAGGTGTCGCCGTACTTGTACAGCGCGATTTTTTCCAGCGTCTGCCGGAAATCGCCGGGGTCCAGTGCGCGCGCGAGGGTGTTCAGGTCGTTCATCGCCTCGCGGTCGATGTTGGTCAGCCCCGCCTTGCGCAGCGCCTCCTCGATCTCCTCGCGTCCCGGAGGCTCGTCATACAGCCCGATGCAGACCGCCGACGGATGCTTCTCGAAAAGCGTTTTCAGGGCTGACTTGCCCGTCAGCCCGCCCGCCGTGACCACGATCACCGCATCGCCCGGCTTCCACTCCTTCAGCGCGACCGAGACGGTTTCGGCCAGCCCATCAGTCGCCTCTTCGACGAAAGCCACCCGCGGGCCGGGGAAGAACCCCACCGCCTTGATGGCGTCCAGGAGCAGGCTTGCATCCCGCCGCAGGTCCCCGCCCGACATCCGCGTCAGGCGCATCTCGGATTCGCCCTCGGGTCCGACCAGCGCCGCGATGGCCTCCTGCCGCTTCAGCGCCACCCGCATCGCATCCGCGCCAAAGATCAGGAGCCCCGCCCGCGCAGGGTCAGGCTTCGCGCAATAGCGGGCCGCTTCGACCCCCTTCAGGATCATGGCAGGCTGTCGGCGGCACCGATGAGCCGGGCAACGATCTGGTCGGCGAGGATGCGCATCAGCCGGTAGGCCGCGTCCTCCTCGGCCGCCAGCCCCGCGACGGTGGACCCTGTCGCCGAATAGGCGGTAAAGCTTTGCACCCGCCCGCCCGTCACCCGCGCGCCCGTGGCCTGCTCGGTCAGCGAATAGTCGATGACGCCTTTCAGGTTGTAGCGCGTGGTCTTGTTGTCCGAGGTGATCCCGACGCCCACGCTTTCGGTAGTGATGGTATAGGCCAGGTCATAACGCGTCGCCTCAGGCCGACCGAGCCGTTCTTCAAGCCGCTCGACCAGGTCGAAGCCGTTCTTGTCCACCGGATCCTGCACCCGCACCGCGCCGGTCAGCCGGGTCGCGCCGCCGCCGGGGCCGTAAGCCGGGGCAAAGCCGCAAGCCGCCAGCAGCAGTGGCGCGATCAGAAGGCCGCGCCGTGTCACCGGCGCGACGGGGCAAGGGGTCACTGGGTCAGACGACGACATTGATGATACGGCCCGGAACGACGATGATCTTCTTCACCGGCTGCCCGGCAAGGAACTTCAGCACATCCTCATTCGCCAGCGCGATCTTTTCAACCTCTGCCGCAGGCATATCCTTCGGCACGCTGATTTCCGCGCGTCGCTTGCCGTTGATCTGGATCGGCAGCGTCACCGTGTCATCGACCAGCAGCACCGGATCGGCCTTGGGCCAGGGCGCCTGAGCGCACAGGCCCGCACCACCCTGCGCCGCCCAGATCTCTTCGGACAGGTGCGGGGTCATCGGCGACATCAGCTTTGCCAGCGTCCGGATCGCCTCTTTCATCACGCCGGTCGAGGCCTTGGCCTTTGCGATGGTGTTGGTGAATCCGTAAAGCACCGCGATGGCCTTGTTGAAGGCAAAGCCCTCGATGCCTTTCGTCACCTCGTCGATGGCCTTCGCCGTCGCCTTGGCCAGCGCCGCGTCGCCTTCGCCCGCGTGGTCGGCCGGCATCTCGCCGATCCGCGCCGACAAGGCCCAGACGCGGCTCAGGTGCTTGTGCGCCGCCTCCGCTCCGGACGAGGTCCATTCCACGTCCCGCTCGGGCGGAGAATCCGACATCACGAACCAGCGCGCCGTGTCGGCCCCGAAGTCCGCGATGATGTTCATCGGGTCGACGACGTTCTTCTTCGACTTCGACATCTTGGCCGAGGGAATGATCTCGATCGCCGTCCCCGCCGCTTCTTCCAGCTTTGCCTTCAGCTCGTCCTCGCTCAGCTCGCTGAGGTCGGTCGCATGATCCGCGCGCAGGAAGGCCACCGGCTCGTTGCCGATGTTGAAGCGCAGGATGTCCTCGGGCAGGTGATAGACCGGTCGGCCCTGCGCATCGGTCGACTTGTAGATTTCGTGCGTCACCATCCCTTGCGTGAACAGCGCGTTGAACGGCTCGATGGCCTTTGCCGGAAGGTGGCCGGTCTTGTGCATCGCCCGGGCGAAGAAGCGGGAATACAGAAGGTGAAGGATCGCATGCTCGATCCCGCCGATATACTGGTCGACGTTCATCCAGTACTCGGCATCCTCTGCCACGGTCGGGGTCGTCGCCCGCGGAGCCGTGAAGCGGGCGTAGTACCAGCTGGAGTCGACGAACGTGTCCATCGTGTCCGTCTCGCGCCGGGCCTTGGCGCCGCACTTCGGGCAGGTGCAGTCGCGCCAGGTCGGGTGGCGGTCCAGCGGGTTGCCGGGGACGTCGAAGCTCACGTCATAGGGCAGTTCGATGGGCAGGTTCGCCTTCGCCTCCGGCACCACGCCGCAGCTGGCGCAGTGGATCACCGGGATCGGGCAGCCCCAATAGCGCTGGCGGCTGACGCCCCAGTCGCGCAGGCGGTACTTGGTGACGCCCTTGCCATAGCCGTTGGCTTCCGCATGGGCGATGGCCGCGCTGACGCCCTCGTCCCCGGTCTGCACCTTGTCCCCGGCAAAGCCGCGGATATAGTGGACCTTCTCGGACTTCATCGGCACGAAAGCCTCGGCCAGCGTCGCGTCGCTGCCGTCGGCAGAGAAGACCGGCTTGATCGGCAGGTGGTATTTCGAGGCGAAGTCGAAGTCCCGCTGGTCATGCGCCGGGCAGCCGAAGATCGCGCCGGTGCCGTAATCCATCAGGATGAAGTTCGCGATCCAGACCGGCAATTCCCAAGCCGGATCAAGCGGATGCTTCACCCGGATGCCGGTGTCGTACCCGATCTTCTCTGCCGTCTCGATCTCCTCGGCCGATGTCCCGCCCTTGCGGCACAGCGCGACGAAGTCGGCCACCTTCGGGTCGGCCTCCAGCACCTTGGCCAGCGGATGATCCGGGCTGATCGCCGCGAAGCTTGCGCCCATCAGCGTGTCGGGCCGGGTTGTGTAGACCTCCAGCTTTTCGAAGCCCGAAGGCGCGCCGACCGTCTCGAACGCAAACTGCAGCCCGCGAGACTTCCCGATCCAGTTCGCCTGCATCAGGCGCACCTTCTCCGGCCAATCCTTCAGCCCGTCGAGCGCCGAGAGCAGCTCCTCCGAGTAGTCGGAGATCTTGAAGAACCACTGCGTCAGCTCGCGCCGCTCCACCGCCGCGCCCGACCGCCAGCCCTTGCCGTCGATCACCTGCTCGTTCGCCAGCACGGTCATGTCGACCGGGTCCCAGTTGACCACGGCGGCCTTCCGGTAGACCAGGCCGGCCTCCATCATGTCGATGAACATCGCCTGCTGCTGGCCGTAATACTCCGGATCGCAGGTCGCGAGCTCGCGGCTCCAGTCGATCGACAGGCCCAAAGGCTTCATCTGGGCCTTCATGTCCGCGATGTTGCCGTAGGTCCAATCCTTCGGATGCCCCCCACGCTCCATCGCCGCGTTCTCGGCCGGCATCCCGAAAGCGTCCCAGCCCATCGGATGCAGCACGCTGAACCCCTGCGCCGCCTTGGTGCGCGCCACCACGTCGCCCATCGTGTAGTTGCGCACATGGCCCATGTGGATGCGCCCCGACGGATAGGGGAACATCTCCAGCACGTAGTACTTGGGCTTCGACGGATCGCGCCGCGCCGTAAAGGCCCCTGCGGCCTCCCAGGCGGCCTGCCATTTGGGTTCGATCACCGAAGGGTCATAGCGCGACATCGTCAGCCTCATGCGGAATTCCGCGCGGAATTACACATGCCAGCCCGGAAAGGTCCACCCCTTCCCGGCCTCACGCCCCGCCCTAATCGCTTAAAGCTTGCTGTCGCGCACCCGCAGCTGCCGCGCCCGCGTCAGGATCGCGTCCTCGACCGCCCGCACCGTTTCCGGAGCCACCGAGCCGCCGCCCTGCCCCTGCAGCGCCACCTTCAGGCTGCGCGCATCCAGCGCCGGGTCCTGGACATAGATCGTCGCCCGATAGGCCCGCCCGCCACCCGGAGGCCGCCCATACCCCGTCACGATCACCCCGGTGAACGGGTCGACCGATTCGATGGGCAGGAAGTTCAGCACTTCCAGCGAGGCCTGCCAGATGTACTTGTTGACCTCGACCGTGGTGTTCGGATCATCCGCGTTCGAGAACAGGTCCCAGATGGTCGACTTCTTCTCGTCCTCACCCCGCGCTTTCGCAAGCGCCGCCCGCTGCGCATCTGCGCGCTCCTTGCGGGACAACTGATCCTCGGTCGGGATCGAGCCGCGCTTGCCGAACAGGTTTCCGCTGCCGATCCCGCCGCCACAAGCCGACAAGGTGACAACCAGACCCGTCGCCAGCGCCATGCGTGCAAGTTTGTGCAAGTTCATCCGGCCACCTTTGGAACCCTTGCCCGCTGTCTAGCTTAGGCACCCCGGCCTGCCAAGGCCTTTCGCTCGCACGCGCGCGCCCGGGCCCCGGCCTGCGGCCTGAACCGGCGGAAGTGCCGGTGATTCCAGACCTGTGGCTTTGCTGCACCAATTTCGGGCGGAATTCTTCACGGCGGCTGGCGAACGTTGCAATCGCGGGCGGCAGGGGTGAAATACGGCTCATTCCCCTGCGGATTCCCCTGCGGCGGGCTTACCTTGAAGAAAGAGGGAAAACATGAAAAAGATTCTTCTCGCGACCAGCGCCCTGTCGCTGATGGCCGGCGCCGCCGCCGCCGAAGTCTCGATCTCCGGCTCGGCCCGCATGGGTCTGATCTACAACGGCGAAGACATCAACTTCACCAGCCGCGCTCGCGTGAACTTCACCGCCTCGGGCGAGTCGGACTCGGGCATCGCGTTCGGCTACTCGGTTCGCGCTGACCAGGCTGGCGCTGCGAACGACGGCATGGGCGCTGGCTCGGTCTTCGTTTCGGGCGCTTTCGGCAAGCTGTCGATGGGTGACGTTGCTGGCGCTGCTGAAGCTGCCGTTGGCGACCTGAACGGCGTCGGCCTGACCGGCCTCGGCGACTTCTCGGACACCGTCTTCATCACCGGCGACGGCGTTGAAGTGACCGACGACAACCCGGTCATGCTGTACGAATACAGCGCCGGCGCCTTCTCGGGCTACCTGTCGGCCAACGATGGCAACCTCCAGGGCGGCGGTCTGTTCGGCTCCGACGCTTCGGCTGGCGACGACGTCCAGAACATGGCTGTCGGTGTGAAGTACTCGACCGACGCTTACAGCTTCTCGCTGGGCTACGAACACTCGGACCCGGTCGTCGGTGAAGCTGCCAAGCACATCGTTCTGGGCGCTACCGGCACCTTCGGCACCACCACCGTCAAGGCCATCTACGGCACGGGCGATGGCGCGATCGACGGCTTCGACCAGTACGGCATCTCGGCCTCCTCGGCCTTCGGTGCGACCACCGTCACCGGCTTCTTCAAGCGCGTGGACTTCGGTGTCGCTGATGGCGAGATCGACGCGATCGGCCTGGGCGCATCCTACGACCTCGGCGGCGGCGCTTCGGTGGTTGGCGGTATCGTCAACTACGACGTGGGCGCTGGCGTTCCGGCCGCAGCCATTCCGGCTGGCGGCGTTGGCACCGATCCGTCGGGCGAGACCGTTGCCGACCTCGGCCTGAACTTCACGTTCTAATCCTCCCGGATTGGACGAACGGAAAGAGCGGGCCTTGCGCCCGCTCTTTTCTTTTTGGCCCCGGCGCGGTTAGGGTCTGGCCGAAAGCGGGGGTAGCGATGGCATTGACGGACATCCAGGATCGGTTGCGCGCGGCAGAACGGGCGGCGGGGCGGGCGGAAGGCTCGGTCACGCTGATCGCCGTGTCCAAGGTCCAGCCCGCCGACCGGGTCGAGGCCGTTCTGCAACAGGGCCACCGCATCTTTGGCGAAAACTACGTGCAAGAGGCCGCCGGCAAATGGCCCGCCTGGCGCGACCGCTTCGGCCCGCTTCAGCTGCACATGATCGGCCCCTTGCAGACCAACAAGGCCAAGCTCGCCCTGGACCTCTTCGACGTGATCCACACGCTCGACCGCCCCTCGCTGGCGCAGAAGCTGGCCAGCCTCCAGCAGGCGCGCGGGTCCTTGCCGCAGCTCTTCGTCCAGGTGAACACCGGCGCCGAGCCGCAGAAGGCCGGGGTGCTGCCCACCGACCTGACGGGCTTTCTCCGCGATTGCCGCGCGATGGACCTTTCCCCCGTCGGCCTGATGTGCATCCCGCCCGAAGGCGAGGACTCCACCCCGCATTTCGCGATGCTGGCCCGCATGGCCGCCGATCACGGATTGTCCGGCCTCTCGATGGGGATGAGCGGCGACTTCGAGGCCGCCGTGGCGCACGGGGCCACCCACGTCCGCGTCGGCAGCGCGATCTTCGGCGCCCGCAGCTACGCCTGACCCCGAGGCCCGCCCAGCGCCTTGCTCTTTTCCCAAATACTCCCGCCGGAGGCTCCGCCCGTGCGGCACTTCCGCCGCGTGGGAACCGGGAACCGCACCGAAAACCCGTGTCCCGACCCCGGCGGGGGGCGAGGGTCAAGGACAGCCGAAAGCCCGGATTCGCGCCTTAACAAACCCCTAACGTCCGCAGGCATCTCCCTGATTCAAATAGGCAAACCTAAAATGTCCACCGTGGACAGCTACAGCAGCCAGACCCTTCCATAGGGCGGCAGCACGACCTGCCCGCCATGCAGGGCAACCTCGGCCTCGGACAGGGCGTCCCACATCCGGCTGACCCCCAGCGCCCGGACCCAGCCTTCCGGCAGGTGCTGCCATTCTTCGGTGAAGTTGAAGAGCCCCAGCAGCACGCCGGTCGGCGCGACCCGCTGGAAGGCCAGCACCGCGTCGTTCCCCAAGGCCGCGACCCGCACCGGGTTGCCCGCATGCAACTCCGCCGTCGCCCGCCGCCGCGCCAGGATATGCCGCACCCCCCGGAACACCCGCGCCGAGGGTCCCTCCCCGCTCTCCCGCGCCGCGGCAAGGTCCCAGTCCATCCGCGGCCGGTGCACCCAGCGGCTGTCATGCGCGTGGTGGGGGGTGTCGAGGTATCCGTAGTCGTTCTTCAGCGCCAGCTCGTCGCCCATGTAGACCAGCGGAATCCCGCCCCAGGCCGCGATCAGCGCGTGCCCCATCAGGATCCGCTGCACCGCCAGATCCTCCTCCCGCCCGTCCCGCGCCGTCTCCAGCCCCGCCAGGCTGGCGAACGACCCCGAGATCCGCTTGTCCCCGGTCAGCGGATTCTCCTGAAACAGCGCCCCCTTCGCGAAAGCGCCGGGGAACGACCCCTCGTAGAAGTCCGACAGGAAGGCGCGGTGCCCCTGCCCCGACACCCCCACCGCTGCCGCGTCCTCGTCGGTCACCGCCCAGCCGATGTCGTCGTGGCAACGGATGTAGGTCGCGTAGGTCGCGTTGGTCAGCCGGTCCGGGAAATGCGTCCCCAGCACATGCCGCATCAGCCGCACATCCCGCGTCGCCAGCGCCGACCAGAACTGCACCATCAGGGAGTTGTGGTAGGCGAGGTTCCCCTCCTTCCCGTCATGCCGGCCGCGACCCAGGTAGGGCAGCATCTCTGCCGGCGCGACGATCGCCTCTTCCAGGTGGATCACCGCCGCCGAGGCGATGCGCGAGCAGGCCCGCAGCGCCTGGAGGATCATGTGGACCTCCGGCTCGGACTGGCAGCGTGTCCCCAGCCGCTTCCACATGAAGGCGACCGCATCCAGCCGCAGGACATCGACGCCCTTGTTGGCGAGGAACAGCATGACCTCGACGATCTCCAGAAAGACCGCCGGGTTGGCCCAGTTCAGGTCCCACTGGTGTTCGTTGAAGGTGGTCCAGACCCATTTTCCGATCTCGGGGTAATGCGTGAAGTTGCCCGGCGCGTTGTCGGGGAAGACCTCGACCAGCGTCTGCTCGTACAGGGTCGGCATGTCCGGCGTGTCGAACATCAGGTAGTAGTCCTGATACTTCGGATCCCCCTTCGCCGCCTTCTTCGCCCAGGCGTGCTCCTTGGCCGTGTGGTTCAGCACCAGGTCCACGCAAAGCGAGATGCCCCGTGCCCGCAGCGCGGCGCTGACCGCCTCGAAATCCTCCATCGTTCCGAAGGCCGGGTTGATCTGGCGGTAGTCCATCACCGAATAGCCGCCGTCACTGTCTCCGGGCCGCGGCTTGAGGCAGGGCATCAGGTGGACGTAGGTGATTCCGAGATCGGCCAGGTAATCCAGCTTCTCCAGCACGCCCTTCAGGGTGCCGTTGAAACGGTCGATGTAGAACACATACCCCGCCATGTCCGGCCGCTGGAACCAGTCCGGCTCCAGGTCGCGCTGGAGGTCGAGCCGCTTCAGGTCGGCCGGACGGTCGGCAAAACCCTTGCGCAGGGCCTTCACCAGCTTGTCCCGGAACGCCGGATAGTCCCGGTGCGTGCCATAAAGCGCCTCGATCATCGGGAACAGATCAGGGGCCGAGCGGGCCAGCCGCAGGTCGAAAATCTCATCCTCTGCGCTGCGACCTGACGCCATCGAATCCCCCCGTATCTCGGGCAGATTATGGAAGCCAAAGCGTTTTGGAAAGAGCTTTACAGCGGCACGACCAGCCGTGTCTGGTGGGTGATGCGGGGGGCGATCCAGTGCAGGTCCCGGCGTGCAAGGGCCACGCAGCCCGCCGTGGGCGCGCCCGGCCGGCGCCACTGGTGGATGAAGATGGCCGAGCCGCGGCCCGGTTCGGCATGGGGCCAGTTCCAGTCGGTGATGATCACCAGATCATACATCGGATCGGCCCGCCGCAGCCGTTCGTGGCTGAACCCGTGCGGCGCGCGGACCATGAGGTTGTAGTCCTCATCCGCGGGGTCATCCGACCAGAGGTCCGACGGCCCGATCGGCAGCGCCCAGTCCGCCGGGCGGGTCAGGCGGTCGGGCCGGTACAGCATCCCCACCAGCCGGTGCACGCCAGCCGGGGTCGCGCCGTCGCCCTCGCGCTTGGACCTCGCCGGCACGATCCCGCCGCGCCCAACCGAACAGGGAAAGCGGCGCCCGGCGAACAGCAGGCCCATAGGAGTGACGACAAGATCTTCGGCTTTGTGCATTCGGCGATCCTCCGCCGCCATTCTGGCACGTGGCGCGAAGGGGTGGAACATGCCGCGCGCGCGGCGGTTTCGCACGCGGACAACGGGAAAGAGGCTGTCATGGAACCGGACCTGCGACAGACGATCCTTGACCTTGAGACCGCGTTCTGGACCGCGATGCGCGACAAGGATGGCGCGGCGGCGGCCAGGTTGTGCGGTGACACGGTCGTTTCGACCAATGCGCATGGCGTCAGCGCGCTGTCGGCGCCGACAATGCGGAAGATGACCGAAGAGGGCAAGTGGAGGCTGAACAGCTTCAGCTTCGGCGAGGTTCACGTCACCTCTCCGATGCCGGATGTGGCCATCATCGGCTACCTTGTGCAGCAGGACGTCACGATGGATGGCCAGAGCAAGACCTGGTCGGCGGCCGAATGCTCGACCTGGGTGCACAACGGCGACGGCTGGCTTTGCCACGCCCACTGCGAATCCGCGCTACAGGAGGTGACCTGACTTCGCCGCCTTCGTCGCCAGATAGGCCCGGTTCTCGGCCGTCTCGCCCACTTTCAACGGCACGCGTTCGGTCACGTGCAGCCCGCAGCTTTCCATCATCGCCAGCTTCTTCGGGTTGTTGGTGAGCAGCCGCACGGACGAGAACCCCATCTTCCGCAATATCTCGGCCCCGATGCTGAAGTCGCGTTCGTCGTCCTCGAAGCCCAGGCGGTGGTTCGCCTCAACCGTGTCGAAGCCCTGGTCCTGAAGGCTGTAGGCGCGCATCTTGTTCGCCAGCCCGATGCCCCGGCCCTCCTGGTTCAGATACAACAGAACCCCCGCCCCTTCCTCGCCCATCTGGGCCAGCGCGGCGCGCAGCTGGGGTCCGCAGTCGCATTTCAGGCTCCCCAGCACGTCGCCGGTGAAGCAGGCCGAATGCAGCCGCGCCAGCACGGGCTTTGACCGGTCGGGCCGGCCGATCTCGATCGCATAGTGTTCCTCGCCCCCGTCATCGGGCCGGAAGATGTGGACGCGGCCCGCACTGGACGCGACCATCGGCACCCGCGCCGAGACGACCTCGTCCAGCGGCGACACGGCGGCCAGAACAGGGGCGATCTCGTCCAGCGTCAGCAGGGTCAACCCGTTGGCGCCGGCCAACGCCAGCGCGTCGCGGACGGGAACCACCAGCGCCGCCGGCAGCAGGTGCGCCGACTTCGCCAGCGCCAGCGCCGCACGGTGCAGGTCCGCCGCCCCGTCGCGTTGGGATTGCAGCGGCCCCTTCATCGGCGCGCGCAGGTCGTCCGCCGGGTCCGCGACCGAGCGGAACCAGTCCAGCGCGGCGTCGGCAGGCGGCACGATCCGCGCAAGGTCGCCATCATAGGCACGCGCCTTCAGCGTCTCGGCCCGGCGGGCGGTGATGGCCAGCGTCGGATCGCCAAGGCGCCTCAGGTCCTCCAGCCGCGCGGCGTCCAGCGCCTCGACCGCCACGACCAGCGCCGCGCCGCCGGCTCCGCACAGCACAACGGGCACGCCCATGCGCAGGTCGCCGCGGGCACGTGCAAGGCGTTCGGGGATGGAAAGGGTCAGGGCCATGCCCCCTCCTTACCCGGCAGAGGACGAAATTGAAACATAGGCCACGGAACCGACACGACCCCGTGAGGATTTCGTAGCAAATCTTGCGGGACTTGTGATCCGGGCGCATCTCATGCCGCAAGAAGCAACGGAGGCTTTCATGGCCGGACTGCGGAAGATCCTGCTTGTCGACGACGACGACGACCTGCGCGAGGCGCTGAGCGAGCAGTTGGTGATGACCGAGGATTTCGACGTGTTCGAGGCGCGCAACGGCGCCGAGGGCATGGAGAAGGTGAAGGCCGGGCTGTTCGACCTGGTGATCCTCGACGTGGGCCTGCCCGACACCGACGGGCGTGAGCTGTGCCGCCGGATGCGCAAGCAGGGCGTCAAATGCCCGATCCTGATGCTGACTGGGCACGACACCGACAGCGACACGATCCTGGGCCTTGACGCCGGGGCGAACGACTATGTGACGAAGCCCTTCAAGTTCCCGGTGCTGCTGGCCCGCATCCGCGCCCAGTTGCGCACCCATGAACAGTCCGAGGATGCGGTCTTCCAGCTTGGCCCCTATACCTTCAAGCCCGCCCAGAAGCTGCTGGTGGACGAGAAGGAAAAGAAGATCCGCCTGACCGAGAAGGAGACGAACATCCTCAAGTACCTCTATCGGTCCACATCGGGCGTGGTGCCGCGGGACGTGCTTCTGCACGAGGTCTGGGGCTACAACGCGGGCGTGACGACCCATACGCTAGAGACGCACATCTACCGCCTGCGCCAGAAGATCGAGCCCGATCCCTCTAATGCGCGTTTGCTGGTGACGGAAAGCGGCGGATACCGGCTGGTGGCATAGGCCAAGGACCGCCGGTGGGAATGGTGATTGCGACCGCCATGCAACAAACAAGAAATCTTGCCTGTTAAGGCTTATTGTTGCCGGAATCGCTTGCTACCTTTCTCACATGCACCGGTTGTGCAGCAAGTTCCCCTGGTCGCGTCGGGGTCATGGCGCGGCATCCTCCCTGTTGGACCTGGCCGGGCTTCTTGCCCGGCCTTTTTTTGTTCAGCTTGAGCCAGATCAAATCGCCGGCCTGCGGGCCCACCTAGGGTAACGTCACTTCCCAATTGGTCTGGCCGGGCGCAATGCCCGGCTTTTTTCTTGTCCAAAAGCCACGGACAGGACGCGACCTTGCCGCACGGACAGCACAATCGCCCTCCAGATCCACCCCGCCGCAGACAGGCTGCGGTGAAAAGTGGAGATCTTCATGCGTCCTGCCCTTGCCGCCCTTGCCATCCTTGTCGCGACGCCCGCGCTTGCCGAAGACCTGGTCTTCACCCTGACCAACGACAGCTCGCACACCATCGTCGAGATGTATGTCTCGGAAGTGGGGTCCGACCAGTGGGGCGACAACATCCTGTTCGGGCCGGTCGATCCGGGAATGTCCGGCGAGGTGACGATCGCTGACGGGCTGGATGTCTGCGACTACGACCTGCGCTACGTCTCGGCCGAGGGCGGCGAGGCCGAGGACACCCAGAACCTGTGCGAGCTGGGCACCTACACCCTGACGGACTGATCTGCCGGGCCTTGAGACTCGGGGCGGGGGGCCTTAGGGTCCACCGCCCAAGCGCAGGAGCCCGACGATGCCCTTCACCCTTGCCACCTGGAACATCAACTCCGTCCGCCTGCGCGAGGCGCTGGTCTCGCGGCTGATGACGGAAGAGACGCCGGACATCCTGTGCCTGCAGGAATGCAAATGCCCGGTGGACCTGATCCCGCTGGAAGGGTTTCGCGCGCTTGGCTACTCCCACGTCGTCGCGCGCGGCCAGAAGGGTTACAACGGCGTCGCGATCCTGTCGAAACTGCCGATCGAGGATGTGGGCGGCCATGACTTCGCCACCCTGGGCCACGCCCGCCACGTCGCTGGCCGACTGGAAAACGGCGTGACGATCCACAACTTCTATGTCCCGGCGGGCGGGGACATACCGGATCGTGAGCAAAACCTCAAATTCGGTCAGAAGCTCGACTTCCTGACGCACATGCGCGACCATTTCCACGACGAGCGGCCCGAGAAATCCATCCTGGTCGGCGACCTGAACATCGCCCCGCGCGAGGATGACGTCTGGGACCACAAGGCGCTTCTGAAGATCGTCAGCCACACCCCCGTCGAGGTCGATCACTTGGGCCAGGTGATGGAATCGGGCGGCTGGCAGGACGTCACCCGCAAGGACATTCCGACCGGCCGGCTTTACAGTTGGTGGAGCTACCGCAGCCCGGACTGGCACGCAGCCGACAAGGGCCGCCGGCTGGACCATGTCTGGGCCACGCCGGACATCGCGAATTCCGCCCATTCCAGCCGCATCCTGCGCCCCGTCCGCGGCTGGGAACAGCCCAGCGACCACGTCCCGGTCTTCGCGAGCTTCGACCTCTGACGGGAACAAATCCGCCCCATGCCCGCTCACTCCACTGGGCAGCGAAGGGGGTAGGACGTGCGACTGTGGCAACTCGTGGACCCTGAACAGCTGCCAGGCCTGTCCGGCGAAGGCACCGCCCGGCACGGCGGACGCTGGAACAGCCCCGGCCGCCCCGCGGTCTACTGCGCCTCGTCCCTGTCGCTTGCCGCGCTGGAAGTGCTGGTCAACCTTCCCCGCGACCAGCGCCACAAGGGTCACACTCCTGCCCAGTCCGCCGTCGAATACGACCTTCCGGACGCCTTGTGCAAACTCTCCGGCTTCCCCGGCGTCCTGCCCGAGGAAAAGACCCGCCCCCTTGGCGACGACTGGCTGGAAAGCCTGGACTGCCTGGCACTCAGCGTCCCCTCCAGCGTCGTGCCGCTGGAGGCGAACGTCGTCCTGAACCCGCGCCACCCCGACATGCATAGGGTGACGGTCATCCGCATCGAGCCGTTCGACTTCGACCCCCGGCTTCTGGACGACTGACTACTGCCCCGCGACCAGCGCGCCCAGCACCGCCTTGGCGCTGTCGCTGTCCCATTCCGCATCTCCGATCAGTCGGGCGACCTCTTGCCCCTCGGGGTTCAGGATGACCGTCACCGGCAGGCCCATGACCCCCATGCCCCGCGCCAGTTCGGACTGCGGATCGCGCAGGATCGGCAGGGCCTTCACCCCGGCCTCGTCGAAGAACCGCCGGATGCCCTCGACCGCATTGCGCCCCGTTGCCACCGGCACCACCGCCAGTTCCGGCATCGCCGCCTGCAGCCGTTCCAGCGACGGCATCTCGCGCCGGCAGGGGGCGCACCAGGTCGCCCAGAAGTTCAGCACCACCCATTTGCCGCGGTACTCCGCCAGCGAATGTTCCCCATCCTCGGCGTCCAGCAGCACCACCTCGGGGATTGCCACCGGGGCCTCGTGCAGGGCCAGCTTCTTCATGTCGCCCTCGCGCAAGGCTGCAACATCGGCGAAGCCCGGATTTGCACCGATCAGGAAGGCCGTGTAGAGGACTGCCAGCAATTTCCGCACGTTTCTCACTCCAAAGGCCCAGCCATGTCCGATCCCCGCGATTCGAAAGCCGCCAACACCATGTGGGGCGGGCGCTTCGCCAGCGGGCCGGACGCGATCATGACGGCGATCAACGCCTCGATCGGGTTCGACCAGCGGCTCTACGCCCAGGACATCGCGGGCAGCCGGGCCCATGCGGCAATGCTCGCGGCGCAGGGCATCCTGACTGATAAGGACGCGCAGGCGATTGGGGAAGGCCTCCTCTCGATCTTGTCAGAGATCGAGGCCGGGACATTCCCCTTCACGCCCGACTTGGAAGACATCCACCTGAACATCGAAGCCCGCCTGACCGACCGCATCGGCGAGGCGGGCAAGCGCCTGCACACCGGGCGGTCGCGCAACGACCAGGTCGCCGTCGACTTCCGCCTCTGGGTCCGCGACCAGTGCGACCAGGCCATCGCCGGGCTGACCGGGCTGATGCAAGCTTTCCTGTCCCAGGCCGAGGCCGGGGCCGACTGGGTGATGCCCGGCTTCACCCACCTCCAGACCGCCCAGCCCGTCACCTGGGGCCACCACATGATGGCCTATGTCGAGATGCTGGCCCGCGACCGGTCGCGCTTTCAGGACGCCCGCAATCGCATGAACGAATGCCCGCTCGGCGCCGCCGCGCTGGCGGGGACAAGCTTCCCGATCGACCGCCACATGACCGCCAAGGCGCTTGGCTTCGACCGGCCCACCGCCAACAGCCTTGATTCGGTCAGCGACCGCGACTTCGCGCTGGAGTTCCTGTCGGCCGCCTCGATCTGCGCCATGCACCTGTCGCGCTTCGCCGAAGAGCTGGTGATCTGGTCCTCTGCCCAGTTCCGCTTCGTCCGCCTCTCCGACCGCTGGACCACCGGGTCCAGCATCATGCCGCAGAAGAAGAACCCCGACGCGGCCGAGCTTCTGCGCGCCAAGCTGGGGCGCATCCTTGGCGCGACCGTCGCGCTGTTCACGGTCATGAAGGGCCTGGCGCTGACCTATTCCAAGGACATGCAGGAAGACAAGGAACAGGTCTTCGACGCCGCCGACAGCCTCATGCTGGGCCTTGCCGCGATGACCGGAATGGTCAGCGACATGACCGCCAACCGCGAGGTGCTGAAGGCCGCCGCCGCCTCGGGCTTCTCGACCGCGACCGACCTGGCCGACTGGCTGGTCCGCGCGCTGAACCTTCCCTTCCGCGAGGCGCACCATGTCACCGGGACGCTGGTGGCCATGGCCGAGAAGAAGGGCTGCGACCTGCCGGAACTGTCGCTGCAAGAGATGAACAGCGTCCACCCCGGCATCACCCAGGAAATCTACTCGGTCCTCGGGGTGGAAAACTCGGTCCGCAGCCGCACCTCCTATGGCGGCACCGCGCCTGACCAGGTTCGCGCCCAGATCGCCCGCTGGCGTGCCGCGCTGGGGTGACATTTCCGGCCGGGGTGCTAGCTTCGGCCGCGAAGGAGTCCCCCGATGAAGCCCCTGCTCTTGCTCGCCCTGCTGGCCCTGGCCGCCTGTTCGAACCCGATGCTCTCGACCGACTTCTCCTTCGGCGAGGACGGCGTATCGGTAAACCCGACCTTGTCGGGCGAGATCGGCAAGGCCAACGTCAGCGTGCAACCCTAACCGAGGTCATCATGCCCCGCCTGATCCTTCTCGCCTGCCTTGCCCTTGCCGCCTGCGGAGCCGACGGCGCGCCCGAGCCGCCGACCAAGCCGGGGATCACCATCTCGGGCGAGGCGCAGGTCGGCGTGGTGCTGAAGTGACCCCGCTGCGCCTTGCCTTCCTGGCGCTGGCCGTCTGGGGCGCGGTGCATCCGATGTACTGGTTCCTGACGCACATGCGCGAAACCGAGACCGGCCTTGGCGGCCTGATCGACGCCTGGTATGTCAACGCCTCGACCACCGGCCTGACCTGGGACCTGACCATCGCCGCCCTGGCCCTGACCGTCTGGGTCCTGGCCGAGGCGATCTCTCGCCGCGCCTGGGCGCACCTGATCGCGATCCCCGCGACCTTCTGCATCGGCGTCAGCTGCGGGCTGCCGCTGTACCTCTTCCTGCGGTCCGGCCGCGCCTGATGCCCGGCCTTCGGCAGACCGTCCTGATCGTCGCCGCGCTGAACCTTGCCTATTTCGGGGTCGAGTTCGTCGCGGCGCTGAAGGCGGGCTCGGTCTCCCTTCTGGCCGACAGCGCCGATTTCCTGGAAGACGCGGCCGTCAACATCCTGATCTTCTTCGCCCTGACCTGGACCGCCACCCGCCGCGCCGCCGTGGGCAAGGTGCTGGCCGCGCTGCTTCTGGTCCCGGCGGCGGCCTTCCTGTGGACGCTGGGCATGAAGCTGATGCACCCCACTCCCCCCACCGCCGAGGCGCTGACCTTTGTCGGCCTTGGTGCGCTGGCCGTGAACCTGACCGCCGCGCTCCTGCTGGCGCGCCACCGCAAGGCAGAAGGCTCGCTCACCCGCGCCGCCTTCCTCTCGGCCCGCAACGACGCGCTGGCGAACGTCGGCATCATCGCCGCCGGTCTGGTCACCGCCAGCTACCCCTCGATCTGGCCCGACATCCTCGTCGGCCTTGTGATCGCCGCCATGAACCTCGACGCCGCGCATGAGGTCTGGGAAGCCGCCCACGAAGAAGGCAGGTCCGCCGCGCCCTGACGCCCGGAATTTTCAAAAATTCCGGACCGGAGCCTTCAAAGGCTCCGTCACGATTTCTTCGAAGAAATCGTCCTTTGCAGCCGTCCCGCCCCCGGCTATGACGGCGCGGAAGCACGGGGACGACGCATGGACCATTTCCTCTACAAGAACGGCACCCTCCACGCCGAGGACGTCGCCCTGACCGAGATCGCGGCCCAGGTCGGCACCCCGTTCTACGTCTACTCCACCGCCACCCTGACCCGGCACTACCGCCTGTTCACCGAGGCGCTGTCGCCCCTTCCCCACCTCGTCTGCTTCGCCATCAAGTCGCTGTCGAACGTCGCCGTCCTGAAGACCCTCGGCAACCTCGGCGCCGGAATGGACGTGGTCTCGGGCGGCGAATACCTGCGCGCCAAGGCGGCGGGCGTCCCGGGCGACCGCATCGTCTTCTCCGGCGTGGGAAAAACGCGCGAGGAGATGCGGCTGGCCCTGACCGGCGGCATACGGCAGTTCAACGTGGAATCCGAACCCGAGATGCGGGCGCTGTCCGAAATCGCCACCTCGCTTGGCGTAACCGCTCCCATCGCCGTCCGCGTCAACCCGGACGTCGACGCCAAGACCCACGAAAAGATCGCCACGGGGAAAAAGGAAAACAAGTTCGGCATCCCCATCGCCCGCGCCTCGCAGGTCTATGCCGAGGCCGCGCGCCTGCCGGGCCTGCAAGTCGTCGGCATCGACGTCCACATCGGCTCGCAACTGACCGAGCTTGAACCCTTCGAACAGGCCTACCTCAAGATCGCGGACCTGACCCGCCGCCTGCGGTCCGAGGGCCACACCATCACCCGCCTCGACCTCGGGGGCGGGCTGGGCATCCCCTACACCCGGTCAAACGAAGCCCCGCCGCTGCCCACCGACTACGGCGCGCTCATCAAGCGCACCGTGGGCGACCTTGGCTGCGAGGTGGAAATCGAACCCGGCCGCCTGATCTCGGGCAATGCGGGGCTGCTGGTCGCCTCGGTCATCTACGTCAAGAACGGCGAGGGCCGCGACTTCCTGATCCTCGACGCCGCAATGAACGACCTCGTCCGCCCCTCGATGTACGGCGCGCACCACGACATCGTCCCCGTCATGGAGCCTCCCGTCGCCGCCCCCACGCAGGAATTCGACATCGTCGGCCCGGTCTGCGAAACCGGCGACACCTTCGCCAAGGGCCGCGACCTGCCCCTGGTCGCGGAAGGAGACCTTGTCGCCTTCCGCAGCGCCGGGGCCTACGGCGCGGTCATGGCGTCGGAATACAATACTCGGCCGCTTATCCCCGAGGTGCTAGTCAACGGGGATCACTTCGCTGTCATTCGGGCGCGTCCAAGCTTTGACGAAATCCTCAAGCGCGATACCATCCCGTCGTGGCTGTGACACCCTGTCCGGTCCCAGGCAGGTGACATGACCGGACCCAAGACCCAACCGCCCCTGAAATCCCTCGTCTGGCCGATGCGCCTGACGCTTGCGGGGCTGTGGGCGGAACGTCTGGCCCGCGCCTTCTGGCCGCTCTGGTCGCTGGCGCTGATGACCCTTGCCGCACTGGCCTTTGGCGTCCACGACCTCGGACCGCTTCACTATGCCCAGGCCGCCGGGGCCGCCGTTGCCGTCGCTGCGCTTGCGCTTCTGGCCTGGGGCGCAAGGCAGTTCCGCCGCCCCACCGCGATGGACGCGCTTGACCGGCTGGACAGCACCATGCCCGGTCGCCCCATCGCCGCCCTGCGCGACACCCAGGCGATCGGCACCGGCGATCCGGCCTCGCTCGCCGTCTGGCGCGCGCACCAGGAGAGGATGGCCGCCCGCGCCGCAGGCGCAAGACCCGTTCAGCCCGACCTGCGCCTGTCCTCGCGCGACCGCTTCTCGCTGCGCTACGTCGCGCTGACCGCCTTCGTCATGGCCGCGCTGTTCGGGTCCTTCTGGAAGGCCGGGTCGGTCGCAGGCCTCACTCCCGGTGCCGCGGTCGCGATGCCCGGCGGCCCGGCATGGGAGGCCTGGGCCCAGCCCCCGGCCTATACGGGGAAGCCCTCGCTCTACCTGAACGACATCACCGACCCCGCGCTTGAGGTTCCCACCGGAACCCGCGTGCAGATCCGCCTCTACGGCCCCGAGGGCGACCTGACCGTCAGCCAGACCGTCGCCGATGTCCCCCCGCCGACCACGCCCGCCCCCGGCACCGCAGCCACCCCCACCGCGGCCGTTCCGAACGCGATGGCGGGCGTCCACGACCTGACCATCACCCGCTCGGGTGAGCTGTCGATCCAGGGAAGCGGCGGCCGCACCTGGCAGATCACCGCCACGCCCGACAACGCCCCCACCGTCGAGATCACCGGCGACATGGTGCGCGAGGCCGACGGCCGCTTCAAACAGGCGTTCAACGCCTCGGACGACTATGGAGTCACCGCCGGCCGGGTGACGATCAGCCTCGACCTTGCCAAGGCCGATCGCCGCTACGGCCTTGCCGTCGACCCCGAGGCGATGGAGCCCGTCACCCTCGACCTGCCGATGCCGCGCAAGGGCAAGCGGACGGAACTGACCTCCACCCTCGTCGACGACCTGTCGAAACACGTCTTCGCCAACCTGCCCGTGACGATGGTCTTTGCCGTGGTCGACGCCGCCGGGAACGAAGGCACCTCTGCCCCCTACCAGGTCGTCCTCCACGGCAAACGCTTCTTCGACCCGCTCGCCGCCGCGCTGATCGAAATGCGCCGCGACATCCTGTGGAACCGGGTGAACGCCCCCCGCGCGGTGCAGATCCTCAAGGCCGTCACCAACCGCTCCGAAGGCTTCATCCGCCACGACCGCGCTTTCCTGCACCTGCGCGTGCTGATGCGCGACCTGGAAGCCAAAGAGGCCGCGCTGTCGACCGAAGACCGCGACGCGATCGCCGAAAAGCTCTGGACCATCGCCCTGATGGTGGAAGAGGGGAACCTCCAGTCCGCGCTGGACCGCCTGCAACGCGCGCAGGACCGCCTTCAGGAAGCGATTGAAAACGGTGCCTCTCCGGAAGAGATCGACCAGCTGATGAAGGAAATGCAGCAGGCGCTGAACGAATACATGCGCGAACTGGCCGAAGAATCGCAGCGCAACCCGGGCGACCAACAGCAGCAGCAGATGATGCAAGGCCAGATGATGTCCGGCGACCAATTGCAGGAAATGCTCGACAAGCTGCAAGAGCTGATGGAGCAGGGCAAGACCGCCGAAGCCGCCGAGTTGATGGAGCAGCTCCGCCAGCTGATGCAGAACATGCAGGTGGTGCAGGGCCAGGGCCAAGGGCAGGGCCAGGACGGCCCGATGGGCGAGATGGGCGAAACCCTTCGCGACCAGCAACAGTTGTCCGACGACGCCTTCCGCGACTTGCAAGGCGTACCGCGCGACGGCGAGCAGCAAGGCCAGAACCAGGGCGAGGGCCAGCAGCCCGGCGACCAGCAGGGCCAGGGTCAGCCCGGGGACCAGGACGGCCAGGGCCAGGACCAGGCGCAGAACCAGGATGGCGACGGCCAGGGCGGCTCGCTGTCCGACCGCCAGCGCGAACTCCGCGAGCGACTGAACGATCTGCAGCAGGGCCAGCTTCCCGGCGACGGGACCGAGCAGGGCGAAGAGGGTCGCCGCAACCTCGACCGCGCCGGCCGCGCGATGGAAGAAGCCGAGGACGCCCTGCGCAATGGCGACCTCGACGGCGCGCTCGACCGCCAGGCCGAAGCGATGGAGGCGCTCCGCGACGGGATGCGCGACTTCGGCGAGGCGCTTGCGGACGAACAGCGCCAGAACCGCGACGGTCAGGGTGGCGAGCAGGACCTCGGCTCGGCCGATCCGCAGGGCACCGACCCGCTGGGCCGCCGCCCGGGAGAAACTGCCCGCATCGGCTCGGACGAGAACATGGTGCAGAACACCCCCGACGAACGCGCGCAGGAACTCCTGGACGAGATCCGCCGCCGCTCTGGCGAACTGACCCGACCGCTGGAAGAGCTGGATTACCTCAAGCGCCTGTTGCAGATGTTTTGACGCCCCAGGCTTGTGACGGTTGGCGGTGACGCTGCCCGACGCCGCGCGGCATGGTTCACAAACCGTTACGGCCCGCGGCCAAGTCTTTGATCTGCAAGACAAAGCCGGGATTGTCCACCGTGGACACGATCACCTTGCGGCCCCCCGGATTCCGCGCCACTCTGTCCGGATGACCGGCACCCGCCTCCTTGTCCTCGACGCTGCCAGGACCCTGGCCGTGGTCTGCATGGTGATCTTCCACTTCACCTTCGACCTCGCCCTCTTCGGCCACATCGACCCCGGCACGATGAGCCAGCCCTTCTGGTACTACTTCGCCCGGATGATCGCCGGCAGCTTCCTTTTCCTGTCCGGCGTCAGCCTCTGGATCGCCCACGGCCGCAGCATCCGCTGGCCCAACTTCTGGAAACGCTGGCTGATGATCGCCGCCGCCGCCGCCCTCGTCACCATAGCCTCGATCTGGCTGGTGCCGGGGGGCCCGATATGGTTCGGCATCCTGCACGCGATGGCCGCCACCGCGCTCGTCGGCCTCATCGTCCTGCGCCTCCCCTGGCCCGTCACTCTTACCCTCTCCGCCCTGATCTTCGCCGCCGCCTGGGGTCCCCGCTTCGCGGCTTTCGATCCCCTCTGGCTGGTCTGGACCGGCCTGGCCGAGACCCGCCCGATGATGGGCGACTACGTCCCCCTCGTCCCCTGGGCTGCCCCCGCCCTCGCCGGGATCGCCTTCGCCAAGTCCCTCCGCCTCGACCAGTGGCGGGGCACGGCACCCTCCCGCCTCAGCCACGCCCTCACTTTCCCCGGCCGCCACTCCCTGATCATCTATCTCCTCCACCAGCCGATCCTCTTCGGCCTCTTCAACCTCTACGCCCGCTTCATCGGCTGACTTCCCCTCGCCCCCGCTTTCCGCTAATCGGAACCCCGAAGTTTGGAGGCCCGCGCGATGAAGTTCACCCTGTCCTGGCTGAAGGATCACCTCGACACGACGGCCACCGTCGATGCCATCGCCGAGGCGCTGACCGACCTTGGCCTTGAAGTCGAAGGCGTCGAGGACCCCACCGCGCAGCTTGGCCCCTTCCGCATCTGCCGGGTGATCGAGGCCGTCCAGCACCCCAACGCCGACCGCCTTCGTGTCTGCCGGGTCGAGACCTACCCCGAAGGCCCCGGCGGGCGGGTGGAGGAAGTCCAGGTCGTCTGCGGCGCGCCCAATGCGAAAACCGGCCTGATCGGCGTCTTCGCGCCCCCCGGCACCCATGTCCCCGGCACCGGCGTCGACCTGAAACCCGGCAACATCCGGGGCGTCGATTCCAACGGGATGCTCTGTTCCGAACGCGAGCTGATGCTGTCCGACAACCACGACGGCATCATCGAACTGCCTTCGGACGCCCCCCTCGGCGTGCGCTACATCGACTGGAAGGGCCTGAACGACCCGGTGATCGAGATCAAGGTCACCCCCAACCGCCCCGACGCCCTCGGCATCCACGGCATCGCCCGCGACCTCGCCGCCCGTGGGCTGGGCCAACTGAAACCCGTCACCGCCACCCCGGTGCCGGGCAAGTTCCCCACCCCCATCGGCATCCACATCGACCCGAGCCTCAAGACCAAAGGCTGCCCCCACTTCGCCGGCCGCCTGATCCGGGGCGTGAAGAACGGCCCCTCGCCCGACTGGATGCAGGCTCGGCTCAAGGCCATCGGCCTGCGACCGATCTCGGCGCTTGTGGACGTCACCAACTACTTCACCTTCGGCCTGAACCGGCCCCTGCACGTCTTTGACGCCGCCAAGGTGAAGGGCGACCTGCACATCCGCCCGGCAAAAGAGGGCGAGACTCTGCTGGCGCTGGACGGCAAGACCTACACCCTGGCCCCCGGCCAGATGGTGATCGCCGACGACCACGGCCCCGAATCCCTCGCCGGGATCATGGGCGGCGAAGCCTCTGGCTGCACACCGGACACCACCGACGTCTTCCTCGAATCCGCCTACTGGGACCCGATCACCATCGCCGCCACCGGCCGCGCGCTGAAGATCAACTCCGACGCCCGCTACCGCTTTGAACGTGGCGTGGACCCAGCTTTCACCCTGCCGGGCCTGGAACTCGCGACCCAGATGATCCTCGACCTCTGCGGCGGCGAGGCCGGGACCGTCGTGCAGGACGGCGCCCCTATCGACCCGACCCGCACCTACCAGCTGAACCCCGCACGTGTCGTCAGCCTGGTTGGGATGGACATCCCCGAGGCCACCCAGCGGGCCACGTTGGAGGCCCTGGGCTTCACCCTCAACGGCAACGCCGTGACCCCGCCCACCTGGCGCCCCGACATCCTGGGCGACGCCGACCTGGTCGAGGAAGTCGCCCGCATCGCCAGCCTCACCAAGCTGCAAGGCGCGCCGATGGCCCGTACGCAGCCGGGCGTCCCGCGTCCGATCCTGACGCCGCTCCAGGTCCGCGAACGCACCGCCCGCCGCACCATGGCGGCGCTCGGCTACAACGAATGCGTGACTTACAGCTTCATCGACGCCAAGTCGGCGGCGCTGTTCGGCGGCGGAACGGAGGCGGTGAGGGTTGAAAACCCGATCTCGTCGGAGATGACGCACCTCCGCCCCGACCTCCTCCCCGGCCTCCTGTCCGCCGCCGCCCGCAATCAGGCCCGCGGCTTCATGGACCTGTCGCTGTTCGAGATCGGCCCCGCCTTCCACGGCGGCGAGCCGGGCGACCAGCACCTGCAGGCCGCCGGCCTTCTGATCGGGGCCGCGGCCCAGCGTGACCCGCACGGCAGCCGCCGCATGGTCGATGTCTTCGACGCCAAGGCCGATGCCGAGGCCGTCCTCGCCGCCCTTGGTGCGCCCGCCCGCGTGCAGATCAGCCGCAAGGTCGCACAGTGGTGGCACCCCGGCCGTTCGGGTGTGATCGGCCTTGGCCCGAACGTGATGGCCACCTTTGGCGAAATCCACCCGCGCGTCCTGCAGGCGATGGACGTCAAAGGCCCCGCCGTGGCCTTCACGATCCTCATCGCCAACGTCCCCGCGCCGAAGGTCAAGACACCCACTCGCCCGGCACTGGCCATCAGCGACCTGCAAGCCGTCGACCGCGACTTCGCCTTCGTCGTCGATGCCAAGGTCGAGGCCCTGACCGCCGTCAACGCCGCCCAAGGTGCCGACAAGGCGCTGATCGAAAGCGTCCGCGTCTTCGACCAGTTCGCCGGCGAAAAGGCCGAAGCACAGATGGGCGCGGGCAAGAAGTCCATCGCGCTCACCGTCCGCCTGCAACCGCAGGACAAGACCCTGACCGAGGCCGAGATCGAGGCCGTCAGCGCCAAGATCATCGAGAAGGTGACCAAGGCCACGGGCGGGACGCTGCGCAGCTAAGAACACCCGCCCCGGACTTGATCCGGGGCCTCCTCTCGGCCCGTGAGACCCCAGATCAGGTCCGGGGCCGGGTTACTTCCTGGCCCGCCAGGTGTTCATCCAGGCCCCGATCCGCCCAAAGAACCCTCGCGCTTCCTTGCGCGCGTTCTCGGCCCGGGCCTCGACCGAATCCCAGGCCTCACCAGCGTCGGCCAGGGCCGGGTCGATCATCCGCTCGCGGAACTGCAGCCACATCTTGCGGATCATCACGATCAGGAAGATCAGCACCACCAGGAGGATAAGGTTGACCCAGGGGATGATCGCGACGTCCGGCCCCTCGACCGGGTAGATGTTGACCGCGTTCGGGAAGGCCGAGAACAGCGGGATCCGCCAGCCGTAATGCGTGATCACCACCCATTGCGGCGCGGCAGCGGTGGAGCGGAGGTTCGCCGCCTCGGCCTGCAATGTCGCGCTGTCCCACTTGAAGTACGGCGGCCAGAACCAGCCGGTATCCTCGTTCCGGTAGACCATCACGTCGCCGTCGGCATAGGCCGCGTCGATGAAGCGGATGTCGCGGGTCGTACTGGTCTCGGACCCGGTGCCGGTGTCCTCGATCGAGTAGAAAATCCAGTTGCCGCCGATCTGGGTGATCCGGTTCGAGGTCTCGGTGATCCGGACAATGTCATGCTGCGGCAGCGTGTAGTGCAGGAAGAGCCCGACGATCAGCACCAGAAGGATGCCAAGGCCCCATTTGATCTTGGTCCACATGGGTCAGCCCTTTCAGTGCCAGTTGATGAAGTAGATCGTCACCGCAAAGCCGATGGTCGGCAGGATATAGATAAGCCACAACAGGCGCTTTTTCAGCCCCTTGTCGTAATGGACCATCCCCGCCTCGATGAAGGCTGACCGTTCCTGCTCGGTCAGCCCCTCGCGCGCCGGGTCGGTGTCCCACTCTTTCTCAAGCTTCTCGCGCCGGACGGAGCGGGAGTAGATGCCGGTGACGAAGTAGATGACCGTCAGGCCGACATACATGAAGAACGCAAGCCGTAGCCAACCCATTTACCGTCTCCCCGTTCCCCAAGGCCCCACCACCGGACGGGCCGGCTTTGGCCCCTCGGCCATCTGCGGGCGGTGCAGCTCGTCCATCGACGGCTCTGGCCCGAACAGCGCCGTCCGCGCGCCTTCCCGGTCCACCTGATACTCCCGCGCGAGGAAGTCCGCCACATAGGTCTTCTTGCGGTCGCTCCAGGTCACGTATTGGGCGTAGAAGAGCTCCTTGTGGGTGATGAACATCTGCCGCACGTCCATCGGCGACAGTTCCGACAGAAGCATGTTCACCAGGTCCTTGTCCGGCCCCTTGCCCCTTAAAGTGTAGAAATACGCCGGGTGCTCCGAAGTGATCTTCGGCCAGGGCCCCCCGGCCTCCACCCATCTTAGCAGCGCCGCGAGGCCCAGGAACTCCTCGGGCAGGGACGTCCCCAGCTTGTAGGCCACCTTCCGCAGCTCTGTCCGCCGCGCGTCGCCGATCTCGATCCCCAGCCGGTCCGCCGCATCCACCAGGATGAAATCCATCTTCTGCCGCAGGATCGCCGCCGCATCCGCCCCCCGGGCCTGGACGATGGGCTCGACAAGGCCGTTCCGCTCCAGCCAGTCGGCGATCTGGTTGCGGTGGGTCAGGTCCATCACCTGCGCGATGGGCACCTCGCCCAGCGACTGCCAGTCCAGCGTCGAAATCGCCGCCGGATAGCGCACGCCCTGGAAGATGTAGACCCCGCCGAAATGGCTGGTCCAGAAGTTCGACTGCTGGAAGGTCATCGCCGGAAGGCTGATCGGCACCCGCGTCACGTCGCCCGTCTTCTTCGCCAGCCCGATCATCTCGGCCACCAGCACATCGTCGCGCCACCCGTCGGGCTCTTGCCGGAACCGCTCGATCAGCTTGGCGAGCTTCCCCGCATCCGCCACATGCCCGCCGATCGTATCCGCCTCGACCGTCACCTGCCTTATGTCGAACAGCTTGGCCGGCGTGTCGAAGGCATAGACCGAGTTCTGCAACTCCCCCGCCACCGCATCCCGCGCGGTCAGCGCAAAGAGCTGCGCCTCGTTCTTCTCGATGAACTGCGTCAGAATCCCCCGGCTGGTGGAGAACTTGATGTTGAGCAAAGGCGCATCCTTCTGCGCCGTGGTCAGCAAGATGAACTGCCGGTTCGCCCCGTTGGGGTTGAGGTAGAGGTCGTCGCCCAGCTCATCCCCGATCTCGGGTGAATAGCCGGACAGGTCGATGTGGAAATCGTCGAGCTTCGTGGTCTTGCCGGTCAAATGCTTGAGCGCCCGGTTGTAGCGTTCGACAAGCGCAGGGGAGGAGACCTCGATCAGGTTCCCGAACATCAGCCCGCGTTGGATGAGGCGTTTCATCCATGACTCCAGTGGAAGAGTGGCATCCTTTGTTGGCCAATATCACCAACAAGGTCTGGGTCGAGATAGATATTTCGCTCAGTAGGACGGATAGATGGGTCCGCCTTGTGCACCAATTCTCTAAAGAGCGCCTTGTGCATTTCATAAATGAGTTCTGAAACGTTTGACGTCCAATCAACCCAGGCGTCTAAATCTGTCTCATTGAGGACGGCATGCTGCTTTCTGCTGTCTGACATCACACCACCAAAAACGACATACTCCCCCATAGGAAAGTAGCAATTTCCGCGTTGCTCGGTCAGGTACATGCTGTAATCGCACGAATCCGGAATACTCGAAAGAGAACGGATTACCATCTCAATGTCGTAGTGATTGGAGAGGCAGTTTCTTATAGTCTTTGCGACCAGATAACCCTTTCCGTTCTGTAGTGCTGATACCTTCGGCTTGAACTTCAGAAACTCATCACGAATCTTCTTGTCCTTCGCTTTTCCCGCACAGATTGCTTCGAAGAACTTCAAGAACTCAAATAGTTTTCCAGTAAGGGTCCTAAGGATGAGGTTCCTTTGAATCAATGCAGCAGGTTCAATCTCAGTCTTGCCCTCCAAGGAGAATAGGGAAAATAGCGAGAGCCTGCGGATTGCATTGACCTCGCTCAACGCAAAACTGACCATCGCTAGCGTAGCTTTCTGAGGCTTGGTGAGTGCGTCCAAATTGCGCAACTTAAGTCTTACCACGTGCAGTTTTTGAATTCGTTGTGACGCCATCACCCCTTCCCCCCTTCACCATCCACCATCCGCATCCCCAACCGCCGGTTCAGCTCCTGCGCCTTCACCAGCCAGACGAAGCCCAAGACCGGCCCCCACAGCAGCGCGAACAGCGCCGAGCGGCTGAGGTAAAACCCCGCCCGCTCCAGCGGAGCCGCCAGGACCCCCGCCAAGACCCCCTCGTTGATCGCCGCATAAAGCACGGCCGCCAGCACGGCCCCCACGACCAGCGCCACCAAAGCCGTCACTCCCACCGCCCGCGCAAGCGCCCTTTGAGACAGGTTCCCCCGCCCCACCAGCCGCCCCGGCAGCCAAGCGACCAGCGCGCACAACCCCGCCAGCGGCAGGATCGCATTCCACAGGGTCAGGGTCAGCGGTTCGTTCACTTCTTCTCCAGATACCGTCGCTTCGCCTCCTCCGTCCGGCCAAAGTCGCGCACCATCGCTTCGATGGCCACCTCGTCCGACTTGTCGGCATAGCGGAACTCGCTGTCGGCGTAGCGGTTGATCTCCTGGATCACCATCTCCACCGTGATCGGCGTCATCAGGCCTTTGATCATCGCCAGCTTCTCGTCATAGGGCTTGAAGAGAAACAGGTCCGGCTCCGCCATCCACTCATCCGGCAGCTCGAAGTCCATCGCCCGGACCTTCACCGCATCGGTGATGTTCTTGATCGCCCGCCCCGTGAACCGCTCATCCGCCTGCTGGATCGCCTTCAGGTAGGTGCCGATCTTCGCCAGCGTATCCAGCTTGCCGATCTCCCCCGACACCCGGTCCCAGACCTTCAGCAACCCCTCCTCATGCGGCTTCGAATGCCCTTCGAAAGACGCAGCAACGGCCTTCTTGATCTCCTGCGCCGCGAACAGCTCATGCTCCCCCACCGGGATCGCATGGTTCTTCCCCAGAAGCAGCGAGAGGATATCAATGTAATCCTCCTTCGACTGCGGCCCGTCGACCAGGAACCGCGCCCCAGCCCGTTGCCGCAAGGCGTCGTCCACATTCTCCGGGTAGTTGCTGAACATCCCGAAGGTGCAGTTCCCCCGCACCACCGTCCCCGCCCCCGCAAAGGCCTGCATGAAGACCGCCGTCACCTCCTGCTGGCCGGCGGAGGACTGCCGGTCCCCCCGCTTCCCCGCCACCTGGTCGATGTCGTCGATGGTCCCGAAGCCGATCACCGAGGGGTCCAGCACCGCGTCGATGAAGGCCTTGGCGTTCTGCCCCGACTTGCCCTGATAGCTGTCGATCTGGTCGATGCTGAAGTTCTGATAGCGGAACGGATACCCCGCCACCTTGCAGTAATCGTTCAACAGCCCCGCCATCATCTGGATCAGCGTCGTCTTCCCCGTCCCCGGCTTCCCGTCCCCCATGAAGGTGAAGATGAACCCGCCCAGTTCCGCAAACGGGTTCAGCCGCCGCTCGAAGTCATAGGCCATCAGCATCTTCGACAGCCGCAGAGACTGGTACTTGGCGATGTGGTTCCCCACCACCTCATGCGGCTTCTTGAAGGCCATGGCGATCATGCCGCCCTTCGCCGCCTTCGCCGGCTTGAACCCCGCGATGGTCAGCCCATCCGCCTCCACCTTCCACGACCCGCCCGTGAACACGGACACCCGCGCCCCATTCTCCGCCCGGATCTGCACCTTCTTCATCAGCGCCTCGGCAAAGGCCGACACCACCGCCACCAGCTTCGCGTCATCCGTCGCCAGAGCGCCAATATCCTGGTCCAGCTCCCACAAGGCCCCCTGCAAGGCCAGCGGAGCATTATCCGTCAGCACCTCCTCCACCTCGCCCAGCTCCACCGTCCCGGGCCCGACATGCGGCGCGATCAGGTAGGCGAGCGCGTTGCCGAAGGTGAACAGCACCACCAGCGCCTCGCCCTGCAACAGCTCCCCGAATTCCGCCCGCCGCGCGTCAGGCACCCGCCCCTCCAGGTTCGCCTTCTTCAACTCGGCGAGCCCCGATTGAGCCGAAAACGTCTCCCCCATCGCCAACGCAATCGCCAGCGACCGCCGCAGTGCATTCAGCACTGCTGCCTGCACCGGAGAGACCAACCCGTCCCCCAGACTCTCGACGCGCTCTGCCAGCCGCACCCCGCCGGGTCGCGCCGTCGTCCGCGTCGCCATTCCCGGCACCGTCGACCGGAACGTGGGCCGCACCCCAACCCCCGGCGACCGCTCCGCCTGCACTGCCTGAACCAAAGGCTTCGCCAACCGCGGCGCATGATCGAAGCCGGTGACCATCCCCAGCGCGGCCTCATACTGCGCCCGGATCGTCTCTTCCTTCAGCTCCATCGTGTCGCGCGTGCTCATGAAACCCTCATCTACGGAGAAAGATTGCGTGGTAGTAATCTTCGGTGGACCTGAAGATGAACCCGTTGGCTACTGCAGTACGCTCCAAGTCAATGAAACAAAGGCAGTTGTCGGGCACCCTGTCTTCGGCACTTGTGTCTGGCTTGTAAATTACCGTTGCCAGCACGGACGAAAGTTGCCTGACAGTCTGATAGCGAGTTCCGTCAATTTCGATTTCGACGCACATTTCGATCCCTCCGAATCCCCTCACAACGTCGGAATCAACCGCCCCCCGGCCCCCACGACGAACTTCCGCAATCCCTGAAGCCCCCGAGGGTTCTGCTCCACCAGCACCTGATAGGGCTTTTCCGGCAGGATGATCATCCGGTCCTGCCGCGTGGCCCCCAGCTCCGCCCCCGCCACAGGGTCCAGCCGGTAGACCTGCCGCACGGCGGTGGAGAACCACCCGTCCTTCACCTCTTCCTCGCGGTCCGAGACCAGGTCCTCCACCGTCCAGACCAGCGCCCAATCCTCGCCCTCCGGCGCCTTGGCGCCCTCCAGCACCTTGGAGATCGGGCCGGACTGCAAGGTGAAACTGGCCGAATACATCGGCCCCAGGATGATCCGGCGCAGACGCTTGGGATGCAGCCCCTCGAAATCCTTGTCGAAGCCGGTGGCGATCGTCACCAGCTTCAACCCGCCGATCGCCTGGGCCATCACGGCCTGCTGCACCTGCGGCCAGCGGTAGGCGTCATTCGGCAGGGGCTTCTTGCCGCTGTCCTCCACGTCCATCAGGTAGACCACCGGCAGGTTGACCTGAGTGTCCCAGACCGCCCAATGCACCAGGAAATGCCGCCTCTCCCCCAGGTCCTGGATCCACTGCGCATCCGGATCGTTCCGCGCCCAGAAGATGCCGCCGGCCAAAAGCGCCTCATAGTAATACCGCTGCGACAGTGCGAACTGCAGCGCGGTGGGGATGGTCAGGTCGCCCACGATCTGCCGGATCATCCGGTCCTTCAGCTCGGCCTCCGAGGGCATCCCGGCCAGATGCTTCTCGGCCTGCTGGGCATCGACGGCCATCGTCATCAGTTCCTGGGCCACCGGAAACCCGCTCTCATGCCGGTCGATGGTCAGCCGTGGCGCGCCCTCGCGTCCGGTCATCAGGTACTTGTGCGACAACGCCCGGAACGTCCCCGCCACTGCCGTCAGATACCGCCCCAAGACCCGAGCCTCGGTCAGCGTGAGACGCCCCTCGGCCTCTACCTCTGCCGCTACCCGGCCCAGATGCCCGGTGATGGTGCCGAACTTGGCAAAGTAGCGCCGCGCCGTGAGCGTGTCGTACAGCTCGTGGTGGTCCGAGGTGAGGACGTCCTTTACGTCGGCCACTTAGCCACCATAGGCGTTCTTGTCGTGCTTCTCGACAATCGCCGCGAAGCGCCGCGCGAAGCGTTCGTCCGCCTTGGCCTTCTGCTCCAGGATCTGGCGGGCGAAGACCATGTGGCCCTCATGCGCTTCCAGCATGTCGGCCATCTTGTCGTTCGTCGCCGCCCCGATGGCCGCCATCGCGGTCTGGGCTTCCTGGTCGGTCTTGACCCCGATCTCGTTGATCCGGTGCGCCACGTCCTGCTGCTGGGCGGTCTTCAACGAACTGGTCAGCGCGTCATACAGCACCACCCGCTGCTTGGTGTCCGTCTGCAGCTTGTTGATCAGCACCAGCTGCGTCGCCGCCTGGTTCTGCAAGGAATCGACCCAGGTCTTGCCCTTCTCGATGTACCGCTCCAGCGTCTGCGACTTCGCCAGCTTCACCTGCTCGTCCTGCACCAGCGCGTTGTACTGCGCGTTCAGCGTTGCCAACTCCGTCTCCAGCTTGGTCCGCGCCGCCGCGTCCTGCTCGACGCTGATCTTGTTCTCCAGCTCGATGATCTTCGGGTCCATCCCCGCGATCTCTTTCCGAACGGCCTCCAATGCGCCGACCGTCTCTTCCCGCTCGGTCAGTGTCGAGGCCAGATTCCCTTCCACCCGGGTCTTCTGGGTGTTCAGCAAATCCAGCTGCCCCTGCAGCAGCTTCACGATCACGTCCGACTTCGAGATCAGGTCCTGCAGCTTGTCATCCACCGAAGCCGAGCGCATCCGCTCTTGCCGCATCGATTCCGCCTTGGCCGACGAGAAGATCCCGATGAAGGTCTCCATCCCCGTCTTCGACCGCATCTCGGCAAACTCGGCCGAAAACCCGGCCGTCACGTCATCCAGACCCATGATCAGCTCGGCGATGTTCGCATTCATCAGGTCGGTATGCTTGTTCACGTCTTCCAGCGTGGCATTCTCAACGTCCAGCTGCACGCCCTGGTCCAGCTTGTTCCGCGCCGCCTCGATCCGACTGGTGATCGCCGAAATCTTCGCCTGAGCCTCGGCGACCTGAGCCTGACTTTCCTTGATCTGCGTCTCGAAATCGGCCATCCGACCCTCCGTTGAACCTCGTTGGCATCACGTAAGTGATGTTACTTCGAATTACATCATCCTGGTGCCGGATTTTCGGCACCGTCAACGGGGGAAGTCTTGCAGCAATTCCCCCCTCCGCCAAGTGCGGAATGGCGCCGCAGGTTGCAGCGGCGGGATGCCTCCGGCGGGGATATTTGCGCCAGTATGAAAGGTCAGACGGGGATGTTGTCGATCAGCCGGACCCCGTCCAGCCATGCCGCGGCCAGCATCCGGCGCGGGCGGCGCGGGTCGTCCGAGGGCATCAGCGTCTCGGCATCGCGCAGCTCGATGTACTCCACCCGCTCGAACCCGGCTTCGCGCATCGTCTCGGCCGCTTCGCGGATCGCCATCCGGTCGGCATGGCCGTTGCGGATGTCCTCGGCCGCCCGGCTGATCGCCGCATAAAGCACCGGAGCCTTCTGCCGCCCCTCGGCCGTCAGCCGGACATTGCGCGACGACATGGCCAGACCGTCCGACTCGCGGATCGTTTCGCAGCCCACGACCGTCACCGGAATGTTCAGGTCGCGCACCAGCCGCAGGACGACCTGCAACTGCTGCCAGTCCTTCTGGCCGAAATAGCCCCGGTCGGCCATCGTCATGCCGAAGAGCTTGGTCACCACCGTCGCAACGCCGTCGAAATGCCCCGGCCGCATGTGGCCTTCCAGCGGGGTGGCCACGCCTTGCATCGTCACCGTGGTGATGAAGCCATCCGGATAGACCTCGTCGACCGGAGGCGCGAAGATCGCGTCCACCGGGACCGTCGCCAGCAGTTCCGCATCCGCTTCCAGGGTGCGCGGGTATTTCTTCAGGTCGTCGGGGTTGTTGAACTGCTTGGGGTTCACGAAGATCGTGGTGATGACCCGGTCGCATTCCTGACGCGCGCGGCGAGCCAGGGACAGGTGGCCCTCGTGCAGCGCGCCCATCGTCGGCACCACGCCGATCTTCTCGCCCGCCGCGCGCCAGCCACGCGCCACGGCCCGCAGGTCGTCCACCGTCTTCAGAATCATTTCTTCACCGGCACCGCGTCGGGGAACGAATGCTCCGCGGCCGGGAAGCTGCGGTCCCGGACCTCGGCGGCATAGGCGGCGATCGCCTCGTCCGCGGCCTTGCCCAGCTCGGCATAGCGTTTGACGAACTTGGGGCGGAAGTCGGTGAAGAGGCCCAGCATGTCATCGATGACCAGCACCTGACCGTCGCATTGCACGCCCGCGCCAATGCCGATGGTCGGGATCGCCAGCGCCGCGGTGATCCGGCCCGCCAGCCCTTCCGGCACCTTTTCCAGCACCACGGAAAAGGCCCCGGCCGCCTCGACCGCCTGCGCATCGGCCATCACCTTGTCCGCCTCCTCGGCGCGGCCGACGACCTTGTAGCCGCCCAGCGTATTCACCGCCTGGGGCGTCAGACCCACATGTGCCATCACCGGCACGCCCCGCGCTGTCAGGAAGGCAATCGTTTCTGCCATGTGCTGCCCGCCCTCCAGCTTGACGGCGGGAGCGCCGGTTTCGGCCATCAACCGGCTGGCGTTGCGGAAGGCCTGCTGCGGACTTTCCTCGTAGGACCCGAAGGGCATGTCGATCACCGGCATCGCCTTCTGGCACCCCCGCACCACGGCGCGGCCATGCAGGATCATCATCTCCATCGTCACGCCCAGCGTCGAGGGCAGTCCGTGGATCACCATGCCCAGGCTGTCGCCCACCAGCACAATGTCGCAATGCGCATCGACCAGCCGCGCGACCGGAGTCGAATAGGCCGTAAGCACCACCAGCGGCTCACCGCCCTTGCGTGCGCGGATGTCCGGGGGAAGCACGGGGCGGATGGGGGACGTCGCACTCATGGGGCCTCCGGGGTGCGGTTCACGTTCTGCCCGCCATATGGGCACAAGCGGAAAGCCACCGCAACAAATTTGCGCCGCAGCGCAGCACCGCCGACCGCAACGTAGCGGGGTTGACCGGGACCCTGCCAGAGTCGTGAATGCGCGGGTTCAAGGAGAGAAGCATGACCCTGATCCAGCGCGTCAGCCGCGACGGCATCACACCCGAAACCGGAGGACCGGACCCGGACCGCCTGCTCTCGGGCAATCCGGTCCACACCAACTGGAACCTGGAAGAGCGTGACGGCCTATACTGCGGCCTCTGGCAGTCCACCCCCGGCAAGTGGCGGGTGAAGTACAGCGAATGGGAATATTTCCGCATCCTGTCCGGCTATTCGCTGCTGACCGGCGCGGACGGCAGCATCACCCAGCTGCACCCGGGCGACAGCATGATCATCCGCCCGGGGTTCGAAGGCACGTGGGAGGTCGTGACGACCACCCTCAAGGATTACGTCATCCGGCTTTAGCCGATGGGTCCGAAGCCCGCCCCGGTTTCCGGCGGAGCGCATTCCTCATCGGGGATGCCCCGGCGGGCGCAGGCAGAGCGGCGCTTGCGCTCGGCCTTTTCGGCGGCGGCCTTGTCGCGGGCTTCCTGCTTTGCCAAGGTCGCTTCGTCCTTCGCCTTCTTGGCCTCGTTCTCCGGGGTGGCAGGCACCATGTGGCCATAGGCGTTCAGCATCTGCGGCCCTTCCAGCGCCAGGCTTTCCGCCTCGGTCCGAACCTTGACGCGGGTGCCGTTGGGCACGCGGTTGTACAGGTCGATGGCGTCCTGGTTGAACAGGCGGATGCAGCCCGCGCTGGTCGCATGGCCCACCGACGCGGCGTCCGAAGTGCCGTGGATGCGGAACATCGTGTCCCGCCCGCCGCGATAAAGATACAGCGCCCGCGCGCCCAAGGGATTCATCAGTCCGCCCGGCAACCCGCCGGCGTAAGCCGCGTAAAGGTCCGGCCGGGTGCGGATCATGTTGGCCGTGGGCTGCCACGACGGCCATTCCGCCTTGCGCCCCACGACGCCCTGACCGCGGAAGGACAGCCCCTCGCGCCCGACCGCGATGGGATAGCGGGTCGCCGTCCCCCCCTCGCCCACAAGGTACAGCTTCCGGGCGAAGGTATCGACCACCACGGTGCCAGGAGCCTCGGGACCGTTGTAGGACACCTCGGTCCGGATGTTGCCGTCCTGCAGGTACTTCGCCGGCACCGGCTCGATGAAGAACTCGGCGTCCTGCACGCCTTCGTAGCCGGGCACGACCTCGGGCGCTTTCTGTGTCGCGGTGCCTGCGCAGGCGGCAAGCAAGGGCAGGGCGAGGATCGCGACGATCCGGGCAAGGGAGTGTGTCACTGTGGCAGACTCATTTTGAAGGGCAGCTAGGGTCACTTGCGCCATGCGACCGCCCGCACGTCAAGCAAAAAGCGCAAGCTTTTCCGAATCTTCGCAGGCAAACTTGGCCCCAAGGCGGATTCGCGCCGCCTCGGGGCCTTGTCAAGATCGAACCATCAGCCTCAGCCGACGACGTTGAACCCCGGGCCATAGGGGTAATGCGTGATGTCCTCGGGCTCGTCCTCGGTCACGACGAAGATGTCATGCTCGCGGTAGCCGCCGGCACCCGGCATCCCTTCCGGGATCGTCAGCATCGGCTCCATCGAGATGACCATCCCCGGCTCCAGCACCGTGTCGATGTCCTCACGCAGTTCCAGCGCCGCCTCGCGGCCGTAGTAGTGCGACAACACGCCGAACGAGTGCCCATAGCCGAAGGTCCGGTACTGCAGCATCTGCCGCTCGGCCAGGAACTCGTTGATCTTCATGGTAATCTCGGAGCAAGAGGCACCGGGCTTCAAGAGCTTCATCCCGAATTCATGGCTGTCGATGTTGGTCTGCCAGACCTTCATGCTGGCATCATCCACCTCGCCCACGAACAGCGTCCGCTCCAGCGCGGTGTAATAGCCGCTGATCATCGGGAAGCAGTTCAGCGACAGAATATCGCCGTGCTTCAGCTTGCGGTTCGTCACCGGGTTATGCGCCCCGTCGGTGTTGATGCCCGACTGGAACCAGACCCAGGTATCCCGATACTCCGCATCCGGAAACCGCTTGGCGATCTCGCGCTCCATCGCATCGCGTCCGGCGATGGAGACCTCAAGCTCGGTCGCGCCGACCTTGATCGCGTCACGGATGGCATAGCCGCCCACGTCGGCCACGTTGGCCCCATGCTTGATCAGCGCGATCTCGGCCTCGGACTTCCGCATCCGCTGGTGCATCGTGGCAGGGGCAATATCCACGCCCCGCTTGGGCTTGAGGAAGGTGTTGAACTTCTCGGCCCGCTCCATCGTCAGATGATCGGCCTCGCAGCCCACCGCCTTGCCCTCGCCGATGACGGACACCACAGCCCGCCAGAAGTTGTCGCGGGTCCAGTCGGTGTAGGTGATGTTGTCCTCGATCGACCGCCGCCAGGGCTGGCCCGCGTCGATCCCGGCGGAAATGGTCACGCACTGGGTCTTGGTGACGACGCAGGCGTAAGGCCGGCCGAACGAGCAGTAGAGGAAGCCCGAATAGTAGGCCACGTTGTGCATCGAGGTCAGGACGACCGCGTCCAGCTCGTGCATCTCCATGATCTCGCGCAGGCCTTCCAGGCGATCATGGTATTCCTGATCGGCGAAAGGCAGCGTGTCCTTCTTCCCGCCATTGTGGAAGCGGTACATCTCGGGACGGTTCAACGACATTTCCAGACCTCGTGCGCAGGGGTTCTGGGAACAGCCGCAGGACCCCGAAAGGTCCCGGCGTACAGGACGGAAGCGGCCCAAGGATTTCTCGGTCCCGCAAGCGTCGGGGCAGTGCCCCTGTGGCGACGCCATCGCCACGGCTCCTCCCATCCATGCGCCTTCGCGACAAATCGCGCAAGAGCGTTTCCGACCCTTGCGAGGCCGGAAAGCGACCCCATCTAAACCGGGTGATATTGAAGCGGAGTTGGAAATGCGCTGTCCGGTAGACAACGAAACACTGGTGATGACGGATCGCGGCGGGGTCGAGATCGACTATTGCCCGAAATGCCGCGGTGTCTGGCTGGACCGGGGCGAGCTGGACAAGATCATCGAACGCTCGCTCGGAGGCACCGCAGCCGCGCCCGCGCCGACACCGCAGGCCGCGACCCAGCACCACGCCGCACCGGCCGCCCCCATCTACCAGCCCGAGCCGCGCGGCTATGACGACCGCCGCCGTCACCGCGACTACGACGATGACGACTACAAGCACGGCTACAAGAAGAAGCGGCGCGAAAGCTTCCTGAGCGATCTCTTCGACTTCTGACCGAACGCTCCCTGCAAGGTCTCGCCGGTCGATCCCCCTCAAAACCGGCTGACGGCCTTGCAGACGGAGCCACCGCCGGGGCCCGCAAGGGCTCCGGCGCGATGGTGTTCCGGAAGACCCGCCCTTGCGCGCCCGCTCGCGGGCTGTAGTCTTCCCCCATGCGCCCCGGCCCCCTGAACCTCATCACCGATGTCCCCGGCCTGCGCGTTGGCAACGCGGACGATCCGACGTTGCGATCCGGCGTTACGGTTCTGACCGCCGACGAGCCCTTCGTGGCCGCGGTCCACGTCATGGGCGGCTCTCCCGGCACGCGGGAAACCGACCTTCTTGCCCCGGACCGCATGGTGCAGGACGTGGATGCGATCTTCCTCTCAGGCGGCTCGGCCTTCGGCCTCGATGCCGGGATGGGCGTGATGCAGGGCCTGCGCGCGGCAGGACGCGGCTTTGCCGTCGGTCCGGTCCGGGTCCCCATCGTCCCCGGCGCCATCGTGTTCGACCTGTTGAACGGCGGCGACAAGGACTGGGCGGACAGCCCCTACCCCACCCTCGGCCGCCGCGCCTACGATGCCGCGTCCCACGACTTCAGCCTTGGCACGGCGGGGGCAGGCTACGGGGCGATGACCGGGAACCTGAAGGGCGGCCTCGGCTCGGCCTCCTGCGTCCTGCCCTCCGGCCTGACGGTCGGGGCGCTGGTCGTGGTGAACGCGCTGGGACAGGCGACGGTGGGCGATACCGCGCATTTCTGGGCCGTCCCGTTCGAGGAAGGGGTCGAGTTCGGCGGCCTTGGCCCGGCACCCGCAATTCCGCAGGACGCGCCCCTGCCCCGCAAGCGCCTGGGCGAAGCGACCACCATTGCCATCGTCGCCACCGACGCCACGCTGACCAAGGCGCAGGCGCACCGCATGGCCGTTGCCGCCCACGATGGCATGGCCCGCGCGATCGTCCCCGCGCACACGCCTCTGGACGGCGACCTCGTCTTTTCCGTCGCCACCGGCGGGAAGCCCCTGCAAGATCCCGTGACCGACCCGTTCCAGCTTGGTCACGCCGCCGCCACCTGCCTCGCCCGCGCCATCGCCCGTGCCGTCTACCTGGCCCGGGCGGAACCCTTCGACCTGCAACCTTCGTGGCAAAGCCGCTTCGGCACCTGACGCACCGACCGCAGACCCAGAGGCTCAGGGAGAGGGGAAACCAAGGTTAACGCCGCCCTAACGCCCACAACCAAGCCCATGATTTCCAAAGACCAGACCGAACCGCCCAGCGTGGACATTACCACCGCTTCAGCGCGTCCTCGTCGGCATCCTTCGCGGCCACCCAGGCCTCGCCCCCGGCGCCCAGCTCCTTCTTCCAGAACGGAGCCCGGCTCTTCAGGTAGTCCATCAGATACTCCGCCGCCGCGAAAGCATCCACCCGGTGCGGTGACGCCGTCGCCACCATCATGATCGCCTCGCCCGGAGCCAGCCGCCCATGGCGATGGATCACCAGCGCGTCGACAAGAGACCAGCGCCGGACCGCCTCTTCGGCAATCCCCCGGATCGCCTTCTCCGTCATGCCCGGATAATGCTCGATCTCCATCCCGGACAACGCGCCGCCCTCGTCCCGCACCAGCCCGGTGAAGCTGACCACCGCCCCCGCCCCCGGCACCGCCGCGCTGAAGGACGAGACCTCGGCCCCCAGATCGAACGGCTCGGACTGGACCGCGATCCGCATGGTCATCCCCCCGTCATCGGCGGGAAAAAGGCAACCTCTCTCACCCCAGCCAGCGGCGCGTCGAAGGAGGACAGCTCCTGGTCCAGCGCCACCCGCAGCGCAGAGAGGTCGGCGAAGGCCGCCTGATAGCGCTCCTCGCGCGCGCGCAATTCCTCGACCAGCTCGGCCACCGTCGCGGCCCCGGTCTCGATCCGCTCACGCGGGAGCCCGATCCGCTCACGGACCCAGGCGAAGTAAAGGACGTCGATCACTTGTCTTCCCGCAAGAATGGCAGCGACTTGACGAAATACTCCCAGCCCGTGACCAGCGTCAGCAGGGCCGCGAGCCATAACAGCCAGATCCCCACAAGGTTCGCATAGGATGCGCAATCGCGCTTGCCACAAGCGCGGATCGGGTCGGCCTCGCCCGCCGTCACCGCCTCGGCATACTGCTCGGGCGTCATGCCCTGCATCGCCACGCCGTTCAGATACTCGAACCCTGTGCCCAGGAAGAGAACCGCAATCGCCAGCATCTGCGCCGTGGTCTTCCACTTGGCCAGCTTGGTGACTTTCAGAAGCCCGCTCTTCTGTCCCAGAAACTCGCGCAATCCGCCCACGAAGACTTCGCGGAACAGGATCAGCGTGGCGGGCAGGATCAGCCAGGGGTTCATCCCGTTGTAGCCGGTGATCACCATGATCGCGATCACCACCATCGCCTTGTCGGCAATCGGGTCCAGCATCGCGCCGAACTTCGATTCCTGCTTCCAGAGCCGCGCGAGATAGCCGTCGAACCAGTCAGTGATCGCCGCGCCCACGAACAGGGCCAACGCCAGCCAGTCGGCCCAGGGACGGTGGAAATACAGGAACATGATCGCGACGCCCGGCGCGGCGAGCAGACGAAGCACGGTCAGCGTATTCGGGATCGTCCAGGTCATGCGAAATTGGTAGACGAAGGGTCCGGCAGGGGAAAGGGGATAGTTTCCGTTCCCCCCTGCCGGTCACACCGTCCCGATCACAGGCCTTCGGGTTGACCCACCACGACAAACTGCAGGGCATCGGGCGTGAAAACCCGCTTTGCCACGCGCTGGACATCCTCCATCGTCACCGCCTCGACCTTGGCGTTGCGCGTCGTGACATAGTCGATCGGCATTCCGTCCATCTGCATCCCGACCAGGATGCTGGCGATCGGCCCGTTCCCGTCAAAGCGCAGGGGATAGGACCCGGTCAGGTAGGTCTTCGTCGCCGCCAGCTCGTCCGGAGTCACGCCCTCGGTCACGACGCGACCCCACTGTTCCTTCACCACCTTGATCGCCTCGGCCACCTTGTCGTTCGAGGCCGCGAACTGGCCCAGGATCATGTCCGCATGGTCCATGTTCACGATGTAGGTGCCGATCCCGTAGGTAAGCCCGCGCTTTTCGCGCACCTCGCTCATCAGCCGCGCGGTGAAGCGCCCGCCGCCGAGGACCTCGTTCAGCACGAAGGCAGGGAAGAAGTCCGGATCGTCGCGCGGGATGCCGAGCTGGCCGAAAAAGACGGTGGACTGCGGCGAGGGGAAATCCTTGACCGTGATGCCGGGGGGAAGCTTCCAGGGCGCGTCGCCCGGCAGGGGGGCGCCGGTCGCGGGCAGATCGCCCAAAAGCCGGTCCAGAAGCATCCCAAGCTCCTCGGCGGTGATGTCCCCCGCCGCGGCGACATAGACCCGGTCGCGTGCCAGCGCGGCCTTGTGCGCGGCCACCACGTCGTCGCGGGTCAGGGCAGAGACCGTCTCGATCGTGCCGTCGCCCGAGGTGGCATAGGGATGGTCGCCAAAGGCAAGCGCGTCGAAGGTTTCCGACGCGATGGTGCCGGGGTCCTTCTGGTTGGCGCGCAGGTTCGACAGCACCTGTTCCCGAACACGGTCCACCGCGTCCTGGTCAAAGCGCGGGTTCACCAGCGCCGAGCGCAACAGGTCGATGGCCTGGTCGCGGTTTTCCGTCAGGAACTTGGCCGAGACGCCGACCGAGTCCGACCCGGAATCAAAGCTGAAGCTCGCCGCCAGCGCATCCCGCGCTTCGGCGAAGCCGCGGCTGTCCAGATCGCCCGCGCCTTCCTCCAGCGTGGCGGTCATCAGGTTGGTGACGCCGCGCTTGTCCGCCGGCTCCAGCGAGGTGCCGCCCTTGAACTGGATCTCCAGCGCCGTGAAGGGGATGTTGTGATCCTCGACCAGCCAGGCGGTGATGCCACCGGGCGAGGTCACCTCCTTGATCGGGATCTCGGCCTGTGCGGGCAGGGCCAGGGCCAGGACAACGGCGAAAGCGGCGCGGATCATTCCTGGACCTCCTTGGTCGGCTCGACCGGCGGCGCTGACGGAGCGCCCGCCTCCGGCGCAGCGGCAGCGGTGTCGGCGGGCTGCGTCAGCCAGCCGGTGACCGCGTTCCGCTTGTCCAGAACCTTCTGTGCCACCGCCGTCACATCCGCTTCGGTCACGGCGGACAGGGCCTCGTCCCAGCCGTCGATATCTTCCAGCGAGAGACCCACGCTAAGCCCTTCGCCATAGCGGCGGGCCAGCGTCTCGACGCTGTCGCGCGCATAGATTTCCCCGGCGCGAACCTGGGTCCGAATCCGCTCCAGCGCGGCGGGGTCCGGTCCGGTCTGGATGAACTGGGCCAGGACCCGGTCGAGCTCGGCCTCGGCACTTTCCAGCGTGACGCCCGGCGCGGGGACGACCACCAGCCCGAAGGTCGCGTCGTCGATGGCGGTGCCGTCATAGAAGGCCGAGGTGTAGACCGCCGTCTGCGAGTCGAACTGCAAGGCCCGCGCCAGGACCGAGGTCTGGCCGTTCCCGCCCAGCAGTTCCGCCAGCACGGTCAGCGCCGCAGCCTCCTTCTGGTCGCCGGGGTCGCGTTCGGGCGCAAGATAGGTGCGGATCACATAGGGTTCGGACACCCGCGGATCGGACAGCGACAGACGGCGCTCGGCCAGCTGCGGCGGCTCTTGCGGCCGGTCGCGCGGCACGATCCCGTCCGAGGGCTCAAGCGGGCCGTAATGCTTCTTGGCCAGCGCCTCGACCTCGTCCGGGGTGACGTCGCCCGCGATCACCAGGGTCGCGTTGTTCGGGGCGTAGAAGCGGCGGTAATAGTCCAGCGCATCCTCGCGGCTGAGGTTCGAGACCTCGTGCCGCCAGCCGATCACCGGGATGGCATAGGGGTGGTTCATGAATTGCGCCGCGCGCATCTGTTCGGACAGAAGCGCGCCGGGATCGCTGTCGGTGCGTTGCGCGCGTTCCTCCAGGATCACCTGCCGTTCGGTCGCCACGTCCTCTTCCGTCAGGCGCAGGTTGCGCATCCGGTCGGCTTCCATCTCCATCACCAGGTCCAGCCGGTCGGCGGCGATGCGCTGGAAATAGGCGGTGTAGTCCCAAGAGGTGAAGGCGTTGTCATCCCCGCCCTGCGCCTCGACGATCCCGGAGAATTCGTTGGGTCCGATCTTCTCGGTCCCCTTGAACATCAGGTGTTCCAGGAAATGCGCGATGCCGGAATGGCCCGCCGGCTCGTCCGCCGCCCCCACGCGGTACCAGATCATCTGCACCACGACCGGGGCGCGGTGATCCTCGATCACCACGACGTTCAGGCCGTTGTCCAACGAGAAGGTGGTCACCGGATCGTCTGCGAAGGCGGGCAGCGTCAGGGCAAGCGTCAGGACCAGACCTGCGCCAAATCGAGCGGGCATCGGCGTCTCCACCTTCATGTTCGGGGCAAACCTGCTGCGCTTGCCCCGGACAATCAAGCCAAGGCCACGCGCTTGTTACTCTTCGTCGGGCTTGCGGGGCGGAGCCGAAGAGGTGCGGACGCCCAAGGCACGCCAGCGGGCCAGTTCCGCCTGCTGGTCCAGCCGCTGGTTGCGGTAGGCCTTGTAATAGACGTTCACGTTGAACAGCCGTTCCAGGATGCGGCCGTTGTTGTCGCGCCGCCAGTCCAGGTCTTCCGAGGCCAGCGTGGCACGGATGCCGCCATCGACCCCGAAGCGAGCCGCGTGGGCATAAAGCGCCGAGTCACCCGTCGGGATGCCGCCCGCAGCGCCCGGCTTGCCGCCCAGCGCGATGGCGGCGTCGGCCTCGGGGTTCTGGTCGGTGCGATTGAATCCGCCGGGTGTGGGATCCGGCAGTTCGGTCAGGTTTTCCGGCATTTCCAAGGGCTTCGGCGGCACGATGGAAAATTCGTCCGGCCCCTGCCCCGAGCGCAGGTTCATCAACTGCGGGTCCTTGTCCCCGCCGCAGGCTGCCAGTGTGACCATCGCCGCAATCGCGATGACCGCCCTGCCTTTCGCTGCCCGCATGAATGCCTCCGAACCGTCTTTGTGCCGTCTTAGCCTAAAGCAATGCTGGCGTCACGGGTGTTTAGCGACGCCGGCGGGGGGGTTTTCCGCCGGTCGGCTTTCCGCTCTCGGTCCCCTTGGCGAAGAACACCAGCCCCAGCGCGCCTGCGAAGATCGCGATGTCGGCCACGTTGAAGGCATAGGGGTTCTCGATCCCGCAGCAGGACATGTTCAGGAAGTCCGCCACCGCGCCATAGGCGATTCGGTCGATGATGTTGCCCAGCGCCCCGCCAACCAGCAGCCCGCCAGCCAGTTCCGCCTTCCAGTTCCCGGTCTCGCGCCGCATCCACCAGATCACCCAGGCCGAGATGACCAGCGCCAGCACGACCAGCCCCCAGCGCGCCCAGTCCGAGCCATTCGACAGAAGGCCGAAGTTGATCCCGTAGTTCCAGGCCATGCGGAAGGTCAGGTAGGGCGGAAAGACGTCAATCTCGCCCCGATGGAACAGGTCCAGTCCCTGCACCACGGCCAGCTTGGTCAGCTGGTCAAGGACAAAGACGACCGCCGCCGTGATCCAGAAACGCCGCATCCGTCAGTGCCGGAAATGCCGCTGGCCGGTAAAGACCATCGCCAGCCCGCGTTCGTCCGCCGCCGCGATGACCTCATCGTCGCGCATCGAGCCGCCCGGCTGGATGATCGCCGTCGCCCCAGCCTCCGCCGCGGTGATCAGGCCGTCGGCAAAGGGGAAGAACGCGTCCGAGGCCACGACCGACCCCTTGGTCAGCGGGCCGGGCAGGCCAAGCGCCTCGGCCATGTCCTGCGCCTTGCGGGCGGCGATGCGGGTCGAATCGACGCGGCTCATCTGCCCGGCGCCGACGCCCACGGTCGCGCCGTCCTTCACATAGATGATCGCGTTCGACTTGACGTGCTTCGCCACGGTCCAGGCGAACATCAGGTCGCGCAACTCGGCCTCGGTCGGCTTGCGCTTGGTCACCACCTTCAGGTCCGAGGGCGAGACATACCCCGCGTCCCGGTCCTGCACCAGGAAGCCGCCCGCAACCTGCTTGAACGCCAGTCCCTTGGCCTTGGGGTCGGGCAGCGCGCCCGTGGTCAGAAGCCGCAGGTTCTTCTTCGCGGCGAAGATCGCCTTGGCTTCCTCTGTGGCATCGGGAGCGATGACGACCTCGGTGAAGATCTTCACGATCTCTTCCGCCGTGGCCCCGTCCAGCACCTGGTTCAGCGCGACGATTCCGCCGAAGGCGCTGGTCTGGTCGCATTGGTAGGCGCGCTGGTAGGCCTCGGTCAGGGTCCCGGCCGTGGCGACCCCGCAGGGATTCGCATGCTTGATGATCGCGCAAGCCGGGGCGCCGCCCGCGAACTCGGCCACCATCTCGAAGGCCGCGTCGGTGTCGTTGATGTTGTTGTAGGAGAGTTCCTTCCCCTGCCACTGGCGAGCCGTCGCGACGCCCGGGCGGCGCGAGCCGTCGGTATAGAAGGCAGCTGCCTGATGCGGGTTCTCGCCATAGCGAAGCGGCTGGGCCAGCTTGCCGGCAAAGCTGCGGTACCGCGGGGTCGGCTCCTTGATCTCGCCGGCCAGCCAGGTGCTGACCGCCGTGTCATAGGCCGCCGTCCGGGAATAGGCCGTCAGCGCCAGCTTCTGCCGGAAGGCCATCGTCGTCGCCCCGTCATGCGCCTTCAACTGGTCCAGCAGGGTGCCGTAATCCGCCGGATCCGTCACCACCGTCACAAAGCGATGGTTCTTCGCCGCCGCGCGGATCATCGCCGGGCCGCCGATGTCGATGTTCTCGATGCAGGTCGCGTGGTCCGCGCCCTTCGCCACCGTCTCTTCGAACGGGTAAAGGTTCACGATCAACAGGTCGATCGGCTCGATCCCGTGGGCGGCCATCGCCACCAGATGCTCGTCATCGTCGCGCAACGCCAGAAGGCCGCCGTGGACATTCGGGTGCAGAGTCTTGACCCGGCCGTCCATCATCTCGGGGAAGCCCGTCACCTCGGCCACGTCCCGCACTGCCAGCCCGGCCTGCCGCAGCATGCCCGAGGTGCCGCCGGTCGAGATCAGCTCGACCCCATAGCCCGCCAGCGCGCGGGCCAGGTCCAGCAGGCCGGTCTTGTCGGAAACCGAAATCAGCGCGCGGCCGATGGGGACGAGGTTTGTCATCGCAGGAACCCTTCGTTATGCCCATGTCGGGGCCTTCAGGGGTCTGTCTCGATGTCCCCCAGGTCCCGGATGGCCAGCGGAGTATCCTTTGCCTTCGCCAAGGTCCAGCCTATCCGTGTCTCGAAACCCCGCGCCTCGCTTCGCAGCACGATCTGCGAGGTCGGCCGCGGGTAAAGCCGCCCGTTTTCCAGGTAGGCGGACGGCTCCAGGTCCAGTTCTGCCGGCCCGGTAAAGCGAAAGATCCAGATCTCGCCGCTTTTCAGCACAAGCGAAACTGCCGTCCCGCCCATGTCCAGCCTCGCATCGACCTCTGGGTGCAGGTGGAAGCGGATCGCGAAACGGGCACCCGCCATTGCGGTCTGCGTCATCGCATCCTCGAACCGCCGCCGCGCCTCGGCGGTCAACGCAGTCAGCGCATCGACCCCGGACAGCCTGCGACCGTCATGCGCCAGCGTCAGGCTGCGGCTGGTGGTCAGCCCGTGGCTATGCAGCCAGCCGTCATGCGCAAGATAAAGGTCCGTCCCCTCGCTCCCCACCGTGAGGCGCGAGGCAGTCAGCTTCGCGCGCTGCTCCAGCACCTCTCCCGACCGGCCCACGCGGGAAGACGACACCCCCTCCATCCCCAGGCAGGAATGCGAGGGCGTGGCGCGCGCCGCCTGCCGCCAGGCCTGCCCGAAAGCCACGCCCGATCCGCAATTGACCACCACCGGCCTCCGCCCCGAGGTCAGCTCGAACGCGCTGGTCGAGGCATGGGCCGTCCGCGCTGCCCGCCCGCCGGGGGGCGACGCGGCGTCGACGATCACCGTGGTCCGCCCCCCGTGCAGACGCGCATAGCCCATCGCCAGCGCCGGGACAGCCCCCGCGCGCACGCCGGCCGCCGCAAGCGCCTGATCAAGCCGACCTTCCGCCGCCCTCCCGCCGCCGTGAAACCGCGCCAGTTCCCCGTCGGCGTGGCGCAAGGCCCGCAGCGCCGGCGCAATCCGCGTGATCGCCCGCGACAGCGACGGCGGGACCGCCAGATTCGCCTCGCTCATCGCGCTGGCGGCCCAGGTCAGCAGGGTCAGCACTTCCAGCAGTTCCTCGGGGTTCCGGGTCGGAATGCCGCCCTCGGAGTCGATGTCGGCATCGCAGGCCGCCGACAGGGCCTGGATGGCCGGACCGACCAGACTTTCCATTCCGATCAGCGAAATCCCGGCATAGACCAGACCCGTCAGCGCCTCGAACCGCGGCAGCCCTTCCGCCGCGCTGCGCCAGCGACGCGCCAGGTAAGCGGCCTGCCGCGACAGCGCCGCGTAGAAGGCCGCCGACTGCATCCCGTCCCGCGCCTGCAGCAGGATCGTCGCATGATGCACCCAGCGGATGATCCGCCGCCCGGTCACATCCGGCGTCCAGCCCGGCCCCTTGCCGCGCCCGTAGCGGTCGATCCAGTCCCAGGTCCAGTCCTGCGCCCGGGCCTGAGCCTCGCGCGTCCCCAGCGCCGCCAGGTCGTCCAGCCAGGCAAAGCCATGCGCCTCGGCGGCAAAGGCGGCGTCCGGGGCGGTGATGTCCCAGATCGACAGGCCCGGAGCCTCGGCCAGATGTCCCGCCAGAAGAATATTGCCGGCCACGAGCTGCTTGCCGCGCGTGTACAGCCCGATCGACCGCGGCTCGGGCTGCGACACGAAGCCGCCCGCCGGCCGCGCCCGACGCGCCGCCAGCACGGCCAGCCTGTCGGCCAGCCGATCCAATCGCCGTGACGTGTTGCCGCTGCCGCCCACGTCCTGCCTCGCTCGCTTGCCCGGTTTTCCCGGATCGTCCGGGAAGCATAAGCGCAAACAGGCCCGCCCGTCGACGGTTTCATCACTCCCCGCTGGTTTCCACCGGCAGGGAGTGGCCAGTCCCGCCCTCAGGCCAGGTGGTCGATCCGCTGCATCACCTGCGCCAGGCGGCTGACCTGGTCCAGCCAGCGCGCCAGAAGCTTCGGATCATGCGGCGCGCCATGCACGCCCGCCGGGATCTCGCGCGCCAGAACCGCCTCGATCGCCAGCGACACCGGCACCGACACCAGCCGCCCCATCGCCGTCCCGCGCGCATCGCCCCAGGCGTCCATCGCCCAGGTCTCGTGGAACATCGGCACCCCGTCGCGCTCGGCCTTCAGCGAGACGAACAGGACCACCCGGTCCGGCTCGCCCTCGGCGTAGGAGTTGTCCTTGAGAAGCGCCGCCGCCCGGGCTTCCAGCGCCGCGTTGATCTCGGCCACAGGCTTGCCTTCCAACCCCTCGATCTCGCGGAAGATCGGCGCCCAGGCATCCGCCCAGCCGTTCAGCCGGATGGTCCCGCGCACGAAATCGCGCACCTTCCAGTGCTTTTCGAACCGGTATTCGTCCATGAAGGGATAGCTGTCGCGGTTCGGATAGACCTCGAAGCTTTCCGGCACCGGCAGCGGCGCGTCATAGCGGCTGATCGCATCCCAGGGCCGGTTGACCCGCAACTCGGTGAAATGCCGCAGGCTGCGGGACGGAGACCGTAGCGCCTTCAGCACCCCGGCGGGAGCCCAGCTGAACTTGTAGCGGAAGGCGTTCGCCTCCTTCGGCACGCCGCCGCAATAGCTGGTAAAGCTCAGCACGTTGTCGTTGTGATAGGCCTTCGAGGCCCGATAGCGCGCTACCAGGTCATGTGCCATCAGGTGGTCGATGCCGGGATCAAGGCCGACCTCGTTCACCGAAACCAGGCCTTTTTCCCGGAACGCCCCGTCCAGCTCGCGCATTTCCGGCGCGATGTAGCTGGAGGAACAGAAGTTCGCGCCCTTCTCCAGGCACAGCTTGGCGATGCCGACATGCTGGTCGGCCGGCAGCATCGACACCGCGATGTCACCCGGCTTCAACGCGGCGGTGAGCGCCTCCAGGCTGAAGGGCCGGATGTCCTGGGTCAGGTCGCCGACCTCGGCCCGCGCCTTTTCGACCGTGCGGTTCCAGACCGTGACGGGATGCCCCGCCTCGATCAGACGCCGCAGCCCCGGAATCGACGACAGCCCCGTGCCGCACCAATGGATCGTCATGTCTGTGCTCCCCTGTGTCCCGGAGACTCAAAAATCTTACTCAAGATTTTTGACAAATTCCTTCCTCAGGGAATTTGGCCCCCGGCTGATACCTTGCTCACACGCCTGCGACGTGCCTGTCGAATTCCACCTTCGCCCGTCCCCAGACGCCCGAGCCCAGGTCCTGCAAGGTCAAAAGCGACGGCAACAACTGCGCCGCATAGTCCTGCGAGGATTCCACCGGCATCAGGCTGGGCAGGTTGTCGATCGCCGTCACGTCCAGCGGCGGGTTGTCATGCACCCGCAGCGCCGGGGCGTCCCAGTCGGTCGCCCGGTCATAGACCTTGATGGGTGAGAAATCGCTGGTCGGGTCGCAGGCGATATCCCCGATCACCGTCAGCTTGCGCGGATCGGTCTTGGCGCTGGCCGGAACGAACACCGGGCATCCGGGCCGCGCAAGGATGCAGTTCAGGAAGATCTCGTGCTGCAAGACCTCGGGGAACGGCCCGCCCGACGCGGTTTCCGCTAGGTCCCAACTCGTCACCGCGACGCCCATCGCCTCACACAGGTCCGCCGCCCCAGTCCCCACGCGCCCCAGCGCCCCGATGATGATGGCCCGCGGCCGCCCAAGGCCCTTCAGCTCTTCGGCCAGTTCCACCAGCAGCGCATCCTTCGACGCGACCTTCCGCACCGGCCCGGCGATCCCACCGCGCTGTTGCGCCGCCCAGCATTTCAGGCTGACCGCAGCGCCCGCGTAACCCGCCCAATAGCCGAAAGCCGCGACACGGCGGCCGCTTTCGTCGACCAGGTACTCCAGATCATAAAGCGTTCCGCCCCCGGCCTTGAACCGCTGCAACAGGACGCGCCCTGCCGGCTGGCCCTTGTAGGCATGGCCGAACATGATGTGCCGGTGGGTCAGGGGAGTGCCGTCCTCGGGCAGTTCCTTCAGGCCGAAGACGATCGCATCGGCGGGGGCCTGCGGCCACAGGTTCTCTTCCGCGATCTCGCAGCCTGCGGCCATGTAGCCGTCCAGCGGGATCGCGCGGACCGAGGACTTCTCGACCGTCACCCGAATCCCTGCCTTGATCAGCGCCGCCGCGCCTTCGGGCGTCAGGCCCACGCGCTCTTCGTTCGGCCGCTGCTCGGCCCGCACCCAGAGATGGGTCATGTCCCCGTCCTTCCCCTACGTCGTCGCCCCCCTGATAGCTCAGGTCCGGGCAGGGCAAAACCCCGCAAACCTACTGTTTCCCGGCCTTCCCGGCTTGCATTGCGACACGTAACGTCGCAAGTCTCCCGCATCCTCTCTGACGAGTTTCGCCATGCAGGTTGAGCCGACCGCCATCCCCGACGTCCTGATCGTGACCCCCCGGCGCTTCGGCGATGCACGGGGCTGGTTCACAGAGACGTGGAACGCCGCGCGGATGGCCGACGCGGGGCTGGACCTGCCGTGGGTGCAGGACAACCACTCGTTTTCCGCCGCCAAGGGCACGCTGCGCGGCCTGCACTTCCAGTCGCCCCCCCGCGCGCAGGACAAGCTGATCCGCTGCTCGCGCGGCGCCATCCTGGACGTAGCGGTGGACATCCGTACCGGCTCGCCCACCTATGGCCATTGGGTGGGGGTAGAGCTTACGCCGGACAACGGCCGCCAGTTGTTCGTGCCGAAGGGCTTCCTGCACGGCTTCGTCACGCTGACCGACGACACCGAGGTCCAGTACAAGTGCTCGGACCTCTACGCCCCCGACCATGACGGCGCCGTCCGCTGGGACGACCCGGCCCTTGGCATCGACTGGGGGGTGACCAACCCCACCCTGTCCGACAAGGACGCCAAGGCCCCGCCCCTCTCCGCCATCGGCCAGCCCTTCCGCTATGGGGCCGCCGAATGAAGCTTCTCGTCACCGGAGGCTGCGGCTTCATCGGATCGGCCGTCGTCCGCCTGGCCGTCCAGCGGGGGCATGAGGTCGTCAACCTCGACGCCATGACCTATGCCGCCAACGCCGCGAACGTGGCCTCGGTCGCGCAGTCGAACCTCTACAGCTTCGAAAAGGCCGACATCCGCGACCGCGCGGCCCTGGACCGCGTCTTCGCCACCCACGCCCCCGACGCCGTGATGCACCTCGCCGCCGAAAGCCACGTCGACCGTTCGATCGACGGCCCTGCGGATTTCATCGAAACCAACATCACCGGCACCTTCAACCTGCTGGAGGCCGCCCGCGCCCACTGGACCCGCGCCGGGAAACCCGACAACTTCCGCTTCCACCACATCTCGACCGACGAGGTCTTCGGCTCGCTCGGCCCCACCGGCCAGTTCACCGAAACCACCCCTTACGACCCGCGCAGTCCCTATTCCGCGTCGAAAGCCGCCTCCGACCACCTGGTCCGCGCCTGGGCCGAGACCTACGGCCTCCCCACCGTCCTTACCAACTGCTCGAACAACTACGGCCCCTACCACTTCCCCGAAAAGCTGATCCCCGTCACCATCCTGAACGCCCTCCACGGCAAGCCCATCCCGGTCTACGGCACCGGCGAAAACGTCCGCGACTGGCTTTACGTGGAAGACCACGCCGACGCCCTCCTCCTCGTCCTGGAAAAGGGCGCGCTCGGTCGCAGCTACAACATCGGGGGCGAGAACGAACGGCGGAACATCGACCTCGTCCGCACCATCTGCGCGCTTCTCGACGAGATGGCCCCCAAGGGTACCCCCTATGCCGACCAGATCACCTTCGTCACCGACCGCCCCGGCCACGACGCCCGCTACGCCATCGACCCCACCCGCATCAGGCAAGAACTCGGCTGGCGGCCCAGCGTGACCGTGGAAGAGGGCCTTCGCCGCACCGTCCGCTGGTATCTCGACAACGAATCCTGGTGGCGGCCGCTTCTGACCCGGCAGGGCGTCGGCGAACGGCTGGGCCGCGCATGAGGCTCCTCGTCTTCGGCAAGACCGGCCAGGTCGCCCGCGAACTGCAACGCCTCGCTCCCGACGCCACCTACCTCGGCCGCGAAGAGGCCGACCTCACGGACCCCGCCTCCTGCGCTGCCGCCATCGCGGCCACAGACGCGCAGGCCATCATCAACGCCGCCGCCTGGACCGCCGTCGACAAGGCGGAAACCGAGGAAGCCACCGCCACCGTGGTCAACGGCGAGGCGCCGACCGCCATGGCGCACGCCGCCGCCGCGAAGGGCATCCCCTTCCTGCACATCTCCACCGACTACGTCTTCGACGGCGCAGGCAACCAGCCCTTCGCCCCCGACCACCCGACCGCCCCGCAGAACGCCTATGGCCGCTCCAAGCTTGCCGGCGAACAGGGCATCCGCGCGGCGGGCGGCCCACACCTCATCCTCCGCACCTCCTGGGTCGTCTCTGCCCACGGCGCGAACTTCGTGAAGACCATGCTCCGCCTCGGGGCCGAGCGCGAAACGCTCTCCGTCGTGGCCGACCAGATCGGCGGCCCCACCCCCGCGGCCGACATCGCCCGGGCGCTGCTCTCCGCCGCCACCGCCATGCAACAGGGCGAGCCCGGCGGCACCCATCATTTCTCGGGCCTGCCCGACACCAGCTGGGCCGATTTCGCCCGCGCGATCATGGCGGAGGCCGGTCTTCCTTGCCGGATCACCGACATAACCAGCGCCGATTACCCAACTCCGGCCCGAAGACCGCTGAATTCCCGCCTTGATTGCCGTGCATTGACGACTGCGTTCGGAATCCCCCGCCCCGACTGGCGCGTGGGTCTGACTGCGATCGTGAAGGAACTGCGCCCATGACCCGCAAAGGCATCCTCCTCGCCGGAGGCACCGGCTCGCGCCTCTGGCCGATCACGCTGGGCGTGTCGAAACAGCTTCTCCCGATCTACGACAAGCCGATGATCTACTACCCGATCTCGGTCCTGATGCTCGCCGGCATCCGCGAGATCGCGATCATCACCACGCCCGAGGATCAGCCCCAGTTCCAGCGCCTGCTGGGCGATGGCAGCCAATGGGGCCTGTCCTTCACCTGGGTCATCCAGGAACGGCCCGAGGGGCTGGCCCAGGCCTATCTCCTGACCCGCGACTTCCTGGCCGGCGCCCCCTCGGCGATGGTGCTGGGCGACAACATCTTCTTCGGCCACGGCCTGCCCGAGATCCTGCACCGCGCCAATGCGCAACCCGCCGGCGGCACCGTCTTCGGCTATCACGTCTCGGACCCCGAACGCTATGGCGTCGCAGCCTTCGATGCTTCGGGCAAGGTCACGCAGATCATCGAAAAGCCAGCCAAACCCCCGTCAAGCTTCGCAATCACCGGCCTCTACTTCCTCGACGGCCGCGCCCCGGACATCGCGGCGACGATCAGCCCCTCGCCAAGGGGAGAGCTGGAGATCGTCGACGTCCTGGAACACTACCGCGCCGAAGGTTCGCTTCAGGTCGAACGCATGGGCCGCGGCTTCGCCTGGCTGGATACCGGAACTCCGGGCAGCCTCCTCGACGCCGGGAACTTTGTCCGCACCTTGCAGGACCGGCAGGGAATGCAGGTCGGCTCGCCGGACGAAATCGCCTTCCGCCAGGGCTGGATCGACCATGCCGGGATGGAACGCCAGGCGCAGGTCTTCGGTAAATCCAGTTACGGAACCCATCTCGCCTCCGTGCTGAAGGAATAGCGGCGCAACCCGCCAGCCAACTTGCTCTTTTCGAAAATACTCCCGCCGGAGGCTCCTCCGCCGCCCCCTGGGCGGTGCACTTGCGTCTTAGCCCCGAACCCGCCGCAGCACCGAATCAAGGCCCGCACGCAGCGCCTCGGTCCCGCCCTCCTGGGCAAAGACGCGGAACACCTCCTCGTTCAGCCCGCCCCGTGTCGAATATTCTCCGCGCAGCGCCGCGAACTCTGCGGGTGACTGCTCCGCCACCCGCCCCAGATTGGCAAAAAGACCGGCAAGGTAGGGGCGCGCCGCATCTTGTGGCAGTCCCTGCTCCTCCAGCCAGCTTTGCGCGACCTCGAGAAGGCCGAAGTAGCTGCCCATCAGCGCCGAGCCGACCGCAAACAGATCGAAGTCCGCGATCGTCCGGCAGGTGAGAGCCTGGCCAAGCCGGTCGAACAGCGCCGCGACATCGGCGTCAGCGGGGAAGATCGGCGTCACGCAGCGCCGTTCCGCCACGAAGGGCAAGGGAATCGCGCGGATCACCGGCAGGTCCAATCCGATCCAGTCCCGGATCGTCTCGATCTGCGTGGCGGCGACCAGGCTCAGGACCTTCTGCCCCGGTCGAAACCGCAGAGCCCGCACGACCTCCTCCGCGATCTGCGGCCGGATCGACAGGACAACCATGTCGCACTGATCCACCACCGCCTGGTTACTGTCGGCGACCACCACTCCCGGAAACCGCGCGGCAAGCCCGGCCGCCAGCTGCGCCCCGCGCGGCGAAAGGACAGCGCCGCCGCCCAACCCCTCGACCATCGCCGCCGCCATGGTGCCCGTCCCGACGAAACCCAGACGCATCCTGCATCCCCCCGCTTTCCGCCATGCTCGCGGCAAGCGCGCCATCCCGCAAGCGCCTCTGGCAGGGCGCAGGGTTGAACCCGCGTCCCCGCTTCACGTGGGGAAGTGGGTCAGGCTACGCAGGAAGGCCCCGCTTGGGTCGTTAACAAATCCTGAGCGCGCAAAGCCAAGCCATTGAAAGAAATGGGCTCTGCGCGTTTGTCCACCGTGGACAGACTCAGGCCGCTTCTGCCGCCGGCCGCCGGATCGACCCCGCCGCCTTCAGGACCAGCGGCCGCAGCCCCGCCCCGCCGGCATCGACGATCTCGAAGAACTGCCGCCGCATCCGCGGCTCCCAGAAGTCGTTGATATGGGCCGCCAGCCCGGCCACGCCTTCGGCCTCCGGCTTCGTTTCCATGAACATCGCGATCTGGTTTGCCATCCGCGTGATCTTTTCAGCCGACATGGGCCCCCTCCGTCTTCAATCGATCCGTATGAGAGAAGACCTCGAACCGGTCTCCCCGGGCCAGCGCGATCAGGGTGATCCCCGCCCGCTCGGCCAGTTGAACCGCCTCGACCGTGGGGGCCGAGACGGCGATGATCAAGGGTGCGCCCAGCATGGCGACCTTCTGGACCATGTCGGTGGAGACCCGGCTGGTCAGCACCACCGCGCCGTCCGGCCGGATCCCCTGGCGCAGCATCCCGCCCACGAGCTTGTCCAGCGCGTTGTGCCGGCCCACATCCTCGCGTGCCAGCAGCACCCGCCCGTTCCAGAACGCCGCCCCATGCACCGCCCGCGTCGCGTCGTGCAGGCGCTGCTCTCCCGGAAGCGAGGCCACCGCCTCGCGGACCTGGGCGGGGGTCAGCCGAAAGCGCGACGGCTCGACCACCGGCACCTCGCGCAGCGCCTGCTCGATCGAGTCGATCCCGCACAGCCCGCAGCCCACCGGGCCGGACATGGTGCGGCGCCGCGCGGTGAGCCGCGTCTCGGCCTCGGGCTTCAGCCAGACCTGGACATCCTGCCCGCGCGGAACCTCGACCACATCGACCGACAGGATCTCCTCCGGCCGGGCGATCCCTTCGGTCAGGGCGAAGCCCACGCCGAAGTCCTCCAGGTCCGCGGGCGTCGCCATCATCACGGCCTGGGTCGAGCCGTTGAACGACAGGGCGACGGCCACCTCCTCGGGCAGCACCCGTTCCCCCGGTTGAACCGAGGGACCGAAGACCAGCCGAGGGGTTGGCCGCGCGCCGATCATTCCGCCGCCAAGATCCGCCGCGAGAGCGCCGCCTGCGCCGCGTACTCTTCCTGCCACTCGGACGGCCCGTTGGACGGGCTGACCTGCACCGCCGTCACCTTGTATTCCGGGCAGTTCGTCGCCCAGTCCGAGAAGTCGGTGGTGATGACGTTGGCCTGCGTGTCCGGGTGGTGGAAGGTCGTGTAGACCACCCCGGGCGAGACCTTGTCGGTGATCGTCGCCCGCAGCGTGGTTTCCCCCGACCGCGAGGCAAGGCGGACGAAGTCGCCGTCCCGGATGCCCCGGTTCTCGGCGTCGTGCGGGTGGATCTCCAGCACGTCCTCGTCATGCCAGACGACGTTCGCCGTCCGCCGGGTCTGCGCGCCCACGTTGTACTGCGACAGGATGCGGCCCGTCGTCAGCAAGAGCGGGAAGCGCGGGCCGGTCTTTTCGTCGGTCGCCACATACTCGGTGCGGATGAACTTGCCCTTGCCGCGCACGAAGCCGTCGATGTGCATCAGCGGGGTGCCTTCCGGCGCCTTGTCGTTGCACGGCCACTGGACGCTGCCCATCGTCTCGATCTTCTCGTAGGTCACGCCGGCGAAGGACGGCGTGGTCATGGCGATCTCTTCCATGATCTGCGACGGGTGGGTGTAGGTCCAGTTTGCGCCCATCGCATTGGCGAACATCTGGGTCACTTCCCAGTCGGCATAGCCCTGTTTCGGCGCCATCACCTTGCGGACCATGTTGATCCGGCGTTCGGCGTTGGTGAAGGTGCCGTCCTTTTCCAGGAAGGACGAGCCGGGGAAGAAGACGTGGGCGTAGTTCGCGGTCTCGTTCAGGAAGAGGTCGTGGACGATCACGCATTCCATCGCCGCCAGACCCGCCGCGACATGGTGAGTGTCGGGGTCGGATTGCAGGATGTCCTCACCCTGGCAGTAGAGGCCCTTGAACGTGCCTTCCACGGCGGCGTCCAGCATGTTCGGGATGCGCAGGCCCGGTTCGGGGTCGATCTGCACGCCCCAGGCCTTCTCATAGATCGCGCGGACCTCGGGGTTCTTCACGTGGCGGTAGCCCGGCAGTTCATGCGGGAAGGACCCCATGTCGCAGGAACCCTGCACGTTGTTCTGGCCACGGAGCGGGTTCACGCCCACGCCCTTGCGGCCGATGTTGCCGGTCAGCATGGCGAGGTTGGCGATGCCGATGACGGTGGTCGAGCCCTGGCTGTGCTCGGTCACGCCGAGGCCATAGTAGATTGCCGCATTGCCGCCGGTCGCATAAAGCCGCGCCGCCTTGCGGATTTCCTCGGCCGGGACGCCGGTGACCAGCTCGACCGCTTCGGGCGAGTGGTTCGGGGCGCCGATGAACTCGGCGTAGTCCTGGAATTCATCCCAGTCGCAGCGGGTGCGGATGAACTCTTCGTTGTAGAGCTTTTCGGTGACGATGACATGCGCCAGCGCCGAGACGACGGCGACGTTGGTGCCCGGGGTCAGCGCCAGGTGGTGCGCGGCCTTGTAGTGCGGGCCTTCCACGGTTTCCGTCCGGCGCGGGTCGACGACGATCAGCTTCGCGCCCTTGCGCAGCCGCTTCTTCATGCGGCTGGCGAAGACGGGGTGCGCGGCCGAGGGGTTGGCGCCGATCACCATGATCACGTCCGACTCCTCGACGGAATCGAAGTCCTGCGTCCCGGCCGATGTGCCGAAGGTCTGGCCCAGGCCATAGCCGGTGGGCGAATGACAGACGCGGGCGCAGGTGTCGGTGTTGTTGTTCATGAACACCGCACGGGTCAGCTTCTGGACGAGGTAGGTCTCCTCGTTCGTGCACCGGCTGGAGGTGATCACGCCGACCGACTGGCGACCGTACTTGGCCTGGATGCCCTTCATCTTGGCGGCGGCGAACTCCATCGCCTCGGCCCAGGAGACTTCTTTCCAGGGCTGGTCGATGCTGTCGCGGATCATCGGCTTCAGGATTCGATCCTGGTGCGTCGCATAGCCATAGGCAAAGCGACCCTTGACGCAGGAATGGCCCCGGTTGGCCTTGCCGTGCTTGTACGGGGTCATGCGGACCAGTTCATCGCCGCGCATCTCGGCCTTGAACGAGCAGCCGACGCCGCAATACGCGCAGGTGGTGATGATGCTGCGGTCCGGGGTGCCGATGTCGATGACCGACTTCTCGGTCAGGGTCGCGGTCGGGCAGGCCTGTACGCAAGCGCCGCAGGAAACGCAGTCCGAGGCCAGCGCGTTGTCGGTCTTCGCCCCGAAGGACACGCGGCTGTCGAAGCCCCGCCCCTCGATCGTCAGCGCGAAGGTGCCTTGCACTTCCTCGCAGGCCCGGACGCAGCGCGAGCAGACGATGCATTTCGCCGGGTCGTAGCTGAAGTACGGGTTGGAATCGTCCTTCGGCAGCCACTGCGGGTTGGCCTCGCCGCTGGTGTTGCGGGCGCGGAAGTGGGTGTCGACGGCTTCATACCGCACATCGCGCAGACCGACGGCCCCGGCCATGTCCTGAAGCTCGCAGTCGCCGTTGGCCGCACAGGTCAGGCAATCCAGCGGGTGGTCGGAGATATAAAGCTCCATCACGCCGCGGCGCAGGTCCTTCAGCTTGCCGGTCTGGGTCTTGACCTTGATTCCCGGCGCGACCGGGGTAGTGCAGGACGCCGGGGTGCCGGCGCGGCCCTCGATTTCCACCAGGCACAGACGGCAGGACCCGAAAGCGTCGATGCTGTCGGTCGCGCACAGCTTGGGGACCGAGATCCCCACCTCGGCGGCGGCGCGCATGATGCTGGTGCCTTCCGGCACGGTCACGTCGAAGCCGTCGATGGTGAGCGTGACCATGGTCTTGGACTTGGCGGCGGGGGTGCCGAAGTCGCGGTCGGGGATGATGAAGTCTTTCATTCTGCAGCCTCCTTCGCGCGGGCGAAGTCATCGGGGAAATGGGTCAGCGCGCTCATCACCGGATAGGGGGTGAAGCCCCCAAGGGCGCAGAGAGAGCCGGATTTCATCGTGTTGCACAGGTCGGTCAGCAGCGGGATCGCGCTGGAGTCGCCCCGGGCCAGCCGGTCGATGGTCTCGACCCCGCGGGTCGAGCCAAGTCGGCAGGGCGTGCACTTGCCGCAGCTTTCGATGGCGCAGAACTCCATCGCGAAGCGGGCCATCTGCAGCATGTCGGTGCTGTCGTCGGCCACGGTCAGACCGGCGTGGCCGATCAGCCCGTCCTTGGCGCCGAATTCTTCGTACCCGAACGGGGTATCGAACAGCGACACCGGGAACCAGGCGCCCAGCGGGCCGCCGACCTGCACCGCCTTGACCGGACGGCCCGAGGCCGTACCGCCGCCGATCTCGTTCACGATCTGGCCGAGGGTAAGGCCGAACGCCACCTCATAAAGGCCGCCGTATTTCACGTTCCCCGCGATCTGCAGCGGGATCGTCCCACGGCTGCGGCCCAGCCCGAAGTCCTTGTAGTAGGCCGCGCCCTTGGCCATGATCACCGGGACCGAGGCCAGCGAGATCACGTTGTTGACCACCGTCGGCCGCCCCATGAACCCCTGCAGCGCCGGCAGCGGCGGCTTGGCGCGAACGACGCCGCGCTTGCCTTCCAGGCTGTTCAGCAGCGAGGTCTCTTCACCGCAGACATAGGCCCCCGCGCCGACGCGGATTTCCATGTCGAACTGCGGACCCAGAACCCCGGCCTGACGCGCCACCAGCACGGCGGCTTCCATCACGCGGATCGCCACCGGGTATTCGGAGCGGATGTAGACGTAGCCCTTGGTCGCCCCGCAGGCCAACCCGGCAATCGCCATGCCTTCGATCAGCGTGAAGGGGTCGCCCTCCATCAGCATCCGGTCGGCAAAGGTCGCGCTGTCACCCTCGTCCGCGTTGCAGACGATGTACTTCTGGTCGCCAGCCGCTTCCGAGACAGTCTTCCACTTGATGCCCGTCGGGAATCCCGCACCGCCACGGCCCCGGAGGCCCGAGTCCGTCACCTCGGCCACGATCTGGGCCTTGGTCATCGTCTTCGCACGCTCCAGCCCCACGAGGCCGCCATGCGCGCGGTAGTCGTCCAGCGACAGCGGGTCGATCACGCCGACGCGGGCAAAGGTCAGACGGGTCTGGCCCTTCATCCAGGGCAGCTCCTCGACCAGGCCAAGCGCCTTCGGATGCGCGGAGAGATCACCGAACAGCGCCGGCACGTCGGTCAGCGTCAGCGGGCCAAAGCCCAGGCGGCCTGCATCCGTCACCACCTCGACCAGCGGCTCGAGCCACACCATCCCGCGCGAGCCGTTGCGGACGACCTCGACCGAAACTCCGCGCGCGGCACCCTGGGCCACGATCGCATCGGCAATCTTGTCCGCCCCAAGGGCGACGGCGGCGCTGTCCAGCGGAACGTAAACCTTCATTTCGCCACCTCCGCGACCACCGATTCATCCACGCGGCCCACCAGCCGCCCGTCGACCATCGCCGCCGGTCCGCAGGCGCAGAGGCCCAGGCAGAAGACCGGCTCCAGCGTCACGCGGCCGTCGGCCGTGGTCTCGTGCCAGTCGATCCCCAGCGCGGCCTTGATCCGGTCCGCCACCCCATCCGCGCCCATGGTCTGGCAAGCCTCGGCCCGGCAGAGCTTCAGCACATGCCGCCCGGCGGGCATTTCACGAAAATCGTGGTAGAAGCTGACGACGCCATGCACCTCGGCCTTGGACAGCATCAGCGCCTTGGCGATCTGGGGGATGGCACCTTCGGGAATGTAACCGAACGCCTCCTGAATCGCGTGGAGGATGGGCAGCAACGGCCCCTCCAACCCAAGATGAGCGTCAAGGATCTCGGCAATCCGGTCGGTCTGAACGTGGGAATCGAGCATGCGGGCAACCTCTGGCTGGCATACAGAGGTATACGCCGATTGATAGGCGATTCAATGTTGATATACCGTCAGTCGATAGCCAACGCCTATCGAAACAGCCGGATCGCCTCGTCGATCAGGGCTTGCAGCACCGGAGTCTGCGGGTCGCGCCGCGCGGCGATCATTCCGACGGTATGCTCTGCCTCGGGCTCGACGATGGGGATGGAATGCAGCCGCCCGTCCGCGACGAACATGTCGGCCAACTTCTTCGGCACCACCGAGGCCCAGCGGCCGGTCAGCACATGCGCCACCAGCGCCATCGTGGAATTCGATTCGATCATCGGCTGGGCATCCACCCCCGCCTCTCCCAGGTGCTGGTTGACGATCCGGCGGTTCTGCATGTCGGAGGTCAAGAGGCACAGCGGAACCGAGGACAAATCGTTCCAGCTGATATGCCGGCGCGACGCCAGTTCGGACCCCGGTGCGATCAGAAGCCGGTAGAACTCGGTATACAGAGGCACCTGGGACACCCGACCAAGCGGCTCGTTGTCCAGGTAGGTGATCCCGGCCTCCAGATCCAAAGCCTCGATCCCGGTCAGGATTTCGACGCTGGTGCGCGACAGGATGGAAACGCGGACGTTCGGGTGCTTCTGAGTGAAAGGGCCGGTCAGGTCGGCGACCATCGGGAGGGCCGTGGGAATGACCCCGATCCGCAGGTTCCCCGACAGGCCGGTGCGCACCACGCGCATCTCGTCCTTCAGCGCGCGGACGTCACCCACGATGCCCAAGGCGCGGTCCAGCACGCGCTGGCCCTCGGGCGTCAGCCCCTGAAACCGGCTGCCGCGAAAGACCAGCTGCACCCCCAACTGGTCCTCAAGCTGCCGGATCGCCGACGACAGCGAGGGCTGGGTGACCCCGCAGACCTCGGCCGCGCGGCCAAAGTGCCGCTCTTTCGCCAGCGCGATGAACATTTCCAGCTTGTCGATCATCGCGCCAAGGTGCCCCCAGCCGCCCTTGCCCGCAAGCCCCCGACGGCTTACCTCTGGCGTCATGCGCCGCTTCATCCCCTTCCTGCCGAAACTGCCGCTTGTCCCGGTGATCCGCCTGTCGGGCACCATCGGCACGGGCACGCGCGCCCTTAACGACGAGGCGCTGGCCCCGCAGATCGAGAAGGCCTTCAAGATGAAGCCCGCGGCGGTGGCCTTGCTGGTCAACTCCCCCGGTGGATCGGCGGTGCAGTCCTCGCTGATCGCGGCGCGCATCCGGCGGCTGGCGGACGAGAAGAAGGTCCCGGTCCACGCCTTCGTCGAGGATGTCGCGGCCTCGGGCGGCTACTGGCTGGCCTGCGCCGCCGATGACATCTGGGTGGACCCGAGCAGCCTTGTCGGCTCGATCGGCGTGATCTTCGCCAGCTTCGGCTTCCCCGAACTGATGGCGCGTCAGGGGGTGGAACGTCGCGTCGTCGCCGCAGGCCGGTCGAAAAGCTTTGCAGACCCCTTCCTGCCGCAGAAACCCGAGGACATCGAGAGGCTGAAGGCCTTGCAAGGCCCGATCCACCAGGCCTTCATCGACCACGTCCGCCGCAGCCGGGGCATCCGGCTGGACGACAGCGCGGACCTGTTCAACGCCGACATCTGGGTCGGCCAGCAATCGGTGGACCTGGGCCTGACCGACGGCGTTGCCCATCTGGTGCCCAAGCTGAAAGAGCTGTACGGCGACAAGGTGCGCCTGATCCCCCTGGGCCGCAAGCGCAGCCTCTTCCAGCGGTTCGGATTGTCTCTGGTCGACGAAACCCTCGGCGCGGTCGAGGACAGGGCGCTTTGGGCGCGGTATGGGCTTTAGATGCTGGTCAAGATCATCTTCCTGTTCCTGCTGGCGATGGTCCTCGTCGCGCTGATCGGCCGCGCCTTCTTCCCCTCGGCCCTGCCTCGCGTGATGCAGAAACGCTCTGGCCCCCCTCGCTGCGGCAAATGCGGGCGCTATCTGATCGGTCAGAAGACGTGCGACTGCGGGGGCAAGGCGAAATGACGGCACTGGTGACGGGCGCGGGCAAGCGGCTGGGCCGCGCGATGGCGCTTTACCTGGCAGGCCGCGGCCACGACGTGGCAGTGCACTACGCGTCCTCTGCCGACGCGGCCGAGGCCGTGGTCGCCGAGATCCGCGCGATGGGGCGCAAGGCCTTGGCGCTGCAGGCCGACCTCCTCGACGAGGCGCAGGTGCAGGCCCTCGTCCCTGCCGCAGCCGCGGGCCTGGGTCCGCTGACCGTGCTGATCAACAACGCCGCGATCTTCGAGTACGACCGCATCGACACCGCGACCCGCCAAAGCTGGGACCGGCACATTGAATCCAATCTTCGCGCGCCCTACGTCCTGACTCAGGCCTTCGCCCGCCAATGCCCGCCTGCCGGGACGGATGAGGCCGGCGAGCCGCTGGCAAAGGGCCTGATCGTCAACATGATCGACCAGCGTATCCTGAAACTGACGCCGGAGTTCAGCACCTATACCATCGCCAAGATGGGTCTTTGGGCGCTGACCCAGACCGCCGCCCAGGGCCTGGCGCCGAATATCCGCGTCAATGCCATCGGCCCAGGCCCGACCCTTCGCGGCGCACGGCAGACAGAAGACCACTTCTCCCGCCAGCGCGCCGCGACGGTTCTGAAACGGGGCGCCAACCCGCAAGACATTACGGCCGCTCTGGGATTTTTCCTCGACAGTCCGGGCGTGACCGGCACCTTCCTTCCGGTCGACGGGGGCCAGCACCTCGGCTGGAAAACGCCCGACGTTCTGGGCGTGGAATAGGCCTTCCAGCGGGCCGTCGCGTCAACTTGTCCACTTCTCGCGACACGTTCACAGGACCGTCATAATTCGCTTGGAAATTCAGGGATTTGCGTTAGCCAAGAAAATTTTTCGTTTGATTGCAAGTGGTTACAAAACCGCCTAAAAAATGTGCAACCCCGTGAAACGGGCCAAAAACAAGGAAAAATCCCGCATCCCGAAATCTTCTCCGCAGAGTTATCCCCAGATTCCGTGGACAGCTTTGCTCTTGCCTACGCCCCCCGTTGGTGGCAGCCCGAACCGAGAATCGAAATAGTGTAAACGATGGACGAGAAACCCCGCAGCGGACATGAGGTGATCCAGGATTACCTGAAGACTCTCGACGGCTCGCCGGGGGTCTACCGGATGCTGAACGCCGCGTCCGAGGTGCTGTACGTCGGCAAGGCGCGCAACCTCAAGGCGAGGGTCTCCAATTATGCTCGCCCATCGGGACATTCCGGCAGGATTGCCCGGATGATCCATGAAACCGCCTCGATGATGTTCCTGACCACGCGGACGGAGCTTGAGGCGCTGCTGCTGGAACAGAACCTGATCAAGCAGCTGAAGCCCCGCTACAACGTGCTGCTGCGCGACGACAAGTCGTTCCCGAACATCCTGATCTCCTCGGAACACCCCTTTCCGCAGATCAAGAAGCACCGCGGCAAGAAGGCCGAGAAAGGCGCCTATTTCGGCCCCTTCGCCAGTGCGGGCGCCGTCAATCGCACGCTGAACCAGCTGCAGAAGGTCTTCCTTCTCCGTAACTGCTCTGACTCCATCTTCGACAGCCGCACCCGCCCCTGCCTGCAATACCAGATCAAGCGCTGCTCGGCCCCCTGCGTCGGCAAGATCACCCCCGAGGGCTATGCCGGGCTGGTGGACGACGCCAAGCGCTTCCTTGAAGGCAAGACCACCTCGGTCCAGGCCGACCTCGCCCGCGACATGGCGGCCGCCAGTGAAGCGATGGAGTTCGAACGCGCCGCCGCCCTTCGCGACCGGATCAAGGCGCTGACCCAGGTGCAGCAGTCGCAGGGCATCAACCCGCAAGGCGTCAGTGAAGCCGACGTCGTCGCGCTCCACCTCGAACACGGCCAGGCTTGCGTCCAGGTCTTCTTCATCCGCGCCAACCAGTCCTGGGGCAACCGCGACTTCTACCCCAAGACCGGCGCCGGCGCCGAAGCGCCCGAAATCCTCGAGGCCTTCCTCACCCAGTTCTATGACGACAAGGACCCACCGCGCCTGATCCTCCTCTCCCACCCCGTCGACAACCCCGACCTGGTGTGTGAGGCCCTAAGCGCCCGCGCCGGCCGCAAGGTCGAACTCACGGTTCCCCAGCGCGGCGAAAAGGCCGAACTCGTCGAAAACGCGGTCCGCAACGCCCGCGAAAGCCTGGCCCGCCGGATGGCCGAGTCCACCACGCAGAACAAGCTCCTCACCGGCCTCGCCGAAGCCTTCGACCTCGACGCCCCCCCGCAGCGGATCGAGGTCTACGACAACAGTCACATCCAGGGCACCAACGCCGTCGGCGGGATGATCGTCGCCGGGCCGGAGGGCTTCCTGAAGTCGCAATACCGCAAGTTCAACATCCGGTCCGAGGCCGGGGCGAACTCCGACGATTTCGGCATGATGAAGGAAGTCCTGACCCGCCGCTTCGAACGCCTGTTGAAGGAAGACCCCGACCGCAAGACCGACATGTGGCCCGACCTCCTTTTAATCGACGGCGGTGCGGGGCAGGTGTCGGCGGTGGCCGAGATCATGTCGGAACTCGGCGTGGACGACATTGCCATGGTCGGCGTCGCCAAGGGCATCGACCGCGACGCGGGGAAAGAGGAATTCCACCGCCCCGGCGAACGCCCCTTCGCCCTGCAGCGGAACGACCCGGTCCTCTACTTCATCCAGCGCCTCCGGGATGAGGCCCACCGCTGGGCCATCGGCGCCCACCGCGCCAAGAGGGCGAAGGCGGTCAGCCTCACGCCGCTGGACGACATTCCCGGCGTCGGAGCCACCCGCAAGCGCGCGCTGCTGGCGCATTTCGGCTCGGCCAAGGCCGTGGCCCGGGCGAGGGTCGAGGATCTGCAAGCCGTCGACGGGATTTCGCAGGCGATGGCCAAGACCATCGCCGACTATTTCTCGGCCAAGGGCTGAGGCAGCCGCCGTCGACTATTTCACCACGAACCCATGCGCGAACGGGTCGCGGTCGTCGATGAAGATCGTGTTGATCCCGGTCTGCCGCGCCCAGCCGGCGATGGAGGGGACGATCGCCTCGCGCCCCGCCACGGCCGCCGCCGCCTCGACCCGGCCCTTGAAGATCGAGCCGATGATGCTTTCGTGGTGGAACTCGTCACCGATCTTCAGCTTACCCTTGGCAGCCAACTGCGCCATGCGCGCCGAGGTGCCGGTACCGCAGGGGCTGCGGTCGATGGCTTTCTCGCCGTAGAACACGGCGTTGCGGGCGTGCGCCCCCGGCACCGTGGGCTTCCCCGTCCACAGGATGTGGCTGAGGCCCTTGATCGCCGGATGCTCGGGATGCACGAACTCGTACTTCGCATTCAGCGCCGCACGCAGCTTCGGCGACCAGCCCACAAGCTCGCCCGCCGTGTGATCGGCCATGTCGCGGAAGTTCTTCTGCGGCTCGACGATGGCATAGAAGTTGCCGCCATAGGCCACATCCACCACGATCTCGCCCAGACCCTCGACCTCGGCGGTCAGCCCTTCTGCATAAAGGAAACCCGGCACGTTGGTCAGCCGCACTTCCTCGACGAAGCGGCCCTCTTGCCGGTAGGAGACCTCCACCTTGCCAGCCGGGGCATCCACCGCCAGCCGACCCGGCTCACGCGGGGTGATGAGACCGTTTTCCAGGCCCATCGTCACGGTGCCGATCAGCCCATGCCCACACATCGGCAGGCAACCCGAAGTCTCGATGAACAGCACACCGACGTCGCAATCCTCGCGCGTGGGCGGATAGAGGATCGAGCCGGACATCATGTCATGCCCGCGCGGTTCGAACATCAGCCCGGTGCGGATCCAGTCGAACTCCTGCAGGAAATGCGCGCGGCGGTCCAGCATCGTCGCGCCCTGAAGACGCGGCCCGCCGCCCGAGACCAGGCGGACCGGGTTGCCGCAGGTATGCCCGTCGAGGCAGGAGAACGTATATACAGCCATGTCAGAACCTGTGCGGGTTGAAGGGCGCCAAGTCCAGCGCCGGGGTCGTGGCGGTCAGAAGGTCGGCCACGAGCCGCGCCGTCCCGGCGCTTTGGGTCAGGCCAAGGTGGCCGTGACCGAAGGCGTGGATGATCCGGGAAGAGGCCCGGGAACGACCGATAGCGGGCAGGCTGTCCGGCAGCGAGGGGCGGAAGCCCATCCACTGGGTGCCACCTTCGGTCTTCAGCCCCGGAAGGAAGGCCTTGGCCTTCCGCAGCATCGCCTCGGACCGCTTGTAGTTGGGCGGCAGCGACAGGCCGCCCAGCTCTACCGCCCCACCGACACGGATGCCGGTGGACAGGCGCGAGATGACGAAGCCGTGGCCGCCGAAGGTGACCTGGCAGCGCAGGTCCAGCGCATCGGGCGGAAGCGTGGTGTTGTACCCGCGTTCGGTTTCCAGCGGGATGCGCTCACCCAGCGTCGCGGCGATGCGGTGCGAGAAGGCTCCCGCCGACAGGACGACCTTGTCCGCCCTGATCGGCTCGGCCGTGGTCTGGATTGACACGCCGCCGTCCTGCGGTTTGAGAGCCACCACCTCGGCCCGCAGGATCGTGCCGCCCTGGGCGCGGAACCGGTCGGCCAGGGCCAGCACATACAGCTTGGGGTCGGCGATCGACCACCAGCCCGGGGTGAAGGTGCCCTTGATGAAACGTGGCGAAAGGCCGGGTTGCAGCGCGGCCATCTCGTCCGGGCCCATGTGGCGGAACTCGATCCCATGGGCCGTCCGGGCGGCCCATCCGGAAAGCGAGGCGCGGAACTCGGCGTCCGATTCATAGACCTGCAGGTTCCCGTCCTTGCGCAACATCGGCATCGTGCCGGTGGCGGTCAGGAAGGGCTCCAGCTCATCCCGGGACAGGTCCATCAGCGCCGTCTGCGCGGCGGCAGAGGCGGCAACGGCCCGGGGTGAACAGGCGCGCCAGAAGCGATAGAGCCACGGCGTGATCTGCAATGCATAGGCCGGCGGGATGGACAGCGGACCCAGGGGGTCCAGAAGCCACTTCGGCGCCTTCTTCAGGATGCCGGGCGAAGCCAGCGGCAGGATATCGGTGAAGGCGAAGGCCCCGGCGTTCCCGGCCGAGGCACCTGCCGCCGGGCCTTCGCGGTCAACGACATTGACCGAAAGACCCCGCGACTGCGCCATCAGGGCGACTGAGAGGCCGACAACCCCGGCCCCGATGACGACAACTTCGGTCATGTCAGGCGGCGTACTTCCGCGCCTCCGGCTGCTTCGACCAGTCGGCATACCAGGCGTCGAACATGCGCAGCTGCGCTTCGATGAAGCCCTTCTGGCTGGCCGACAGCTGGTCGTCGGCATTGAAATGGTGGGTATAGGCCGTCTCGCCGCGCAGGACCATCATGTGCTTGAAGAACAGGACCAGATCCGGCCCCGCATCGACTTCCGACAGGACCTGCATCGCCTGGTCCAGCTCATAGGCCAGCCGCCGCGCTTCGGCATCGCCCTTCTGGGCGGCCCGGCAAAGCGAGACCAGATGCAGCACCTCACGCGGGAGGACGTTGCCGATCCCGGTGATTGCGCCGTCGGCGTTGCAGTTGACATAGCCGTGATAGACCGCCGTATCGACGCCGATCATCAGCTTCAGGTCGGCGTCGCCGCCGGTGATCGCGTTGGCGGCATAGGACAGGTCGGCATAACCGCCGAACTCCTTGAAGCCGACGAGGTTCGGATGCTCGGCCCGAATCTGGAAGAACAGGTCCGCCTTGGTGGAATAACCGTAGTAGGGGCTGTTGTAGATGACCGCGGGCAGGTTCGGCGCGGCCGAGAGCACGGCCTTGAAATGCGCCCGCTGGGCCGCGACGACGGTGCCGCGCGACAGAAGCCGGGGGATGACCATCAGACCGTGCGCCCCGACCTTCTGCGCGTGGGCGGCGATGTCGGCGGCGGTGGCGGTGTTCACGGCGCCGGTGCCGACGACAACCTTGATGCCGGCTTTCACCAGACGCTCCACCCCTTCCATCCGCTGTTCGGTGGTCAGAAGCGGCCAGTCGCCCATCGACCCGCAGTAGACCACAGCCGACATGCCCAGCCCGACCAGCTCTTTCGCCTTGGCGACCAGGGCGTCGAAATCAGGCGACCGGTCCGCCTTGCAGGGGGTCATCAGGGCAGGGATCGTGCCCGAGAAGATTTCCGATTTCATGCTGCAATCCTTCTGAAGGCGGCCGAATCCGCGTGATTGTGCAGACAGCATACGCTTTGCATTTTATTTGTCGACAAGATTTTCACAGCGCGATCTCCTGCCGCAGGTCACGGGTCATCATCTGCTGGATCTGCAGCACGATCTTGTCGGCATGGTCCTTCGCCAGCCGGTCGCACAGCGCCGTGTCGCGCGCGGCGATTGCGGCGATGATCGCCTCGTGCTCCTGCACATAGGGATGCGGCAGGCGGGGCTCGAAGGTCGGGTAATAGTAAAGCCGCAGGATGCGCCGCCCCTCGTCCAGCAGCCGCGAGAAGAGCTGGAGGTAGTAGGGATTCCGCCCCGCCTCGGCGATGGCCACGTGGAAATCGCGGTTCAGCTCGATCATCGCGGCGGTGTCGCCCGCGCCCACCGCCCGCGCGAAAGCATCTTCACGCGCGCGAATCTCCACCAGGTCGGCATCGTCATGGAACTGCGCCGCCAGCCGCGTGGTCACGCGGTACATGAGCGTCAGCGCATCGAAGAAATGGTGCAGGTTCGGAAAATCGATCTGCGATACCACGGTCGAGCGGTTTGGGAGCAGCGTCACCAGCCCGTCGCCCGCCAGCCGCACCAGTGCCTCGCGGATCGGGGTGCGCGACATCGACAGGCGGTCTGCAAGGCTGATCTCGTCGATCGGCTCGCCCGGTTGCAGCGTCAGGTTCAGAATCTCGTCCCGCAACCGATCATAGACCAGCCGCGCCCCTGTCCCGCGCTTGCGCTCTTGTGCGTCGTCTTCGGCCATCCTGCCTCCCTGTGTCGACAGAAGGCATACACCGCGCAACCGGCAGCGCAAACGCCAATCTCAGGGGTCGACGCCGCCCAGTTGGCAGATGATCGCCCATTCCTCGGCACTGACCGGCTGGACGGACAGGCGGGTGTTGTTGACCAGCACCATCTTTTCAAGGCCGGGAGTCACCTTGCACTCTTCCAGCGTGATCGCCCGCTTCAGGGGCTTCACGGCCTTGATCCACACGCAGTCCCAGCGCGGATCATCCGTCGTGCTGTCCGGAGTGCTTTCGCGGCAGACCTCGACGATGCCGACGATCTCTTTGCCGATGTTGGAATGGTAGAAGAACCCCCGGTCGCCGATCTTCATCGCCCGCATGTTGTTGCGCGCCTGATAGTTGCGGACGCCGTGCCATTCCTCACCCTCGTCGCCCTTGGCGACCTGGTGGTCCCAGCCCCAGACGTCGGGTTCGGACTTGAACAGCCAGTAGCTCATCCGATCACCCGCTTCCATTCCTGGACCATCACCGACTGGAACAGCCCCGCCTTGGCATAGGGATCATTCGCCGCCCAAGCCTCGGCCTCGGCCTTGGACCCGACGCCCAGGATCAGCAGACTGCCGCACATCTGGCCCGCCGCGTCGATGAACGGCCCCGCCTGCTCGACCACGCCGGTCTCTTGTATATACGCCAGATGCGCAGCGCGATTTTCCACGCGGGTTTGCAGGGCGTTCGGTTTGTCGAAGCAGATCAAGGCGTAACGCATGGTCATTCCTGTTTCAGGGGGCGGCTCATCAGCTGCCCGATGGCATCATTCAGCGCGATCTGGCCAAGGGCAAGCGCGTTGACCATCGCCGTTACCGGCATGTCGATCCGCATCCCCTGCGCAAGCTTCACTACAGCACGGGCGGTCGCCACGCCTTCGACCGTGACCTTGGGGTCGAAAGCCTCGCCCCGCCCCAGGGCGTAGCCGAAGCGGAAGTTGCGGGACTGTGCCGAAGTGCAGGTCAGCACCAGATCGCCAAGCCCCGAAAGCCCGGCCAGCGTTTCCGCCCGCGCACCCAAGGCTTCGGCCAGCCGCACCATCTCGGCATAGCCCCGGGTCATCAGAGCCGCGCGCGCGCTGTCTCCAAGCCCCGCGCCGATCACCGTTCCGGCGGCGATGGCGATGACGTTCTTCAGCGCCCCGCCCAGTTCGGCTCCGATCACGTCGTCGGTCCGATACAGCCGCAGGGTCGGCGTCGAGAGAAGTTCCTGCAGCGCCTCGCCCTCGCCCGTCGTGGCCAGCGTCAACGCCGTCGGCAATCCGCGCGCAATATCGGCGGCAAAGCTGGGCCCCGTCAGGATCGCCGCCCGCGCCCCCGGCCGCCGCGCCTCGATCACCGCCACCGGTCCGCGGAGGCTGGAAAGATCGACCCCCTTGCAGCAGGCCACCAGCGGTACGCGCCCGTCGATCTGTGGCCAGGCATCCAGGGCGCCGCCCAGGGCTTGCATCGGCATCGTCAGAAGGACGGTGTCTCCGTGGGTGATTTCGCCGATATCGGCGTGGACCGTCACGCGGTCGGGAAGATTGACCCCGGGCAAAGCGTGGTCATTGCGCCCGGTCTCGCGCATAAGGCGGACCTGTTCGGCGTCCCGCGCCCAGAGCCGGACCTCGCGACCCCCCTTCGCCAGCGCAACCGCCAGAGCGGTGCCGAACGCCCCTGCCCCGGCGATCCCGATCATGCCTTGGCGCCCTTCTTCCCCGATCCCAGCAGCGACGGGGCGCGCTCGTCCAGCGGCCAGCGCGGCCGGGCGACGAAATCTGTCGTGGGCGACAGACCGGCGCGCAACCGCTCGATCCCCGCCCAGGCGATCATCGCCGCGTTGTCGGTGCAAAGCCGCAGCGGCGGGGCAAGGAACGGCACGCCCGCGCGGGCGGCGACCGCTTCCAGGGCGCCGCGAATGGCGCGGTTCGCGGCGACCCCACCTGCCACGGCCAGGGCCGTGGGTCGCCCTGCCACCACTTCTATCGCCCGGGATGTTTTCTTTGCCAGGACGTCCGCGACCGCCGTCTGGAACCCGGCGCAAAGATCGCGCCGGTCCTGAACGGTCAGGCCGCCCTTTTCCGCCACCAGCGCATCCCGCGCCCGCAGCAAGGCGGTCTTCAGGCCCGAGAAGGACATGTCACAGCCCTCGCGGTCCAGCAGCGGACGGGGAAAGTGGAAGCGGGCGGGATCGCCCAAGGCCGCCTCTGCCTCGACCGACGGCCCGCCCGGTTGGGGAAGCCCCAGCAGCTTCGCGGTCTTGTCGAACGCCTCGCCCGGCGCGTCGTCGATCGTGCCGCCAAGGCGCATGAAGCGGTCGACGCCTTCGACCAGCAGAAACTGGCAATGCCCGCCGGATACGAGCAACATCAGGTAAGGAAACGCGATTCCATCCGTCAGGCGCGGCGTCAGCGCGTGACCCGCCAGGTGGTTGACCGGCATCAGCGGCAGGCCCTTCGCCGCCGCCAACCCGCGCGCCAGCATGACACCGGACAGGACGCCGCCGATCAGCCCCGGCCCCGCCGTCACCGCGATGGCGTCGATCTGGTCAAGCGAAATCCCCGCAACCGCAAGCGCCTCGTCCACCACGCCGTCCAGCCGCTCGGCATGGGCGCGGGCGGCGATCTCGGGAACCACGCCGCCATAGGCCCCGTGCAGCGCGGTTTGTCCCAGGACCTGCGACGACAGTATCTCCGGCCCCGCCGACCCAAGCCGCACGATGGCCGCCGCCGTGTCGTCGCAGCTTGATTCGATGCCAAGAAGAGTAAGCGTCCGGCTCATGGCTTCCGTTGCATGAAGGGTCTCCGGCAGGTAACACCTTGCACATGGCGAGACAATCCGCACCAGGCGTTCCCGTCCTCGTGACCCGCCCCCAAGCCGAGGGCGACACCTTCGCCGCCGCCCTTACGGCACGCTTCGGCGAGAGGGTGCGTCCCGTGGTCACCCCTCTTCTCCACCCCCATCGCCTCACACCCGAGATTCCGGCCCGTGAGTACGCCGCCGTGGTCTTCACATCCGCACAGGCTGTCGAGGCAAGCCGCCCGCTGCGCGCGTCGCTCCCCGCTCTTGCCTGGTGCGTCGGCAACAGGACTGCGCGAGCGGCAGAAAGGGCAGGATTCCAGGCCAGGTCCGCCAACGGCGACGCAAAATCCCTTGTGGCCGCGATGGCCGCGGACCCACCACAGGGCAGGATTCTGTATTTACGCGGTGTAGATACGTCCGCTAACATGCTGGAAAAGCTTGCCGAAACTGATCTCATCGCGGAAGAGATTATCGTATATATGCAAGAATCTGGTCCACTGACGGCCCAGGCGCTGGCTCTTTTGCAAAGCCCCGTTGCACTGATTGTTCCGTTGTTTTCTCCTCGCACGGCGCAGCTTTTCCGGCGCGCGCTTCCCCCGGAAGTCCGCGCGACCGTGCACATTGCCGCAATCAGCCCCAGTGTTGCAGCAGCCCTTGGCGACCTTCCTCGCGCCGGCCTGGCCATTGCCGAGCACCCGGATGCGCCCAGCGTTCTGGATGCTGTCGAAAGCTTGCTTGTCGGCATCCCCGCGCCTTGAACCTTGGGGCGGCCAGTGCTTAGGTTAATCCAAGGGACGGAAAGGGCCGCAGCATGACGAAACGCAAGGACCCCCTGCCAGAGGCAGACACGCCCCCCGAGGCCACGCCCCCGACGGACGCCGCCGTCCAGCCCTTCGTGGTCACCGATCCCGTCGATCCGCCACCGGCCGAACCCTCCCTGCCGGACCCCCCCGCACCAGTGCAGCAGGTTATCGTTCGGCGCGGCAGTTTTGTCGCACCTCTGCTTGGCGGAGCGTTGGCGGCCGTCGGCGGCTTTGCCCTGTCGCATTTCGACATCCTGAACCTGCGGTCCGACGCCGCGTCCGACCTGGCAACCCTGTCTGCCCAGGTTGCCGACCTTCAGACCAAGGCCGCCAATCCCCAAGATCTCGGCCCGGATCTGGCGGCCCTCGCCGACCGCGTCGCGCGCCTTGAATCCGCTCCCGCACCCGAAGCGCCCGACCTGTCGCACCTTGACGCGCTTGACCAGCGCCTTGCTGCGATCGAGGCGATGCCGACGGACGGCGCGGCCTCGACCGCCGCCCTGACCGCCAAACTGGCCGAGCTGGAGCGCCGGCTTGCCGCGCAGCCACAGGGCGCCTCGCCGGAGCTTCAGCAACAGCTCGACACTGCACTCGCCCGGCTGGAGAAGGCCGAAGCCGCCGCCACAGCTCGCGCCGAGGAAGCCCGGGCGGATGCGAGTGCTGCGGAACGGGTGCGTGCTCTGGATGCCCTGTCTGGCCGGATTGCCGCAGGCGAACCCTTCGCTGCCGAGTTGCAGGCCCTGAATGACCCGTCGGCGACGGCTGCCCTGTCAGCCTACGCCGATATGGGGGCGCCGACCCTGTCCGACCTGCAGGCAAGCTTTCCCGATGCTGCCCGGCAGGCGCTCCGCCTGGCGCGCGAGACAAGCCCTGACACCGGTTGGGGCGACCGCCTTGTCGACTTCCTGGCCTCGCAAACTGGCGCGCGCTCGCTCACCCCGCTGGAGGGAGACACACCCGACGCCATCCTCTCCCGCGCGGATTTTGCCCTGTCCGAGGGCCGCGTTGCCGACGCCGTCGCGGAACTGCAAACCCTTGAGGCGGGCGTGAAGGCCGCGCTTGACCCCTGGCTTGCCCAGGCTCAGGCGCATCTCGCAGCCAATGCCGCGCTGCAGGCCGCTCGGGGGGAATGATGCTCTGGTCGCTGACAAAGGTCGTCCTTTTCGTCGTCGTTATCGCTGCCCTGGCGCTCGCAGCCGGGCTTCTGGCCGAAACCGGTCAGGCCCTGCGGATCATCGTCGCGGGGTGGGAGTTCACCATCGGCCCAGTCCAGGCTGTCGTACTAGGCGTCCTTCTCTTCATTGCCGTCTGGCTGACGCTGAAGCTGCTTGGCCTGCTCGGCGCGACCTTCCGTTTCCTGAACGGCGACGAAACAGCCATATCGCGTTACTTTGACCGCAATCGTGAACGGAAAGGCTACCGCGCACTCTCGGAGGGCATGATGGCCCTTGCCTCGGGTGAGCCTCGCCTGGCCCTGATCCGGGCGCAGAATGCCGAGCGACTGCTTGGAAAGCCTGAATTGACCACGCTGCTTGTCGCTCAGGCAGCCGAGGCATCCGGGGACCGCAAGCGCGCGACCGAGGCTTACAAGGTGCTGCTCAAGGATGATGCGACCCGCTTCGTGGGCGTGCGGGGTCTTCTCCAGCAGAAACTGGCAGAAGGTGACCGCGAGGTGGCCCTGAAGCTGGCGGAGAAGGCTTTCCAGCTGCGCCCCAAACATGCGGAAACGCAGGACATCCTGCTGCAGCTGCAATCCGACGCCGGCGACTGGTCCGGCGCGCGGGCGACGCTTGGGGCAAAGCTCAAGGCGGGCGCATTGCCGAAGGACGTCTATCGCCGCCGCGATGCGGTGCTGGCCTTGCAGCAGGCGCGGACGGTCTTCGACGACGCCGCCAGCATCGAGGCGCGCGAGGCCGCGATCGAGGCAAACCGTCTCTCGCCCGACCTGATCCCCGCCGCCGCGATGGCCGCGCGGGGCTACATCGCCAAGGGCGACCGCAAGAACGCAACCCGCGTCCTCAAGAAGGCCTGGGAGGTCCTGCCTCATCCCGACCTCGCCGCCGCCTTCGCGGAGATCGAGCCCGAAGAATCGCCGCAGGACCGGCTCAAACGTTTCCGCGTCCTGATCAACGCCCGCCCCGACGCCGACGAATCGAAGATGCTTCTGGCCGAGCTTCTGGTTGCCGCCGAAGACTTTCCCGCGGCCCGCCGCGCGCTGGAAGATGTCGCCACCCGCGCACCGACCCAGCGCGCTTTGGCAATCGAGGCTGCGATTGCTCGCGGCGAGGGGGCGGAAGATTCTATCGTCCGCGATCTGGTCGCCCGCGCCATAGCTGCCCCGCGTGGCCCCCAGTGGGTTTGCGACAAGTGTCAGGCGATCCATGACGGCTGGCAGCCGGTTTGCAACAACTGCGGCAGCTTCGACACCCTGTCCTGGAAGACCCCGCCCGTGACCACCGCCTCACCCGTGCTGGCCGAACTTCTGCCTCTGATGGAGGCGCGCCCCGAACCGGAACCAGAGCCGGAACCCGAGGTTCCGCAGCTTCCCCTGGATGAGATCGCCCGCCGCGCAAATTAGGGCTACACAGTCGCGGTGGGCGATGCTAATAGCCCGCGCAGGAAGAATGCCGGTGTAGCTCAGCTGGTAGAGCACGTCATTCGTAATGATGGGGTCGGGGGTTCGAGTCCCTTCACCGGCACCATTCTTCCAAAGCAAAGGCCGCCAGTCCCGATGGACATGGCGGCCTTGTTGTTTTCGGGCCCAGCCAGTGCTCAAGACGCCTCACCCCCCGCTTCCCTCCCCTTGTGGGGAGGGAGGGGGTGGCGGGCTCCCCGGCCCGAATTCAGCGCTTCGGTCCTTTCGGCGGCACGAACCGCTTCGAGGTATCCTTTGCATCCGGACGCGGCTTGGCCGGGCGATCCGCGCCAGCCCGTTCGAACGGCTTCTTCGCCCCGAAGCTCTTGCCGCCCGGCTTGCCCGCGCCCTCGCGCTTCACGAAGGGCCGTGCGTCATCGCCTCTGGCAGCGAAGGTCTTCTTCGGCCGGTCGCCATCCTCCCGAGGCCGAAACCCCTCGCCCTTCGGCGCATAGGGCTTCTTCGGACGATCCCCGTCTTCCCGAGGCTTGTACTCGCCCCGCGGCTTCCAGCCCTCGGACTTGCCCGCATAAGGCTTTCGCGCCGGCCGATCGCCCTCCTCGCTCCGGTCACGCGGGGTCCAGCCCTCGGACTTCGGAGCATAGGGCTTCTTCGGACGATCCCCCTCCTCACGCGGTTTCCAGTCGGACTTGCCCTTGTAACCTTCGCCGGAATGGCTCTTGTAGCCCGCCGCTCGACCCGGCCGATCTGCCGACCCGCCGTGGCTCTTGAACCCGGCCGAACGGGGGGCCGCCTTCTGGTCCGGCGACCACCGCGGCTTGCGCGGACGATCGTCGTCGCCTTCGGGATGCGGAGCACGCTTCTCATAGCTGCGCTCCGGACGCGCCTCGGACGGAGCCACCCGGGGGCGCGGTTCGTACTTCGGCTTCGGCGCATAGTCGCGAGAAGCCTCGGCCTCACCTTCTTCCTCAACCACACGCGGCGGCTTCGGCGTATAGGCAGGCTTCTCCGCCCGCGCCGGACGCTCTGCCCGCTCCGGTCGTGCCGGACGCTCGAACTTCGGCTTGTCAAAGCGCGGACGGTCGAAATCGGGCTCGCCCTCGATGCGCTCCATCAGCAGACCCTTGTCCAGGTCGATCTGGCTGCGGAACTTGTCCGCCACTCCCTCGGCGATCTGGACGAAGGTTTCTTCCTCGCGCACCCGGATCGCGCCGATGGAATCCTTCGCAATCGACCCCGCATCGCAGATCTTCGGCAGCAGCCACCGCGCCTCGGCCCGGCCTGCCCGGCCCACGTTGATCCGGAACCAGACCGAAGGCCCGAACTCCCCCCGCTCGCGCGGAGCCGAGGGCGCGGGCATCGGGTTGTCCGTCGACAGCACCTCGGGCGCCGACCGCCCCTCGCGCCACAACCGCACGAAAGCCGTCGCCAGCGCCTCGGCCCCGAACTGCTCCAGCAGCTCTCCGGCGATCCCAGCCTCTTCCCCCACAGGGGCCGTCAGCGCCGGATGCTCCAGGATTCGCAGGTCATCCTTTGCCTGCACGTCATCCGCGCCGGGGGCAGCGCCCCACTCTGCCACGACCTTCGCCGAAGACAGAATCCGTTGCGCCTTCTTGAACTCGGCCGGGGTCACGATCAGCGCCGACACGCCCTTCTTCCCCGCGCGCCCCGTCCGCCCGGATCGGTGGAGCAGCGTTTCCGGGTTGGACGGGAGGTCGGCATGGACCACCAGCTCCAGCCCCGGCAGGTCGATCCCCCGCGCGGCGACGTCCGTGGCGATACAGACCCGAGCCCGCCCGTCCCGCAGCGCCTGCAGCGCATGGGTGCGTTCCTGCTGGCTCAGCTCGCCCGACAGCGCCACGACCTGGAAGCCCCGGTTGCCCATGCGGGCCAGCAGGTGGTTGACGTTGGCCCGCGTCTTGCAGAACACGATGGCCGTCCGCGCCTCGTAAAAGCGCAACACGTTGAAGATCGCATGCTCGCGGTCGCGCACGGCCACCGAATACGCCTTGTATTCGATGTCGACGTGCTGCTTCGATTCCCCTTGCGCGATGATCCGCAGCGCGTCCTTCTGGAACTCCCCGGCGAGCTTCTCGATCTCTTTCGGCACGGTGGCCGAGAACATCAGCGTCCTGCGATCCTCCGGGGCCGCCGCGAGGATGAACTCCAGATCCTCGGCAAAGCCCAGGTCCAGCATCTCGTCCGCCTCGTCCAGCACCACGGCGCGGACGCCCGACAGGTCCAGCGACCCCCGCTCGATATGGTCACGCAACCGGCCCGGAGTCCCGACGACGATATGCGCCCCACGCTCCAGCGCGCGGCGTTCGGTCCGGTAGTCCATCCCGCCGACACAGGTCGCCAGTTTCGCCTGAGCGCCCGCGTACAGCCACTCCAGCTCGCGCGCGACTTGCAGCGCGAGTTCCCGCGTCGGGGCGATCGCCAGCGCGATCGGCTTGTCGGCGTACAGCAGGACGTCCTGCTCGCCCAGGATTTCCGGCGCAATCGCAAGGCCGAAGGCCACTGTCTTGCCCGAGCCCGTCTGCGCCGAGACCAGCGCATCGCGGCCGGCCACGCCCTCGGCCAGCACGGCCTCTTGCACGGAAGTCAGCGTCTCATAGCCCTTGTCGGCCAAGGCCTGCGCCAAGGGCGCGGCCAGGTTCTGTATCGTCATGGATGTCTGTTCCAAAGGGGGACGGCTAGCGCCCATCAAAGCCAAACGGCCCCTGTCCCTTTGGTGCGGGCCTCCTCGCCCGCAGTCGTAGGAATCTCGACCGTGTGGCGGCACCTATCCCAGATCGGCCGGGCTGTATAGGGCCTAAGCGGTCAGCCGCCGTATCGCCTCGGCGTGCAGGCGGGCCGGCAGAGCCAGCACCCCGTTCGATTGCGCGCCCTCGGTGTTGAACCGCAGAGCCGCACCCGCCATGTCGGTCACCACCGCCCCCGCCCGTTCCGCGATCAGCGCCCCGGCCGCGATGTCCCACTCCCATGCGTCGCGCAGGGTCAGCATCCCGTCGAACCGTCCCTCCGCTGCCAGGCACATGCGGTAGGCCAGGGAGGCGCGGAAGCTGCGCGTGATCTCCGGAACCCCGCCCGGCCATTTCTCCGGCCCCATGTTCGCCTTTGTCGTCAGGATGTTGGCGCCTTCCAGCCGGTCGCGGCCACTGGCCCGGATGACCTCGCCGTCCCGCATCGGCAAGGATGTTTCCGACGCTGTATATATCCGGTCCAGCGCTGGTAGATACACGACCCCCGCCGTCACCCGCCCCTTGTGCGCCACGGCCAGCGAATGCGCCCAGGTTTCCTCGCCCGCGACGAAGGCCCGCGTCCCGTCGATCGGGTCCACGATGAACACTGTATCGACAGCCAGCCGGTCGACGTTGTCGGGCGTCTCTTCCGACAGCCAGCCATACTGCGGCCGCGCCGCCAGCAGCTTCGCCTTCAGCATGTCGTTGACCGCCAGGTCCGCCTCGGACACCGGCCCGTGCTCGCCGCCCTTGTCCCAGACCTTCGGGTCCTTCCGCCAATAGCGCAGCGCGATCCGTCCCGCCTCGCGCGCGGCCTCGGTCAGAAGCGCCAGGTCACGCGCCGGCAAGGGTCATCCCGTCCACAAGGAGCGACGGCACCCGCGTCGACAGATGCTGGCGCGCGTCATTGGCCGGAATGATCCGCAGCAGCATGTCCTTCAGGTTCCCCGCGATTGTGCACTCATGCACCGGATAGGCCAGTTCCCCGTTCTCGACCCAGAAGCCACTGGCCCCGCGCGAATAATCCCCCGTGGTCGGGTTGATCGTCGAGCCGATCATCGAGGTCACAAGAAGCCCCGTTCCCATCTGCTTCAGCAGGTCGTCCCGGCTCACAACCCCTTGCGTCAGATCGATATTCGTCGTCGAGGGCGACGGCGGGGCGCCCGTCCCCCGGAACGCATTGCCCGTCGAAGGCATCCCCAGCTTCCGCCCCGTCGCCAGGTCCAGCACCCAGCCCGTCAGCACCCCATCCGCCACGATCTCGCGCCGCCGGGTCGCAAGCCCCTCACCGTCAAACGGCCGCGAGGACCCGATCCGCACCCGATGCGGGTCCTCGATCAGCGACAGGCCCGCGGGCAGCACCTGCTTTCCCAGCAGATCCCGCGCCCAGCTTGACCCGCGCGCAATCGACGTCCCGTTGATCGCCGACAGCAGGTGCCCGACCAAGGAGGCAGCCACCCGCTCGTCATAGACCACCGGATAAGTCCCGGTCTTCGGCTTCACCGATCCCACGCGCTGCAAGGTCCGTTCTGCCGCCAGCCGCCCGATCTCTTCCGCCGAGGGCATGTCCGAGGCGTATATACGCCCCTCCCCAGCATAATCGCGCTGCATGTCAGTGCCCGAACCCGTGAAGGCCACCGCCGACAGAGAGGTCGAGGTCCGCCCATACCCGCCCGAAAAGCCGTTCGTCGCCGCCATGTGCAGCGCCCGCTGGCTGTAGCTGGCTGCCGCCTCCACCTGGGTGATCCCCTGGGCCTCCAGCGCCGCCGCCTCGACCGCCCGGGCCTGGGCCTCCAGCGCCGCAGCGCCTGGCTCTCCCGCCGAATCGGCAAGGTCCAGCGCCGCCAGGTCCCAGGCCCTCGCCAGTTGCTCGGGGTCTGCCAGCCCCGCCGTCGGGTCCTCCGGCGCTTCGCGCGCCATCGCCACGGCGCGTTCCGCCAGCGCGGTAATCGTCGCGTCCGAGGTATCCGAGGCCGAAACGCAGGCCTGCCGCCGACCCACCAGCACCCGCAAGCCGATGTCCACGCCCTCGGACCGCTCCGCCGTCTCCAGTGCGCCCTTGCGGATTTCGATGGAAACGGCCGTCCCGGACACCGCCAGCGCATCGGCGCTGTCTGCGCCCGCCTTGCGCGCGGCGTCAAGAAGGGCGTGGCTCAGGTCGGACAGGCTGCGGGTCATGGCTCTTCCTCTGCTCAGGTGCAGGAGGTAGTCCCGCCCGCCGTCCGGTGCAAGGCCGGGCAGTCCCCCGCCCGGCCCAGAGCTTATTGCAGCTGCATCCCGTTGGCGAAGACGCCGCCGTCCTTGAACTCGACCTCCGACACAAGCTCGTCCGGCCCCGCGCCGGGCTTGGCAAACACCGCCAGCGCCATGCGGAAGCCGGTCGCGTCATCGGCGCTCAGGAAGCCCAGGGCGATCAGGTTGTCGACCAGCTTGTTGACGCCCTTGATGTTCACGGTGATTTTGCCATCCGGCTTCGGAATCCCGTCAAATGTCGTCAGGTCCGTATTGTCGAAGGTCAAACCGCCCGTCGCCGACACTTCCGCCCCCGCCGCCTTTGCCAGCACTTGCGTCAGGTCCAGGCTCTCCAGCTTTCCGGGCGGCTCGGCCCCTTCCATCTGGACCGAGGGGTCCATGATGTCCTTCTCCCAATAGCCCTTGCCCTTCAGGTCCACGATCACGGTCGCCGGGTCCCGCGCCAGCGTGCCCGCGGGGTCGAACAGGCCCCAGACATCCTCGGACACGGTGAAGTCAACCACCTTGGTCAGGAAGCTGAAATCCTGCGCCGAGTCCGCCTTGCTGACCGGCATGGCGATGTTGAACCCGCTTTCCGCAAAGGCGACCTCGACCTGCGGGAACGGGATCTCGGCCCCCGAGACAGTGAACTTCGCTCCGTTCAACGACGTGCCGTAGTTCAGCTGGTCCTTGTTCATCGCCAGCACGAATCCGCCGCCCGAGGCATTGGCCGTCATCTTCGTCGGCCCCGCCTCTTCGGTAATGTCGACCGTCATCGCCATCGCCCCGAAGTTCAGGCTCGTGTCCATGGTGAAGCCCGAATTCAGCGCCGCCGCCATGTTCGCCATCAGCTCGGCCGACAGGAAGTTGCCCTTCGTCGCCCCGGTCACGTCGGCCAAGCTCACGTCCACCGTGCCTCCGCCCGGCCCCTCGGCGTCCTTGCCAGTGATCTTCAGCGCCACCGACTTCGAGGAGAAGTTGCTGTCCAGCACCGTCCCCTCGCCGTTCTGCGACACCGAGTATTTCCCGGCCAGATCGGTCATCGACAGCTCGGCCTGCGTGTCCAGGGCCTTGCCCGTCTCGTCCGTCACCTCGTCCAGCGTCACCGTGGTCGTGGGTGCCGTGATGTCATAGCTCGTCTCGGTCGCGCTGCCCCCGGCGACGATCTTCGCCCCCGGCTGGCTGACCGTCAGCTTCATCGACCCCGGTCCCTCGCCGCCTTCGCCCTTGTCGGGGAATGCCATCTGGATCGGATAGCTTTCGGGCATCGCCACTGTCACCGTGCCGTCGCCGTTGTCGGTAAAGGTCAGCTTGTCGAAGCTGACACTCGCGCTGCCGCCCAGGTCGTCCTTGTAGGCGATGACCACATCCGTCGCTTCGACCACAGACTCGCTGCCCGAGGTGGCTCCTACCGTCAGCTCCTGGCCCGCAGCCGTCGCCATGGCCTGCCAGCTTGCCCAGACCTCCTGCGGTGTCACGTCCGCGCTGGCAGAGGTGGCAAGAAACACAAAGCCAATCGCAGAGGAACAGGTAAGGGCGCGGGTCATGGCGCATGCCTTTCGGGTTGAATTCGCTGCCGCAACCTTTCTATCTCGCCTTGGGGGCGTCAAGGGATTCCCCTGTCACAGGTCGGGAAAGCCGGAGGGTCGAACGTGATCAGGGTCCAGAACGAAGCCGATTGCTGCCTCATCACGCTGGCGCGTCCCGAAAAGGCCAATGCGCTGACCGAAGCGATGCTGGAGGCCCTCGCCTCGGCCGCCACGGACGCCGCCGCGACTGGGGCCAAGGTCCTGATCCTGACGGGCGAAGGCAAGGTGTTCTCTGCCGGGGCCGACCTCGACGGAATGAAGGCGGGCCTCGGCCTCTCCACCGCTTGGGAAGCCGCGTCGGGCGCCATCGCCGCCTTCCCCGGACTTTCGATCGCCGCCCTGAACGGCACGCTCGCCGGCGGGGCGATGGGCGCCGCGCTCGCCTGCGACCTGCGCATCGCCGTGCCGTCGGCCAGTTTCTTCTACCCCGTCATGCGCCTTGGCTACCGCCCCCAACCCTCGGACCCCGGACGCCTCGCAACGCTGGTCGGCCCGTCGCGTGCCAAGATGATCCTGCTGGCCGGACAAAGGATCGACGCCGAGACCGCCCTTGCCTGGGGCCTGATCGACCGCATCTGCCCGCCCGAGTCCCTGACCGACACCGCTATGTCGCTGGCCGAACATGCGCTGGCTGCCGATCCGGGGCATGGTGCCGCCCTGAAACGCATGACCAACGGGGACACGCCATGACGAACAGCTACGAAACCGGCCGCCTGAACCTGCCCTTCGTCGGCATCTCGACCTTCGGCAAGAACCCCTATCAACCCGACTGGTCCAGGATCGACGCCGACTTCGCCATCCTCGGCGCACCCTTCGACTTCGGCACCCAGTTCCGCGCCGGCGCCCGCTTCGGCCCCCGCGGCATCCGTGAGGCCTCGACCCTCTTCTCCTTCGGCCACGCCGGGGCCTATGACCACGAGGACGACGTCACCTACCTTGAGGGCGTGAAGATCCTCGACATCGGCGACGCCGACATCGTCCATACCGACACCGAAACCTCCCACGCCAACATCGAGAAAGGCGTCCGCGCCATCCTTGCCGCCGGAGCCGTCCCCGTGGTGCTGGGCGGAGACCACTCGATTAACATCCCCTGCATCCGCGCCTTCGAGGGCCGCCCGCTGCACATTGTCCAGATCGACGCGCACCTCGATTTCGTCGACGTCCGCCACGGAGTCCGCCACGGCCACGGCAACCCGATGCGCCGCGCCGCCGAACAGGACCACGTCAAGGGCATCACCGCCCTGGGCATCCGCAACGTCAGCTCCACCGCCAAGGACGGCTACGACGCCGCCCGCGCGATGGGCGACGACATCCTGTCGGTCCGCCAGATGCGCAAGCTGGGGGTCGAGGCGACGCTGGCCCGCATCCCCAAGGGCGTCGACTACTACCTGACCATCGACATCGACGGCTTCGACCCCTCCATCGCGCCGGGCACCGGCACCCCCTCGCACGGCGGGTTCCTCTACTACGAAGTCCTTGAACTCATTGACGGTCTGACCAAACAGGGCAACATCATCGGCATCGACCTGGTCGAGGTCGCCCCCGATTACGACCACTCCGGCATGACCGCGATCCTGGCGGCGCAGATCCTGCTGAACACCATCGGGCGCATCGCCCATAACCGGAGGTAAGGCGTGGAGAGAGTCCAGGACTGGCTGCAACAGGCAACCGACACCGCGGTGGGTTGGCTCTCCTCGCCCGCCGCGCTGTCGCAGTTCGGCCTCCTGATCCTCGCCTATTTCGTCGCCCGCCTGCTGGCCCGACGCTTCACGCCCATCATCGAGAAGACCCTGACCCCAAAGGCCGAGGCGACCCACCCGATCGCCCGCGTCCGCCGATTTGCGCTGGTGTTCCTGCCGCTCCTCCTTCCCCTCCTCGCCTATGCCCTGACGGCAGTGGGCGAGGGCCTGACCCGCGCCACTTTCGGCACGGGCGAGGTGATCGCCTTCGGCAAGCGCGTCTTCCTGTTCCTCGCCGCGCTGGAGCTGGTCCGCAAAGTTCTGCCCCCCGGCTTCCTGAAGCTGATGGGTCGCTACGTCCTCCTCCCCGTCATGGCGATGCACGCGCTCGGGGTCCTGGACGACGCGACCGCCCGCCTCGACGCCGCACAGGTCAACCTCGGGAACATCCAGTTCACCGTCTTGGCCCTGATCCGCGGCCTGATCGCTGGTTCATTGCTGTTCTGGTTGGGAAGCTGGTCCAACCGCCAGTCCGCGGGCTACATCAAGCAGCAACAGGACCTCCGCCCCGCCACCCGAGAGCTTGCCATCAAGGCCTCCGAAGTCGCCATCTTCGGCGCGGCCTTCCTCCTGCTCATGTCGATCATGGGCATCGACCTCACCGCCGTCGCCGTCCTCGGCGGTGCATTGGGCGTCGGGATCGGCCTCGGCCTGCAACAGATCGCCGCCAACTTCGTCTCCGGCATCATCCTCCTCCTCGAAGGCCAGACCACCGTCGGCGACTACGTCGAACTCGACGGCGGCGAGAAGGGCACCATCGTCAAGATGACCGCCCGCGCCTGCATCCTGGAGACCTTCGACGGCAAGTGGATCGTCGTCCCGAACGAACACTTCATCACCAGCCGAGTCGTCAACTACTCCGACCAGGGCAGCGCCAACCGGTATGAGGCCCTGTTTTCCGTGAGTTACGAGACCGACATAAACCTCGTGCCCGACATAATCGAACGCGCCGTGTCCAAACTCCCCTTCGTCCTGCAATCGCCCGACGGCCCGGATTGCGAACTGCGCGGCTTCGGTGAATCCTCCGTCGACTTCGCCGTCGAATACTGGGTCGCAGGCATCGACGACGGCAAGAACAAGTACGGCTCCCCCGTCCTCTTCGCGATCTGGAACGCACTGAAAGAGGCCGGGATCGAAATGCCCTACCCCCACCGCGTCGTCGAACTGCGCAATGCCCCCGCAGCCTGACGCCCTCGTCATCGGCGCCGGCCCCGCAGGCCTGATGGCCGCCGAGGAACTGGCCAAGGCCGGCGTGCAGACCCTTGTCGTCGAGGCCAAACCCACCGTCGCCCGCAAGTTCCTGATGGCCGGGAAATCCGGCCTGAACGTCACCAAGGATGAAGACTGGGAAACCTTCGTCTCCCGCTACGACTGCCCCCACCTCCGCCCGATCCTGCAGGACTTCGGCCCCAAGGAAGTGCAGGACTGGTGCCGCGCCCTCGGTCAGGACGTATATACAGGCTCCTCCGGTCGCGTCTTCCCCGTGGCGATGAAGGCCTCCCCCCTGCTGCGAGCCTGGCTCAACCGCCTCACCACCCAAGGCGTCGAAATCCGCACCCGCTGGCGCTGGACCGGCTTCGACGGCAAGGCCCTCACCTTCGACACCCCCACCGGCCTGCAAACCCTCACGCCCAAAGCCACTATCCTCGCCCTCGGCGGGGCAAGCTGGCAACGCCTCGGTTCCGACGGCGCCTGGGTGCCGTGGCTCCGCGAAAAGGGAGTGCAAGTCACCGACTGGCAACCCGCCAACATGGGCTTCCGCGTCGACTGGTCCCCGCACATGACCCCGTTCTTCGGTCAGCCCGTCAAAGGCGTCGCCCTCAAGGTCCGCCTGCCAAACAGCGCCACCCAGCGTGGAGCGACCGAAGGAAGCGAGGAGCACCGCGGCGAATTCGTCATCTCCGCCAAGGGCTTGGAGGGCGGCGGCATCTACAGTATCTACAAGTATCTACGCGACGCATATACACTTGCGGTTGACCTGCTTCCCGCCCTTTCGCCCCAGGACATCACCAACCGCCTCGCCAAGATGAAGCCCGGCGACAGCGCCACGAACAAACTCCGCAAACTCGGCCTCGACCGCACCCAGATCGCCCTGGTGATGGAGGTCTCACGCAAGGACCCCTTCGCCCAGCTCAAGCACCTTACCATCCCCCTCCAAGGCCCCCGCCCGCTGGACGAGGCCATCAGCGTGGCGGGCGGCATCGCCTGGGACGCCCTCACCCCCGACCTGGAGTTGAAGGCCCTCCCGGGCATCTTCGCCGCCGGTGAAATGCTGGACTGGGAGGCCCCGACCGGCGGCTATCTCCTCACCGCGTCCTGGGCCACGGGCCGCTGGGCCGGCCAGGCCGCCGCGCGCCGCATCACTCAGCCCGCGTGAAGCGCCTCGAACCACGGGAGCACCTGCTCGCGCAGCACCTCGACCGCCAGGTCCAGACATTCCGGCCGCTCCAGCACATCCAGGAACGCCAGCGTGCCCGGATCGCTCACCGCTTCCTCGAAGAACTCCAGCAGCGTCACATCCTCGCCGCCCGGCCAATCCGGGTGATCCGGCACTTCACCTGGCGGGGTCACGAACCGCAAGACGATCCGCACGTCCCAGCCATAGCGGTCCCGCTGCAGATGCACCGCCGACTTTCCCCGCGGGGAAATCCGGGTCCAGGTCGTCTTGGCCCACACATAGCCCGCCGGCCCCAGCACCCCGTCCAGCGCCGCCACGATCCGCCCCCAGGCCTCTTCCCGCCGCGCGGGGAACAGGGGGTCACTCCCCGCCAGATGCTTCCGCGCGGAAAGGTCCGGGTCGTCCATTCAGGCCGACAGCCCGCCCGCCAGGTCTGGCACGTCCAGCGCGCTGAACCCATAGTGCCGCAGCCAGCGCAGGTCGGCCTCGAAGAAGGCCCGCAGGTCCGGAATGCCGTATTTCAGCATCGCGATCCGGTCGATCCCCATCCCGAAGGCAAACCCCTGCCACTGGGTCGGGTCCACCCCGGCGGCCTGCAGCACCTTCGGATGCACCATCCCCGACCCGAGGATCTCCATCCACTTGTCGCCCTCGCCGATCTTCAGCTGGCCGCCGACGTTGGAATAGCGGATGTCCACCTCGGCCGACGGCTCGGTGAACGGGAAGTGGCTGGCCCGGAACCGCAGCTCCACCTTGTCCACCTCGAAGAAGGCGCGGCAGAACTCCTCCAGGCACCACTTGAGGTTCGCCATCGAAATCGACCGATCGATCGCCAGCCCCTCGACCTGGTGGAACATCGGCGTATGCGTCTGGTCCATGTCCATCCGGTAGACCCGGCCCGGAGCAATGACGCGGATCGGTGCCCCCTGCGCCATCATCGCCCGGATCTGCACCGGCGAGGTATGCGTCCGCAGCACATGCGGGGGCCGATTGTCCCCCTCGGCCCGCGCCATGAAGAACGTGTCATGCTCCTGCCGCGCGGGATGCTCGGGCGGGATGTTCAGCGCGTCGAAGTTGTACCAGTCGGACTCCACCTGCGGCCCCTCGGCCACCGAGAAGCCCATGTCGGCAAAGATCGCCGTCAGCTCTTCCATCACCTGGGACACCGGATGCACCGTCCCGCGGGGCCGAGGCCTCCCGGGCAAGGTCACGTCCAGCCATTCCGACTTCAGCCGCTCGTCCAGGGCCGCATCCGCCAAGGCCACCTTCCGCGCCCGCAGCGCCGCGTCGATTTCGTCCTTCAGCGCGTTCAGCGAAGCCCCCGCCGCCTTCCGCTGATCCGGGTCCATCTTCCCCAGACCGGCCATCAGGCCCGAGATCTCGCCCTTCTTGCCCAGAGCGCCCACGCGAACCTCTTCCAGCCCGGCCTCATCCGCCGCACCGGCCACCGCCGCCAGATATTTGGCCTTCAGCGTGTCGATCCCGTCCATCGCGCCTCTCCTGGGGAAACCGCCCCTCTGCTAAAGGCGAAGCCCCCGCAATGCAAGGTTCAGAAGATCGACCGCCGGCCCCGGACCTCCAGCATCCGGCGCGACCGCCCGACCTGTCCGTTCTGCGCCGTAATCGCCACAGGAGCCTCCTTCAGCCGCTTCTCGATCACCACGAGCGAATCGTGGAACCGGATGCCCCCGATCTCCCGCGCCAGCGGATGCAGCGGGAAACCCGCGTCGTCCTCGGTGTACCAGGAATGCATCCGGTCGATCAGGTCCTTGACGAACTCGACGAAGCTCCCCTTTGCACGCAAGCCACCGCCGAACCCGGGCCAGTAGCTCGTGTGCACATCCTCGATGATATACAGCCCCCGGTCGCTGAGACGTGGCCACAGATGACGGAAGCTGGTGATCTGCTGGTGCATCTTGTGGCCGCCATCGTCGACGATCAGGTCGAAGGGTCCATGCACCGCACCCACACGCTCCAGAAACGCCGGGTCCGCCTGATCCCCGATCTCGACCACTGTGCCCGGCAGCGCCAGGTCACGGCAGGCCGGGTCAATATCCAGGAACACCAGACGCGACCGCGGACCGAGGAACCCCTGCCACATCGGCAGCGACCCGCCCTTGTAGACGCCGATCTCCAGAAAACCGACATCCCGTCCCTGCCAGCTGCCCAGAAGCTCGTCGTAAAGCTCCAGGTAGTGCTCCATCTTGAAAAGCATCCGGTCGCCGGTTCGGGCCGGGTAGTCGCGGAAATAGCGGGTCATTGGCGCACCTCTCGCGCCGACCCTATCGCGGAATGCGCAAGCCTACATCAGCTTTGCATCCAGTGAATCGAACGTCACCCGGGGCAGCTCGCCCCGGCTGTCTGCCAGGCCCGCGACAAGCCGCTGGCTCCACAGGGTCTTGCGCATGGCCTGATCGACCAGCCGCACCTTCAGACAGGCAGTGTCGTCGGTCCAGTCGCCCTCGATCACCAGGTTTACTCCACCCGGCAGACGGTCGGCCGTGACGCCACGCTGGCCCGGGACCAGAAGATGCTCGGCCGTCAATCGGGCAATCGCTGCCGCGAGGTCCTGTGCGATGACCGCCGAAGTTCCCTCCGGCAGATCGGCCAGTTGCAACGAGAACGGCGCAATCGGTCGAGCCACCGGGGCCGCCGCAGCCGCCTCGGCAGCCAGCTTCTGCCGCTCCTCGGTCAGCCAGGCGGCAAAGGCCGCGTCCAGGATGTCGATCCCTTCCAGAAACTCCCGCCCCTGCGCCAGCGCCTCGCGCACCGAGGCCGGGTCCCCTGCGTCGGTCCGGAATGCGCCCAGCGCAACCATGTCCCGGTCGCTCCTCAGCCGGTCCGCCAAGGGCCCCAGCGCCCTGCGCAGTTCTGACAAAGCCTGGCGCAGCGAGCCCGAGGCCTGCTCGGGCCCCCGGTCCGACCAAAGCCGGGACTCCAGCCAGCGCCGGGGACGGCGGTGACCCGGCGTCCGCACCAAAAGCGCCAGAAGCCCCCGCGCCTTTGCACCCCGGGGCGTCCGGTCAACCCCTGCCTCGTCGCGCACTTCGAACATCCCGATCAACCGAATGAACATGCTGGCCCCCCGCCTTGTGCCTCAAGCGAGCCTGGAACCGGCACCGTGAAATCTTCGTCAACGGCAGGGGATCGTCCGTGAATGGCGCAAGCAAATCGTGAAATCGATGGACCCCGAAGACGGGAAATGCGGCGCGACCCCTTGCCTTTCCCCGGCCACCTGGCGGAATCCGGGTTTCACGGGGGATTGACGCCACATCCATTCCCGGGGCACCGACCGCCGAACGGGAAGCACCACGCTTTCCCGTCGGACGTGCTGGTGCTGCCTGGCGACCGCACGCTGCGTCCGGACCGGCGTTCCCGCCTAAGCCTTCACCGAGGCGGTGACGTAGTTGCAGCTCAGATCCCGGTCCGACAGGCTCCAGCGCCAGGTGACCGGGTTGAATACCATGCCCTTGCGGTCCACTGGCCGCAGCCCCGCCTTCCCGATCAGCGCGTAAAGTTCGTCCGGAGTGATGAACTTTGCCCAGTCATGCGTCCCCTTGGGCAGCCAGCGCATCACCCATTCCGCCCCGACGATCGCCATCATGAAGCTCTTCGGGTTCCGGTTCAGCGTCGAACAGATCATCAGCCCGCCCGGTTTCAACAGCTCCTGGCAGGCAGTCAGATAGGCCTGCGGGTCGGCGACATGCTCGACGACCTCCATGTTCAGGACCACGTCGAAGCGTTCCCCCGCCGCAGCCAGCGCCTCGGCCGTGGTGTGGCGATAGTCGATCAGCAGACCGGACTGCTTGGCATGTGCGCGCGCCACCGGGATGTTCCGCTCGGCCGCATCCGCGCCGACAACATCGGCCCCCAGCCGCGCCATCGGTTCGGACAGGAGGCCGCCGCCGCAGCCGATGTCCAGGATCCGCAACCCCGCGAACGGGGCGGCCCCCGCCAGGTCTCGGCCGAACTCGGCTGCGATCTGGCTGGTGATATAGTCCAGCCGGCAGGGGTTCAGCATGTGCAGGGGCTTGAACTTGCCGTTCGGGTCCCACCATTCCGCCGCCATCCGCTCGAACTTTGCCACTTCCGCTGGATCGACCGTATCCACCGCCATCTCTGTCTCCCGATTGCCCTTCGACTTCGGGCATTCCCGTGGCTATATAGAGCGAAGATGGATCAGAGATCAGGTCAAAAGCGCGCAGTCGAATACCTTTACCCGCCGATCGACCCGTTCGATCAGCGCGTGATCGACATGGGCGACGGTCACCGGGTGTATGTCGAGCAATGTGGCCGCCCGGACGGGATTCCGGTCATCGTCTTCCACGGCGGCCCCGGCGGAGGTTGCTCGCCCGCGATGCGCCGCTATTTCGACCCTCGCGTCTTCCGCACCGTCCTTTTCGACCAGCGTGGTTGCGGCCGATCGCGTCCCCATGCCAGCGTCACCGCCAACACGACCTGGCACCTGGTCCAGGACGTCGAGACGATCCGCCAGGCGCTTGGCATCGAACGGTTCATCGGTTTCGGCGGCAGCTGGGGCGCGACGCTTGCGCTGATCTACGCGATTACCCACCCCGACCGCGTCGCCCACCTGGTCCTGCGCGGCGTGTTCCTCGCCACCCGTGCCGAGCTGAACTGGTTCTACGCCGGGGGCGCAGGTGCCTTCTTCCCCGACCTCTGGTCCCGCTTCGTCGAGGTGATCCCTCCCGAGGAACGCCACGACCTCATCGCAGCCTACCACCGCCGCCTCTTCTCCGGCAACCTGGTCGAGGAAACCCGTTATGGCCGGATCTGGGCCAACTGGGAAAACGCGCTGGCATCGATCCAGAACGAGGGGGCGCTGGGCGAAAGTCCCTCGGACTATGCCCGCGCCTTTGCCCGGCTGGAAAACCACTACTTCCAGAACGCGGGCTTCCTGGAAGCCGACGGCTGGATCCTGCGCGAACGTGGCCGGATCGAGCACATACCGGCGACCATCATCCAGGGCCGGTACGACATGATCTGCCCGCCGCAATCCGCCTGGTCCCTGGCCCAGGGCTGGTCGAAATGCGAACTGCGGATGGTTCCCCTTGCGGGGCATGCCCTGTCCGAGCCCGGCATTTCCGAAGCCCTCGTCCGGGTGATGGACGGCCTCCGACACCCCGACCACGCGCACCGCCCCTAGGTCGGGATTCTGGCATACACACCCTGCGCGACCCCTCGTAAGGTGGGCAATCTGCCCACCTTGCGCCATGTCCCATCCGACTCGGCTCGCCCACTCTCTTGCTTCCACATCCCTGACCCGGGTACCCCGTTCCCGGACTGGCCAGCACCGCAGGAATCCACACCGGCACCCTGCGCGACCCCGTCGTAGGGTGGGCAATCTGCCCACCATCCGCTAAGAACTGGACCAGCCCCTGCCAGAGGCGCGCCCCATGTCCACCCTCTTCGGCTCGCCCGACTACGCCGGAACGCTTGCCTTTCTCCTTGCCGTGACCCTGGCCGCAAGCGTTGCCCGCGGGTTTTCCGGCTTTGGCGCGGCCCTTATCTTCATCCCGCTTGCCAGCGCCCTCCTTGGCCCGCACGCGGCCGTGCCCCTCCTCCTTGTCACCGATGGAGTGATGGCCGCAGGAATGATCCCTGACGCCCTGCGGAAAGCAAAGCGGCGCGAGGTCATGACGATGGCGCTTGGCGCCCTGGTCGGAGTTCCGGCCGGGACCTGGCTCCTGACGTCGCTCGACCCCCTGACCCTGCGCTGGGGGATCGTGGCTTTGGCCGCCCTCATGCTGGCGCTTCTCGTCTCGGGCTGGCGGTACCTTGGCCGCCCGAAACCGCCGCTGACCATGCTCGTCGGGCTGATCTCCGGCTTCTTCTCCGGCGCGGCGCAGGTGGGCGGCCCCCCGGTGGTGGCCTACTGGCTTGGAAGCATGACCTCCGCCCAGACGGTTCGGGCGAACATCGTCCTCTTCTTCGCCATCACCACCGCCATCGGCGCCATCGGCTATGTGTGGGGCGGCCTCATCACCCCGCAGACGCTTCTGCTCGCCCTGGTTCTCGCGCCGGTCTACGGGTTTGGCACCTGGGCCGGGAGCCGCATGTTCGGCCTCGCCAGCGACCGGACCTTCCGCCGCATCTGCCTTGCCATGATCGCGGGCGCGACCCTGGTCAGCATGCCGATCCTCGACCCCTGGCTGCGCCGCTAGCCCCGCATCAGCGCCACGTCGGCCTTCAGCCACAACCCGTAGCACAGCACCAGAAGCCCGCCCGCCGCCATGCTTTCCACATCCGCCGCCCGGGCCAGGTCGATCGTCACCGCGGCCAGCGCCGGCAACCGGCTTGCCACCACGATCCCCCGGAATACGCCCGGTCCCACCGGCAGCCGTGCCTGCACCCGCTCCGGCAGGGCACTCCCGAACTTTCCCGCGGCATGTATCAGCCCGGCCGTCGCCGCCAACACCGGGTGCCCCATCAGGAACAGCCCCAGCCCCAGCGCCAGCGCCCCCCAGCCCGAGGAGACATCCCCTAGCCGGTTCAACCGCGCATCCGGTGGCGCACCATGTGCCCAGGCCTTGTGGTACTGCTCACCCGACCAGAAGAAGACCAGCATCGCCACCGTGATCGCCGTCGCGCCAGGACTCCCGACGAAATACTGCATCGCCGCCGCCCATCCCGTAAGGCCGATCGCCGTCGCCCCCGCAACGTGGAAGGACAGGCCGCTCAGCAGCCCCAAAGCATTTCCCAGATTATACAGTCCGCCCGGCCCGCTCAGCCGCTGCGCAAGTCCGTCCTTCAGAAATCGCATGGTCCATCATGGCAGGCCCTCCCCGGAGTGCTCTCCGGTTCTAGGCCAGCGACCACGCCCCTGCCTGTTCCCCAGGGAACAGACGCCGTTCTTTCACCAATCCGAACGGATCAGGCCCGCTTGCCCACCAACGCGACGCCCAGCGCCGCCAGCACCCTGGCCTCGATATGTGCGGCATCCAGCCCTGCGACCCGGTACATCGCCTCGGGAGATGCCTGGTCGATGAAGATGTCCGGCAGCACCAGCGACCGGAACTTCAGCCCACGGTCAAAGATGCCTTCTTCGGCCAGAAGCTGCGCGACGTGGGACCCGAAACCCCCCACAGCGCCCTCTTCCACCGTCACCAATGCCTCATGCGCCCGGGCCAGTTGCAGCACCAGCTCGCGGTCCAGCGGCTTCGCAAACCGCGCATCCGCGACCGTCACCGACACCCCACGACCCGCCAAAGCCTCCGCCGCCTTCAAGCTCTCGCTCAACCGGGTCCCGAACGACAGGATCGCCACCCGAGACCCTTCGCGCACCACCCGGCCCTTGCCGATCTCCAGCGGCACTCCGCGGGACGGCATCTCCACGCCAACGCCCTCGCCCCTCGGATACCGGAAGGCTATCGGGCCTGCGTCATGCGCCGCCGCAGTGGCGACCATATGTACCAGTTCCGCCTCGTCCGCCGCCGCCATCACCACGAACCCCGGCAGGTTCGCGAGGAACGCCACGTCGAACGCCCCTGCATGCGTCGCACCGTCCGCCCCCACCAGCCCCGCCCTGTCGATGGCGAACCGCACCGGCAACCGCTGGATCGCCACATCGTGCACGACCTGATCGTACCCGCGCTGCAGGAAGGTCGAATAGATCGCGCAGAACGGCTTCATCCCCCCCGCCGCAAGGCCAGCCGAGAACGTCACCGCATGCTGTTCCGCAATCCCCACGTCGAAACACCGCTTCGGGAACCGCCCCGCGAACAGGTCCAGCCCCGTCCCGTCCGGCATCGCCGCCGTCACCGCGACGATCTTCTCATCCCGCTCCGCCTCGGCCACCAGCGACTGCGCGAAGACCTTCGTGTAGGACGGAGCATTCGACGCCGCCTTCACCTGCACACCGGTCAGCACGTCGAACTTGCCCGTCGCGTGCCCCTTGTCCCGCGCCGCCTCGGCCGGAGCATAGCCCTTGCCCTTCCTGGTCAGCACATGGATCAAGACCGGCCCCGTCGCCCGCGCCTTCACCGTCCGCAACACCGGCAGCAGCTGGTCCAGGTCATGCCCGTCGATGGGTCCCACATACTCGAACCCCAGCGATTCAAACAAAGTCCCGCCCACGGCCATGCCCTTCAGCATGTCCTTGGCCCGCTTCGCCCCCTCCTGGAAAGGTGAGGGCAGCAGCCCCACGATGCCCTTCGCCACCTGTTTCAGATCCTGCATCGGCGCGGTGGCATAAAGCCCGCTCAGATAGGACGACAGCGCCCCGACCGGAGGGGCAATCGACATCTCGTTGTCGTTCAGGATGACGAAAAGCCGCTTCTTCAGATGGCCGGCATTGTTCATCGCCTCGAAGGCCATGCCCGCCGACATCGACCCGTCGCCAATGACGGCAATCGCGTCCCCGGGGTCCCCGCCCAGCTCGGACGCCATCGCAAAGCCCAGCGCCGCCGAAATCGACGTCGAGGAATGCGCCGCGCCGAACGGGTCATAGGGGCTTTCCGACCGCTTGGTGAACCCCGACAGGCCCCCCTCCATCCGCAGCGTCCGGATGCGATCGCGCCGCCCGGTCAGGATCTTGTGCGGATAGCATTGGTGGCCCACGTCCCAGATCAGCTTGTCGCGGGGCGTGTCAAACACCGCATGGATCGCCACCGTCAGCTCGACGACCCCCAGCCCCGCGCCCAGATGCCCGCCCGTCTCGGACACCGCCGAGATCGTCTCGGCCCGCAGCTCATCGGCCAGCTGGTGCAGCTCGCGGTCGGACAGGCCCTTCAGGTCCGAAGGCAGCGTTACCCGGTCAAGCAGGGGCGTCTGGGGTCGGTCGGTCATCATGCCTGCCTTTGCGGGGTCAATTGTCCCGCGCGATAACGAAGCGCGCCGCGGCGATCAAGTTGGCCGCGCCATTTCCATACCCGGCCAGCGCCACCTCGGCTTCGCGAACCAACTCCGCCGCCCGCGCCCTGGCTCCTTCCAGTCCCAGAAGCGAGACGAAGGTCGCCTTCCCCGCGTCCGCATCCTTGCCCACGCGCTTGCCCGTCTTGGCCTCGTCGCCGGTCACATCAAGGATGTCGTCCGCGATCTGGAAAGCCAGCCCCAGCGCAGCGGCATACCGCCGCAACGGAGCGCGATCCGCCCCCGCAATCACCGCCCCAGCCTCCGCCGCGAACCCGATCAGCGCCCCGGTCTTCCCTGCCTGCAGCGCGGTGATCTCCTCCAGCGTCAGGGACCGCCCCGCCGTTTCCGCGGCAATGTCCAGCGCCTGGCCCAGCACCATCCCGTCGATCCCCGAGGCCTTTGCCAGCCCCGAAACCAGCTCCATCCGCACCTCGGCAGTCCCCAACGCCGGATCGCACAGCAGTTCGAAGGCCAGCGTTTGCAAGGCATCCCCCGCCAACACCGCCGTCGCCTCGTCCCACTTCTTGTGCACCGTCGGCTGCCCCCGCCGCAGATCGTCGTCGTCCATGCAGGGCAGGTCATCGTGGACCAGCGAATAGGCATGCAGCGCCTCGATCGCCCCCGCCGCGCTTAACGCCCGCTCCTCCGCAACCCCAAGCATCCGCGCGCCTTCCAGCACCAGGAACCCGCGCAACCGCTTGCCGCCCCGCACCGCATAGCGCATCGCCTCGGTCACCGGCTGGTCCGCGCGCCCCTCAAGCGCACGCAGAAGCCGCGCCTCGCACAGCGCCGCATCCGCCGCCAGCCGCTGCGAAAAGCTCACATCCCCTCCGCCGGAGTCGTCCCCACCGCCCGACCTTCCTGCGCCCGGATCAGTTCCACCTTCTCCTCGGCCTCGGCCAGCTTCTTCGCGCAATGCGCCTTCAGCGCGGCTCCCCGCTCATACAGCGCAATCGACTGCTCCAGCGGCACCTCGCCCCGCTCCAAAGCCCCCACGACCTGCTCCAGGGCGGCCATCGACTCTTCGAAGCTCATCGTCTCCACCGGCTTGTCGCTCATCGGCCCCGCTCCTCCAGCACTGCAAGATGCGCCGCCACGGAAGACGCCAGCGCGTCCAGATCATAGCCACCCTCCAGGGACGATACCACCCGCCCCCCGGCGAAATCGCAGAGCTTGTCGGTCAGCCACCGATAATCCTCCGCTTGCCATTCCAGCCCGGCCAAGGGATCGTCGGCATGGGCGTCGAACCCGGCCGAGATGAGCAGCAACTCAGGTTCCCACGCGGCCAGCGCCGGAAACACCACGCCCTCGTACACCTCCCGCATCGCCCGCCCGCCCGAGCCTGACCGCAAAGGCAGGTTCAGCACCTGCCCATGCGCCCCCCGTTCCTCCGGCCGCCCGGTGCCGGGATACAAGGGCATCTGGTGGGAAGAGACGAACAGACACCGCCCCTCGTCCCACAACAAATCTTGAGTCCCGTTCCCGTGATGCACGTCGAAATCCACCACGGCCACGCGCTTCAACCCATGATGGTCCAGCGCCCGCTTCGCGCCGATGGCCACCGTCCCGAACAGACAGAACCCCATCGCCGTCTCGCGCTCCGCATGATGCCCCGGAGGCCGCCCGGCCACGAACGCCGTCTTCGCCTCCCCGCTCACCACCGCATCCACCGCCGCGCAAATGCCCCCGACCGCCCGCATCGCCGCCTCGAACGACCCCGGCGACAGGAACGTATCCCCATCCAGCTGCACCCAGTCTTCCCAAGGCACCGCCGCCTTCACCCGCGCCAGATACCCCGCCGGATGACACCGCAGCACCTCACCGTCGTCCCCAGCCGGACACTCCCGCCGTTCCACGGCAATCCCGGCCAGCCCCCGCTCAACAGCAGCCAGCCGCTCAACCCGCTCGGGATGCCCCGGCGGAGTTACATGGCCGCGAAACGCTTCATGCGTGAAGACAAGCACGACAAAGCCCTTTCATACTGGAACAAGTATCCCGGGGTCCGGGGCAGCGCCCCGGGGGGCTGACACAGCTCAATCCGGCTGCAGCATATAGCCCTCGCCCCGCACCGTCTGCAGGTAGCGCGGCGCCTTCGGGTCCTCCTCGATCTTCCGCCGCAGCCGGGTGATCTGCACGTCCACCGCCCGCTCCTGCGCTGCATCTTCGCCGCCCGTCTCGGTGACCAGCTTCTCCCGGCTCAGCGCCACCCCGGGCTGAGCCGCGAAGATCCGCATCAACTGCGCCTCGGTTGCCGTCAGCCGCACCGGCACTTCGCCGCGCCACATCTCGCCCCGGTCCGCGTCATAGCGCACCGCCCCCAGGTGCAGCACCTGCCGCACGGGCTCCGTCGGCTTCACCACCGGCACCCGCCGCAGGATCGCGTTGATCCGCAGCAGCAGTTCTTTCGGTTCGAACGGCTTGACCAGGTAATCGTCCGCCCCCGCTTCCAGCCCCTCGATCCGGTTCGCCGTCTCGCCCCGCGCGGTCAAAAGCAGGATCGGAGTCGCCATCTTCTTCCGCAGATCGCGGGTCAGCGTCACCCCGTCCTCGCCCGGCATCATCACGTCCATGACGATCAGGTCGAACTCCAGCCCGCCCAGGATCTTCCGCGCCTGCGCCGCGTCCCGGGCGACGGACACCAGGAACCCGTTCCGCATCAGGAACTTCTGCAACAGCCCCCGAATCCGTTCGTCGTCATCGACGATCAGCAGATGCGCGTCCGGAACCATCAGCCGCCCTCCTTCAGGCGGTTGTACTGGCGGCGCATTTCCGGGTCCATCATCGCCTCCAGCACCTGCCGGAAGCCCGCCACGGCCTGAGGCCCTGCCGCCCGGTAGGCCGCGCGCATCCGTGCCCGCTGCGCATCCGACAACTCGCGCTCCAGCATCAATCCCTTTTCCGTCAGATGCAGATGCCGTTCCCGCGCATCCAGCTTTCCCTTCTCGCTGCGAACGAGACCATCATCGATCAAGGTCCGCAACACCCGATTGAGCGACTGCTTCGTCACCCCCAGGATGGACATCAGGTTCGACACTGTCGTCCCGGGGCTGCGGTGAATGAAATGGATCGCCCGGTGATGCGCCCGGCCATAGTCCTTGCCTTCCAGAATCCGGTCCGGGTCTGCGGTGAATCCGCGATAGGCGAAGAACATCGCCTCGATCCCCTTCCGCAGCTGTTCATCCGTCAGGAACAGCAGGCTCTCGCCGCCGGGTGTCTCTGCCATCCGCCACACTCCTTCCCGGTGAATTTACGTCAGCCTTGTTGACTTTCCAAGCACGAACCCGTAACCCTGCCCCGATTTCGCGCAAGAATCTGTCCGAAGCGGACGTTTCAGGCGCAACATTCGCAAAGGTGGGAGGCCAGGATGGCAGGATACGACGATCGCGACGGGTTCATCTGGATGGATGGCAAGCTGGTGGAATGGCGTTCCGCGAACGTCCACATCCTGACCCACGCGCTTCACTACGCGTCCTCGGTCTTCGAAGGCGAACGCTGCTACAACGGCAAGATCTTCAAAAGCCACGAACATTCGCTGCGCCTTCTGGAATCCGGCCGGCTGCTCGACATGCCGATCCCCTACACGGCCGAACAGATCGACGCGGCGAAGGAAGAGGTCCTGAAGGCCAACGGCCTGACCGATGCCTATGTCCGCGCCATCGCCTTCCGGGGCGCGGGCGACGAGATGGGGGTCGCCTCGCTGGGGAACCCCGTCCGCCTTGCGATCGCCTGCTGGTCCTGGGGCGCCTATTACGGCGACGCCAAGATGAAGGGGGCAAAGCTCGACATCGCCAAGTGGAAGCGGCCTTCGCCTGAAACCATCCCCACTGCCGCCAAGGCTGCCGGGCTCTACATGATCTGCACCATGTCCAAGCATGCCGCGATGGCCAAGGGCTGCTCGGACGCGCTGTTCTACGACTACCGCGGCTATGTGGCCGAGGCGACGGGCGCCAATATCTTCTTCGTCAAGGACGGCGAAGTGCACACGCCGAACCCGGACTGCATCCTGAACGGCATCACCCGGCAGACCGTGATCGGGATGCTGAAGGACATGCAGATCAAGGTCCACGAACGCTACATCAAGCCCGAGGAACTGGCGACTTTCGAACAGTGCTGGCTGACCGGCACCGCGGCCGAAGTCACGCCCGTGGGCCAGATCGGCGACTACACCTTCGAGGTGGGCGACCTGACCCGCCGAGTCGCGACCGAATACGAAAAACTTGTCCGCTCCTGACGACGGGCGGCTGGACCCCGGCCGTCGCACGGCCGGGGACTGGCGCTTTTTCAGGCAGGGGCGCAAGCGCCGGGCGGGAAACTTCGCTTTCGGAGTGGTTCTCAAGCTTTCGTCATCTTGCCGCCCTTTTCTTGATGCAAGCCCGGCGCCAATGGTAAGCCTGCAGGACGAAGTCCGTCGTGATGCCCAAAGTGTTTTCCGCCGAGGTTCCGGCAAACATTGGTTCCAAGTTGCACTTGCCGCTCCGGCACAGTGAAGAGGCTGCCTTGACCCGCCCGTTTTCCTTCGTGACCCTGCGCTTTCGCACCCTGCTTCTGATCCTTCTTTCGATCGACTTCGCGTTCATCCTGGTCAACGTTGTCGCGGCCGTCGCCAAGGACGCGCACCTGATCTCGAACGTCCCGACACTGCTGAAGATCACCGAAGACCGCGCCCTGCCTGAGGATTTCAATTATCTGAAATGGCTGGTGATCTGCATCGCCCTGGCCTGGACCAGCCTGCGTGACCGCTGGCTTGCCCCGGTGCTGTGGGCCGTCGTATTCCTGATCATCCTGATCGACGATTCCTTCCAGGTGCACGAACATGTCGGCAGCAGCCTGTCCGAATGGCTGGACCTGCACGATTCCGCCCTGTTCGACGGCAAGGACGTGGGTGAGCTGGCCGTCTTCGGCGCGATGGGCCTGTTGTCCCTGTCCATCGTCGCCATCCTTCTGCGCCAGCGGGACCACGCCTCGCGGCTTCTGAGCCGCCGCTATCTGCTGATCGTTCTGGTCCTGGGATTCTTCGGCGTGGGCGTCGACGCGATCCACTCCGTCATTGCCCACTTGACCTATGGGACCTCGATCGCCTCGGTCCTGGCGCAACTTTTCGGCATGATCGAGGATGGGGGCGAGATGCTGGTCGCAAGTTTTGCGACCGCCATCACCCTTGTGCCGGACGGTTCGCGCGCGACCCCGCAGCCGCTGGGCGCCTGAGGGTCGGCCCGACCGGATACCCCGGTCAGGCCGGTCTTGGTGTCAGACGACTTCCGTCACGACGTCGATATTGCCCTTCGTCGCATGCGAATAGGGGCAGATGAAATGGCCAAGCTCGGCGATCTTTTCGGCCACCGCCTTGTCAACGCCCGGCATCTTCACCACCAGCCGCACGCTCAGCGCAAAACCGCCCTCGGGCCGCGGGCCGATGCCCACATGCGCATTGACCGACGCATCGTCCGGGACGGTGCCTAGCTTTTCGTTCTTCGCGACGAACCGCATCGCGCCTAGGTAGCACGCGGCGTAGCCGACCGCGAACAGTTCTTCCGGGTTATGGCCCAGCCCAGACCCGCCCAACTCCTTCGGGCTGGTCATCGTCACGGTCAGTTGGCCGTTCACCAACCCGGACATCCCGTTGCGCCCGCCACCGGTGGCCTTCGCTTCCGCCCAATACTTTGCATCAACCGACATCGCCATTCTCCTGAAATTTAGATCGTGCACGATATATATTGACGCGCTATCAGAAGTCAATTGCATTTCAATCGCACGCGATCTAAGCTTCCGATATGACCCTCGCCCCCGCCGACATGCTTTGCTTCGCGCTGCACTCGACCGCCCATGCGGTGCACGCAGCCTATGCGCCCTTGCTGCAACCGCTGGGGCTGACCTATCCGCAGTATCTCGTCCTCTCCTCGCTGAACGTCCGGGACGATCAGACGGTCGGCCAGCTTGGGGGCGAGCTTCGGCTGGAATCGAACACGCTCACCCCCCTGCTCAAGCGCATGGAAAGCGCGGGGTGGCTCAAGCGCAGCCGCGGGGCGCAGGACGAACGCCAGGTGCGCCTGTCCCTGACCGAGGACGGCCGCGCGCTCGCCGAACGGGCGCAGGGTGTACCCCGCGCCTTCGCCGAGAAGACCGGACTGCCGCTGTCAGACCTCGCCGACCTTCGCGATATCCTGGCTGCGCTGCGCGACAAGCTGAAACCGGCAAAAGCCTGACACACCCCTAACGTCCACCGGCAAGCCTTTGAAAAGCGCCGCCTGGCAGTCCCGTTCCGTGTGAGGGATCAGACGGTGCGCCCCTTCTCGATCCGCAGGAACTGGATCAATCGCGCCGCACCCGAGGTTCCCCTCGGCCGCTGCCAAGTCTCGCGCGGGGTGCGGGACAGCCGCAGGAAGTGCTTCACCCGGCCGCCGGTTGTCCGGCTGCGATGATCGGCAAGATGACGGCTCATGCTTCTCCTCCCCAGGCTGCTGCAGAACCCTCATCCTGCACCCGAATCGCTGCCGCGCCAACCCTCTTGCTACCCTTGCGCTCGACCCGGCCGAGAACCGCTTGCCCTCCGGCTTTCCCCGCGACTAGTCTCACCCCCGGAAGCGGCGGGGGGGATCATGCGGCTGAAGGACAAGACTATCCTGATCACGGCCGCCGGCCAGGGCATCGGCCGCGCCAGCGCCATCGCCTGCGCCGCGCAGGGCGCCCGCGTGATCGCCACGGACCGCGACCCCGCCCTACTGTCGGGCCTCGAAATGGAGACCCATCCGCTGGACGTCACCGACCCCGCCGCGATCACCGCACTGCGGGACCGGCTGCCGAAGCTTGACGGCCTGTTCAACTGCGCGGGCTACGTGGCGAACGGCACCATCCTAGACGTGACCGAGGCCGACTGGGACTTCTCCTTCGACCTGAACGTGAAGTCGATGTTCCACACCTGCCGCGCCTTCCTGCCCGGAATGCTCGACCGCGCGAAGGAAACCGGCGGCACCTCGATCCTGAACATGGCCTCGATGGCTTCGTCGATCAAAGGCTTCCCCAACCGCACCGCTTATGGCGCGACCAAGGCCGCCGTGATCGGCCTGACCAAGGCCATCGCCGCCGATTTCGTCAAGACGGGCCTGCGGTGCAACGCGCTTTGCCCCGGCACGGTCGACACCCCCAGCCTGCGGGGCCGCATCGCCGCCGCCGCCGACCCGATCCAGGCAGAAAAGGACTTCATCGCCCGCCAGCCGATGGGCCGGCTTGCCACGACCGACGATATCACCCCGATGGTCGTCTTCCTCCTCTCCGACGAAAGCCGCTTCGTCTCGGGCCAGGCCTGCCTGGTCGACGGCGGCGTCACCATCTGATGCGGATCGACGCGCATTGCCATTTCTGGGACCCGTCGCGGGGCGATTACGGCTGGCTCGACGCCGGTCCGCCGACGCTGGACCCGCTGCGCCGCGTCTTTACCCCCGACGACCTTGCCGCCTTGAACCAGAGCCGCCGCGTCATCGCCGTGCAGGCCGCCGACAGCGTGGCCGAGACGCGCTATCTTCTCGACCTCGCGGCCCGGCATCCGCTGATCGCTGGCGTGGTCGGCTGGGTGGACCTGACCCATATTGAAACCGTCGAAACCCTTGCCGATCTCGCCCGCAACCCCCGGCTCAAGGGCATCCGACCAATGCTGCAGGACCTGGCCGAGGATGACTGGATCACCACCCGCCCCGACGCCACTGTCCTGCGAACCGTGCAAAACCTTGGCCTGCGCTTCGACGCCCTGGTCTTTGCCCGCCACCTGACCCACCTCGCCCGCTTCGCCGCGGCTTGGCCCGACCTGCCGATGGTCATCGACCATTGCGCCAAGCCGCGGATGGCCCCGCTCGACCCTGCCTGGCGCGAGGGAATGGCTGCGATGGCCGCCTTCCCGCAGGTCCACTGCAAGCTCTCCGGCCTTCTGACCGAACTCGCCGAACCGCTCCGCACGCCCGACTCCGCGCTCGCCGTCCTGCGCCCCGTCGTGGACGAGGTGCTGCGCCTGTTCGGCCCCAACCGCCTGCTCTGGGGGTCGGACTGGCCTGTCCTGACCCTCGCCGGATCTCACGACCTGTGGGAGCACCTGACCGACCGCCTGCTGGAAGGGCTGACGCCCGAAGAACGGCAGGCGATCCTGGGTGGAAACGCCGTGAAATTCTACGAATTGGAAGAGGATACGCCATGAAACTGCTGCGCTACGGGGCCAAAGGGGCCGAAAAGCCGGGTCTGCTGGATGCCAACGGCCAGGTCCGCGACCTGTCTGCCCATGTCACCGACATCGGCGGCGACGCGCTTTCGCCCGAGGGTCTGAAACGCCTTGCCGCGCTGGACCCCGCGACGCTCCCGCTTGTCCCCGGCACGCCGCAACAGGACCTGCGCCTCGGCCCCTGCGTCGGTGGCACCCGCAAATTCATCTGCATCGGCCTGAACTACGCCGACCACGCCGCCGAAACCGGCGCCGCGATCCCGTCCGAGCCTGTCGTCTTCAACAAGTGGATCACCGCCATGTGCGGCCCCGACGACGACGTCGAAATCCCCCGCGGCTCGGTCAAGACCGACTGGGAGGTGGAGCTGGGCGTCGTCATCGGCACCGGCGGCAAGTACATCGACGAGGCCAACGCGCTGGACCACGTCGCCGGCTACTGCGTCATCAACGACGTGTCCGAGCGCGAATACCAGACCGAACGCGGTGGCACCTGGGACAAGGGCAAGGGCTGCGACACCTTCGGCCCCACCGGCCCCTGGCTGGTGACGAAGGACGAGGCCGGCGACATCGCCAACCTGAAGATGTGGCTCGACGTCGACGGCCACCGCTACCAGAATGGCTCCACCGCCACGATGATCTTCGGCGTCGCGCACATCGTCTCCTACCTCTCGCGTTTCATGTCGCTGGAGCCCGGCGACGTCATCTCCACCGGCACCCCGCCCGGCGTCGGCCTTGGCCAGAAGCCGCCGGTCTACCTCAAGGGTGGCGAGGTCATGCGGCTGGGGATCGACGGCCTTGGCACCCAGACCCAGAAGGTCGTCCGCACATGACCAAGATCACCGGCCTGCGCACCGTCGACGTCCGCTTCCCGACCTCGGAGCACCTTGACGGGTCCGACGCGATGAACCCGGACCCCGACTATTCCGCGGCCTATGTGATCCTGGAAACCGATGGCCCGCATCAGGGCCACGGCCTGACCTTCACCATCGGCCGCGGCAACGAGATCGCCGTTGCCGCCATCCAGGCCATGCGCCACCTTGTCGTCGGTCTGGACATGTCCTGGGTGACACAGGACATGGGCCGCTTCTGGCGACATGTGACCAGCGACAGCCAGCTTCGCTGGATCGGCCCCGACAAGGGCGCCATCCATCTGGCGACGGGGGCCGTCGTCAACGCGGTCTGGGACCTATGGGCCAAGCTGGAAGGCAAGCCGGTCTGGCAACTCGTTGCCGACATGTCGCCCGAAGACCTCGTCCGCTGCATCGACTTTCGCTACCTGACCGACTGCATCACTCCCGATTGGGCCTTGCAGTTCCTCACCGAGAAAGCCGCCACCAAGCCCGAGCGTCTGGCCATCCTCCAGGCCGAAGGCTACCCCTGCTACACCACCTCGGCCGGATGGCTTGGCTACGACGACGCCAAGCTCCGCCGCCTCTGCCGTGAGGCGGTGGATGCCGGTTTCCGCCACATCAAGATGAAGGTCGGCCGCGATCTACAGGATGATGTGCGCCGCCTGACCATCGCCCGCGATGAAGTCGGATCCGACGTGAACCTGATGATCGACGCGAACCAGGTGTGGGAAGTCGACCAGGCCATCGACTGGGTCAAGCATCTGTCCTTCGCGAACCCCTGGTTCATCGAGGAACCGACCTCGCCGGACGACGTCGCCGGTCACCGCAAGATCCGGCAATCCGTCGCCCCGGTCCAGGTCGCCACGGGCGAGATGTGCCAGAACCGCATCCTGTTCAAGCAGTTCATCATGGAAGGTGCCATCGACATCGTCCAGATCGACGCCTGCCGCCTGGGCGGGTTGAACGAGGTGCTCGCCGTCATGCTGATGGCCGCGAAATACGGCCTCAAGGTCTGCCCCCATGCCGGGGGCGTCGGCCTTTGCGAATACGTCCAGCACATGTCGATGATCGACTACCTCTGCATCGCCGGCACCCGCGAGGGCCGGGTGATCGAATACGTCGACCACCTGCACGAACACTTCCTGGACCCCTGCGTGATCCGGAACGCCGCCTACATGCCCCCCACCGCGCCCGGCTTTTCCATCCAGATGAAGGCCGAAAGCCTTGAAACCTATCGCTTCCGGGGCTGACCAATGGACCTGCACCTGCAAGACAAGGTCGTGATCGTCACCGGCGGCGGCTCGGGCATCGGGGCCGCGATCAGCGAGGTCCTGTCCGAGGAAGGCGCGATCCCCGTCATCCTCACCCGCCGCGCCCCGGATGCAACTTGGCTTGCGGGGGTGAAACGCGCCGACGTGGTCCTAGCCGACCTCGCCGACGACGCCCAGTGCCGCCGCGCCGTCACCGAAATCCGCGCCCGGCACGGCCGCATCGACGGCCTGGTGAACAACGCCGGGGCCAATGACTCCATAGGCATCGAGGCCGGGCCGGACGCATTCCGCGAAAGCCTGGACCGCAACCTTGTCCACTACTACACCCTCGTCCACCTCCTCGCCGACGACCTGCGCGCGTCGCAAGGGGCCATTGTCAACATCTCCTCCAAGACTGCGCTGACCGGGCAGGGCGCGACCTCGGCCTATGTCGCCGCCAAGGCCGCGCAACTGGGCCTGACCCGCGAATGGGCCGCCGCCTTCCTGAAGGACGGCGTCCGCGTCAACGCCGTGATCCCGGCCGAGGTGATGACGCCCCTCTACGCCAACTGGCTGAAAACCTTCGACAACCCCGAAGAGCGCCTGGCCGCGATCACCCGTCGCATCCCCCTAGGCCAGCGCATGACCACCCCGCGCGAGATCGCGGACACCGCCGTGTTCCTGCTGTCCCCACGCTCCTCGCACACGACCGGCCAGTGGCTCTTTCCCGACGGCGGCTACACCCACCTCGACCGGGCGCTCAGCTAGACAGCGGAGAAGCCGTTATCCACGAACAGCTGCGCGCCATTCACGAACTCGGCGTCGTCCGAAGCCAGATACAGCGCCGCCCGCGCCACATCTTCGGGCTTGCCCATCCGCCCCTGCGACGCCGCAATCGCCGCGTCCGAGACATCGACGCCGTATTTCATCAGCCCCTCGACCTCGCGGTTGCCATGCGGGGTCTCGATGAAGCCCGGGCAAACCGCGTTGCAGCGGATACCCCGGTCGCGGAATTCCACCGCGATGGCCCGCGCGAACATGTGGCAGGCGCCCTTGGTCGCGTCGTACAGAACCTCGTTCGGCGTCGCGTAAACCGCTGAAATCGAAGAGGTACAGACAATTGACCCCTTCCCCTGCTCCAGCATCTGCGGCAGCACGGCGCGGGTCATCAGGTACATCGACTTCACGTTCACATCGAACAGGAAGTCCCAGTCGGCTTCCTCGGTCTCCAGGAACGGTTTGATGACGATGGTCCCCGCGTGGTTGAACAGCACGTTCACCGGCCCCAAGGCCTTGTTCACCGCCGCCACGGCCGCCTCGACCTCGGCCTTCGACGACACGTCGGCCTTGGCAAACACCGCCCGGTGTCCCGCCGCCGTCAGCTCGGCCACCAGCGCCTCCCCGGCTTCCACGTTGCGGTCGATCACCCCGACCGCTGCGCCCTCGGCCGCGAACAGCCGGGCCGAAGCCGCGCCCATCCCCGTCGCGCCTCCCGAAATGATCGCCGTCTTGCCCTTCAACCGGTCCATGCTCACGCCCCCTTCAGTCTGGCCACCGCCCAGCGCGCCGCATCCGCGACCGCCGGGTCCCCGTCGTTCACCAGCCCCGCCGCCACGCTTTCCAGCCGCGCGAGGCCCGAGTTCCCAATCGCATAAAGCACATTGCGCACGAACCTGTCGCGTCCAATCCGCTTGATCGGGGACCCGGCAAAGCGGCTGCGGAATCCTGCATCATCCAGCGCAGCCAGATCCTCCAGCTCGGCAAGGCCCAGCTTCGGCTGATAGCCGATCTCCGTCGCGGCCACCGCGAACTTGTTCCAGGGGCAGACCGCAAGACAGTCATCGCAGCCGTAGATACGGTTGCCCATCAGCGCGCGCAGCTCCGGGTCCACCGGACCCTTGTGCTCGATCGTCAGGTAGGAAATGCACCGCCGCGCATCCAGTTGATAAGGCGCGGGGAACGCGCGGGTCGGGCAGATGTCCAGGCAGGCGGTGCAGCTGCCGCAATGCGACACCTCCGGTGCGTCCGGCTCCAGCTCCAGCGTGGTGAAGATCGCCCCCAGGAACACCCAGTTCCCCAGGTCGCGCGCCAGAAGGTTGGTGTGCTTTCCCTGCCAGCCCAGCCCCGCCGCCTGGGCCAGCGGCTTCTCCATCACCGGCGCCGTATCGACGAAAACCTTGATCTCTCCCCCCGCCTGGTCGATCAGCCACCGCCCCAGCCGCTTCAGCCGCCGCTTCACCAGGTCGTGGTAATCCTTCCCCTGCGCATAGACCGAGATCACCCCCCGGTCCGGCCGCGCCAGCCCGGCCATCGGGTCCACCTCCGGCGTATAAGCCTCGGCCAGCATGATCACCGACCGCGCCTCGGGCCACAGCGCCGCCGCCGAGCCGCGCCACTCCTCCCGCTCGGCCATCCAGCCCATCTGGCCATGGCGCCCGGCGGCAAGGAACGCCCTCAACCGTTCCGCCGTCTCGGGCGCGGACTCCGGTCGGCAGATACCCGCTTTCGAGAACCCCTCCTCCCGCGCCCGTGCCAGCAGGCGATCCCTGAGACCGCTCATGGACTTGCTCTTTTCAGAAATACTCCACGGGGGTCCGGGGGTGTGAAACCCCCGGGGGTGGTGTCAGAAATCCAGGTCGGCATAGTGCGGTGCCGGCGGAAATCCCGAGATCTGGTCCGCAAGAAGCGGCCGGAACGACGGGCGGGACTTGATCTTCGCATACCAGTCCTTCAGCACCGCATGCCGGTTCCAGTCCACGTCGCTGATATAGTCCAGACAGCTCAGATGCGCCGCGGCGGTGAAATCCGCCAGCGTCATTACGTCCCCGGCAAGCCAGCGCCGCTGGTCCAGAAGCCAGGCCATGTAGTCCAGGTGATACTTGATCCGCGTCGACCCCAACTTGACGTTCTTCGAATCCGGATAGCCCTGCCCGGTGACCTTCTTGTTCACCCGCTCGTACAGAAGCTTCGACGTCACCTCGTTGTGGAACTTGTCGTCGAACCAGGCGCAAAGCCGCCGCACCTCATAGCGCCCCTCCGCCCCCCGCGGCATCAGCGGCGGTTCTGGAGCCGTTTCCTCGATGAATTCGCAGATCGCCTGGCTTTCGCTCATCACCCGGTTGCCCATCTTCAGGATCGGCACCTTCCCCGCCGGGTTCCGGCGCAGGAAGTCGGGCGAGGGTTCCCAGTACCGCTCTTCCACCAGCTCCACCTCGATCTTCTTCTCGGCCAGCGTCAGCCGGACCTTGCGGCAGAAGGGGGAGAGGGGGACGTGATAAAGGCGGTTCATCGGGCGGCGGCCTCCGGTCTACCTTCCTCTTGCCGCGCCGGGGGGCGGATTTCAATCCCCGGGTCCGGCTCCGTCCTCGAAACAGGCGGATCGACCGTCCGCCGCGATGGTCTCGGCCCCCGAGATGATGGCCCGCGTGCGGCTGCGCACAAAGCTCGTCGGCTCGGACGCGCTGCGGCCCTTGGGGTCTGGCAGGACCGCCGCCAGCCGCGCGGCCTGCAGCGCGGTCAGATCCCTGGCATCGACGCCGAAATGGTGCTGAGCCGCGGCCTGGACCCCGAACACCCCGTCGTCGAACTCTGCCACGTTCAGGTAGACCTCAAGGATCCGCTCCTTCGACCAGACCAGCTCCACCACCGGGGTCAGCACCGCCTCCATCGCCTTGCGCACCCAGCTGCGCCCGTGCCAGAGGAAGACGTTCTTCACGACCTGCTGCGTGATGGTCGACGCGCCCCGGTTGCTGCCCTCTTCGATCGCCTGGCGGATCGCGGCCATGTCGAAGCCCCAGTGGTTGCAGAAGTTCGCGTCCTCTGCCGCCACCGCCGACCGGCCCATCACCGGCGCGATCTCCTCCCAGCTGACCCAGTCCTTGTCGATGCCGCCCAGCCGCCAGATCTCGCCCAGCTGATAGAAGTTGATCGGCGGAGGCACGAAGCTGAACAACAGCACCAGAACCCCGTACAGCGCAGCAATGGCGCCCAGTCCGCGGCCCAGCCATTTCAGGCCGACGCGCCAAAGCGGGGGCCGGGGTGGAGGGGCCGCTTTTGCCTTCCGCTTGCGCGGCGCTGGCTTTTCGGCCGGGGGATCGCCGGTCTTGTCGGTCATCGGCGCCTGACGGGTCCAGCCATCAGACGAGCCCGTGCGGCTGCGTCTGCCCCAGCGCCACGGGCGGAAGCTGGTCCTGAAGGTCCTGCAGGGCGTCCTCGGTTTCGGCGCTCAGGCGCTGGTGCAGGATCCTTGGCTCTCCTCCCGCCTGGGCGAGATGGGAACGGACACGATCCGCGCCCAGCATGCGCACATGGATCCCGACCGCCGCACCGCCCGGAAGAAGACAGCTGGCCGCATCCTGCACAAAGCGGGCATCAAGTCCCGCCGCCCGGAGTCTGTCCGAAAGGCCCTGGCCCTGCGCATCGGGCGTCCGCCCGTCCAGGAAGAGCATCCCGATCAGCACCCCCCAGCGACCGTCGCCGACCGGCTGGCCGGTGATTGAGTCGACGGATCGATGCAGCGATATTCGCCCGGCAGGGCCTCGTGTCACGACCACGATGTCCTCCGGTTCGACACCCGCGTCCCTCTGCAGGGCCGCAAGGCTGGCTCCGGCCGCAAAAGCGCGGGACTGGACGCTGTAGGCGGCGATGAACAGATCGGACACGGTCGGCTCCAGCAAGGCTTGGACTGCGCCCTATCTAGGCGCGACTGCAATTCGGCAACAAGCAGAATCGCGCGGCCTGGCCGGGACCAGTAGGGCCACCCGTCGGCCTGAAAGGCGCGCGCGATATTTTCCAGAACGATGAAATCGGCGATGCCGGTTGCGGCCCGGCTCGGGCTGGCTTACCAGAGAATCCCGGACCCGTCGTGCCGCCTGGGCGCAAGACGGGGAAGTGCATCCAGGGGAAAGGGACCCGACGCGATGATTTCGCGCAGCTTCACCAAGGGGGATGCGGTCTCGGAGGCGGTCTATTCCGACTGCGAGCACTACCGCTACCTTCTGACCAGGGTCTGGGCTCCGGGACGCAAGGCCTTGTTTGTGATGCTCAATCCCTCTACCGCGACCGAGGTTCAGAACGATCCCACCGTCGAACGCTGCGAAAGACGCGCCCGGGCTCTGGGCTATGGGGCATTCCGGGTGACGAACATCTTCGCCTTTCGCGCCACCGATCCCAAGGTCATGCGCGCCGTCGCGGACCCAGTCGGGCCCGAGAACGACGCCGCGATCCTGGACAGCGCGGGCTGGGCCGACACCATCGTCTGTGCCTGGGGGAACCACGGTCTGCACCTGGATCGCGGAAACCAAGTGGCCAGCCTGTTGCGCGCGACCAGGGCGCCGCTTTTTCACCTGGGGCTGACGGGACAAGGCCAGCCGCGCCATCCGTTGTATGTCGGGTACGACCAGCAACCGCAGCCCTGGTAAGCCTAGGCCGCGACGAGCTTTATGTTGGAAAGGTCGATCGGCGCGCCACTTACGACCGCGACCTTTGCGCCATCCAGGAAGATCGTCTGTCCGCCGCCGGTTTCGTTTGGCGCGATGCTCAGCACCGGATCGGCATGGACCAAAGGATCGTAGACCACAACCAGCTGATCCTGGGCCGGATCGTAATCCATGATGTTCGCGACCGAGTGCTCCGACATCCATTCCTTGAGCACGAAATCGTCCTCGCCCTCGCCGCCTGTCGCCGTGTCGCCGGCACCGACGATCAGGCTGTCATTTCCCGCGCCTCCGTTCAGGAAATCGCTCTCCTGCGGGCCGTCCTCGATGCCAGAGATCACGTCATCGCCCGCGCCGCCGTCCTGCGTATCCGATCCGGTGCCGCCGTCCAGCGTGTCATTGCCCTGGCCGCCGACCAGCCAATCCTCGTCATCGTCGCCGCCCAGCCAGTCGTCGCCCTCGCCCCCGATCAGCGTATCGTTGCCGGAACCTCCGGCAAGGGAGTCGTCGTCCTCGCAGCCGGCGAGCGAGTCACTCCCCGCCCCGCCGTCCAGCACATCGGCACCGCCCTGACCGACAAGGCTGTCATTCCCGTCGTCCCCCAGCACCGTGTCGTCGCCATCACCGGCCCAGACACCGTCATTCCCGCTGCCGGCCGCAACCCAATCGTCACCGCCGCGACCGTCGATCACGTCGCCTCCACCGCCACCCGTCAGCAGATCATCCGCGTCCTCGCCCGTCAGGATGTCGTTTCCATCGCCGCCGGCCAGCGTGACCGAGACGTCTGGATCGTCCTCGCCGTCGTCCGAGGTCGGAATCGTGGTATCGTCCGGGTCGTCAAGAAGGCTGCCACCGCCGCCGCCCCCATCCGTGCCGTCAGCGGCGGACTCGTCCGTTTCTTCGTCGCCTTCGGAATCCTCACGGCCGGACAGGACCGCATCGGCGGCAAGGCCAGCCAGCAGAACACCGAAAACACCAAGCAACGCGAACACGCCGACAACTCCCACAGAAAGGCCCAACGGCGTTAACCATTTGGGAACACTTCGGAACCTGCCCTATCCCTATCACGGATTTCGTCCACGACATAGCCGGGGGTTGCATCACCAAGCGGGATTCTCGACTCAGGGTTAAGGAAACCCTGCGCGCGAATCCGCTTCCCTTTGCAGCGGTTTCCGCCTATATGCCCGCATCCGCCTTCCGGGCGGACCCTCCAAGGGCCCTGCTGGACGACATCCCGGCTTGCGCCATGACCCTTTGACACAGGAGACCACGATGTCGATCACCGTTGAAGAAAAAGCACGCCTGATCAAGGAATACGCGACCAAGGAAGGCGACACCGGCTCGCCGGAAGTTCAGGTTGCGATCCTGTCCTCGCGCATCGCCACCCTGACCGAGCATTTCAAGGGCCACAAGAACGACAACCACTCGCGTCGTGGCCTCCTGATGCTCGTCGCCCAGCGCCGCAAGCTGCTGGACTACCTGAAGAAAACCGACGAGGGCCGCTATTCCACCCTCATCACCCGCCTCGGCCTGCGTCGCTAAGACCGGCCACAGGTTTCGCGAACGCCCGCGCCGAAAGGTGGCGGGCGTTTTGCATTGCGCCGGCCGCTCGCCTATATGGGCGCAAACTGGAGGGCATCATGGCCGACGACAAGTTCCCCGGCTGGCACGGCACCACCATCCTCGCCGTTCGCCGCGGCGGTGAGGTCGTGGTCGCCGGCGACGGACAGGTTTCCCTTGGCCAGACCGTGATCAAGGGCACCGCCCGCAAGGTCCGTCGCCTCTCGCCCGGCGGCCACGACGTCGTCTGCGGCTTCGCCGGTTCGACCGCCGACGCCTTCACCCTGCTGGAACGGCTGGAAAAGAAGCTGGAGGCCGCCCCCGGCCAGCTTGCCCGCGCCTGCGTCGACCTCGCCAAGGACTGGCGCATGGACAAGTACTTGCGCAACCTCGAAGCCATGCTGATCGTCACCGACGGCACCGCGCTTTACGTCATCACCGGCGCGGGGGACGTGCTGGAGCCCGAACATGACGTCGCCGCCATCGGCTCGGGCGGGAACTTCGCCCTCGCGGCCGCACGCGGGCTGATGCAGACCGACCTCGACGCCGAGACCATTGCCCGCAAGGCGATGGCCATCGCCGCCGACATCTGCGTCTACACCAACGGCAACCTGACCGTGGAACGGATCCGCGCCTAGCCTTCCATCTCTTTCTTGACCTGCATGTAGGCCGTCAGCACCGCGTTCATCCGCGTCTGATACCCCGGCCCCTGCGCCTTGAAGAAGTCCAGCACCTCGGGATCGACCCGCAGCGAGATCAGCTTCTTCCGGCTCTGCTCGGGCATCACCGCGTCGGTCCAGTCGGCCAGCGCCTCGACCGGCAGCTCCTCGACCCGATCAGTGGGATTCAACACAAGCGGACTGCTCAAGGCGCGCTTCTCGGCAATGCTCAACCGCTTAGGAGCTTCATCCACCATTACTCGTCCCTCTCAAGTGTCCAGCGTTGGCGCCGTGGTGTTTTGTTTGTTTTTTCAGTCACTTGTGGTCCGATACTATATATACATTTTGTATATATGCGACATCGAACTGTATATACTGCCTGTGGGGTCCAATTTACCTCACTTGGTTTGCCGGGACAAACCCCTTATCTGTGCACTCACAGTTTCCTGCCGAAGGTTTGCCCGGATGACCCCAGAAGACCTCCGCTCTGCCGTCGCCGCAGGCATCCTGACCGAGGCGCAGGCGGCCTCGCTCCAGACCCTGGCCAACGACCGCGCCGGCAAGCGCGCCGCCTTGCCGGCCGAGGATGAGCCCTTCGAGTTCTTCCGCGGCTTCTCCGAGATCTTCATTTCCATCGGCCTTGTCATCCTGCTCACCGGCGCGACCCTCCTGCTGACCGTGTTCGGCGGCTTTGCCCTGCTGATGCTGGTTCCGCTGGCCACCGCGGGCATCGCCTGGTGGTGGGCCGGGTATTTCACGCTCAAGCGCAGGATGACACTGCCGTCGATGGTGCTGGCGACGGCCTACGGCACCGGGGTCGCGGTCTTCGCCTTCAGCCTGCTAGCGCGCGGAGGCCTCGACGAACGCAGCGTCGCTGCCCTCGGTTTCGCGCTTTCCGCCGCGGCGATGGTCCTGTGGTATCGCCGCTTCCGCCTGCCCTTCTCGGCCTTCCTCGCGGGCGGCGCGATCCTCGGCCTCGTCTATTCGCTGACCGCCTCCGTCTCCACCCTGGCTGGACTGCTCGGCGCCGACGGCTATCGCGGCTTCTTCGACCTGTCCGAAAGCCCCGCCTTCGCGACCGCCACCCTTCTTTTCGGGATCGGGGCCTTCCTGACCGGCATGTGGTTCGACACCCGCGACCCGCATCGCCTCGGACGCCACGCCGCCACCGCCTTCTGGTGCCACCTCCTCGCCGCCCCGGCGCTGGTCAACACCGTCGCCGTCACCCTGCTGAACGGCGGCGGCGTCGGGTTCCTTGCCCTTGCGCTTGTCCTGATCACGCTTCTCGCGCTGGTGATCGACCGCCGCAGCTTCCTCACCGCCGCAATCACCTATATCGCCATCGTGATCGGCTGGTTCACCGGTGAAAGCGGTGGCGCCAGCTGGATCTTCGTCCTGCTGATCCTTGGTGCCTTCATCACCGCCATCGGCACCTGGTGGGTCCAGCTCCGCGCCCGCGTGATGGACCTTCTTCCGAACTTCCCCGGCAAGTCCCGCCTGCCGCCCTATGGATCGACCGAATGACCGACCTCACCCCCCGCGAAATCGTCTCCGAGCTTGACCGCTTCATCATCGGTCAGAAGGAAGCCAAGCGCGCCGTCGCCGTGGCGCTTCGCAACCGCTGGCGCCGCAAGCGCCTGGGCGACGACCTCCGCGACGAGGTTTACCCGAAGAACATCCTGATGATCGGCCCCACCGGCGTCGGCAAGACCGAGATCAGCCGCCGCCTCGCCAAGCTGGCAAAGGCCCCGTTCCTCAAGGTCGAGGCCACCAAGTTCACCGAAGTCGGCTACGTCGGCCGCGACGTGGATTCCATCGTGCGCGATCTTGTCGACGTTGCCATCAATGACACCCGCGCCGCAATGCGCGAAGAGGTGAAGGCCCGCGCCCACAAGGCCGCCGAGGACCGTGTCCTTGAAGCCCTCGCCGGCAAGGACGCCCGCGAACAGACGCGCGAGATGTTCCGCGCCAAGCTGAAGCGCGGCGAACTCGATTCCACGATGATCGAGATCGACGTGGCCGACGCCGCCCCCGCCATGCCCTTGGGCTTCGGCATGCCGGGCATGGAAACCCAGATGCAGGGCCTCCAAGACCTCTTCAAGGCCTTCGGCGGCCGCTCCACCCGCAAGCGGATGACCGTCGCGCAAAGCTACGACGTGCTCATCAGCCAGGAAGCGGACAAGCTTCTGGATGACGAGGCCGTCCGCACCGCCGCGCTGGAGGCCGTGCAGGAAAATGGCATCGTCTTCCTGGACGAGATCGACAAGATCTGCGCCCGCGCCGACGCGCGTGGGGCCGACGTCAGCCGCGAAGGCGTCCAGCGCGACCTTCTCCCCCTGATCGAAGGCACCACGGTCAGCACCAAGCACGGCCCGGTGAAAACCGACCACATCCTCTTCATCGCCTCCGGTGCCTTCCACATCGCCAAACCCTCGGACCTCCTGCCCGAGCTCCAGGGCCGCCTCCCCATCCGCGTCGAACTCGCCCCCCTGACCGAAGAGGACTTCGTCTCCATCCTGACCGAAACCGACAATGCCCTCACCCGCCAGTACAAGGCCCTGATGGCAACCGAGGATGTGCAGGTCACCTTCACCCCCGACGGCATCGCGGCGCTCGCCCGCATCGCGGCGGAAGTGAACCGCAGCGTCGAAAACATCGGCGCCCGCCGGCTCTACACGGTGATGGAGCGCGTCTTCGAGGAACTCAGCTTCCACGCCCCCGACCGCAGCGGCCAAAGCGTCACAGTCGACGGAGCCTTCGTTGAAACCAACCTCGGCGCCCTGGCCCGCTCTGCCGACATCTCGCGCTACGTGCTGTAATTCTGGAGCCCGCCTGCTCCCCAAACAGCCCCTTTCATCTTTGCCCAAATATCCCCGCCGGAGGCAGCACCGGCGGACCCCAGCACCACGAGTTTTCATACTGGCCCAAATATCCCCGCCGGAGGCTCCGCCCGTGCGGCCTTCCCATCGCCAAATAACCAAGCACCACAGCGAAACCCGCGCCCCCTCTCCCCACCGGGGAGAGGGCCGGGGTGAGGGGCCTGCCCCGACAGCGTTAACAAACCCCTGCCGTCCACGATCATCCCACGGAAACCAAAGACAAATCCGGAAATGTCCACCGTGGACACACCCCCTTTTCCGGCCCTCCGCAACCCGATACTCTCCCCCCACTCAAGGGGGACCGCAGTGACCGACGACACCGTCACGCCGATGATGGCGCAGTATCTCGAGATCAAGGCCCAGAACCCCGGCGCGCTCCTCTTCTACCGGATGGGCGACTTCTACGAGATGTTCTTCGACGACGCCGTCGCCGCCGCCGCCGCCCTCGACATCGCCCTCACCAAGCGCGGCTTCCACCTCGGCGAACCCATCGCCATGTGCGGCGTCCCGGTCCACTCGGCCGAGGGCTACCTCCTCACCCTGATCCGCAAGGGCTTCCGCGTCGCCATCGCCGAACAGCTGGAAGACCCCGCCGAAGCCAAGAAGCGCGGCTCCAAATCCGTCGTCAAACGCGACGTCGTCCGCCTCGTCACCCCCGGCACGCTGACCGAGGACTCGCTCCTCGAAGCCCGCCGCCACAACTTCCTCGCCGCCTTCGCCGAGGTCCGCGACCAGGCCGCCCTCGCCTGGGCCGACATCTCGACCGGCGAATTCCGGGTGATGCCCTCCTCCCTCACCCGCCTTTCCCCCGACGTGGCCCGCATCGCCCCCCGCGAGCTTCTCCTCTCCGAGGCCCGCGAACGCGACATCACTCCTCTCCTCGACAGCACCGCCGTCACCCCCCTCTCCCGCGGCAGCTTCGACTCCACCAACGCCGAGCGCCGCCTCTGCGACCTCTTCCACGTCGCCTCCCTCGACGCCTTCGGCACCTTCGACCGCGCCGAGATCTCTGCGATGGGCGCGCTGGTCGACTATCTCCACCTCACCCAGCGCGGCCGGATGCCACTCCTCCGGCCCCCGGTGAAGGAACCCCTCGGCGGCACGATGCAGATCGACGCCGCCACCCGCCGCAACCTCGAACTGACCCAGGCCCTCTCCGGCGGCCGCGAAGGCTCGCTCCTCGCCGCCATCGACCGCACCGGCACCGCAGGCGGCGCCCGCCTCCTCGAACGCCGCCTCTCCTCGCCCTCCCTCGACCTCCAAACCATCCACGCAAGACAAGCCGCCCTCGACCACCTCCTCGAAACCCCAAGCCTCCGCGACCAACTCCGCGAGGCCCTCCGCCGCGTCCCCGACATCGACCGCGCGCTCTCCCGCCTCGCGCTTGACCGCGACGGCCCCCGCGACATGGCCGCCATCCGCGCGGGCCTCGAACAGGCCGGCCGCATCGCCGACCTCCTCACCGACCCCCCGCCCCTCCTGCATGAGGCCGCCCAATCCCTCCTCGGCCACGACGCGCTAGTGGACCACCTGACCAAAGCCCTCGTCGCCGAACCCCCGCTCCTCACCCGCGACGGCGGCTACATCGCGCCCGGCTTCGACCCCGAACTCGACGACACCCGCGCACTCCGCGACGAAGGCCGCAGCGTCATCGCCCGGATGCAGGCCGACTACATCGACCAGACCGGCATCGCCTCGCTGAAGATCAAGCACAACAACGTGCTCGGCTACTTCATCGAGACCACCACGACCCACGAAGACCGCATGCGCGCCATGCCAGAGCTCTTCATCCACCGCCAGACCACCGCCGGTCAGGTCCGCTTCACCACCCTCGCCCTGTCCGACCTCGAAACGCGCATCCTCAACTCCGCCAACCACGCGCTCGAAATCGAGAAACGCCACTACGCCGCCCTGAAAGCCGAGATCCTCGACCACTCCGCTCCCATCGCGCTGGCCGCCCGGGCACTCGCCGAGATCGACCTCGCCGCCGCCTTCGCCGACCTCTCCGCCGAGGAAGGCTGGTGCTGCCCCGAGGTCGACGACAGCCGCGCCTTCCAGATAACCGGCGGCCGCCACCCCGTCGTCGAACGCGCTCTCCGCCGCGACGGCCAACCCTTCGTCGCCAACGACTGCCAGCTGACCGACAAGGATACCCCCGCCATCTGGCTCCTCACCGGCCCGAACATGGCCGGCAAATCCACCTTCCTGCGCCAGAACGCCCTGATCACGCTTCTCGCCCAGGCGGGCTCCCACGTCCCGGCCACATCAGCCCGCATCGGCCTCGTCTCCCAGCTCTTCAGCCGGGTCGGAGCCTCTGACGACCTCGCACGGGGCCGCTCCACCTTCATGGTGGAAATGGTCGAAACCGCCGCCATCCTGAACCAGGCCGACGACCGCGCGCTGGTGATCCTGGACGAAATCGGTCGCGGCACCGCCACTTATGACGGCCTCAGCATCGCCTGGGCCACCCTCGAACACCTGCACGAAGTCAACCGCTCCCGCGCCCTCTTTGCCACGCATTACCACGAGATGACGGCGCTGGCGGGCAAGCTCCCGGGCGTCAGGAACGCCACCGTCACCGTCAAGGAATGGGAAGGCGAGGTCATCTTCCTGCACGAGGTCCGCGAGGGCGCCGCCGATCGCAGTTACGGCGTCCAGGTCGCGCGCCTTGCAGGTCTCCCGCCGTCCGTCATCGAACGCGCGAAAGTCGTCCTCGACGCTCTGGAGAAAGGCGACCGCGAAGGTGGCAAGCAGGCCACCTTGATCGACGACCTGCCCCTTTTCCGGGCCGCGCCACCACCGCCGCCACCGCAAAAGCCCAAACCCTCAGCGGTCGAGGAACTCCTCAAGGACATCCACCCCGACGAACTGACGCCGATGGACGCGCTTCGCCTCGTCTACGAGCTGAAGCAAGCCACGACAATTTAACTAAAATTTGGCTTTCTCTTCCCGAAATATCCTCGGGAGGGGTCCGGGGAGGGCAGACAGCCCTCTCCGGGGGTGCGTCCGGGATCAGCCCGGGTTGGACGAGACGCCCACCTGCGCCGGGCGCAGCAGGCGGTCGTGGAGCAGAAAGCCCTGAGTCATCACCTGGATGATCTGCCCGGCCTTGGTTCCCGGCAGGGGGGCCTCGAACATCGCCTCGTGCAGCTGCGGGTCGAACTGCTCGCCGACCGCGGGCGAAATCGGCGTGACGCCATGCTTGGTCATCACGTTCGTCAGCTCGCGCAGGGTCAGCTCGACCCCCTCGATCAGCGCGGCCGAGGCGGTGCGGCTTTCCTCGGGGATCGCCTGGATCGCCCGGTTCAGGTTGTCGAAAACCGGCAACAGATCGCGCGCAAGCCGCGTGCCGCCGTACATTTCGGCCTCTTTCCGGTCGCGTTCGGCCCGCTTGCGGCTGTTCTCGGCGTCGGCCAGCACCCGCATGAACTTGTCGCGCAGCTCGTCGCGCTCGGCCCGGAGGGCCTCCAGCTCATCGACTTGCGCGGTTTCAAACTCTTCCACGTCCACCTGCGGCGAGGTGGTTTCTTCCTGCGACATTCGCAACGTCCTTTTCAGCCCTTGCCGCGGTCACTGACCAGGCGGCCCACCAGCTGGGCGGTGTAATCGACGATCGGGACGATACGGCCATAGTTCAGCCGAGTCGGACCGATGACGCCCACCGCGCCGATGATCTTCCGATCAGCGTTCATATAGGGAGAAACCACCAGACTTGAACCGGAAAGTGAGAAAAGCTTGTTCTCTGAACCGATAAAAATGCGCACACCCTCGCCCGCCTCGGTCAGGTTCAGGAATTCGGCAATATCCCGCTTGCGCTCCAGGTCGTCGAACAGCACCCGGATGCGGTCGATCTCGGCCTGATCGGCCACGGTGTCGATCAGGTTCGACCTTCCGCGCACGATCAGCCGCTCCGAAGGCTCCCCGGCGTTTTCCCACAGCGCAAGGCCGCTTTCCACCAGCTGACGCGCCAGCGAATCGATCTCTTGCCGCCGCTTGGCGATCTCCTTGACCATGTTGGCCCGCAGTTCCGACAGCGTCCGCCCTTCGGCCAGTGCGTTCAGGAAATTGGCAGCCTCCCGCATCGATGACGGCGTCTGCCCCGGCGGTGGCACGAAAACGCGGTTTTCCACCTGCCCGTCCGCGAAGACCAGCACCACCAGCGCCCGGTCCGGCCCCAGACTGACGAACTCGATATGTCGGATCGCCGCCTCGCGCTTCGGTGCCAGCACCACGCTCGCGCCGCGCGTAATGACCGACAGGGCCGCCCCGACTTCATCCAGCAGGGTCGTCACGTCGTGGTCGTTCACCCCCAGGGTGGCGTCGATCTTCTCCTGGTCCTCCGGCGCGACCTGGCCGACCTCCAGCAGGCTGTCGACGAACATCCGCAGCCCCATCTGGGTCGGCACCCGCCCTGCCGAGACATGCGGGCTGTCCAGAAGCCCCAGATATTCCAGATCCTGCATGACATTCCGCACTGTCGCGGCCGAGACCTTCTCGGACATCGTGCGCGTCAGGGTGCGCGATCCCACAGGTTCTCCGGACGACAGGTAGCCTTCCACGACGCGCCGGAAGACCTCGCGCGTGCGGTCGTTCATGTCGGACAGGATCGGCTGGCTGGTCATGGTAATCGGGGTTGCATCCTTGGGGTCTGGTTGCATATGTGGCCGCATCCCTAGGAAAGGTTCGGCGATGCGTCCGTCAGGCAGAAAATTAAGCGATCTTCGGGCGGTTTCAATCGAAACCAACGTGATGCGGCACGCCGAAGGCTCTTGCCTGATCAAGATGGGCGAAACCCATGTGCTGTGTTCGGCCACGATCGAGGACAAGGCACCCCCCTTCCTGAAGAACACCGGGCAAGGCTGGGTGACGGCGGAATACGGGATGCTTCCCCGCGCCACGAACTCGCGCACCCGACGTGAGGCCGCGGCGGGCAAGCAGTCCGGCCGCACTCAGGAAATTCAACGGCTTATCGGTCGGTCCCTCCGCGCGGGCGTTGATCGGCAGGCCCTGGGCGAGCGCCAGATCGTCGTCGACTGCGACGTGATCCAGGCCGACGGCGGCACCCGCTGCGCCTCGATCACCGGCGGCTGGGTCGCGCTACGCCTTGCGGTGAACAAGCTTCTGACCTCCGGCGTCATCACCTCCGACCCGATTGTCGATCACGTTTCCGCGGTCTCCTGCGGGATCTACGCTGGCCAACCGGTCCTTGACCTCGACTACCCCGAGGATTCGGCCGCCGGGACCGACGGCAACTTCGTGATGACCGGGGCCGGCAAGCTCATCGAGGTCCAGATGTCCGCCGAGGGCTCTGCTTTCAGCCAGGACGAACTTCTGCATCTGTTGGACCTCGCGCGCCAGGGCAACGCCGCACTCGTCGCCGCCCAACGCGCGGCTTTGGGGCTGTAGATGCTGAAGCGCGGGGATCGCCTGCTGGTCGCCACGCACAACCGTGGCAAGCTGGAAGAGATCGCCGATCTCCTCGCGCCCTTCGACGTGACCGTCGTGGGCGCCGGCGACCTTGGCCTGCCCGAACCTGAAGAGACCGAGACCACCTTCGTCGGCAACGCCCGCCTCAAGGCCCACGCCGCCGCCAAGGCCTCGGGCCTCGTCGCCCTGGCCGACGACTCCGGTCTCGCCGTCGACGCCCTTGGCGGAGCCCCCGGCGTCTTCACAGCGGACTGGGCCACCACCGCCAAAGGCCGCGACTTCACCGTGGGCATGGAGCGTGTCTGGTGCGAGCTGGAGGCCATCAAAGCCCCCGAACCCCGCACCGCCCAGTTCTGCTGCACCCTCGTCCTCGCCCACCCCAACGGCCAAGACCTTGTCTTTGAAGGCAAATCCCCCGGCCGCCTGGTGTGGCCCGGCCGCGGCGAACAGGGCCACGGCTTCGACCCCATCTTCATGCCCGACGGCTACGCCCAGACCTTCGGCGAGATGGACCGCTGGGAAAAGAACCGCCTCTCCCACCGCGCCGACGCCTTCCAGAAACTCGTCGCCGCGCTGTTTCCCTGATGGAAGACTGGCGCCACGCCGGCTTCGGCCTCTACCTCCACTGGCCCTTCTGCCAGTCGAAATGCCCCTACTGCGACTTCAACAGCCACGTCTCCGCCCGCATCGACCAGACCCAATGGCTCCGCGCGTTTGAACTCGAAATTGACCGCATCGGCGCCCTGACCCAGGGCCGCATCCTCAACACCGTCTTCTTCGGCGGCGGCACGCCCTCCCTCATGGAGGCGTCAACCGTCCAAGGCATCCTCGACCGCATCCGCGCCACCTGGACCCTTGCGAACGACGTCGAAATCACCCTCGAAGCCAACCCCGGCTCCGTCGAGGCCGCCCGCTTCGACGGCTACGCCAAGGCTGGCGTCGACCGCGTTTCCCTTGGAATCCAATCGCTTGATCCGGAAGACCTCCGCCGCCTCGGCCGCATGCACACGGTGGATGAGGCCGCAAAGGCCATCGCCATCGCGCAAAACACCTTCGACCGCGTCTCCATCGACCTGATCTACGCCCGCCAGAACCAGACTCTGCCCGCCTGGCGCGACGAACTCCACCGCGCACTCGACTTCGGCACCAGCCACCTCTCGCTCTACCAACTGACCATCGAGGACGGCACCGTCTTCGGCCAGATGCACGCCAAGAACCTCCTCAAGGGCCTGCTCGAGGAGGACCTCTCCGCCGACATGTTCGAACTGACGCAGGAAATCACGCGTTCCGCCGGCCTCCCCGCCTACGAAGTCTCGAATCATGCCCGCCCCGGAGACGAATCACGGCACAACCTGATCTACTGGCGGATGGGGGACTACGCCGGCATCGGCCCCGGCGCCCACGGCCGACTCACTCTCGAATCAGCCCGATTCGCCACCGAAGCCGAACGCCAACCCATTCCCTGGCTGACGCGAACCCTGGCCAATCCCGGCGCCGCCGAAACCACCGAGCGCCTCTCCCCCGAAGATCGCGCCAGCGAATATCTGATGTTCGCCCTCCGCCTGCGCGAGGGCGCGTCCCTGGAACGTTTCGCAAGCCTCGCCGGGCAACGCTTGTCCGAACAAGCGATCGCCGAAGTCCAGGAACTTGGCCTCTTGTCCCGCGACGGCGACCAGATCCGCACGACGGATCAGGGCGTCATGATGCTGAACGGCATCCTCCGCGCCTTACTGGCTGACCGGCAAAGCGCGGGCTGATCAATCTTCATCTGGTAGTTGCGACAGAATTCGGCACAACCTGTCGAGGTCGTCGAGGGATCCATAGCGGATCACCAGTTCGCCGCTCTCCCCGCCCGAGGAATGTTCGATGCGAACCGGCATCTTCAGGTTGGCCGAGAGATCGCCCTCCAGCGCCCGCGTATCGGCATCCTTCTCTGCCGACCTGCCTTGGCGCTTCGCCGCCGGTTTGGCAGAGTCCTGCGCCTTCATTAGCCGCTCGACTTCGCGCACGGAAAGCCCCTTGGCCACGATCTGCGCGGCCAGTTCGCTGGCCTTCGGGCTGCCGATCAGCGCGCGCGCATGGCCCGCCGAAAGCTTGCCGCCCCGCACCAGTTCCTGCACGTCATCGGGCAGCGTCAACAGCCGCAACAGATTCGCGACGTGGCTGCGGCTCTTCGAAAGCGCCTCGGCCAGTTTCTCCTGCGTATGGCCGAATCGGGTCATCAACTGCCGGAAGCCCAAGGCCTCTTCGATGGCGTTCAGATCGGCCCGCTGGATGTTCTCGATGATCGCGACTTCAAGAACTTCGGTGTCGCTAAGCTCCCGTACAACAACGGGAACTTCGTGCAGCTGCGCAAGCTGCGCCGCGCGCCAGCGACGCTCGCCCGCCACGATCTCATAAGCGTCGCGCCCGGATTTCCGCCGCACGATCAGCGGCTGGATGACCCCCTTCTGGCGAATCGAATCAGCCAGCGACTCAAGCTCATCCTGCTTGAAATCCAGCCGCGGCTGCTGCGGGTTGGGTTCCAGCTTCTCGACCGGAACATGCAATTCCGCCTTGCGCGGCGCGGCCATCTGCTCCGGCCCTGCCAGATGCACATCCGCCATCAGGGCGGACAACCCGCGGCCCAGGCCCCGTCTTTCGTTCTTTGACATGCTCAAGCCTCTGACATTTCCGGTGTTTTATGGCGGTCGGCGATTTCCCTGGCCAGCGCGCGGTAAGCCTCTGCGCCCTTGGATGCTGGATCGTAGGTCAGCACCGGCAGGGCATAGGACGGCGCTTCACTTATCCGCACGTTACGGGGAATCGTCGTCTTCATCACCAGATCGCCCATGTTTGCCCGCGCATCCGCCTCGACCTGTGCCGTCAACCTGTTGCGGCGGTCATGCATGGTCAACACAACACCTTCGATCCGCAGATCGGGATTTGCAGACCGACGCACGTCGCGAATCGTCAGCATCAGCTGCGAAAGGCCCTCCAGCGCGAAGAACTCGCACTGCAACGGAACAAGGACAGAATGTGCGGCTACCAGCGCATTCACAGTCAGCAGGCTTAGCGCAGGTGGGCAGTCGATCAGCACATAATCGAAGTCATAGGGATCGATCTCGGGCCGCCGCAAAGCGTCGTGCAGCAGATAGCTGCGCTTTTCGTTTGACACGATGTCCAAGTCCGCCGAGGAAAGATCCGCATTTGCCGGAATGATCATGATGTCCGGAATGCCCGTCTCCATCACAACATCCTGTAGGGCCGCGCCATCTACAATCAAGTCATAGCTGGTCTTCTTCCGCGCGTCCGGCCGCACCCCCAGCCCGGTGGACGAGTTTCCTTGCGGATCGATGTCGACGAGCAGCACTTTGTTGCCAAGTTCCGCCAGCCCCGCAGCAAGGTTAATCGCCGTGGTCGTCTTTCCAACCCCGCCCTTCTGGTTTGCGAGTGCAAGGATATGGGGACGGTCAGTTCTGGACACGATGAATGTTCCTGATCACAAGTATTGCGGCTTTGCCATCCGACAGACTTGGCTGCACGTCAATGTCGAAATCCCAGGCAATCCGTGCATCGTTAATTTCGTCGGCGAACCGTTCGCCCTTCGGAAACAGGCACACTCCGTCTTGTGTGAGGTGCCGTTCGGCAAAACCCAGAAGATCCGACAGGGATGCCAAAGCGCGCGCAGAAAGCACGTCCGCATGAAGCGGTGTTAGCGATTCGATCCGCTCGCTGATTACCGAAGCGGGCAACTCAAGCTCCCGGACAGCTTCGCGCAGGAAAGTTGCTTTGCGCAGATCCGATTCCACAAGTGTTACATGCATCGCGGGTCGAAGTTCCTTCGCCAACACAGCAACGACAACGCCCGGAAAGCCCCCGCCTGAGCCCAAGTCGGCCCACCTGAGGCAAGTCGCAGGAGCAAGTGCGAACAGCTGGGCGGAATCTAGGATGTGACGTGGCCAGATTGCAGGAACTGTGCTCTTGGCGACGAGATTGATTGCCGGAGTCCAGCGCCGGACAAGCGCTTCATAGCGTTCCAAAGCCTGGATTGTTTCACGTGAAACATCAAGACCGGGAATCGTCGGTTCGACAGTGCTTGTCATCCAACCAACCGCTCTGCCGCAGGCTTCCGCAAATGCGCAAGGATGAGAAGCAGCGCGGCAGGAGTGACGCCCTCGATCCGCGATGCCTGCAGAATGGAATCAGGCTTAGCGCTCAGGAGTTTCTGCTTCAACTCATTCGAGAGACCGGAGAGAGCCGAGTAGTCGAAATCCTCTGGTATGCGCTGGGTTTCCTGACGGCGAAGGTCCGCAACTTCCTTCGCCTGACGGTCTGAATACCTGTCATAGGTCGAATCGATCTGCAACTGCTCAAGCACGTCGCGATTCAAGATCTGGTAGGCGGGTAGTGCGTCGACAACGACATCCAGGTCGACCCCGGGGAGCGACAGCACATCGTACGCGGACCGCTTGCCGCCGTCTCGGCTGACCATGATCCCCGCTTCGTTCAACGCCTTTGGGCCGATCATCACTTCGGTCAGTGCAGCCCGGCCCGCTTCCAGCGAGGCGAGCTTTGCCTCAAAAGCGATCTGACGCGCGGCCCCAACACATCCAGCTTCCAGCCCGAGCGGAGTGAGTCGGCGGTCGGCATTATCCGCGCGCACTGTAAGCCTGAACTCCGCGCGCGAGGTAAACATCCGGTAGGGCTCGGTCACGCCACGGGACGTAAGGTCATCAATCATCACGCCGATGTAGCTGTCTGCGCGACTGCACTCGACCTTCTCCCGCCCGCAAGCTGATGCGGCGGCATTTAGCCCTGCTACAAGACCTTGTGCCGCCGCTTCCTCATATCCAGTGGTCCCGTTGATCTGGCCGGCGAAGTAAAGTCCGGCCACCGCCTTGGTTTCCAGCGTCCGATGCAGACCGCGCGGGTCGTAGTAATCGTATTCGATCGCATAGCCGGGTTGCAGGATCACTGTCTGCTCCAGTCCCGGGATCGTATGGATGTAGGCGTGCTGAACCTCTTCGGGCAGCGAGGTGCTCAGGCCGTTCGGATAGACGGTGTGGTCGTCCAGCCCTTCCGGCTCCAGGAAGACCTGATGGGAGGTCTTGTCCGCGAAGCGCACCACCTTGTCCTCGATCGACGGACAGTAGCGGGGGCCGACGCCCTCGATATGTCCACCATACATAGCGGATCGTGCCAGGTTATCCCGCACGATCTGGTGTGTCGCCTCCGAGGTATGCGTGATCCCGCAAGAGATTTGTCGCGCTTCCGGAGTCCGGTTCAGGAAAGAGAACATCGCCGGCCGGTCGTCCCCAGGCTGGCTCTCCAGCCGGGCCCAGTCGATCGTCCGGCCATCCAGCCGCGGTGGAGTACCCGTCTTGAGCCGCCCCACGGGAAGCGCAAGCTCCCCAAGCTGAGCCGCCAGAAGCTTCGACGGCGAATCCCCCATCCGGCCACCCGACATCCGACGGTCGCCGATGTGGATCACCCCGTTCAGGAAGGTTCCCGCTGTCAGCACGACCCGGTTCGAGGAAAGCTCGGCGCCCGAGGCCAGCACGACGCCGGCCACTGCCCCGCTTCGCAGCTTCAGCCCGGCCACTTCTCCTTCGATCACCTCCAGCCCAGGCGTCGCCAGCAGCTCCGCCCGCATCGCCTCGCGGTAGAGTCGCCGGTCGATCTGCGCGCGCGGGCCCTGCACGGCAGGCCCCTTCCGGCGGTTCAGCAGGCGGAACTGGATCCCCGCCCGGTCCGCCATCCGGCCCATCACCCCATCCAGCGCGTCGATCTCGCGGACAAGGTGGCCCTTCCCCAGCCCGCCAATCGCCGGGTTGCAGGACATCGCGCCCAGCGTCTCCACCCGCAGCGTCACTAGCGCGGTCCGCACACCCATCCGTGCCGCAACAGCAGCCGCTTCGGCCCCCGCATGGCCGCCGCCGATCACGATGACGTCGTAGTGTTTCACGTGGAACACTCCTTACTTGCCGATGCAGAAGCTGGCGAAGATTTCGCCCAGAAGGTCGTCGACATCCACCCGGCCGACCAGCGCGTCCAACGCCCGGACCGCCTGCCGCAGATGCTCCGCCGCCAACTCGACGCGCGAGTCAGGTCTTACCACTTCCGCCCGTGACTCGGCCAGAGCGGCAATCGCCGTTGTAACAGCCACGCGATGGCGTTCCCGCACCAAAGCACCCGCCGACCCGACCCGTTCGCTCAGGATTTCCCCGATCCGCGCCATCAGTTCCGGCACGCCTTGGCCGGTTTTTCCAGACACGGCCAGCCCAAGCCACCCAGATTTGGTATCCGCCTTGCCCAGAACCACCAGATCATCGCCCACCGGCTCTAGCGGCAGCGGCGATCCATCCGTCAGGAAAAGCCGCAGATCGGCGGCGTCGGCCCTAGCCAAGGCGCGCTGGATCCCGGCGCGTTCCAGCCGATCTTCGGTGTCGCGCAGGCCCGCCGTGTCCAGGAATGTCACCGGCAGCCCGGCGATCTCCATACGCACCTCGATCACATCGCGCGTCGTCCCTGCGATCTCGGAGGTAATCGCCGCCTCGCGCCCCGCGAGCTGATTGAGCAGCGTCGACTTCCCCGCATTCGGCGCGCCGACGATCGCCACCTCGAACCCGTCCCGAATGCGCTCTGCCGCCGTCACCCCCGCCGCCTCACGCCCGAGGTCGGCCATCAGCCCGTCGATCAGCGCCAGCACTTCGGGCGAGACGTCCACCGGCACGTCCTCGTCGGCGAAATCAATCGTGGCCTCCAGAAGCGCGCCAGCCCGGATCAGATCACGCCGCCAGCCTTCCACCTTCTGGCCCACCGACCCCGACAGCACCCGCACCGCCTGCCTGCGCTGCGCCTCCGTCTCCGCGTCGATCAGGTCCGCCAGCCCCTCGACCTGGGCCAAGTCCAGGACGCCGTTCTCCAGCGCCCGACGGGTGAACTCCCCCGGTTCGGCCAGCCGCAAGCCCGGTTGCTCGGACAGCGCCCGCAGTACAGCCCCAACCACCGCCGGGCCGCCGTGGCAATGCAGCTCCACGACCGCCTCACCGGTAAAGCTCGCACCTTCCGCGAACGAAATCACCAAAGCCTCGTCCAGAAGCTCCCCGCCCCAGGTCAGCCGCCGCAACCCCGCCACCCGTGCCGCAGGCAAGGACCCACAAAGCGCAAGACCGGCCGCAAACGCGTCCGGTCCCGAGATCCGTACCACGGCGAGGCCCGACCGACCCCGCGCCGTGGCGAGGGCATAGATCGTGTCCATCGCCAGCGCCTATCAGGTGTTCATCGACTCGAAGAATTCCGAGTTCGTCTTCGTCTGCTTCAGCTTCGAGATCAGGAACTCGATCGCATCCGTCGTGCCCATCGGGTTCAGGATGCGGCGCAGCACGTAGGTCTTCTGCAGGTCGGTCTTGTCGACCAGCAGGTCCTCTTTCCGGGTGCCGGACTTCAGGATGTCCATCGCCGGGAAGACGCGCTTGTCGGCGACCTTGCGGTCGAGCACGATTTCCGAGTTACCGGTGCCCTTGAATTCCTCGAAGATCACTTCGTCCATCCGGCTGCCGGTGTCGATCAGCGCGGTGGCGATGATGGTCAGCGACCCGCCTTCCTCGATGTTCCGCGCCGCACCGAAGAACCGTTTGGGGCGCTGCAGCGCGTTCGCGTCCACACCGCCGGTCAGCACCTTGCCCGAGGACGGGACCACGGTGTTGAACGCGCGACCTAGACGCGTGATCGAGTCCAAGAGGATCACCACGTCCCGCTTGTGTTCAACCAGGCGCTTGGCCTTTTCGATCACCATTTCCGCCACCGCCACGTGCCGTGTTGCCGGTTCGTCGAAGGTCGAGGCGACGACCTCCCCCTTCACCGTGCGCTGCATGTCGGTGACTTCCTCAGGCCGTTCATCGATCAGTAGGACGATCAAATAGCATTCCGGGTGGTTGGTCGCGATGGAATGCGCGATGTTCTGGAGGAGCACGGTCTTGCCGGTCCGCGGCGGCGCCACGATCAGCCCGCGCTGGCCCTTCCCGATGGGCGAGACCAGGTCGATGATCCGGGCCGAACGGTCCTTGATCGTCGGGTCCTCGACTTCCATCTTCAGCCGCTCATCGGGGTAGAGGGGCGTCAGGTTGTCGAAGTGGACCTTGTGCTTGGCCTTCTCCGGGTCGTCGAAGTTGATCTTCGTGGCCTTGGTCAGGCTGAAATAGCGTTCATTGTCCTGCGGCGCCTTGATGACGCCTTCGATCGTGTCCCCTGTACGCAAGGAGAACTGGCGGATCATCTCGGGCGAGACGTAGATGTCATCCGGACCCGGCAGGTAGTTGGCTTCCGGCGACCGCAGGAACCCGAACCCGTCCTGCAGCACTTCCAGCACGCCGTCGCCGCCGATCTCCCAGCCTTCCTCGGCATGCTCCTTCAGAAGCGAGAACATCATCTCGCCCTTGCGCATGCTGGGCGCGTTCTCGATCTCCCACTCCTCGGCCATCGCCAGCAGGTCGGCGGGGGTTTTGGCCTTCAGTTCGGCAAGGTTCAAACGTTCGACGGTCATGGAATACCTTTGGGCGGACCACGCCCGGTCACGGGGGGTCTCGACGGATGTGCAACGGGAGATGCGATGGACCGGACGGCCCTGCAAGGCCGCACCTAATGCGGGATGGCCCTAAAGTCAATCAGTAGCGCAGGATGACCGAGAAGACGATGACCAGCATCAGCAGCGTCGGAACCTCGTTCATCATCCGGTAGGTCCGGCCCGAACGCGTGTTGGTCCCGGCCAGGAACTCTTTCCGCCGGTAGCCGAGCCAATGGTGGAACCAGGTCATCACCAGCACGCAGGCCGCCTTGATCCAGGGCCAGGCAAAGGACCAGTCCACCACCCCCGGCGTAAATACCAGCGCAAGCCCGAACACCCAGGTCGCCGTCATCGCCGGGTTCATGATTCCGCGCAGCAGCCGCCGCTCCATCACCTGGAACATCGCGTCGGTGGGCGACCCGGCCTCGACCTGCTCCACATGGTAGACGAAAAGCCGCGGCAGGTAGAAGATCCCGGCCATCCACGAGATCACCGAGACGATGTGCAGCGCCTTCGTCACCAGGTACCAGTCGGCCAGGAAATCCGTGATCGTCTCAAGCATGGTCCCACCTTCGGCCGGCTGCGCCCCTTCTTCTATAAAGAATAAAGAAAAGAAGGAATGTGGATGATGTAGGCCCTGTGGACGACGGGATTTCCCGCTCCGCCCCCAGAACCGTCCACAAGGAGGGCGTTGGGGATAAACTTGGGAAAACTGACTGCGCCCTGCCAAGAATTTCTAAAAGCGAAGCAAAATCAGCGTATTGACAAAGATTAACGGCCCAAGCAATCCACAGGCGCATGGCAATCACAGCCCCGGGACAAGCAATTCTCCCGTCCCGCGTGACAAGTCCTTGCACAGCGGGATATCTCTGTCCGGGCGCGCCGGGACGGCCCGACTGACCCACAGACCACGCCAGACAGCCGCTCTGTCCCCCAGCGCGGCCCCAGGAACAAACCGCGGATATCCACAAGCCTCATGGACCTGATCCTCGCCTCCACCTCGCCCACCCGGCTTTCGATGCTCCGCGCCGCGGGCCTGGACCCCACCCCCGTCGCCCCCCGCGTCGACGAAGCGACGATCCGCGACGCCCTGGTGGCCGAGGGCGCAAGCCCCCGCGACATTGCCGACGCCCTGGCCGAGATGAAGGCCCGCAAGGTGGCCGAGAGACACCCCGCCTCCCTCGTCCTCGGCTGCGACCAGGTCCTTGCGCTTGACCGCCAGACCTTCGCGAAACCCGAAACCCCCGACGACGCCCGCGCCCAGCTGCGCCAGCTCAGAGGCAAAACCCACAAACTCCTCTCAGCCGCCGTGGTCTATGACAACGCCCAGCCCGTCTGGCGCCACGTCAGCGAAGCGCGGCTGACGATGTACGACGTGTCTGACAGCTACCTGGACGATTACGTCCAGCGAAACTGGGAGTCGATCCGCCATTCGGTCGGCGGCTACAAGGTGGAAGAGGAAGGCGTACGACTGTTCACAAACATCACCGGCGACCACTTTACCATTCTCGGCCTACCGCTCTTGCCCCTGTTGGCTTGGGCGCGCAACCGGGGCATGATCCCCACATGACCGACCATCCCCGTATCCCGCTTGCCGCCGTTCTCGGCCACCCGATCGCCCACAGCCGCAGCCCCGCGCTGCACGGCTACTGGCTCAAGCGTTACGGCATCCCCGGCCATTACATCCCGATCGACATTGCCCCCGTCGACCTGCCCCGCCTGATCCGCACCCTTCCCGCGCTTGGCTTCGTCGGCTGCAACGTCACCATCCCGCACAAGGAGGCGATCCTTCAGATCGCCGACATCGTGACCGACCGCGCCGCGCTGATCGGGGCAGCCAACACCCTGATCTTCCGCAAGGACGGCAAGATCCACGCCGACAACACCGACGGCTCCGGGTTCATCGCCAATCTTCGCCAGAACGCACCCGACTGGAAACCCGCTTCCGGTCCCGCCGTGGTGCTGGGGGCAGGCGGTGCCGCCCGCGCCGTCGTCGCCGCGCTGATCGAGGTCGGCGTTCCCGAAATCCGCCTTGCCAACCGCACCCGCCCCCGCGCCGACGCCCTGCGCTCGGACTTCGGCGCCAAGGTCCACGTCCACGAATGGGTCCAGGCTGGCAACCTCATGGACGACGCCGCCACCGTCATCAACACCACCTCGCTCGGCATGACCGGCAAGGCGGATTTCCGCATTCCGCTCGACCGGATCAACCCCCATGCCGTCTGCAACGACCTCGTCTACACCCCGCTCAAGACCCAGTTCCTGATCGAGGCCGAGGCCCGCGGCTGCACCGTGGTCGATGGCCTCGGCATGCTCCTCCACCAGGCAGCTCCCGGCTTTGAACGCTGGTTCGGCCTTCGCCCCGAGGTCGACGAGGCCACCCGCAAGGCTGTCCTCTTCGCATGACATTCATCCTTGGCCTCACCGGCTCTATCGGAATGGGCAAATCCACCACGGCCCGGATGTTCGCCGAGGAAGGCCTCCCCGTCTGGGATGCCGATGCCGCCGTCCACCGCTTGTACCAGCCCGGCCAGCCTGCCGCACTTGCGGTGAAAAGCCTTTTCACTGATGCCATAAACCCGGACGGCAGCGTCAACCGCGCCACCCTGCGCGCGCTGATTCAGGACGACAAGACCGTCCTCGACCGCCTGAACGCCGCCGTGCACCCGCTTGTGGCCGCAGATCGCGCCGACTTTATCGAAAGCCACAAGACCGCTGACATCCTCCTTCTCGACGTCCCCCTCCTCTATGAGATCGGCCTCGACGCCGCCTGCGACGCCGTCGCCGTCGTCTCTGCCCCAGCAGACGTCCAGCGCCAACGCGTCCTTGACCGTGGCGCAATGACCGAGGCCGAGTTCCAGACGATCCTTTCCCGCCAGATGCCCGACGCCGAAAAACGCGCCCGCGCCGACTTCATCATCCCCACGACCAGCCTTGAAGCTGCCCGGCAGGCCGTGAAAGATGCGCTCGCCTCCATTCGCCGGACCCGACATGCGTGAAATCGTCCTCGACACCGAAACCACCGGCTTCGAGCCGTCCGAGGGCCACCGCATCGTCGAAATCGGCGCGGTCGAGCTGTACAACCACCTGCCCACCGGACGCACCTACCACCAGTACATCAACCCCGAACGCGGCATGCCGAAAGAGGCGTTCGAGGTCCACGGCATCGGCCACGACATCCTGGAAATCCCCGGTCCACCCGTCCCCGGCGGCGTGACGCTGCGCGACAAGCCGGTGTTCGCCCGGATCGGACAGGCGTTTCTCGACTTTGTCGGCGACGCGCAGCTTGTGATCCACAACGCCGCCTTCGACATGAAATTCCTGAACTTCGAACTGCAACGCTGCGGTCTGCCCGGCCTGCCCAACACCCGCGCGACCGACACGCTGATGATCGCGCGGACCAAGTTTCCCGGCTCTCCTGCCTCGCTGGACGCGCTCTGCCGCCGTTTCGGGATCGACAACTCGATGCGCGAAAAGCACGGCGCACTTCTGGACAGCGAAATCCTTGCCGAGGTCTATCTTGAACTGATCGGCGGTCGGCAGCCCGACCTCGTCCTTGCAGCCGCCGCCCCGGCCCCGGCCCGCAGCGCCAGTGGCGAAGCCATCACCTGGCGTCCCCGCCCGCGCCCTGAACCGCTTCCGCCCCGGATCACCGAAGAGGAACTCGCCGCCCACGCTGCCATGCTGGCCAAGCTGGGCGATGCCGCAATCTGGAAGAAGGACCTCTGACGGAGGTCAGCCGGGAACTGCGCGTTCCACCCGCTCCGCTTGGCGGAGAGTGCGGGCTGGGGCGGCAATTGTCCCCACCCCGCACGGCGCTTGATCAGTTGACCTTCTCGGTCCCGGCTGCCGAAGCCGCTTGGGCCTGCGCCCGACGCGCCAGCTCCTGCCGGTACAGCGCCATGAAGTCCACCGTGTCCACGTTCAGCGGCGGGAAGCCACCGTCGCGCGTCACGTCCGAGATGATCCGCCGCACGAAGGGGAACAGCAGCCGCGGGCATTCGATCAGCAGGAAGGGGTGAATCTGCTCGTCCGTCACGCCCTCGATATGGAAGGTCCCGCCGTATTCCAGCTCCAGCAGGAACAGCACATCGCCGTTGACCTTGTTCTTCGACGTGACCTTGAACTTGGTGATCACCTCGTACTGGTTCGCCACCGGCCGCTTGCGCGCGTCTAGGCTGACGGCGACCTGGATGTCCGGCTGGACCTCGCCCGCGCTCAGGCCCTTCTGGACGACCACGTTCTCGAAGGACAGGTCGCGCACGTACTGGGCAAGCACCTGCATCTTGATCTGCGGCGGGGCCGCCGCGGTCGCGCCATTCCCTGCCGGGGTTTCTTCTGCCATTTCCGGGTCTCCCAAACGGATTTGAGGCCTTCTATCAGGTCGGGGACCCGCTCTCAATGGCGCGGTTGCCGGATGCGAAAATGGCCGACCTGCGCGGTCGGCCATTTCTTAAGATTCAGTGAAGGGAAAAAGCCAAGCTCCTGATTTCCTTTATATTCCGCAGTTTGTCCACCGTGGACACCCTGCGTTGAAATCAGAGAACCTCACTCATCTTCACGACCCGACCTTCCGCGACCGACTTCAGCGCCGCCTCGGCCAGGGCCAGGGCCAGCAGCCCATCCTCCCCCGAGGGCGAAGCTTTCGCCTTGCCGGCCATCGCATCAATGAAGGCCGCGATCTCGGCCGCATAGGCCTCGGTATAGCGGGTCATGAAAAAGTCATGCAGCGGCGGCCGGGTGTAGCCCGCCCCCGTCGCCACCTCGATGCTGACCGGCCGCTGGTTCTCGGCCGAAGCCACGCCCTTCGATCCGTGCACCTCGATCCGCTGATCATAGCCATAGGTCGCCCGGCGCGAGTTCGAGATCACCGCCATCTTCCCCGACGCCGTCTTCAGCATGACCTGGACCGAGTCGCTGTCCCCGGCCTTCCCGATCGCCGGGTCCACCAGAACAGCCGCCATCGCCGAAACCTCGGACACTTCCTCGCCCAACAGGAACCGCGCCATGTCGAAATCATGGATCGTCATGTCCCGGAAGATCCCGCCAGACCGCGCGATGTAATCCAGCGGAGGCGCGCCAGGGTCGCGGCTCGTGATCGTCACCATCTCCACGTCCCCGATGGTCCCCTTGTCGATCTCGCCCCGCACCGCCTGGAAATGCGGGTCGAAGCGGCGGTTGAAGCCGACCATCAGCGTGCCGTTGTGGGCGCGGACGACCTCCAGGCACTGCTTTACGCGGGCCAGCGACAGGTCGATGGGCTTTTCGCAGAACACGGCCTTCCCGGCCTTCACGAACTGCTCGATCAGGTCGGCATGGGTGTCCGTCGGCGTGCAGATCACCACAGCGTCGATGTCCTTCGCCGCCGCGATGGCATCAATCGAACGGACGTCGCAGCCATACTGGTCGGCAATCGCCTGCGCCGCCGCCGGCATCGCATCGCTTACCGCCACCAGTTTCGCGGCGGGGTTGCCCGTCACCGCCTTCGCATGAACCTTCCCGATGCGCCCCGCACCCAGAAGTCCGAACCTGATCGTCATGGTCTCTCCTTGTCCCGGGCGTGGCCCGGCTTTCAAACCCTAGGCGTAGGCGGCGTCGCTGCCGCCCTTCACGCCGGTGATGTAGCTCACGATGTCATTGCCGTCCGTCTCGTCCTTCCGCAAGGAGGCGACGATGCGGCCCCTACGGAACACGACGATCCGGTCCACCAGATCGAAGACCTGCCGCAAGTTGTGGCTGATCAGGATCATCGGGATGCCCCGGTCCTTCAGTCCCCGGATGATGTTTTCCACCTGAGCCGTCTCCTGCACCCCCAGCGCCGCCGTGGGTTCGTCCATGATGACCAGCTTCGAGGCAAAGGCCGCCGTCCGCGCGATCGAGACGCATTGCCGCTGCCCGCCCGACATGTTGCGGATCGGGTTGTCGACATTGGGGATCTTCACCGCCGTCGTCTTCAAGGCCTCCATCGTCCGGTCCCGCATCGTCTTGCGGTCCAGCCAGGAGAACGGGCCCAGCTTGAACTTGAAGAGCTCACGCCCCAGGAACAGGTTCGACGGCACGTCCAGGTCGTCGGCCAGCGCCAGCGTCTGGAACACGGTCTCGATCCCGGCCTGCCGCGCCTCCAACGGGCCGGAGAAGCTCACCGGCTGACCGTCGAAGATGACCTCGCCGCCCGTCCTCTGTTCCACCGCCGTCACCTGGCGCACGAAGGTGGACTTCCCCGCCCCGTTGTCCCCCACGACGGCGACATGCTCGCCCTCGTGCAGGATGAAGTTCGCGTCTTCCAGCGCATGCACGCCGCCGTAATGCTTGGTCAGGCCGCGGGTTTCCAGGATGATCTTCGACATGGCCCTTACCCCCGCGCCCGCTTGCGTTGCCGCCACTGGTCCAGCACCACGGCGCCCACGATGATCGCGCCCTTCACCATCTCCTGGTAGTAGGCGTCCAGCTTGATCGAGGTGAAGCCCGAGATGATCACCGAAAAGATCATCGCGCCCAGCACCGTCCCCAGGATCGACCCGCGACCCCCCGCCAGGCTTATCCCGCCGATCACCGCCATGGCGATGGCGTCCAACTCGTACATCACCCCCATGCCGGCCTGCGCGGTAAGGTTCTTCGAGGTCAGAAGCACCGCCGCCACGGCCGCCAGCACCCCGGCGATGGCGTAGACCAGCACCTTATGGCGGTCGACGTTGATCCCCGACATCCGCGCCGCCGCCTCGTTTGAGCCGATGGCATAGGACCGCTTGCCGTACAGCGTATAGCTCATGATCACGTGGAACAGGATCGCCAACACCACGAAGACCACGGCGGGGTTCTGCCCCGGCCAGTGCAACAGGCCGAAGGTCAGCGTCCCGAGGAGGTCGCCGTTCGACAGGGTGCCGAAAGTCTCCGTCGGAAAGCTGACCGGCTGGCCGTTCGACCACCAGCGCGCGGCGCCACGGGCGGAAACCATCATGCCCAGCGTGGCGATGAAGGGCGGGATCTTGGTGTAGGCGACCAGCAACCCGTTGACGAGGCCCGCGAAAAGCCCGCAGGCCAATCCTATCGCAATTGGAACGATCACCGGTAGGTCCATCGCCCAGTCGCCGAAGATCGCCTTGGGGTTCGGATTGCCATTGACCGTGGCGGTCTGGGCAAAGCTCATCACCACCATCGCGGTGGCCCCCACCACCGATCCCGACGACAGGTCGATCCCGCCGATGATGATCACCTGCGTGACCCCCAGGGCGATGATCCCCACGATGGCGACCTGCAGGATCATGATGTCCAGCCGCTGCTGGTTGAACAGCCCGTCCACGTTGTCGCGCATGTTGAATAGGAACGAGCCCCCCTGCATGCGGTTCAGGATCTCGAAGATCAGGACGATCAGCACCAGCGCGGCGAACACGTTCCACTCCGGCGCGCGGGTGCGCTTGGCCGGGTCGTACTTCAAGCCGCCAAGGCCATGCGTTGCTTCTGCCACGTCGCCCTCCTCCCCCAGATGCGATCAGGAAATCTGGCGGATGTTGACCCATTCACGCCAGTAAAAACGGGGCGACCGTTGCCAGCCGCCCCGAGGTGCCCGGAAGGGGCTTAGTTCTTCGCGAGGTAGTTCGCGATGTTTTCGGGCGTCACCAGCTCGAACGGGACATAGACCTTCTGGTCCACCGCTTCGCCCTTCGACAGCTTCACGGCCGCTTCCAGCGCGCCGCCGCCCTGGGCCGCGGCGTTCTGGAACACGGTCACGTCCAGGTCGCCCGCCTGCATCGCGGCCAAGGCGTCCTGGGTCGCGTCGACGCCGCCGACCTGCACGGTCTTCATGTCGATGTTCGCGGCCTTCATCGCCTGGAATGCGCCGATCGCCATCTCGTCGTTGTTGGCGATCACGCCGTCGAAGGCGGTGCCGGTCGATAGCCAGTTGGTCATCAGGGTCTGGGCCTGATCGCGCGACCAGTTTGCGGTCTGCTGGTCGATCACGTTGATCTTGACCTTGCACTTGCCGGCCTCGATCACGTCATAGATGTCCTGGGTGCGCTGGACGGCGGCCTGGTTCGACAATTCGCCCTGCATCACGTAGACGTTGACCTCGGTCTTGCCCTCGGCCGCCCAGTTGTCGCAGAGCTGGATGGTTTCCAGCGTGCCGGATTCCGCTTCGTTCGACGCGACGAAAGCCTGGTTGTCGGGCAGGGTGTCGACGTTGATCGGCTGACGGTTCACATAGACCAGCGGGATGTTCGCGGCGGCGGCCGCATCCGACATCGCCTGGGTGGCCGAGGTATCGACCGGGTTCACGATGATCGCATCCACGCCCGAGGCGATGAAGTTGTTGATCTGGTCCAGCTGCTTGGCCACGTCGTTTTGCGCGTCCTCGATCTGCACCTTCAGGCCCTGCTCGTCGGCCTGTTTCTGAATGCCATTGCGCAGCACCGTCAGGAAGTTGTCGTCGAACAGCGCCATCGACACGCCGATGCCTTCCGCCATCGCGGTCGTGCTCATCAGCGAGGCGAAGCCTGCAACGATAAGGATCTTCTTCATGGGTTACTCCTCCCGGTTATTGTCCGCTGTCCGTTACAGCGGTTCAATTCTGTGGACGCGGCACCGCCTCCCCTGCGGGCCGCGAGGGTCGTGCGCGCCAGACTGAGCAGTCGGCCACCTTGCGTCAACCGATTCTTGCAACCGGTTGCAAAGCCGCTCACGCCGGAACCCGCGCCATGTAGTCCATGCTGGCCCGCAGCGCCGAGGCGGGATCGGTCAGCAGGTGAACTTCGGGCGAGAAGGCCTCGAAGCTGACCGGCCCGTTCCAGCCCGCCGCCTGCAACGCGGCGATCTGCTCGACATTGCCCAGCCGGTCGCCCCGGGTCACCAGAACCCGGTGCGGATCGCGCATGTCGTTGATCCCGACCTCCTGGTCCACAACGCCCGAGATATGAACGATTCCGGTATGCTCCGGAAACAGCGGCCCGCCGTGGGCCAGCGTGTGGTGGAAGGTGTCATGGACCAGCTTGAACCGGCCCGTGCCGCCTACGGCTTCGATGCCTTCCACGGCCTCGGACTTGTAGCGCAGCGCGCAGATCTCGAAGCCCAGCGGCTCCACCATGCCGACCAGCCCGTGATCTTCCAGCATCGGCTTCAGCGCCTTCAGCGCGACGCGCAGGTTCGCCTGCCGCTCGCCGTTGCCCATGCCAAGGTTGTCGTTGCGCGGGATCAGGCTGACGGCCTCGGCCCCGGCGGCGTGGGCGATCTTCATCAGCGCCAGCGCCTCCGCCTCCTTGTCCGAGGACCAGTCGTTGAACCGCTTGACCTCGGCCACCGCAAGAAGGCGCAGCCCGTTGTCCCGGACAAAAGCCCCGCCCTCGGCCGGGTCCATCCCGTCGAACAAGGGTTGCGGCAGGTCGTTGCGGACCTCGATCCCCACGCAGCCCAGCTGCTTCGCCAGGGCGACCAGATCGCGGAACGAAAGCCGGGCCACCGTCATGTGGTTCAATGCGAAGTGGATCATTCCCGGCCTCCCAACCGCGGCAATTTGGTTGGCCGGACCATCCCCGAGACTCTCCCGTCGCGTCAATCCGCCGCGGGGCGATCCCATCATTCCTGACGAATTGACGGTCAGAATGGTGATTGTTTTTCGTCAGACGCTCTCGGGCAGGTAGAGGTCCGGCGCCAGGAAGTGCTGGCCCTGGACCGGGGCCATGCCATCGGTCACCGCCTCGGTCGCCAGCCTGACCAGATCGTCGCAAAGCCGCTGAAGCGGCGTCCCGATCACCATCGTCACGTGCCGCCCGATCAGCGCCGCCCGGCTTTCTGGCGTCAGCTCGTTCACTACCAGCGCAACTTCGCCCGGAGCCCGCGCCTCGCGCACCGCCGCGATGGCCCCCTCCATCCCACCGCCCGCGCAATAAATCCCGCGCAGGTCCGGGTGACGGGACAGAAGGTCCAGCGTCGCCTCATAGGTCAGCTGCCGGGTCTCCAGGTTGATCAGCGTGTCAAGCACCTGGAACTGCGGCGCGTGTTCGCGGAAGTAGCTGCGCACCCCCGTCTCGCGCAGTTCGTGCCCGTGCCAGCGGTAGCCGCCGACAAAGACCGCGATCTTCCCCGCATGATGCGAGGCCGTCGCGATCATGTGCGCCGCGATCCGCCCGACCTTCAAGTTATTGAGACCCAGGTAATTCTGCCGCACCCCCTGCCCGAAGTCATTGAGCAGGGAAAAGCAGGGAATGCCCTTGCTGTTTAGCCGGATCACCGCCTCCGTCACCTCGGGATGGGTGACGGCGGTGGCAGCGATCGCATCGACCCGGCCTGCCATGCCTTCCATGAGCTCGGTGAAATCCTTCGGAGATTGCGACGACGCGAAAGCCACCTGCAACGAGGCCCGCACCCCGACCGCCTGTGTGACCGCCCGTTCCGCCTCGGCTTTGAACTGTTGGTAGAAGGACTGGCGTTCCTTGTGCAGAACCAGCCCCAGCCGGAGGCGGGGCAGATCGGCGTGGACCCGCTGCCCGATCAGCGGTGCCGCATGGTAGCCGATCAGCCGCGCGGCCTCATAAACCTTGCGCGCCGTTTCCTCGCGCACCTTCTCGCGCCCGTTCAGAACCCGGTCCACCGTGGCGCTGGACACCCCGGCTTCGCGGGCGACGTCGTGGATCGTGGGGCGATTTGCCATCGGTCTGACGAAATCCCATCATGGAATTGCCGGATGATGATGGACCATGACGAAACCTGCAAGCCCGGCTATTGGCGATCGGCCTGACCCCGACTTATCCACGACCCAAGGACGCGATCCCGGCCGGGGAACGCCACAGAGGAGGTCACGGGATGAGCAAGCGGGACTACAGTCTTTTCGGCCCAGACGCCAAGCGTGCCGTCGAAAGCGGACTGACTGCGGCGGAGTGGTACCATACCGAGGTCCCCCGCAAGGTGATGAAGGACCTGATGGCGCGCAGCGACCAGCCCGCGATCCGCGACACCATCATCCTGTACGGCAGCATGGTCCTGTTCGCGGGTATCGGCATCGCGCTCTGGCCGTCGTGGTGGTCAGCTCCGTTCTGGCTGGCATACGGAGTCCTTTACGGCTCGGCCTCGGATTCGCGCTGGCATGAATGCAGCCACGGCACCGCCTTCAAGACGCCGTGGATGAACAACTGGGTCTACCAGATCGCCAGCTTCATGATCATGCGTAATTCGGCCACCTGGCGCTGGAGCCATGCGCGCCACCACTCCGAGACCTACTTCGTCGGCCGCGACCCGGAAATCGCGGTGATGCGCCCGCCGGAAGTGGCGAAGCTGATCCTGAACTTCTTCGGCATCCTCGACGTCATCAAGTTCTTCCCGAACCTGGTCCAGAACGCCCTCTTCGGCCCGACGGCTGCCGAGAAGACTTTCGTCCCTGAAAGCGAATGGGGCAAGGTTCAGAAGGTGGCCATCGTACACCTGTCGATCTACCTGGCGACCATCGCCCTTGCGGTCTGGATGGGGTCGATCCTGCCGCTGATGGTGGTCGGCCTGCCCCGGATGTACGGCGCCTGGCACCATGTGATGACCGGCCTGCTTCAGCACGGCGGCCTGGCGGACAACGTCATCGACCACCGGCTGAACAGCCGCACGGTCTATATGAACCCGATCAGCCGCTTCATCTATTGGAATATGAACTACCACGTCGAACACCACATGTTCCCGATGGTTCCCTACCATGCCCTGCCCCGGCTGCATGAGGTCATCAAGGACGACCTCCCTCCGCCGAACACCTCCATCGCGCAGGCGTTCGCCGAGATGTGGCCTGCCATCAAGCGCCAGGTGATGAACGAGGACTACTTCATCAAGCGCGACCTGCCGCCCACCGCAAAGCCCTACCGCGAGGACTTCCACCACTACGTGCCGGGCATGATGCCCCCAGCCGCCGCAGAATAAGGACCGACCATGCCCTGGATTGACGCCTGCTCGACCTCTGACATCGACGAAGAAGACCTGATCCGCTGGGATCACGCCGGCAAGACCTTTGCCATCTACCATTCGCCGGACGGTGAATTCTTCGCCACCGCCGGTCTTTGCACGCATGAAAACATCCACCTCTGCGACGGTCTCGTGATGGGCAACCTGATCGAATGTCCCAAGCACAACGGCCAGTTCGATTACAGGACGGGCGAGGCGATGCGCGCCCCGGTCTGCGTGAACCTGAAGACCTTCCCCGTGAAGGTCGAAGGCGACCGGGTCTTCGTCGAGGTCGCGTGATGGCACCCCCCACCGTAAAGGACCTGCTCGACGCCCGCGGCAAGCACCAGTTCGCCATGCTGCGGGTGGAAACGCTGGAGGAAGCCGAGGCCGCCGCGCAAGCCGGGGTCGAGCTTCTCTCGGTCCCGCCCGCAATGGTGATGGACCGCCGCTTCCGCGAGATCGCACCGGATGCCTTCGTCTTCCCCGGCGACAACTTCTATGAAATTGGCGGCACGGAGGATTTCCTGCGCTGGGCCTTCCCGCTGTTCAAACACGGCGCGGATGCTTTCTACTGCTCCGGCTCGCTCGCCACCGTGAAGGCAATGGCCGACCACGGCCTCCCCGTCTGCGGCCATGTCGGCCTGATCCCCTCGAAACGCACCTGGACCGGCGGGTTCAAGGCCGTGGGCAAGACGCTGGAGACCGCGCAGCTTGTCTGGAACCAGTGCAAGGCGCTGGAGGACGCCGGGGCCTTTGCGGTCGAAATCGAAGTCGTCCCGCATTCGATCACTCGCCTGATCGCCGAAAAGACCAACCTCTTCCTGATCTCGATGGGAGCCGGCGCAGGCGGTCACGCGCAGTACCTGTTCTCCGACGACGTTCTCGGCCAGAACCGCGGCAAGGTCCCCCGCCATGCCAAGGTCTATGCCGACTTCGCGATCGAGTATGACCGGCTTCAGGCGCTCCGCGTCGACGCGATGTCGCGCTTTGCCAAGGACGTCCACGAAGGCGACTACCCCGCCCCGCAGCACCTGGTCGATTGCGACCCCGGCGTGGTCAGCCAATTCGCCGACTGGCTGGAGCGCAACGCCTAAGCCAGCATCGCGTCGATCAACCTCTGGGCCGAGGGCGTCATCTGCGCCCCGGCCCGCGTGACCAGGCTGAACGGCGCGACCGCCAGACCAAGGTCGATCGGCAGCGATACGAAGGGCACCGAGGGATTGCCCGCAAAACTGTCCACCACTGGGGTCGCCAGGGGGGCGATGGCGTCGGTCTGGTTCAGCAGCGCCAGCGTGAACAGGAACGAAGACGTCGAGATCCTCCGCCTCGGCAACCCCATCCCCAGTTCCGCCAGCCGAGCCACCACCGTCTGCGTCAAAAGGGTCTCGTCGTCGCCCATCACCCAGTCATAGGCCAGAAGGTCATCCACCGACACAATCGGCCGCACCAGCAGCGGATGCCCGCGTCGCACCACCAGTGACAACGGCTCCCCCGCGATCATCCGCGCCTCCAGCTGGGTCTCCCCCGGACTTAACCGCGCCAGAGCAAAGTCCAGCCGCCCCTCACGCAACTGGTCGCACAGCGTGACTGAGGTCCCGACCGTCACCTCCGCCCGGAACTCCGGCAACTCGCGCTGCAAGGCGGTCAGCGAGGGCAACACAAGACTTAGCGCCGGCCCCGTGACCGCCCCCACGCGCACCACGCCCGCGCGACCCGTCGCCGCCTCGGCCAATTCCCGCGCCGCATCCGCCAGCTCGATCTCGATCCGCGCCGCCCGCCGCGCCAGGGCCCGGCCCACGGCGGTCAGCTGCAATCCCCGACCGTGCCGCTCGTGCAGCGGCAGTCCCAGCAGCGCCTCCATCTCGGCGAGCAACCGCGAGGCCGCCGGCTGCGCCACCCCGATCCGAGCCGCTGCCACCCCCAGCGCGCCCGCGTGATCCAGCTCCGCCAACAGCCGCAACTGCACCGGCTTCAGTCGCCGCACCTGGGCCACCAGCCCCGCTTCAACCATACTCATATCATTTCGGCCATATTCAACCGCATAAACCCTATTTGACAGACATGTCTCCCCCGCGCAATCTCCGCCGCGTCCGTAGGCATGGCCCGCAAGCGCGCGCCCAAAGCGGATGCACACTAAGAATCATCGGGAGGAAACAAGATGATCTTGACCCGCCGCGGCCTGATGGCCCTGACCGGCGCCACCGCTGCGCTCTCTGCCATGCCGCTGTTCGCCCAGGACAAGGGCACCATCGGCATCGCGATGCCGACCAAATCCTCGTCGCGCTGGATCTCGGACGGCGAGTCGATGGTCAAGGCGTTCCAGGAGGCCGGCTATGCCGCTGACCTGCAATATGCCGAGGATGACATCCCGACCCAGCTCAGCCAGATCGAGAACATGATCACCTCGGGCGTCAAGGCGCTGGTGATCGCGGCCATCGACGGCACCACCCTGTCGAACGCGCTGGACAACGCCGCTGCCCAGGGCATCAAGGTCATCGCCTATGACCGCCTGATCCGCGAAAGCGGCTCGGTCGACTATTACGCCACCTTCGACAACTTCAAGGTCGGCGTGCAGCAGGCCGAAAGCCTTGTCGCGGGCCTGAAGGAACGCTTCCCCGACGTGAAGCCGTGGAACGTCGAGCTTTTCGGCGGCTCGCCCGACGACAACAACGCCTTCTTCTTCTACGACGGCGCGATGTCGGTGCTGCAGCCGCTGATCGACGCGGGCGACATCGTCATCCCGTCGGGCCAGACGGGCATGGACGTGGTCGGCACCCTTCGTTGGGACGGCGCCGTGGCGCAGGCCCGGATGGACAACCTCCTGTCCTCGAACTACGGCGACAAGCAGCTGCACGGCGCGCTGTCCCCCTATGACGGGCTGTCCATCGGCATCCTGTCGTCGCTGAAGGGCGTGGGCTATGGCTCGGGCGACCTGAAGATGCCGATCGTCACCGGCCAGGACGCCGAGATCCCCTCGGTCAAGTCGATGATCGCGGGCGAGCAGTACTCGACCATCTTCAAGGACACCCGCGAACTGGCCAAGGTCACCGTCAAGATGGTGGACGCGGTCCTTGCGGGCGGCGAGCCGGAAATCAACGACACCGAAACCTACAACAACGGCGTCAAGGTGGTTCCGTCCTACCTTCTGGAACCCGTCTCGGTGAACGTCTCGAACTACGAAGAGATCCTCGTCGGTTCGGGCTACTACACCGCGGACCAGCTGAAGTAAGCTGATCCGAAGGACCTGCCCGCGCCGCTCCCGCGCGGGCAGGTTCTCTTTGGGGAGGGGACATGTCGACACTTCTGGAAATGCGCGGGATCACCAAGGTCTTCCCGGGCGTCAAGGCATTGGACCGGGTCAGCCTGACGGTCGAGGCCGGGGAAATCCACGCCATCTGCGGCGAAAACGGCGCGGGCAAGTCCACGCTGATGAAGGTCTTGTCCGGCGTCTACCCGCATGGGTCCTATGACGGCGAAATCATCTACGACGGCCAGCCCCTGCAGAACCGCTCGATCCGCGATTCCGAAGCCAAGGGCATCATCATCATCCACCAGGAACTCGCGCTGATCCCGCTGCTGTCGATCGCCGAGAATCTGTTCATGGGCAACGAGGTCGCGACCAATGGCGTCATCTCCTGGCCCCTTGCCATGCAGAAGACGGGTGATCTTCTCCGCCGCGTCGGGTTGAACGAACCCCCCAGCGCCGTCGTCGGCAAGCTGGGCGTCGGCAAGCAGCAATTGATCGAGATCGCGAAGGCCCTGTCGAAGAATGTCCGCCTCCTGATCCTCGACGAACCCACCGCCGCCCTGCAGGAAGCCGACGCCGACCGCCTGCTGGACCTGATGCTTGAACTCAAGTCGCAAGGCGTCACCCAGATCATCATCAGCCACAAGCTGAACGAAATCTCCCGCGTCGCTGACCGGATCACCGTGATCCGCGACGGCACCTCGGTCTCGACCCTTTCGAAGTCCGAGATCAGCGAGGATCGCATCATCCGCGACATGGTCGGCCGCGACATCGCCCACCGCTACCCCGAACGCACGCCCAACCCGGGCGAAGTCCTGTTCGAGGTGGAAAACTGGTCCTGCATGCACCCCGAACAGGCGGGTCGGCAGATGATCAAGGGCGTCTCCCTCAACGTCCGCAAAGGCGAGATAGTCGGCATCGCGGGTCTGATGGGAACCGGCCGCACGGAACTCGCCATGTCGCTCTTTGGCCGCAGCTACGGCAAGGGCCACCAGGGCACGGTGAGGATGCACGGGAAACCCGTCGACGTTTCCACCGTGACCAAGGCCATCCAGGCCGGCATCTCCTACGTGACCGAGGACCGCAAGGCGCTGGGCTTGATCCTGGAAGAGCCGATTCTGAAGAACATCTCCCTCGCGAACCTCTTCGGCATCGCGAAGAACTCCATCCTCGACAAACGGCGCGAGGCGCAGGTGGCCGAGGGCTACCGCAAGCAACTTGCGATCCGCACCCCCGGCGTGCAGCAGAAGGTGGTGAACCTTTCGGGCGGAAACCAGCAGAAGGTCGTCCTGTCGAAATGGCTTTTCACTGATCCCGAATTGCTCATCCTCGACGAACCCACCCGCGGCATCGACGTGGGCGCGAAGTTCGAGATCTACACGATCATGAAAGACCTCGCCGAACAGGGCCGGGGCGTCCTGATGATCTCGTCCGAAATGCCGGAACTCCTCGGCATGTGCGACCGCATCTACGTGATGAACGAAGGCCGGATCGTGGGTGAGCTTTCGCGCGCGGAAGCCAGCCAGGAACGGATCATGGCGCTCATCGTGAAAGACAACGGCAAGACCACAGGGAAGGTGGCGTGAATGGCTGACAAGCAAAGTTCCTTGGGCGGACACCTCCGCGAAAACGGCATGCTCCTGGCGCTGGTCGCCATCGTGGCGCTGTTTTCCCTGTTGGTGTTCCTGCAGGGCAAACCGATGTTCCTGCAGGCCCCGAACATCACCAACATCTTCCTGCAGAACGGCCACGTCATCATCCTCGCGCTCGGGATGCTTCTGATCATCGTCGCCGGGCACATCGACCTGTCGGTGGGCTCCGTCGCGGCCTTCACCGGGGCCGTCGCCGCCTACCTGACCGTCGACCTCGACCTCCCCATCTACGCCGTCATCCCCCTGACCCTGATCGTCGGCGGCCTGATCGGAGCCGCCCAGGGCTACTGGGTCGCCTACTGGCGCATCCCCTCCTTCATCGTGACCCTCGCCGGGATGCTCGTCTTCCGCGGCGCGACCCTCTGGCTGCTCGGTGGCCAGAACATCGGCCCCTTCCCCAAGGCCTTCCAGGCCATGTCCTCGGGCTTCATCCCCGACCTCACCGGCATCGGCAAACCGCACGGCTTGACCCTGATCGTCACCGCCATCGCCATTGCCGTCGTGATCTGGATTGGCCTCCGCGCCCGCTCCCGCGACGCCGAGTTCGGGATCACCCCCGAACCCACCGGCCTTTTCTGGGGCCGCACCATCATCATCGCCGCCGCCATGGCCTTTGTCGGCTGGCAGCTTGCCAGCTTCCGGGGCCTGCCCAACGTGCTGGTCGTCCTCGCCGTTCTGATCATCCTCTACGCCTTCTTTACCGAAAACACCGTCCAGGGCCGCCGGATCTATGCCGTCGGCGGCAACTACAAGGCCTCGCTCCTGTCGGGCATCCGCGCCGACCGGCTGGTGTTCTTCTGCTTCGTCAACATGGGTGTCCTTGCCGCGCTGGCCGGCATGATGGTCACCGCCCGCCTCAACTCCGCCACCCCCAAGGCCGGCACCGGTTTTGAACTCGACGCCATCGCCGCCGTGTTCATCGGCGGGGCCTCGATGGCCGGAGGCTCGGGCAAGATCATCGGCGTCGTCATCGGCGCGCTGATCATGGGCGTGATGAACATGGGCATGTCGATCCTGGGGATCGGCATCGACTACCAGCAGATGATCAAGGGCCTGGTCCTTCTGGCCGCCGTCATCTTCGACGTCTACAACAAGAACAAGTGAGACTCGCCATGCACCTGTCCACCGTCAAGGGCATCGGCCCCGTCCTCCGCCAAGGCACCGAGGCCCGCGCGATCCGCAACACACCCTCGGTCTACGAACTGGCATCGCAGGCGATCAAGGCCGGGCACGGTCTCGCCGCCGAGATCGACCGCCGCGGCTTGGGCGAGACCGTCGACCTGACCCGGGCGGCCTTCGACCTGCCCGTCAGCCACCCCGACCCCGCGCACCTGCACCTCACCGGCACTGGCCTCACTCACCTTGGCTCGGCCTCGGCACGAGATGCGATGCATGCCAAGCTGGAAGGCGCGGAGAACCTGACGGACAGCATGAAGATGTTCCGCATGGGCCTGGAAGGCGGCCGCCCCGCCCAAGGCGAGGTCGGGGCCCAGCCCGAATGGTTCTACAAGGGCAACGGCTACGCCGCCGTCGCGCCCGGTGCCGCCCTCGAAGCCCCCGGCTTTGCTGAGGATGGCGGCGAGGAACCCGAAATCGCAGGGATCTACCTCATCGGCCCCACCGGCGCCCCGCACCGCATCGGCTGGGCCTTGGGCAACGAATTCTCCGACCATGTGACGGAACGGGTGAACTACCTCTGGCTCGCCCATTCCAAACTCCGCGTCGCCTCCTTCGGCCCGGAAATCCTTGTCGGAGACCTTCCGTCCGACGTGCGCGGAACCAGCCGCATCCTCCGCGACGGCAAGACCGTTTGGGAGAAACCGTTCCTGAGTGGCGAGGCCAACATGTCCCACACGCTGGCGAACCTGGAACACCACCACTTCAAGTATTCCATCTTCCGCCAGCCCGGCGACCTGCATGTCCACTACTTCGGCACCGCCACGCTCTCCTTCGCCGACGGCATCAAGACCCAAGCCGGCGACACATTCGAGATCGAGGTGGCCGACTTCGGCCAACCCCTCCGCAACACCCTGACCTTCGCGCCGAAGGAAAAGGGCGCAACCCGCGTTCACCAGCTGTAAGAGGCCAGCCATGACCAAGTTCAAACCCGCCCCCTGGCCCCGCAAGCTTCGCAGCCAGGAATGGTTCGCCGGTACTTCGAAGGACGCGATCTACCACCGCTCCTGGATGAAGAACCAGGGCCTCCCCGCCGACCTCTTCGACGGACGCCCGGTGATCGGCATCCTCGACACCTTCTCCGAACTCAACCCCTGCAACGCCCATTCCCGCGACCTGGCCGAACGCGTCAAGCACGGCGTGTATGAGGCGGGCGGCTTCCCCGTCATCGTCCCCGTCTTCTCCGTTTCCGAATCCGGCTTTCGTCCCACCGCGATGATGTTCCGCAACCTCGCCGCAATGGCGGTCGAGGAAACCATCCGCGGCCAGCAGATGGACGGCGTCGTCTGCATCGTCGGCTGCGACAAGACCACGCCCTCGCTCCTGATGGGCGCAGCCTCGGTCGACCTGCCCACGATCATGGTCTCGGGCGGCCCGATGCTGAACGGCTACTACAAGGGCGAACGCGTCGGCTCGGGCACCCACCTCTGGAAGTTCTCCGAAGCCGTGAAGGCCGGTGAAATGACCGCCGAGGAATTCGTCGAGGCCGAGGCCTCGATGTCCCGCTCCCCCGGTTCCTGCAACACGATGGGCACGGCGTCCACGATGGCCTCGATGGCCGAGGCGCTGGGCATGACCCTCTCCGGCAACGCCGCGATCCCCGCCGTCGACAGCCGCCGCCGCGTCATGGCGCACCTGACCGGGCGCCGCATCGTGCAGATGGTCAAGGACGACCTGAAACCCTCCGACATCCTCACCCGTGAGGCCTTCCAGAACGCGATCCGCACCAACGCCGCCATCGGCGGGTCGACCAACGCGGTGATCCACCTCCTCGCCATCGCGGGCCGCTGTGGCATCGACCTCACGCTCAACGACTGGGACGCCTGGGGCAAGGACGTGCCGACGATCGTCAACCTGATGCCGTCGGGCAAATACCTGATGGAGGAGTTCTTCTACGCCGGCGGCATCCCCGCCGTGATCAAGCGCCTGGGCGAGGCGGGGCTTCTGAACAAGGACGCCCTCACCGTCTCGGGCGGCGCGATCTGGGATGAGGTCAAGGACGTCAAGTCGCACAACGACGACGTGATCCTGCCCACCGAGAAGGCCCTGACCCAATCGGGCGGGATCGTGGTGGTCAGGGGCAACCTCGCCCCCGACGGCGCGGTCCTGAAACCCTCGGCCGCCAGCCCCCACCTGATGCAGCACCGGGGCCGCGCGGTGGTGTTCGAGGACATCGATGACTACAAGGCCCGGATCAACGACGAGGCGCTGGATATTGATGAGTCCTGCGTCATGGTCCTGAAGAACTGCGGCCCGCGTGGCTACCCGGGGATGGCCGAGGTCGGCAACATGGGCCTCCCGCCCAAGGTCCTGCGCAAGGGCATCACCGACATGGTCCGCATCTCGGACGCCCGCATGTCCGGCACCGCCTATGGCACGGTGGTACTGCACACCAGCCCCGAGGCCGCGCGCGGTGGCCCCCTGGCCGTGGTCCGCTCCGGTGATTTCATCGAACTGGACGTCGCCAACCGCCGCATCCACCTCGACATCCCGGACGAGGAGTTGAAAGCCCGCCTCGCCGCCTGGAAACCCGCCGTCGAACCGCCGGGCTCGGGCTATGCGAAGCTTTACCACGACCATGTCCAGGGCGCCGACAAGGGCGCGGACATGGACTTCCTCGTCGGCTGCCGCGGCAATGCGGTGGCCCGCGAAAGCCACTGACGACACGCGCAGCACCCCCAAACCGGGATCGACGCTGCGCCCAAGAACCTCCCTCCCGCCACCGTGGGGGAGGGATGGGGAGGTGGGCACCCCGCCATCTCCACTCGCGACGCCCGAACAAGAGTCCACCCCATGCCCCGCGCCCCGCTTCCCTTGCTGACTGACGCTGCGACCGGGCACTTCCCTCTCCCCTCGGGGGAGAGGGCCAGGGTGAGGGGGCAGCGCCCGAAATCCAGACCCACCGCCAGAGGAAAGGCGACCCCATGACCCGCACCAAAGTCGCCCTCGTCGGCATCGGCAAGATCGCCCTCGACCAGCACGTCCCGGCCCTCAACGCCTCCCCCGACTTCGAACTCGCCGCCACCATCTCCCGCAGCGGCAAGGTCGACGGCGTCCCCGGCTACACCGACTTCGCCATCTTCCTGGCCGAGCGCCCCGACATCCCCGTCGTCTCGCTTTGCATGCCCCCCGTCCCCCGCTACGCCTATGCCGAGGCCGCACTCCTGGCCGGCCGCCACGTCATGCTGGAGAAACCGCCGGGCGCGACACTCGCCGAGGTCCACGCGCTGGAAGCCCTTGCCAAGTCCAAGGGCCTCACCCTCTTCGCCACCTGGCACAGCCGCATGGCCCACGCCGTCGCCCCTGCGAAAGCCTGGCTCAAGGACAAAACGATCCAGAAAGCCCACATCACCTGGCGCGAGGACGTCCGCAAATGGCACCCCGGCCAGGACTGGGTCTTCCAGCCCGGCGGAATGGGCGTCTTCGATCCCGGCATCAATGCCCTCTCCATCCTCACCGAAATCCTGCCCAAACCCGTCCACCTGACCAAAGCCACCCTCGAATTCCCGGCCAACCGCCAGACCCCCATCGCGGCCCAACTCGCCTTCTCCGGCAACGTCACCGCCGACTTCGACTGGCGCCAGGAGGGCCCCCAGACCTGGGACATCGACATCCAGACCGACCGGGGAAGCCTCGCGCTGCGCGTGGGCGGCAACGTGCTGGAAATCGACGGAACCCCGAAGGCGGGCGAAAACACCATCATGGGCGAATACCCCGCCCTCTACGCGCGGATGGCCGACCTCGTTCGCCAAGGCCAATCCGACGTCGACCTCGCCCCCATGGTCCACGTCGCCGACGCCCTCACCTTGGGCGAACGCCGCACCACCGACGCTTTCGACTTCTGAAGGAGACACCAGATGCTGACCGGAAAACACCTGATCGCGGGCGACTGGATCGGGAACGACCAGACTTTCGCCTCCTCCCCCGCCCACGGCCCCTCGCACCCCTTCTCCGTCGGCACCCCCGCCCATGTCGCAAGGGCCTGTGACGCCGCCGAGGTCGCCTTCCCCGCCTATTCCGCCAAGTCCCGCAAGGACCGCGCCGCCTTCCTGAACCGCATCGCCGACGAGATCGAAGCCCGCGGGGCCGAGATCACGGAGATCGGTACCCAGGAAACCGGCCTCCCCGCCGCCCGGCTGGAAGGCGAGCGCGGCCGCACCACCATGCAACTCAGGCTCTTCGCGACCCACATCCTGAAAGACGACTGGCTCGACCGCCGCCACGACGCCGCGCTCCCCGACCGCCAGCCCGCCCCGCGCCCCGACCTGAAACTCATCCAGCGCCCAATCGGCCCCGTCGCCGTCTTCGGCGCGTCGAACTTCCCCCTCGCCTTCTCCACCGCCGGGGGCGACACCGCCTCCGCCCTCGCCGCCGGTTGCCCGGTCGTGGTCAAAGGCCACTCCGCCCACCCCGGCACCGGCGAGATCGTGGCGCAAGCCATCCACGCCGCCATCCAGGCCTGCGACATGCCCCCCGGCACCTTCTCCCTCGTCCAGGGCGGCAAGCGTGACGTCGGCGAAGCCCTCGTCCAGAACCCCCACATCAAGGCCGTCGGCTTCACCGGATCGCTCGCCGGGGGCCGCGCGCTTTTCAACCTCTGCGCCGCTCGCCCCGAGCCGATCCCCTTCTTCGGCGAACTCGGCTCCGTGAACCCCATGTTCCTCCTCCCCGCCGCCCTTGCCGCTCGCGGTGAGGCCATCGCCAAAGGCTGGGCCGGATCCCTCACCCTTGGCGCAGGCCAGTTCTGCACCAACCCCGGCATCGCCGTGCTGATCGACGGCCCGGAAGCCGACGCCTTCGTCACAGCCGCAAAAGCAGCCGTCTCCGCCGTCGGCCCGCAGACCATGCTCACCGACGGCATCGCCGAGGCCTATCGCCAGGGCCGCGACCGCGTGGCGCAAGGCGCCGGAGTCCGCTCCGTCCTCACCACCACCTGCGACCTGAGGAATGCCACCCCCTACCTCTTCGAAGTCTCGGGCCAGGACTGGCTGTCAAACCACGCGCTGGCCGAGGAAGTCTTCGGCCCCCTCGGCCTGATTGTCCGCGTCCGCCACGCGGCGGAAATGCAGGAGATCGCTCGCAGCCTGCAAGGCCAGCTCACCTGCACCCTCCACCTCGACGCCGCCGACATGGAGCTTGCCAAGGCCCTCATGCCTGTCCTGGAACGGAAAGCCGGCCGCGTCCTCGCCAACGGCTTCCCGACCGGAGTCGAAGTCGTCGACGCCCAGGTCCACGGCGGCCCCTATCCGGCCTCGACCAACTTCGGCGCGACCTCGGTCGGCACCATGTCCATCCGCCGCTGGCTGCGCCCCGTGGCCTACCAGAACATGCCCGACGCGCTTCTCCCGCAGGACTGGGCCTGACATGGCCCGCATCACCGACATCGGCCAGATCGACGGCCAACAGGTCCGGCAAGCGACCCTTGAAGCGGGCGGCCTCAAAGCCGTCCTCCTCACCTGGGGCGCGCGCCTCGCTGAACTCTGGGTTCCCGACCGCAAGAGCAACCAGGCCGACATCGTCCTCGGCCACGACAATCCGAAGGACTGGGAAACCCACGGCACCTACCTCGGCGCCACCTGCGGCCGCTACGGCAACCGCATCGCCGGGGGCAGCTTCACCCTGGACGGCAAGACGGTCCAGCTTGACCAGAACGAGGGGCCAAAGACCCTCCACGGCGGCACGCAGGGCTTTGACCGCAAGACCTGGGAAATTGCCGACCACTCCGACACCCACGTCACCTTCGCCCTCACCTCGCCCGATGGCGACATGGGCTTCCCTGGCACGCTCACCGCCACAACCACCTACCGGATCGACGGCCAGACCCTGACCATCGAAATGACCGCCACCACCGACGCCCCCACCAGCGTCAACCTGGTGAACCACGCCTACTTCAACCTCGCCGGACAGGGCGCGGGCGACATCATGGGCCAGCACCTCCAGATCGAGGCCGCGCATTACACCCCCGTCGACGACCAGCTGATCCCGACCGGCGAAATCCGCGCCGTCGCAGGCACCGCCTTCGACTTCCGGAAAGAGCGGACCATCGGCGCGCAACTCCCCGACCCGAAGGCGTTCGACCACAACCTCTGCCTCTCCGCCCCGCTCGGCGCGGACGGCCTCCGGCCCTGCCTTACCGCCACCGACCCCGCCTCGGGCCGCCGGATGCGGCTCTCCACCAACCAGCCGGGGGTGCAGCTTTACACCGGCGCGCATTTCGACGGGCCGGGGAAACAGGGCGCGCACTACCCCCGCTTCGCCGGTTTCGCAGCCGAGACTCAGCGCTTCCCTGATTCGCCGAACAACCCGCAGTTCCCGTCCACGCGCCTCAATCCCGGCGAAACCTACCGCCACGTCATGCGCTTCGACTTCACGCCCGCCTAAGCCGCTGCGTCGCAGCACGAACCGCGTCACCAGAACCGCCTGAAAGGACCCGATTTCCTGTCGATACCCACGCAGCCGCAGCATCCCCACACGGCCCCGTGAACGGACTTCTTGCATATAGTAATACTTTTGCTAACGTGCCCCCAGCCACCCGAGGAGAGTGGCCAAAGTTTCCACTGGGAGGGAAATCATGAGCGTTATCAAGACTCTCGCGCTTGGCGCGGGACTGGCTGGCTTGTTGCTTTCGGCCGCCTACGCCGAGGGCCTGCAAGGAAAAGTCATCGGCTTCTCGCAGATCGGGTCCGAATCCGGCTGGCGCGCCGCCGAGACCAGTGTCACCAAGGCCGAGGCCGAAGCCCGTGGCATCGACCTCAAATTCGCCGACGCGCAGCAGAAGCAGGAAAACCAGATCAAGGCGATCCGCGGCTTCATTGCCCAGGGCGTCGACGCGATCCTTGTGGCCCCTGTGGTGGCAACGGGCTGGGAGGAAGTCCTGACCGAGGCCAAGGAAGCCAACATCCCCGTCGTCCTTCTGGACCGTGGCATCGAAGGCCCCGAGGACCTGTATCTCACCTCCGTCGCCTCCGACCAGGTCAAGGAAGGCCGCGTCGCCGGTGAATTCCTCGCCACCACAGTCGGCGACAAGCCCTGCAACATCGTCGAGCTTCAGGGCACGGTCGGCTCCTCGCCCGCGATCAACCGCAAGCAGGGGTTCGAGGAAGCCATCGCCGGCAAGGCGAACCTGACCATCACCCGGAGCCAGACCGGCGACTTCACCCGGTCCAAGGGCAAGGAAGTGATGGAAGGCTTCATCAAGGCCGAAGACGGCGGCAAGAACATCTGCGCGGTCTATGCCCACAACGACGACATGGCCGTCGGCGCGATCCAGGCGATCAAGGACGCGGGCCTGAAGCCTGGGTCGGACATCCTCGTCGTCTCCATCGACGCGGTTCCGGACATCTTCGCCGCGATGGTCGCGGGTGAAGCCAACGCCACCGTGGAACTGACCCCCAACATGGCCGGCCCCGCCTTCGACGCGCTGCAAGCCTACTGGGACGCAGGCACCGCGCCCGAGAAGTTCATCATCACAGAGTCGAAACTGTATACGCCCGCTGACGACCCGCAGGGCGAATACGACCGCCGCAAAGGCCTTGGCTACTAGGTTTCCTCGCCAAGGCGCCGCCGGGCGAAGTCTGAGGGGCTTCGCCCGGCGGAATTGCTTTATCCGCCCGTTCGGCGGACAGTTTGCGGGGGAGGGACGATGATGACAGAACCAAAGCCAGTCCTCGAGGCGCGCGGGATCGTGAAGATCTTCGGCCAGCACCGGGCGCTTGATACGGTGGATTTCACCGCCAACGCCGGGGAAGTCCACGCCCTCCTCGGCGAAAACGGCGCGGGGAAATCCACGTTGATCAAGATCCTGACCGGCGCCTACCAGCCCGACGGCGGCGAGCTTCTCCTTGACGGCCAGCCCATCACGCTCCGCGACCCCCTGCACGGCCAGACCTACGGGATCGGCACGGTGTACCAAGAGGTCAACCTCCTCCCCAACCGCTCGGTCGCCGAGAACCTCTTCCTCGGCCGCCAGCCCACCCGCTTCGGCATGGTCGACCGCAAACGCATCGACGCCGCCGCGAAGGACCTCCTCTCCCGCTACGGCCTCGACATCGACGTCCGCGCCGAGCTGTCCGAATACTCCGTCGCCGTCCAGCAGATCGTCGCCATCGCCCGCGCCGTGGAGCTTTCCGGCAAGGTCTTGGTCCTGGACGAACCCACCGCCAGCCTTGACCGGAACGAGGTGCAGCGCCTCTTCGACGTCGTCCGCGGCCTGAAGGCCAAGGGCCTTGCCATCATCTTCATCACCCATTTCCTCGACCAGGTCTTCGATCTCGCCGACCGCGTGACCATCCTCAGGAACGGCCGCAAGGTCGCAAGCCAACCCCTCAACACTCTCAACACCACCGATGTCGTCCGCATGATGCTGGGCAAGGACGTCGCCTTCGACCACCACCCCACCGCCCTGTCCGGCGGTCCCAAGGGCCAGGTCCGCGTCGCCTTCCAGAACCTCAGCCGCAAGGGCCTCACCCCCTTCGACCTCTCCGTCCACGAAGGCGAAGTGGTCGGCGTCGCGGGTCTCCTCGGCTCCGGCCGCACCGAAGTCGCCCGCCTGATGTTCGGCGTCGACGGCTCCGACACTGGCCAGATCACCGTCGACGGCCAGCCCGTCACCATCCGCAACCCCGCCCAGGCCGTCGCCGCGGGCTTCGGCTTCTGCCCCGAGGACCGCAAGCTCGACGGCATCTTCGGCGACCTCTCCGTCCGCGAGAACATCATCATCGCGCTCCAGGCCAAGCTCGGCTGGTTCAAGGCCCTGAACCGCGAGGACCAGGTGGAACTCGCCGGCCGCTATGCCGAGGCCCTCGACATCCGCGCCGCCGACCATGACATGCCGGTCAAACTCCTGTCCGGCGGAAACCAGCAGAAGGTCATCCTCGCCCGCTGGCTGGCCATCGACCCGACCTTCCTCATCCTCGATGAGCCCACCCGCGGCATCGACGTTGGCGCGCACGCGGAAATCGTCCGCACCATCAACCGGTTGCGCGAAGAAGGCCTCGCCCTCTTCGTCATCTCCTCCGAGCTTGACGAGGTCGTCGCCTATTCCAACCGCATCGTCGTCATGCGCGACCGCGAGATGGTGGCGGAACTGGACGGCGACACCATCGCCCCCGACGCCATCGTCCAGGCCATCGCCGGGACCGCAAAAGAGGCCCGCCCGTGACCCGCCCCACCGTCGACCTGCGCCCCACGACGCAACCGCCGCTCCCCAGGCAGCGCCCGATCACCAGCTTCCTGACCAAACCCCAGGTCATCGCGCTGGTCGCCGTGCTTCTGGTCAACTGGGCGCTTTTCCCCGGCTTCTTCACCATCACCTGGCAGGACGGCCGATTCTTCGGCAGCCTCATCGACGTCCTCAACCGAGGCGCCCCCGTCGCCATCCTCGCCATCGGCATGACGATGGTCATCGCCACCAAGGGCGTGGACCTGTCCGTCGGTGCCGTCATGGCGATCTCCGGGGCCACCGCCGCCACCCTTGTCACCAACGGCATCCCCGCGCCCACCGCCGTCCTTGCCGCCCTCGCCACCGGCCTCCTCTGCGGTCTCTGGAACGGCATCCTCGTCACCGTCCTGGAAATCCAGCCAATCATCGCAACCCTCGTCCTGATGGTCGCGGGCCGGGGCCTCGCCCAGCTGATCACCGAAGGCACCATCGTCACCTTCTCCGATCCGCTCCTCATCTTCATCGGCACCGGGTCGTTCCTCGGCCTCCCCATGCCCGTCGTCATCGCCCTCGTCCTGATGGTGCTCGCCACCCTGATCGTCCGCCGCACCGCCCTTGGCCTTCTGATCGAGGCCGTGGGCGTCAACCGCTCCGCCGCCCGTTTCGCGGGCCTCAAGGCCGGAACGCTCCTCCTGATCGTCTACACCTTCGCGGGCTTCTGCGCCGCCATCTCCGGCTTGATCGTCGCTGGCGACATCCGCGGGGCCGACGCCAACAACGCGGGCCTCTGGCTTGAACTCGACGCCATCCTCGCCGTCGTCATCGGCGGCACCTCCCTGATGGGAGGCCGCTTCTCGATCCCGATGGCCGTGCTGGGAGCGATGATCATCCAGGCGATGAACACCGGCATCCTGATCTCGGGCTTCTCGCCGGAATTCAACCTCGTGGTCAAATCCGCCGTCATCATCGTGATCCTCGTCCTGCAATCGCCCCTCTCCGCCCGCCTCTTCCGCCGCCTGCCCGGAGCCCCGAAATGACCCGCAGCCTCCGGCCACTTCTCGCCACGACGCTGATCTTCCTCTTCGCCTACGCCTTGGCCGTCAGCCAGCAACCGGCGATGCTCTCCACAAGGGTCCTCGGCAACTTCCTGACCGACAACGCCTTCCTCGGCATCGCCGCCGTCGGCATGACCTTCGTCATCCTCTCGGGCGGCATCGACTTGAGCGTCGGCGCGGTGATCGGCTTCACCACCGTGCTCGTCGCCGTCCTCATCATGTGGCTGGAACTCCACCCCCTGCTGGCCTTCGCCATCGCCCTCATCGTCGCAACCGCCTTCGGCGCGATCATGGGGGCCGCCATCCACTACCTCAAAGTCCCCAGCTTCATCGTCACGCTCGCTGGCATGTTCCTCGCGCGCGGCGGGGCCTCCGTCCTCTCCCCCGACTCCATCGGGATCGAGCACCCGTTCTTCACCGCCGTCCAGAAAAGCTACATCCTGCTTCCGGGCGGCGGCCGTCTCACCGTGGTCGGCATCATCATGCTGATCGTCTTCGCCTGCGCGATCCTCCTCGCCCACCGCACCCGCTTCGGCTCGAACGTCTACGCCTTGGGAGGGTCAGAGACCTCCGCCGCCCTGATGGGCGTCCCCGTGGCCCGCACCACCATCTCGATCTACGCCCTCTCGGGCTTCCTCGCGGGCCTCGCAGGCGTCGTATTCTCGCTCTACACCTCCGCCGGATACTCGCTGAACGCGCTGGGCGTGGAGCTTGACGCCATCGCCGCCGTCGTGATCGGTGGCACGCTTCTGACCGGCGGCTACGGCTTCGTCGCGGGGACCTTCATCGGCGTCATGCTGCAGGGATTGGTGCAAACCTACATCGTCTTCGACGGAACCCTTTCCAGCTGGTGGACCAAGATTGTCGTCGGCGTGCTTTTGTTTATGTTCATCCTGCTGCAACGGCTGGTCTTCCGGGCCGGACCGAGAAGAACCTAGGGACCGTGGACGAGTGAAATGAGCGAACCCGGGAGCCTGATCCGAACGCTCTCCGGGCGGCCAGCGGCGCGGAACTACCATTCCTACGTCATCAACGAGGTCGGCCGCGCCATCGTCTCCGGCGACATGCCCGTGGGATCGAGCCTTCCCGGCGACGCCGAGATGATGGACCGCTTCGGCGTCTCGCGCACCGTCCTGCGCGAGGCGCTGAAGACCTTGGAAGCGAAAGGTCTCGTCGAAGCCCGCGCCAAGGTCGGCACCCGCGTCCTCCCGCAATCGCGCTGGAACCTCTTCGACCGCCAGATCCTCGCCTGGAAACTGGAAAGCGGGCCCTCCCCGGCCTTTCTCGCCTCCTTCCAGACCATCCGCGAAAGCCTGGAGGTGCAGGCCGCCCGCCTCGCCGCCCAGCACCGCGAGGCCGAGCACGTCCGCCTCCTCAACTACTGGCTCAACCAGCGCGCGGTGATGTCGCACCAGCCCGAGCCCTTCGCGATGGCCGAGTTCGAGATCCACCGCGTCGTGGCCGAGGCCTCCGGCAACCCCTTCCTCCGCGCCGCCTCCGCCGTCATGGAATTCGGCGTGGCCGTCAACGTCCGCGCCCGCCTGAACGACGACCTCACCGCCCCGCCCGAAGGCTTGTCCGACCCCCAGGCCCCCGCCTACGAAGCCCTGATCCGCGCCATCGAACGCGGCGACGCCGACGCGGCGGCAGCCCAGATGGCCGCCCTCACCCGCTGATCTGGAAACCTTTCCAGATCCCTAACGTCCGCGACCAACGCCTTGTTTTTGTTAGTGTCCTGGCGTTTGTCCACCGTGGACAGATCACCCGCCCCAGGTATCCGACAGCCGGAACCCGAACGGAAACGGGTCCGCGGGGTCCAGCCCGATCTGGCTGATCCCGTAGATCCACCCCCGTCCCGAAACCCGGTTCCGCACCGCCTTGTAGGGGCCGACCTCGGTCTCCTCGACCAGCTCCGTCACGAACTCCCCCCCGATGGTGGACCGTGAGATGACCCGGTCCCCCACCTTCACCAGCCCCCGTGCGAACCGGGCCGCCATGTTCGAATTCGACCCCGTCCCGCAGGGCGATCGATCCACCCGCCCCGGCCGCAGCGTCGTGCAGGTCCGCACCGCCCCGTCGGGCTCCTCCGACCGGAACATCACATAGGAAAGCCCGTTCAAGGCCGGGGTCGTAGGATGCAGGGCAGGCTCCACCGCCGCGATCCGGGCCCTCAGCTCCACCCCCGTCACCGCCAGCTCCCGCGCCTTCTCAGGCACGATGGTCAGCCCCACCTGACCCACGTCGACCAGCGCGTAGAAGATCCCCCCGAAACAAAGGTCATACTCCACCGCCCCCCACTCCGCCGTCTCGATCACCCCCCGCTTCGCGAGGAACGCGGGCGGCATGTCCAGCGTCACCCGCACGACCTTCCCGTCCTTGCACTCCGCCGTCGCCCCCACCAGCCCCGCCGCCGTGTCCAGCTTCACGACGCTCACCGGCTCCACCATCGGGACCATCCCGGTCTCCAGAAGCGCCGTCGTTGCACAGATCGCGTTCGACCCGGACATGGCATGGGCCTGGTCCGGTTGCAGCACGATGAACCCCACATCCGCCCGCGGGTCGCAGGCCGGGGTCAGCAGGCAGAACGACCCCGCCGGACCCGACCGCGGCTCCGAGCACAACCACCGCCGCGGTCCGTCGTCCACCGCATTCAGGTGATGCAGCTTCTCGGCCATCGTGGCCCCGGGGATGTTCAACACCCCCCCGGTGATGACCCGCCCGATCTCGCCCTCGCAATGGACATCCACCGTCTGTATCGTCCGGCTGAAGCGCATCTTTTTCCCCTCAGAACCTGTTCACCCGGTAGGGATGCAGGTCGACCGCAGGCTTCGCCCCCGAGATCAGCTCTCCCATCAGCCGGGCCGTCGTGGCGGCATAGGTCAGGCCAAGATGCCCGTGGCCAGTGGCGTAGAACAGCCCCTTCGTCCGGGCGCTGGCCGAAAGGATCGGCACCGTATCCGGCAGGGCAGGCCGGTGGCCCATCCATTCGGTGAAATCCTCGCACCGGAGGTTCGGCAGCGCCTCCCGCGCCCGCTTGACCGTCACCTTCGCCCGCCGGTAGTCCGGCGCGGCGACCAGCCCCGCCATCTCCACCGTCCCGCCCACCCGGATGCCCCCGGCCGTGGGCGTCACCATGAACGCCTTGGCGGGCCAGATGATCGAGTGTTTCATCGAAATGCCCGGCGCCATGATCTGGGTGTGATAGCCCCGCTCCGTCTCCAGCGGGATCGGTTCGCCCAAATCCTTCGCCAACTTGGCCGAGAACGCCCCGGCGCAGATCACCACCTCTTCCGCCGGAAGCCGCCGCCCGTCCTTCAGCACCACCTGACGCATCGCGTCGGACCGAGTGAAGCCCACGACCTCGCCCTGTTCGATCCGCCCGCCAAGGCCCACGAACCGATCCGCCAGCGCCAGCACCAGCTTGTACGGGTCCTTCATCGACCGGTTCTGCGGGAAAAGGACCGCCATCCCGATCTTGTCCGACAGCTCCGGCTCCAGCGCCCTTATCGCCTGCCGCCCGATCACCTCATGGGGCATGTCGAAACGCTCCAGGATCTCGATATGGTCGCGGTCCGCCTTGAACTCGGCCTCGTCGGCATAAAGGGACAGGCAGCCCTCGTCGCTGATCTGGTCCGTCAGGCCCGTTTCCCGCAGAAGATCCAGCGTGTCCCCCAGCGCCCGGCTGCACAGCGCGGCCCCCTGCGCCTCCAGCTCCCGCAGCTTGGACGGGCGCGAGGCCGCGATGAACCGCAGGAACCAGGGCACCAGCTTCGGCATGTAGGACGGCCGCACTCGCACCGGGCCTTCCGGGTCGAGCATCCAGCCCGGGATCTGCTTCCAGACCGAGGGGCGCGAGGCCGGCATGAACTCCGTCACCGCGATACTGGCCATGTTGCCATAGGACGCCCCCTTGCCAGGGGCATCGCGGTCCAAAAGCACGACCTGACGGCCGCGCTTCTGCAGGTCATGGGCGATGGCGGTCCCGATGATGCCCGCGCCGATAACGACCGTGGTCATTTCCAGTTCAGGATCGGCTGCATCGCCGCCGCGAACTCGGCCTTTTCCGCATCGGTCAGCGGGCCGAAGGGCATCCGGCACTCGCCCACCGGGTTGCCCTGCAGCTCGCAGCCATACTTCAGCTTCTGCACGAACTTGCCCGATTCCAGCACGTTCATCGCCGGCCAGACCGCCTGCATGATCTGTTTCGCCCGCGCATGGTTCCCGGCCCGGAAGGCCGCATCCATCTCGCACACCGGCTTCGCCATGCAGTTCGCCGGGCCGCAGATCCAGCTGTCGGCGCCCCAATGCATGAAGTCCCAGGCAATGTCGTCCGATCCCGAGACCAGCTGGATCCGCCCCGCATAGCGCTGCGAAATCCCGATGGCCCGCTGCATCACGCCCGAGCTTTCCTTGATCCCGATGATCCGCGGATTGTCGGCCAGCGCGTCCAGCGCCTCATACTCGATCTCGACCCCGTCCTTGCCGGGGTAGGAGTAAAGGACGATGTTCATGTCGGTCGCATCGATCACCGCGTTGAAATGACGGATGATTTCGGCCTGCGTCGGCTTGGTGTAGAAGGGCACTGCCAGCAGGACGGCGTGATACCCCAGCTCCTTGGCGCGCTTCGTGTTCGCGATCACCCCTGCGGTGGAGGGCGCGTTGGTCCCGGCGATCAGCGTCTCACCCGGCTTGGCAAAATCCTTCACGAACCGCAGCACCTGATCGCGTTCGTCGTCGCTCATCAGGTTGTATTCGCCCGAGGACCCGCAGGGCACCCAGCCGGATACCCCGGCCTCGCGCAGCGCGACGAGGTGCTTTTCGAAGGCCTTGAAGTCGATCTGACCCTTCGCATCGAACGGGGTGACAAGCGCGGGCATCACGCCGGACAGCTTCAACATCATGGAACTCCTGCGGGCTGGATTTTCCCGCGCAACATGACGACATAGTGACGACATGTCAAATCCAGAATGTACAGTGTCGACTTGTTGCCAGCCTTTGGATATCCTTCGAGACAGAGGGAGGCCCGCCATGCGTGACGAGACGGAACCGAAACGGGTCAAGGGCACGGGCGTCAAACTCGCTTATGAGACCCTGCGGGACGAAATCCTGTCACTGGACCTGCAACCCGGCGCGGTGCTGGACGAAACCTCGCTGGCCGAGCGTTTCGGCATGTCCCGTTCCCCGGTACGCGAGGCGCTGATCCGGCTGGCGGGCGACGATCTGGTGGTGACGCTGTCCAACCGCTCTACCGTCGTCGCGCCCATCGACCTGCAAAGCTTCCCGAAATACGTCGAAGCCCTGGACGTGGCCCAGCGGATGAACACCCGGCTGGCGGCCGAACTGCGCACCGACCTCGACCTCAAGACTATCGCTCGCCGCCAGAAGGAATTCGTGGCGACCGTGTCGAAGGGCGACCATCTGGCGATGTCCGAGGCGAACAAGAACTTTCACATGGCCATCGCCCACGCGGGCCGGAATCCGTATCTGGCGGCCTTCTATGAACGGCTTCTCAATCAGGGCCGCCGGATGCTGCACCTGCATTTCGACTATCTGGAACAGGGCGGTGGCGAGGTCCTGCTGACCGACGAGCATGACGAGATGCTGGCCGCGATCCGCGACCGGGACGTGGCGCGGGCCGATGCGCTGGCCCATGCCCACACGCGCCAGTTCCGCGACAACTTCATCAGCTACATGAAGCAGAATTACCTGACCGACGCGCCCATCGTGTCGCTGGGACCGGCGGCCTAACCGCCCTTCAGGCGTTGCAGCAGGAAGACCTCGCTCTCCGGCTTCACCGGCGCGGCGCGGTTGTTGGCGATGACTTCGCCGTCCACCGCCACCGACAACCCGGCCTTGATCGCGGGTCCCAGACCCGGATGCGCCCTTTCCAGCGCATCCAGCATCTGTCCCACGGTCGCGGCCTCCACCTCCACCACCTCCTGCCCGTCGGCAAAGCGCCGCAGGCTGGCCCAGAGATGGACCTTCGCCATCAGCCTTTCAGCGCCTTGATCGCCGCCAGCACCTTCGGCGGAGAGCAGGGCAGGCTGCGGATCCGCGCGCCGGTCGCGCCCGCGATGGCCGAGGCGATGGCGGGAAGCGGCGGGGTGATCCCCGTCTCGCCCACGCCGCGGACGCCGTAGGGGTGGCCGGGGTTCGGAACCTCGACGATCACGGTGTCGATCATCGGCAGGTCGCTGGCCACGGGGATGCGGTAGTCGAGGAACACCGGGTTCTGCAGCCGCCCGTCGGGGCCGTAGACATATTCCTCGTTCAGCGCCCAGCCGATGCCCTGCGCGGCCCCGCCCTGGTACTGGCCCTCGACGTAAGCCGGATGGATCGCCGTCCCCGCATCCTGCACCACCAGATAGCGCAGCACCGTGGTCCGCCCCGTCTCCGGGTCCACTTCCACGTCAACCACGTGCGTGCCGAAGCTCGCGCCGTAGCCGCCCGCAGTCACCTCGTGGTGGCCCGAGATCGGCCCGCCGGAGCCGCCCATCTTCGATCCGATCTCGCCGATGGTCATGGGCGGGAACTTGCCCGCGTTCGGACCTGCGGGATGCGCCGCGCCGTCCTTCCATTCGACCGCCTCGGCGTCGATCTCCCACTCCGCTGCGGCGCGCTTGCACATCTCCTTGATGGCCTGGTTCGCCGCCTCGACCGCCGCCTTGCCACTGGCAAAGGTCGCGCGGCTGCCGTGGGTCGGTTCGTTGACCCCAAGGGCCCCTGTTTCCACCACGTTGACCCGAACGTCCTCATACGGAATGCCCAGCGTCTCGGCGACCATCAGGCCGATGGACGCCCGGCTGCCGCCGATGTCCGGCGTGCCGATCATCACCGTGGCCGTCCCGTCCTCACCCACCGCCAGCGACACCGAGGTCTCGCCGCCGTGGTTGAACCAGAAGCCCGAGGCGACGCCCCGGCCCTGATTGGGACCAAGCGGGATCGCGTAGTTGGGATGCGCCTTCGCGGCCTCCAGCGTCTCCTGCAGCCCGATCACATTGTAGACCGGACCGTAGGAGGACTTGGACCCGTTCTTCGCCCCGTTCTTCAGCCGCACCTCGATGGGGTCGAGGCCCAGTTCGCGGCAAAGTTCATCCACCATGCTTTCGACCGCGAAGGCGGCCATCGGCGAGCCCGGCGCGCGGTAGGCCGCCGCCTTTGGGCGGTTGGCGATGACCTCCACTGCCTCATGCTTCAGCGCGGGGATGTCATAGCAGGCGAAGGCACAGGGCAGCGCCTCGCCGATGGGGGACATGCCGGGGAAGGCCCCGCCCTGCATCCGGAAGAAGACCTGGCCGGCGGTGATCGTGCCGTCCTTCTTCATCCCGATCTTCACGTCCATTGAGGCCGAAGCCGTCGGCCCCGTCGCGCGCAGGACCTCGGATCGGCTCATCACCAGCTTCACCGGCCGCCCGCCTGCCTTCTTCGACAGGGCCAAGGTCAGCGGCTCCATGAAGATCGTGGTCTTGCCGCCGAAGCCGCCGCCGATTTCGGACGGGGTGACGCGCAGGTTCGCCGCCTCGATCCCGAGGACCGCCGCCGACATCCGGCGGATGTACCAGTGGCCCTGCGTGCAGACCCACATCTCGCCCCGGCCGTCCTCGCCCAGCTGGCCCACGGCCGCGTGCGGCTCGATGTAGCCCTGATGGGTCGCCTCGGTCTTGTAGGTGTGCTCGCGCACCAGGTCGGCAGCGGCAAAGCCCGCCTCGACGTCGCCGTGCCCGAATTCCATGTAGCGGGCGACGTTGCCGTGCATGCCTTCCGGCACCGAATAATCCGCCACGCCGGGACGGATCACCGGAGCGCCGGGGGCCATCGCCGCATCCACGTCGGTCACATGCGGCAGGACCTCATAGGTCACCTCGATCAGCCGCGCCGCGTCCTGCGCCAGAAGCTGCGAGGTCGCCGCCACTGCCGCCACCGCGTGACCGTCGTAAAGGGCCTTCTCCCCGGCCAGAGTGTTGTCCTGCAGGTTCAGGTCCTCGCCCGTCAGCCCCGTCGGCAGGTCGGCGCGCGTCACCACGGCCTTGACCCCCTCCAACGCCAGCGCCTTGGAGGCGTCGATCTTCACGATCCGCGCATGGGCATGGGGCGACCGCACCACGGCGGCCCAAAGCATCCCCGGCAGCGAAAAGTCCGCGCCATAGCGCGCGCGGCCCGTCACCTTGTCCAACCCGTCGGGGCGGTTGGGCCGGGTGCCGACGTACTTGTATCCGGTCTTCACATCATCCCGTGCCATCACGCAGCCCCCCGATGTTCCTGCCGCATCTCCGCCGCCGCGTCCTGCACGGCGCGGATGATCTTGTCATAACCGGTACACCGGCAAAGGTTCCCGGCCAGCCAGTAGCGCACCTCGGTATCCGTCGGATCCGGGTTCCGCTCCAGCAGAGCCTTCGCGGCCACCAGGATACCCGGAGTGCAGAAGCCGCACTGCAGGGCAGCATGTTCGATGAACTTGCGCTGCAAGGGATGCAGCTCTTCCTTCGCCATACCCTCGATGGTTTCCACCCGCTTGCCGTTGGCCTCGGCCGCCAGCATCAGGCAGGAGCAGACCAGCGTTCCGTCCACGGTCACGGAACAGGCCCCGCAGTCGCCCGTGCCGCAGCCTTCCTTGGTGCCGGTCAGGTCCAGATGGTTCCGCAGCGCATCCAGAAGTGTCTCGCGCGGGTCGGCGAGGAACTCCACCGGGTCGCCGTTGACGGTGGTGGTGACGTGAATCTTGCTCATTTGCTCGTTCCTTTCGCCCGGTCATAGGCGATCTTCGCCGCCCGCCGCGCCAATACCCCCGCCACATCGATCCGGAACTCCTTGGTCCCGCGCTTGTCGGAGATGGGCTTCGCTTCCCCCTCGGCCGCCTTGGCCAAAGCCGCCAAAGCCGCATCGTCCAGCGTCGTGCCGATGATCGCCTTGGCGCAGGCCTCGGACAGAAGCACCGTCGGAGCCACCGCCCCCAGCGCCACCCGAGCCTCCACGACCTTGTCGCCGTCCAGCCGCAGGTTCACCGCGCAGCCGACCACGGCAATGTCCATCTCGGTCCGCGGGATGAAGCGCAGGTAGGCGTCCCCGCCGTTCTTCCCCCGCGGCGGAAGCGTGATCGCAGAGATCACCTCTCCCTTCGCCAGATTGGTCTTCCCCGGCCCCGCCGGGATATTTTCCACCGGAATCTCGCGCGTGCCGTTCGGCCCCGTGACAGTCGCCACCGCCCCTGCCGCGACCATGCCAGGCACAGAATCCGCCGCGGGAGAGCCGTTGCACAGGTTCCCCGCCAGCGTCGCGCGGCCCTGCACCTGGGTCGAGCCGACCAGGTTCATCCCCTCCACGACGCCAGGCCAGTCGCGCACAAGCTCCGCATGCCCCCCGAGAACGATCCCCGGCACGGCCACGCCGATCCGCCAGCCGCCCTCGGCCGTCCGCTCGATCTTGTCGACGCCGGGAATGTGCTTGAGGTCGATCAGGTCGTCCGGCTGCACCATGCCTGCGCGCATCTGCACCAGAACGTCCGTCCCTCCGGCCAGAAAGCGCAGGGTCCCCGTCGTGCCGGCGGCAATCGCCGCAGCATCCGCAAAACTTGTCGGTGTGTGGTATCGCATCATGTTCCCCAGGCTTGGCAGTCGGTCTTCTGTTGCCGCTCGGTACCGACTTTGCTGCACCCGGCGCGTCGCCGCAATGCCAGTCTGCGACTCCTCCGGTCTGCCGCCGACCATCCCTGTCGCGAAAGCGGCGTACCGCCCGTATCCCCTGCGGGTCAGCCGTCCTCGTCCTCGACCTCGGATACCTGCCCCAACAATCTTCTCAGCAGGGCGGCGACGGTGCTTTCGGTGAAGGGCGACGCCAGGACTGGCGCGTGGGGAAGATCGGCCCCTGCTCCGCCCCCCAGGAAGGCATAGGGAACCCCGGCCGCCTCGAGCGCCTCGCTGATCCGCTGCGTCGGGGTGCCGTTCAGGCTTCTGTGCAGGAACACCGCGGTGGGACGCGCCTCGGCCAGCGCGAGCGGAACCTCGGTCATCCGGCCGAAGAGCCGGACCTCGCCCGCAGGATCAAAGGCCCTGATCGCATGGGCAAGATCCTGCGCGACGATCTGCACCGGTTCGACGACGAAATAGAGAGTCTTCAAGGAGGCCCCTTTTGTGCACTTTCCGGTCAAGAGGATAATTATGGCGCCTCTGGGAACGCCGCGCATTAACCTGCGTTGATTTCCTTGGGGAGGATCACAATGACCGCAGTGACGGACTGTCTCGACTGCCCGCTTCGTCGGCGGCCGCTGTTTGTTCCCATGACCGAGGACGAGCTCGCTTTCCAGCGTCGGTTCAAGGCGGGCGAACTGCAAATCCCTATCGGAGGAGAAATCCTGACGCAGGGTCAGGGCTCGGGGTCGCTGTTCACCGTGCTGTCCGGCATGGCCGTCCGCTCTGTGCTTATGGAGGACGGGAGGCGTCAGGTCATCAGCTTCGTCTTTCCCGGCGACCTGATCGGCCTGCAATCCGGCCTGATGGGCGAAGCGCGGCACACGGTTACGGCCGTTACGGAAGTGGTGCTGTGCGTCTTTCCGCGCAACCGGGTCTGGGATCTGTTCACCTCGCATCCCGGGCGCGCCTATGACCTGACCTGGATCGCCGCCGTCGAGGAACACTTTCTGGGCGAAACCGTCGCAACCCTTGGCCAGCGCGACGCCACGCAGCGCGTTGCCTGGGCACTTGTCCGCATCTGGCGCCGACTGGTGGCCTTGCGCATGGAAACGGACGGCACAGTCCCCTTCCCCTTCCGGCAGCAGGATCTTTCGGATGCGCTTGGACTTTCGGTGGTGCACACCAACCGGGTGATTGTCGCCCTTCGGCGCGAGGGGCTGGCCGAAATCCTGGGCCGCCGGCTGGCGATTCACGATTACGCTCGGCTCTGCAATGTCGCGGGTCTGGACATGGAAAAGGACGATGTGCGACCAATCCTGTAAGTCCGGCGGCGTGCGGAGCGACGAGTGAAGGCGTTTCTGGAAGCCCATCTGCCAAAGCTGGTCTTTCTCCTGGCGTTCCTGCCGGGCGTTGCGGTGACGGTCGCGGTCTACACCGGCGCCGAGCGCCGCGTGGCAGCCGAGTTCGAACGTTCGGCCGACCTGGCCGTCGACCGGGTCGTGGCGCGGCTTCAGCAGCACGTCGTCGTCCTGCGCGCGGCCCGCGGCCTGTTGTCAGCGGTTCGAGGCGGTATCGCGCGGGACGAGTTCCTGCGCTTTCTGTCCTCGGTCGACATCGTGGACGAACTCTCGGGCGTCCAGGGCATCGGCTTTGCCCGGATGATCCCCAGCGCCGACACCGCCATCGCGACCGGCGAGGTGCGCGGCCACTATGGTCTGGACGTGCCGGTTCATCCCGAGACGGACCAGCCCTGGCGGACGCCGATCGTCCTGCTGGAGCCCGAGAACGAACGCAACCGGGCTGCGCTGGGCTTTGACATGTACGCCGACCCGATCCGTCGCGCGGCGATGGACCGGGCCATTGAAAGCGGCGACGCCGAGATGACCGGCCCGGTGGAACTGGTGCAGGAAATCACCAGGCAGAAGCAGACCGGGTTTCTGATCTATCTTCCGTTCCGCAACGGTCCGCACCATCCCGGGACGGGTGCGGCCCCGGTCGCGGGCTTCGTCTACGCTCCGTTTCGCGGCGGCGACCTGATCCGCGCGGCACTTTCCGTCGGACCGCCCCTGCCGGTGGTGCTGCGTGTGGTCGACGTCATGGACGCCGCGACCCCCCTGTTCGACAACAGCGCGGATCCGGCCCCGCAGACGCTGCATCACAGCCGGGAAGTCCGGATCCTGGGCCGCTCTTGGGTCTTCGACGTCTGGCCCGAGGCGACCAGCGCAAGCCCGGTCGGGCATGCCAGCAGCGTGCTGCTTGGCCTGATCTCGCTTCTCTTTGCCGCCGCCGCTGCCTATGCCGTGGCGGCACGCCAGCAAGAGGCGATCCAGGCCCGGGCCGTTGCGGCCGCCGCCGCACGCGAGGCCGACTACCGCGAGCTTCTGCTGCAGGAGATGAAGCACCGTATAAAGAACCACATTGCCCGCATCCAGTCGATCGCCCGGCAAAGTGCCCGCGGCGCGACCGATGTGAAGGCCTTCACCGCCGCTTTCGATGCCCGACTGCAAGCCATGTCCGCTGTCCAGGAGATTCTGGCCGGCACGGCCGCAGCTCAGGCCGATCTGCGTGCCGTTCTGGTGAAAGAGCTGCAGCAAAGCCTCGATTCGACCGAGGTCGAGCATTTGCTGGACGGCCCTCCGGTCCGGCTTGACGAACGTCAGGCCCATGCCTTCGCGCTGGTCGCGCATGAGCTGGTGACCAATGCGATGAAGTACGGCGGCCTTTCGGCCGGGGGCGCGGGATTGAGCATCCGCTGGACCGTTCAGCCCGGACCCGATGCGCCGCACATTGCCCTTCTGTGGAAAGAGCGGACCGCAGGGCTGGAGCCGCAGAACGGAACCGGGACCGGCTTCGGTTCGCGGCTGATCGAGGCCAGCCTGAAGGGCGAACTGTCCGGCAAGCTGACCCGCGACTACACGGACGAGGGGTTGGAGATCCGCCTTTCTTTCCCGCTGGACCCGACGCTGAACCGGCCCGGGAAATAAGTGGCCCGCACCCGCCGAAGCGGATGCGGGCCGGGCCGTCACCTGCGAAAAGGGCTAACGCAGGGCCGACCGTTGGTTATCCGGCCTTGTTGTACTCGGGCAGGGCTTCCAGCTCTTCCTTGGTCATGTTGACCCAGATCCGCACCGCGCCGCCTTCGGTCTGGGCAACGGTCAGGCGGTCCATCGGAATGGCCACAGCGCGCGCGCCGATGCCAAGGAAGCCGCCCACGTCCAGAACGACGTCGGTCACCTGACCCTCGGCGGTCAGCACCAGGTCAGAGACTTCGGCGATGGAGGCGTCTGTCGGATCGCGAACATCGGCGCCAGTCAGCAGCTCGGCGGTCAGCGTTTCGGGCCCCACGGCGGTATAGCCTTCCGGCAGGGTCATGGTGCCGTCCGCGGCAACGGCCGGAGCGGTCGCCGCCGCATCGGCGTCGGCAGCAGCCGTGTCGTCCGCCGGCATCGTGGTGTCGGTGGCATTGCCGGTACCTGCGGTGCCCTCGGTCGTGGTGGAATCGGCCACGGCCTCGTCGGTTGCGGTGCCTTGCGTGGTGGTGTCGGTCGCCGCAGCATCAGCGTTTGCGTCCGCATCGGCCGTTGCGGTCGCGTCCGTGGCAGTCGCATTGGCATTGGCATCGGCATCGGTCGCCGCCGCGCCCGGCATCACGTACTCCGGCGCGCCTTCCAGCGTGGCCCGGTCGGACTGCAGCACCAGGAACCAGTCATCGGCGTCGGTCGCATCGTCCTGCACGACCTTCAGCGCCGACATGTCGACCGCCACCTGGCGCTCGCCGATGCCAAGGAAGCCGCCGATGTCGACCAGAACCGCGTCGACCGTGCCGTCGCGGCCCAGGATGATGTCGTTGACTTCGCCGATGTCTTCCCAGCCTTCCTGCACGCCGCTGTAAGCGTCGGCGTCAAGGGCGGCTTCGCTGGCGTAGATGCGGGCGCCGATCACATCGGAAGCCGAGATCGACGGACCCGCCGCTTCAGTCTGGAACGGCGAGGCGGCGTCCTGCGCCATCGCGGGCAATGCGAAGCCGGCCGCCAGAGCGGTTGTAAGAAGCAGAGCTTTCACGGGAATCTCCTATTCTGCGAAAGGTTGTGCGGCTCCAGCCGCTTTGTGAGCCACCAACGTCGCGCAAAAGGATGAGTTCCATGCCCCTCCTTCTCTGCGAGCCCTTCGGCAGGAAACCGCGCATTGCCGGGTTTCAGACCATTTCGTCCGGGACCAGGGGGAAGGCGCGACCGAAGTCCTCGGCAGACTTCAGGTCATAGGGCAGCAGGAAGCCCCGCCGCTTGTCCGGCGGCAACTTGGCATTGCGCGCGGCCAGTGCCCACCAGGCAGGGAGGGCTCGCACGGGGTCGAAGAAGTCCGCTGCCGCGCCTTTGGGCAGCCAATGCGCCATGAGCCGTTGCCGCAACCGCGCCACGTCATCCGTGTCCGAAAGCACCACCCCCGCTTCCGTGTCCCAGCGCAGCGACCGCCCGTTCAGGTTGGCCGATGAGACAACGGCCAGGCTGTCGTCGAAGATGCTGACCTTGGCGTGGATATAGACCAGCGGCGCGCCCCGAAGCTGCGCCCTCCCCTTGGCCCGCGTCCGGCGCGGCTGGGCAGCCCCGCCCACGAACAGCCGCCGCCCGAAGCCCCGGCGCAGGATACGCAGGCACTTGGCCTGCAGGAACTCGCCCAGCCGCGCATCCAGCCCGGTCGAACCCTCGAATGCCACATCGTCAGGTGCTGCGGGCAGGATCAGGATCATCCGCAGCTCGGGTTTGCGGCGCGCTTCCTCGGCCAGCCGCCGGGCCAGCCGCCGGTCGCGGAAATACTGGGTCTCGACATAGATCAGCCGTTCGGCCCCGGCGACCGCGGCAAGGTGCGCTGCCTCGATCTCGTTGACCGCGGGTTCGGGAGAGATCACCCGCCACGCCCCTCGTCTGCGTCGGCGGGACAGGGTGCGGACGAAGCGGTACCCGGCACGTGCGGGCGCGGGTTCACCCGGCTCGGCCGTGGCCGAGATGATGTCGAGAAAGCTCAGAAGATGTGCCCGCGCGTCCCCCGCCACCGGCCCCTGCAACATCAGTTGCACGTCATGCCAGGTTTCGTGTCCGGGCTGTTGGTGCTCGGGCGTGTCGTAGAAGCGTTCGTCCAGGTCCAGCCCCCCGATATAGAGCCGCCGGCCATCGAACACCGCCAGCTTCTGGTGGTGGGTGGCCGGATAAAGCGGAGGCACCAGGAACCGACGCGGGCGCGGCATCCGGTCCTTGGCGACCAGCATCCGCTCCACCCCCGGCATCTCGCGCAGGGCGGTCATCCGGTGCGATTCCACCTGGCGGCGCAACCAGCCCGCGACGCGGCCCAGGCGCGACTTGACGACCGGCCAGAACAGCAGCCGCGGCCAGATCCCGGCCACGGCCGAATGCATCGACGGCACCACGGTCAGCTTCGCCCCTGGCCCCGCCATCTCGGCCGCCGCCCAGAACATTCGCACGGTCCGCCAGGTGGCGCGGTGCAGCCGGGGCCGCGCGACAGGATCGAAGTCGGCCAGTACGATCCGCACTTCCACCCCGCGCCTCAAGGTGTGAATCAGCAGGTCGAACCAGGTTTTGCCCACCGCCAGCGCCTCGGGGGAACGGAGGCGGGTTTTCAGGTCGAACACCCGGAACCCCGCCACGATCTCGCGTTTGACCGACAGGAAGGCGCGTTCCAGCGCCGGATAGGCTTCGGCCGCCGTGACGAGAATCTCGACCGGCGGCTCGACGGGATGGGGAAGATGTCGCACAGCCTGGACCACGGCACCTCCAAAGCCATAGGCCTCTCAACCCGCCGCGGGCCGCGCGGTTCCCGCAGGCCCTCAGGCCCGCAGGGTCGCCGTGGACGAGAAGAACATCGCCTGGCTGACGGCCGAGCGGACCTGTTCTTCGGTATAGGGCTTGTTGATCAGGAAGGCCGGTTCGGGCCGTTCTCCGGTCAGCAGGCGTTCGGGGAAGGCGGTGATGAAGATCACCGGAATGTTGCCGAATTGGGCCAGGATGTCGTTGACCGCATCGATCCCCGAGGAATTGTCGGCCAGCTGGATGTCGGCAAGGATCAGGTCCGGCTTTTCTGCCGCAGCCATTTCCACCGCCTCGCTGTGGGTGCGGGCATTGGCGGTAACGCGATGTCCCATTCCCTCGACGATGGCCACGATGTCCATCGCGATGATCGCCTCGTCCTCGATCACCAGGACCGACCCGCGGACCGACCGCTCCATCTCCTGGACGGCCACGTCGACCAGATGCTTCGCCTCGGACCGGTCGATGCCCATGATTTCGGCCACCTGGTCCAGGTCAAAGCCCTCGACGGTGTTCAGCAGCAGTGCCTCGCGAGAGTTCAGCGTCAGCCCCGCCATATGCGCCTGCGCGGCGCCGGACAGCTGGTCGTCCGCATCGGCGACCGGCGCGCCCGAGGTGGACCAGATCGAATGGAATACCGAGAACAGGGAAACCTTGGGGTCCGCATGGGTTGAAAGCATCGCTGGTTCGGCGATGATCGTCTCAAGCACCGCCACCGCGTACTGGTCGCCGCTCGTCTGGTTGCCGGTCAGGGCCCGTGCATAGCGCCGCAGGTACGGCAGGTGACGGGCTACCGTCGCCGAATGGTCGACCGCTTCCTGTGCGAACATCAATTTTTCTCCCTTTTTACATAACGCGTCGGGAACCAAACGCCAAAAGCCGCGTTCAGTTCCCGATACCGCAAGAAATTTCTCAGCTCCCGCACGACGCTGGAACCGGGAAGGTCTGCGTGAGTTGGTGACGAAGAGTCTGGGATTGGAATGATATGAAGAAGGAAAAAGAAGAGGATGCGCCAAAACGGCAAGCCATCCGCGAGCAGATCGACGAGAACCTGAGAAGGGTTTACACCGCCACGCTGAACGAAGAGCTGCCGGATCGCTTCAAGGATCTTCTGGCGCAGCTGAAAAGCAAGGCGGGTGCGACCGAGGGCGGCGCAGAATGACCGCAGCCCTGTCGGGTTCCCTGGATCCGCGCGATCGGCTGGCTTCGGCCATCCCGAAACTGCGGGCCTTTGCCATCAGCCTGGCGCGGGATGCGTCCAAGGCCGATGATCTGGTTCAGGACACGATCCTGAAGGCCTGGTCGAACATCGAGAAGTTCGACCCCGCGACCAACCTCGACGCCTGGCTCTTCACCATCCTGCGCAACACCTTCTACTCCTCGCTGCGCAAGATCCGCCGAGAGGTGCAGGACAGCGACGGCGCCCATGCGGCGACGCTTTCGGTCAAGCCCGCCCACGACGGCCGGCTGGCCTTGCAGGAATTCCAGCGTGCCTTCGACAAGCTCAGCCCCGAACACCGCGAGGTTCTGATCCTGGTCGGCGCTTCGGGCTTTTCCTGCGAAGAGGCGGCCGAGATGATGGGTGTCGCCATCGGTACGGTGAAAAGCCGGGCTAGCCGCGCCCGCAAACGTCTGGCAGAACTGCTGCATCTGGAAGACGGAGAGGACATGTTCTCGGGAACCGACGGGGCAACTCAGGCAGTCGTGTTGCGCACGGCCGCAGCCGGATTTTGATCCGCGGACTTAGAGCTTTCCTGTCCAGAAGCAGCCTTGGCTTGCGCCTGGGCTCTACCATCATGCTCGCCCTCATGCCGCTGGGCGTCCTGTCCGTTGTCCAGACCCGGGATGCCCTGCGGCAGGTCGACGAATCCACTTTGAAAGGTGTCGGGGGCGCCGCGCTGCAATCTGTGCGCGACCAGGTCGAGGTGATCAAGGAAGCCCAGATTTCGGCCCGGATCCTGGCTTCGGTCCTTGGTCGTCCGGTCGCGGGCGGTCCCTCCTGCATGGAGCAGGTCGCCGCCATCAAGCGCCAGATCCCGCAGGCCACGATGGTAGCCTATGCGCCGACCAGCGGCCTTGTCACCTGCGCCTCGGACGGCAAGGTCTACGATCTGTCCCAGAACAAGATGTTCCAGCAGAGGGTGAAGCTTCCAGTCCCCAGCATCGAATACGACCCGAATGCCGTCCTGTCGAAGATGCCTGTCGTCGGGGTGCGCCATCCTGTGTTCGACGCAAAGGGCCAGTTGCAGGGTTATGTGGGAATTTCCCTGTCCTATCAGTCGGTTTCACCGTCGACCTATTCGGATTCCATCGCCATGTGGAAACCGTCCTTTCTGGCCACCTTCACCCGGGACGGACGCATCCTGGTCGCCTCGGACGCCGAGGCGGACCCAGAGCGGGCGATCCCCGGCACGATGTCGTTGGCCGAGCTTCCGGCGCGTGCGGATACCGCGTTCTTCGTTGACGATGTGGCGGACCGCAGCATCCTTTCGGTCGTCTCGGTCGCGCACGATCTTTTCGTGGTCTCCGTCTGGCGCCCCGACAGTTCCAGCTTTCTGGCAAATTTCGCGCTGCCCTACCTCCTTCCCGTCCTGACCTGGGTCGCCGCGCTGGCGGCCGCCGGCTTTGCCTCCAGCCGTCTTGTGGTCCGCCACGTGCGCGCCCTTTCCCGGTCGATGAGCGATTACGTCTCGACCCGCCAACGCCTGCAGATCCCCGACATGCTGGACGCCCCGGCCGAGATCCAGCGCCTTCACGCCGCCTACGAAGGCATGATCCGCACGATTGAACATGAAGAGGCCGAGCTGCAGAACCTTGTCGTCGACAAGGACCTGCTCATCCGCGAGGTCAGCCACCGCAGCGGCAACAGCCTGCAGATCATCGCTTCGATCATGCGCATGTACCGGCGCGAGGCGAACGACCAGAAGCTCCGCCTTGTGCTGGACGGGCTGATCAACCGCGTGATCGCGCTGTCGTCGACCCATACCAGCCTTTACGCCCTGTCCGGCCAGCGCGATGTCGCGATGGACGTGGTCCTGGCGAACGTCATCAAGCGGTTGAAGGAAATTCACGGGGTTGCGTTGGGCGTGGCATCGAAGCGCCTTCAGCCGATCCAGATCGATGCCCAGGCTGCCGTCCCCCTTGCCCTTGCTTTGGCCGAGGCGGTGGGCTGCTACTTCTCGCGCCCGGGCCTGACCCGCGACGCCGTGGTCGTCGCTCTCAGCGAAAACGAGGGCAGGATCCACCTTAGCATCGAGGGGCCAGAGGTGCCCGAGCTGAGCCCGATGGCGACGCAGGGCCTTGTGTCCCTTCCGCAGCGGATGCTGAAGCAGTTTGCCGCGCAGCTGGCGGGAACGGTGAATATCCGGCTTGAGGGCGACCGGGCAACGGTGGACCTGATCTTTCCGCGTCCACGATCAGGGCAGCTGTAAAACGAAACCGGCCCGCGTCGGGGGCCGGTTCCAGTCGATTCCCGGCAGGTCAGTGATGCCGGACGGTGGTCTGCTGTGGTGCGAGGCCGCGGTCATGCGGCGTAAAGACGGTTGCAACGCTGCGCATGTCGCTTTTCAGCGCCGAACCCAAAGTCTGCGCCAGTTCGCTGGCCTTCATCGCTTCACCCTTCACCGCAAAGGTGACATCGTCCACCAGCCGATCCCGGGTTTCGCCCATCAGGCGATCCTCGGTCTCGGTCGGCGGAAACAGATAGGCCACAGCCGCCCCCGCCGCTGCAAGCAGCGCGCCGGTCAGAAGCGGCTGGTTCTCGACCTGCCGGCGTCCCTTCTCGGCAATCGCGACCCGGCCAAGGTAGATCCGTTCGCGGGCCTGAAGGGCCTGCTCCCGCGCCGCGCCGGTCATCGAGCCAAGTCCTCTGCCAAGGGCCTCGCGAGTCTCGATCGCCATTGCCGACATCACTTCGGCCCGGTGCTTCGCCAGTTGCGCCGCTGGGGCCAGTCCGCGCCGCGCCGCATCGTCGATCTGGCGCAGCATCTGCTTTGCCTTCTGCCGCACGCCGCGGGCCTCGGTCAGCCAGTCTTCCTCGGGATCGACCGGTTCCGGAGCCGGCGGACCGCCTTCGCCCTCCCAGCGCGTCAGCGCCTCGTACCGGGTACCCGAGACCGCCGTGGTCACCAGCGGAGGGCTGTCCTGGTCGCCAAGCGCACGGCGACCGAATATCAGCGCCGCCAGCGCAACCCCGGCGGCCGCAGCGGCCATCGGATGCGACCGTACTGCCCCGTCGACCCGCGACACCAGTGGGGACGCCTGCGCCATCAGCGCCTCCTTCCCCTCGGCCAGCAAGGTCGCCGGGCTCAGCCGATGACGCAGCGCCACCAGCGACTCCGCCAGGGCCATCCGGTCCCGTTCCAGGGATTGCTCAAGCTCGTGCATCGATTTGTCAGACATGTCGCACTCCCGTCTCTGTCACGCCGGCCTGCACCGCCTCGGCGTCGCGCCGAATGCCGCGCATAGCACGGTCGGGCCACATCTTGCGCAGGCTCATGGCCGCTTTTCCTACCAGCGCAAGAACCAGCGCCACTACGCACAGGGCCACGCCGACGATCACCGCCGCCCAGGCCGGGCCGAGCCCGGTCGCCGCCAGGGCCGCCACTGCCGCCCCGGCAAGGACATTCAGGCCGACAAGGGCGATGATCGCCGCAACGGCGATCTTCACCATGCCGCCGACCGCGGACTTCAGTCCCTCGGTCGCCTCTGCCTTGGCCAGCATAAGCTCGCCCCGGACCAGACGGCCCATCCCGGCAACGACGTCCGAAAGAAGCGCCGTCGTGCCTTCTCTCTCCTGGTCGGTTCCGCGCATCACACCCGCGGTCCCTGGCCGTAATCGTGGTCGCTGTCCGCCATGCGGCGCTTGCTTGACGACCGGATGAACCGGGCGGCGGCAAAGCCCGCCACGGCCGCGGCGGCCATGAACGCGCCGGGGTGCCGTTTCGCCAGCATCCGTACGTCCGAGGTCAGGTCCGCGACCGACCGCTGCCGCAGCGCATCCGAGGCCGAGGTCAGCCCATGCGCGACCGACGTCAGCACGCGCGATTTCAGCGCATCGCTATCGGATTCCGCCGAGGCGCGCTCCAGCGTCGCCGCCAGGCGCTGACCCACGTCGGACAGGCTTTCGCGCGCAACGTCGGCCTTCTCGACCGCCACATCCTTCACCGCCGACAGCGCCGAGCCGGCACCCGCCGTGATCGCCTCCTTGGCGTCCTGCGCCATGTCCTGCGCCTTGCCCAGCACATTGCTCACCCGGGATTTGCCGTCCTCGACCGCATCGGAGGCCGCGTCCTTCAGGTCTGCCGCGGTGTCGCGCACCGTGTCGCCCATGCTGTCCATCTTGCGCTTTGCCGAGCTGGCAACATCGCCCGCCGCGCGCATGGCGTCCCGCCCGGCGTCCTGCACCTTGGTCGTCACATCCTCCGCCGTGGCGGACGCCTTCTGACCCATATGGGAGGTGTCCTTGTCATTCGCGTTCATGGCAATTCTCCTGACTTCCGTTTCGGGATGACCTGCGCGGCCCTGCGGAAGGCAGCGCCGCCATTCTGCGGATACAATGCGCCATCGTGGTTCCGGTTCCCCCGAAGCCATCCCCGCCACCCCATTCACGGTCTGAGCAAGGATTTTTGCAGGACCGCGGGAACCTCTGCCCGCTTGGGGAAGTTTTCCCAGCGAAGCAGTAATCCGCCCTGCGGGGCGCCCTGAAATCAAAGGAGAAAACCCATGCTTGGTTGGGCCGTCACCTTCCTGATCATCGCGATCATCGCCGGCGTCCTGGGCTTCGGCGGCATCGCCGGCACTTCGGCCGGGATCGCCCAGATCCTCTTCGTGATCTTCATCATCCTTTTCGTCATCTCGCTTGTCCGCGGAATGATGACACGCTGACCTCCGTCCCCAAGGAAGCGGTCTTTCCCTGCCGCCTTCCCTGACTTGGGCTGCGACGCTATCGCAGCCCATTTTTCTTGCTTTGAAACCGCCCCGCGGCACGAAGGGCCGTTCAGGCCACCACGCGCACCATACCGCGCTCGCGGATGCGCAGCTCGACCGCGATCCCGTCGCGCACGAGCGTCTGCTCGACGCGGCGAAGGAACTGTACCAGCGAATCCACCGCCTGCCCGGCTTCCAGCACCAGCTGGATCCGCGCGCCCTTGCGGCGCCGCAGGGCGGGACGGAAGGTCAGTACCGCGCACATCAGGGAGAACACAGCCTCGCTTCGCGCGCCATCCGCGGCAAGGATCAGCCGGTCCAGCCCTCCTGCCGCCTGCAGGGTGGCATGAAGCGCGCTCAGCGAGGCGCTTTGCCGGAAATCCGTCCAGATCATCTCGGCCCCCGGCAGGGCAAGCTCGGCAAGGGTCATCTGCACGAAAGACCGTCCGGCGACAAAGACCCGCGCGCCGTCCTCCAGGGCCAGCCCCTCGGGCGGCAGTCCAAGGACCTCGTCGTTGACCAGGATGTTCTTGCGTCCCGCATTCTTCGACGGCATGGCCGGTCCTCCTGCACCATTCACACCCCTGCAACGCGGAACGCCCGCGCAAGTTCCCGGCGGCACCCGGTTCCACATTTCACCTTCGCGATGGAACCGCCGTTCCCGGGAGCACGTTTTTGTTACAGTGCGGTACTGGTGGAAGGATGGGGGACAGGATGCCGGAAACCGAAGACACCGCCGCCCCGCGGCGGGATCGTGAAGACCTGTGGGCGGACACCGGCCATTCCATCGTATCGCTGACCACTCTGGCGACCATCGCCGTGGTCTGCGCCATCCTGTATGTCGCGAAGGACCTTTTCCTGCCTCTGGCGCTGGGGATGCTTTTCGCCTTCATCCTGACGCCGTTGGTCAATTACCTGCGCCGCCTGGGTCTCCGAGACCTGACTGCGGTCATCATCACCGTCGTCGCCGCAGGGTCGCTGGTGGCGGCCTTCGTCCTGGTGCTGGCCTACCAGCTAAGCCAGATCGGCGCCAACCTGCCCCAGTACCAGGGCAACGTCCTGACCAAGATCGACACGCTTCTGGATTTCAGCACCGACAGTCGGGTCATCGAACACCTTCAGGGCATGGTCGAGAACATCTCGGAACGGCTCGCAGCCCAGTCAGGTCCGGCGACGGACGAAGCCACGATGAAGGTCGAGGTGGTGGACCAGCCCGGTGTCCGCGAATGGCTGACCGACGTGATCCTGCCTGCCCTTGCCCCGGTCGGAATCTTCGGCCTGATCTTCGTCGTCGTCATCTTCGCCCTGATCGAGCGTGCCACCCTGCGCGACCGGCTGGTTCAGCTGATCGGCGGGTCGAACATCCTCGCCACCTCGCGCCTTTTGGCCGAGGCCGGATCGCGCGTGTCCACCTACCTCCTCGCGCAGCTTCTGGTGAACGTGATCTACGCCGTCCCGATCTGGCTTGGTCTCTGGCTGATCGGCGTGCCGAACGCGCTGTTCTTCGGTCTTGTGACCCTGGTGATGCGCTTCGTGCCCTATATCGGCTCGGCCATCTCGGCCATCCTGCCGCTGCTCATGGCCTTTGCCGTGTCGCCCGACTGGTCACTTGTCCTCTGGACCGCCGGCCTGTTCCTGGTTGTCGAATTCACCACCTCGAACATCATCGAGCCGTTCTTCTATGGCCAGCGTACCGGGGTCTCGCCTCTGGCGGTCATCGTCTCGGCGATGTTCTGGACCTGGCTCTGGGGACCGATGGGGCTGATCATCGCCACGCCGCTGACCGTCTGCCTGGTCGTCATTGGCCACCACGTTCCCAGCCTGCGGCTTTTCCCCATCATGTTCGGGGACCAGCCCGTTCTCGCCGATTCCGCCCGGCTTTACGACCGCCTCCTCGCCGGCCGCACCTTCGAGTTCACCGAGTCCGCCACCGCCTCGACCGCAAAGCACTACCTGGCCGACTACTATGACAAGACCGCGCTGCCGGCTCTGGCACTCGCCCAGTCCGACCGCGCGGCGGGCCTTCTGTCGGACTACCAGACCCACCGGATCGCGACAGCCGCCTGGACCCTGACGGACGAGCTGGAGACCGTGATCGACGAAGAGCTGACGCTTGCCGCCGAAGGACCCTCCCCCGACGCCGACGCGACGACGCTGGTCGCGAACGGGGTGCTGGACGGAGTCGGCCGCCGCATTGCGGTGATGGGCGCGTCGACCCGGCTGGACGCAGCGGCGGCTCAGATGGTGGCGCAGGCGCTGCGGGCCGAGGGGGCCGAGGTGTTGGCCCTTCCACCCCGCGCGCCGCTTCCGCGCAGCGTTTCGGACTTCAAGCCCCAGACGCTGATCCTGGTTTCGCTCGACGGCACGCAACGGGGTTCGGTCGACCTGCAGATTCGCAACATCCGCCGCCGCCTGCCCGGGGTTCAGCTTGGCCTGGCCCACTGGTCGGCCCCGACCGAGATCGAGGCCGCGCCTCCGCGGAAGGGATCTGCCGACTTCGCCGTGGGCAGGATGGAGGACCTCTTCTCGCAGGCGTTCGAGAAGTAGGCCGCCACGGCCTGATCCCGCTCAGGCGGCGGCGGTGGCCGGTTCCAGCACCGCCGCCGCGACGGTGGCACCCATGTCATGGCTGGCGGTGATCCCCTGGGCGAAGGGCATCCGGTGCAACAGGTAGGGCGCGGCGGGAAGAAACAGACGCCCCTCTCCCGCGCCCCTTATGCCGAAGCTGTCCGTGACGGGGACCGGCCCCTCCCGGTTCCCCAGCCGCTGCCGCAGGCCGGGAAACGGCAGGTCGGCCACCCCAAGTGCCCGCTGTCCGCGGGCATCGACCAAGACGTCGAACCGGTGCTCGCCTCCATCCGCCGCACGCACCCGCGTCACCCCGCCGTCGCGGTCCAGCCCGTAATCCTCGCCCAGCCGCAGCACGTCCAGCACGCCGGCCCGATGCAGCGCCAGCAGCCGACGGATCGACTGCGGAGGGACTGCCGCATAGTTGTCGACGAAGACCCGCTTCAGGGCATCAAATCGCGCACGATCCGTTTCGTCCAGATACGGGACCATCGTTTCCATCGGCTCGTGCATCCGCAGGATCGCATAGCGCCACCCGACCGTTCGCCGTGCTGCCGCATTCCGGTCGACCTGGACCAGGTTGGCCTCGGCCCAGACGAAGGGATCGATTTCCAGCCGCGGCGCGAAATAGGCCTTGGCAAAACCCTCCGGCGACAGCTCCGCGATTCCGATCAGCGCGGCATAACCCGGATCAGCCGCGGCCATCTCGCGCGCAAACAGGGTCCAGAGCCGGTCGAGAAGCCCTGCAGATCCTTCTTCCCGGGCCAGCGCAAGCGCAGCTTCCGTAAAATGGGACAGAGGCTGATAGGGCAGAGGGCACCAGAAGTCTGCCTCCGGCAGGAGACCCTGCCGCGACATCAGCGTGATCCGCAGCGCCTGGGACCCCGGGGACAGCTGGAAGCTGGTCGCGTCGCCCTGAGGGAAGCGGCCATGCTGGCAGGCCACCGCCATCGCCGCGTCGATCGCACTCAGCGAGGTGCCAAGCACCCCTACGCGCGCGGCCGGGATCTCGGCCTCAATCAGCCCGGACCAGGGCGACACGAACAGCCTGGAATCCTGGCTTGGATCCTCGGGCCAGACATGCCCGGTCGCCAGCACCACATGGCTGAAGATCAGGCTCTCCTCCCGCACGCCAGTGGTGAAGCACAGCCGGATGCCGTCGGACAGCGGCGCGACGTCGGTGACCTGAGCCCCCTCGCGCAGGGCGATCTGGTGACCGGCAGCCCGGCCCGCCTCGACCATCCGTTCCAGGCTGTCGCGGAACCAGGCCCCCAGCAGCAACCGGGGCAGGAACTGACGGTCATGCAGGGCTTTGCTGTCCACCCCATAGACCTGCAGGATCGCCTCTGGCTGGCGGTTCAGCCAGTCGAGGTAGCTTTCCTGCAGCGGCGGGATCTCGATGCTGGCGATGTTGGCCAGCATCGAGACACTGGTGGTCTCGGGATGGTAGGGCGACCCGACTCCCGCCAGCCCACCGGCTTCGAACAGGGTCACGGTCAGCGGGCGCGGGAACTGCAGCAGATGGTGCAGCGTGTAAAGGCCGGTGGGTCCGGTGCCCACGATGGCGACGTTCAGGAACGGCGAGGCCTCATCGCGCATTCAGGCACCGCCGCCAGCCGCTCCGGTCGCTCACAGTTCAGCCTCGCCCCGGGTGCCAAGGTCGGGGCTCTTGCCCTTGACCGCGCCCGCGACGATCTCGGCGATGCCGCGCAGCAGGCCCGGTCCGTCCCAGATATCGGCATGCCCGGGGTCGATGACCAGGGTCACCACGTCATGCACTTCCGGCCCCTGCGGCCAGAATACCTGCGCGCCGGGGTTCCACAGGTCCTTGACCAGTCCCTTGTCCGGGTCGACCGTGGCCTTGCCGACCAGCGCCACATGGTCCCCGCGACCCTGATAGCCCAGGAAGACGGAACCATCGACGCGGATGTCGCGCGCCGCTGAGCTGTCGCTTTCCGTCAGGATGTAGATCACGCCCTTCTCCGGCGTGGGGATCGTGGACATTGGCCGCCCGCGCGGACCTTCCGCGCTGTGGGTGACCAGCATGGCAATGTCGATCGCCTTGATCATCTCCCACACGCGGTCCGCCTCGATAGGCTGGATTGCGGGGGGATTGGGGGTGTTCTCGTGGTCGCTGACAAGGGCCATCGGGCTTTCTCCATGTGCAAAGGGCGTTGCTTGCCCAACGCCACCCCTGCCCCGAGGGTTCCGCTAGCCGACCGCCGCCTCCCACAGGCAGACCGATTGCCAACCCAGGGAAATCTCGCCGGCCTCTACCTTATCGACCACGACAGGATCGTGCGCGGTGTCCAGCCGTCGCCGCCATGTCCCGTCGGGCAGCAAGAAACCGGAATCATCCCCGGCGTTCAACACGATCAAAAGGTCCCCGCCCTCGCGGTGGTAGCGCAGCCCCAGCGGACCGTCGCTGTCCCAGTCGCCCTCGCCCATCGGGCCGGACGCGTGACACCAGCTGATCTCCGGCCCCTCGCCCTCACCCGGAGCACGGGCAAAGCGGGCGTCGGGCAGGGACAACTCGCGCCGCAAGGCGACCAGAGAAGCCACCGCCTCGACCAGCCGCTCGTCGGCAGCTTCCCAGTGCAGCCACGAAATCTCGCTGTCCTGGGCATAGGTGTTGTTGTTGCCGCCCTGGGTCTGGCCGAACTCGTCGCCGGCCAGCAGCATGGGCACACCCTGGCTTAACATCAGCGTGGCCAGCATTGCCTTTGACCGCCGGTGCCGCGCCTCCAGGATGCCGGGGTCATCGGTCGGCCCCTCCACGCCCAGATTGTGGCTCAGGTTGTTGTCATGGCCGTCGCGGTTGTCCTCGCCGTTCGCCTCGTTGTGCTTGCCGTCGTAGCTGACCACGTCGCGCAGCGTGAAGCCGTCATGGGCCGCGAGGAAGTTGATCGAACTGGTCGCCGGCCGTTGCGAATGGTCGAACTGGACCGGAGACCCCAGCAGCCGCTGCGCGAGGTCGCCCTTCAGCCCCGGATCGCGCCGCCAGAAGGCGCGCATGTCGTCCCGCGCCTTGTCGTTCCATTCCCGGAACGGGAAGGGGAAGCCGCCGACCTGATAGCCGCCCTCACCTATGTCCCACGGCTCGGCTATCAGCTTGACCTGGGCCAGCACCGGGTCCTGCCGGATCGCCGCGAAGAAGGATCCCTCGCGCTCGAACCCCTCGGCCTCGCGCCCCAGGGTCGACGCCAGGTCGAAGCGGAAGCCGTCGACGTGCATCACCTGCACCCAGTAGCGCAAGCTGTCGATCACCATCCGCAGCACCATCGGATGCGCGACGTTCAGCGTGTTCCCGCAGCCGGTGGTGTCGAAGCAGTGCCGCCGGTTTTCGGCGAGCAGGTAATAGGACGCGTTGTCGATCCCGCGGAACGACAGCGTCGGCCCCAGTTCCGACCCCTCGGCGGTGTGGTTGTAGACCACGTCCAGGATGACCTCGATCCCCGCCGCGTGCAGCTTGCGGACGACCTCTTTCACCTCGCTGGCCTTGCCGGTCTTCAGATAGGCCCGATGCGGCGCGAAGAAGGACAGGGTGTTGTACCCCCAGTAGTTCCTCAGTCCCTTGTCCAGCAGGAACTGGTCATGCAGGAACCCGTGCATCGGCAAAAGCTCGACCGCCGTCACGCCGACGCGCTTCAGATGCGCGATCACCGCATCCGATGCCATGCCGCGCAGCGACCCCCGGTCCGCTTCATCCACCCCGGGATGCCGCATCGTCGCGCCCTTCGGATGCGCCTCCCAGATCAGCGTTTCCTCCCAGCGATGGCGGAGGGCCTCCTCGGCGTTCCAGTCGAAGTCCGGGTCCACCACCACGGCCTTCGGCACGAAGGCGGCGGAATCGCGATCGTCCCGCGTCAGGTCATCGCCCGTATGGCCAAACACCGCCGGGTCCCAGACCAGCTCGCCCCGCAGCTCACGGGCATAGGGGTCCAGCAAAAGCTTCGCCGGGTTGAACCGGTGCCCCTCCTCGGGCGCCCAGGGACCGTGGACCCGGTAGCCATAGACCTGGCCCGGCCCCACGCCCGCCAGATAGCCAAACCAGATGCCGCCCTCCATCGAGGGAAGATCCAGCCGCGCCGTCTCGACCTTGCCCTCCTCATCGTACAGGCACAGCTCGACCCGGGTGGCGTTCTCGGAAAACAGGGCGAAGTTGGTGCCCTCACCATCGGAAACCGCCCCGATGGTGTCGGGGCGGCCCTTGGTGGCATCAAAGGACAGGGTGACGGACTGATCCCGCATCATTGTATCCGCTGCGCCTTGCGAGTAAGCGACGGGCCGCCGTTGAACAGCGAAAACACAGGCGTCCGCAGCGCGCCCCGTCGCGCCAGCATGGCCGAGTTGACAAGCGTCGTCTCTCCCGACACCCGGAACCACCGCGCGTCCTCCTCGGGGTCGTCGCCGATCGACAGGCCATGCGGGATCACCGTGTTCGGCGCCACGATCACGTTTGACAGCCGCACCCCCGGCGACACGCGCGCGCCCGGCATCAGCACCGACCGGTCCAGCGCCGTCCAGCGCCCCGGATCCGTGCTGCCCACGAGCGGAGACATCAGCCGCAGCCCGCCCAGGTTGACGCTTGCGGTGAACCCGTCGCGCGGCAGCGTCGCGGTCTGCATCCTGATCTTCATCCCCGGCACGAAGGGCCTGCGGCAGGGTGGCGGGCCCTCCTCGAAGTCCAGCCAGCTTTCCCGCAGACCGTCCAGAGTGCCCACATCGCGCCAGTACCCCTCCCAGCGCCAGACCGCCGCCTCGCCGCCGTGCACGGCCAACGGGATCACGTCCTCGCCGAAATCCAGCACGTTCGGATCCGACAGAACGCCGCGCAGCCAGGGCCAGTCGATCACATAGATCCCCATCGACGCCAGCGAATGCATGGGGTCGCCGAAGATCGGTGCCGGCTTTTCCGGCTTCTCGGCAAAGCCCGCGATCCGGTGGCCCGGCCCTTCGGTCACAATTCCAAAGCGGCCAGCGTCTTCGCGCAGGACCGCCATCGCCGCCAGGGTCAAGGGCGCACCGTTCTCGCGATGTGCGGCAATGAACCCGCCGTAATCCATTGAATAGACATGGTCCGCCGCCACCACCAGCACCTCACGCGCCCCCAGCGCATCCAGCTCGGCTGCATTGGCCCGCAACACGTCCGCCGTGCCGCGAAACCCGCCCTCGACCTGTCCGCCGTCCCGCAGCATCAGCCCCCCGTCCGGCCAGACCGGCGCCCAGACCTCGCGCAGATGGGCCGACAGCGTCGTCGGCCGGTATTGCGTGGCGACCATCACCCGCCCGATCCCTGACCGTGCCAGCGAGGCCATGGTGAAGTCCACGATCCGGTGGAACCGCGCGAACGGCAGCGCCGGCTTGCAGTCGCGGGCGGTCAGCTCGCAAAGCCGGGTACCCTGGCCTCCGGCCAGCACGATCGCGACAGTATCCTTCATTTCGGGGGAGATACCCACGGTCGGCCTCGCTCGGTTTTGGGAAGGGACGGGTAGTGCCCCTTCAACCCGCGAACGCCCGAAAGGTTCCCCTCAAAACCGGCCGCGCGGCAGAACGCCTGCCGCACCGCTCAACCGCAGGGGATCACCGGAAATCGCGTGGAATGATCCGCACTCCCCGCACCCGGCGAGCCAGCAGACGGATGATCAGCGTCCTCACGGGCGGCAGCAGCAGGATCAGCCCCAGCGTGTCCGTGAAGAACCCCGGCAGGATCAGCAGCACCGCCGCCGCCCCGATCATCGCCCGATGCGCCAGCGGGGAAAACGGGTCCTGCAACCCCTCGCGGAACTCCTCGCGCAGACCCTGACGCCCCTCCAGCGCCAGTCCCCGCAGCAGGACGACGCCCAGCACACCGGTCAGCACCACCCAGGCGAGGGTCAGCCCCAGGCCCAGCTTCGCCCCCAGCGTGACGAACAACCCGATCTCCACCAGCGGCAGAGCCAGCACAGCCAGCAAGATCCACATCGTCCCTCTCCGCGCCCCTTCATCTTCGGTCGCATGGTAGACTTCGCCGCGACCCCACCCTACATAGGGTCGAGCCCATAGGTTTTAAACGGAAAGTCCGAGGTTGCCCATGAACGGATCCCTGATCCAACTCCTGGTTCTTGCCGGGATCGCGATCTTCCTCATCCTCAAGCTCCGTTCCGTCCTGGGCACCCGTGACGGCTTCGAAAAGCCGCCGATCCCGCTGGAAGACGTGCGTCCCCGCGTCCGCCGCGACTTCGAGGTGATCGAGGGCGGCCCCGACCGCGACATCACCGACCATGTCGCCGAAGGCTCCGACGCCGCCCGCGCGCTGGCCGAGATGAAGAAGGCCGAACCCTCCTTTGCCGTCGGTCCCTTCCTGCAAGGTGCCCGTGGCGCCTATGAAATGATCCTGATGGCCTTCGAAAAGGGCGAGCTGGACCGCATCCGCCCCTTCCTCTCGGACGATGTCGAAGCCAGCTTCGCCGAGGCCATCGCCCAGCGCGAGGCCGAAGGCCTCACAGTCGAGGCCGCCTTCCTCGGCATCAAGGAACTGGCCCTGCACGACGCGACCTTCAACAAGGACAGCGGCTTCGGCGAGATTTCGGTCCGCTTCGTCGCCGACCAGACCTACGTCGTGCGCAACAAGGCCGGCGAGATCGTCGAAGGCTCCCCGCGTGAAGTGAAGAAGTCCCGCGACACCTGGACCTTCGCGCGCCGGATGGGGTCGGACGACCCGAACTGGCAGCTTGTCGCAACCGGCGACTGACCCTTGGGATGCGCGGCCCGCTTCGCCTTTTCTCCCTTGCGGCGGCCCTGATGGCCGCCGTTCCCGTTTCCGCGGAAGTCCTTGATTTCGAGGCGCTGGATGGCTGGCGCGACGATAACCACGTCGCGGCGCTGGACTCGTTCCTGCGCACCTGCGATCTGATCGAACAGCCCGACTGGCAACCGATCTGCGCCCTTGCCGCCGACGTCCCGAAGGACGACGCCTCGGCCCGCAGCTTCTTCGAGCTGTTCTTCAAGCCCGTCGTCGTTGGCCAGCCCCCAGCCCTCTTCACCGGCTATTTCGAGCCCGAACTCGACGGCTCTCCGGTCCGCACCAGCCGCTTCCGCTTCCCGATCTACGCCCGCCCACCCGAACTGCGCGAAGGGGCGGTCTACCACTCCCGCCAGGCCATTGAAGCCGGCGCGCTTGCCGGACGCGGGCTTGAACTTGCGTGGCTCGACGATTCCGTGGACGCCTATTTCCTGCAAGTGCAGGGGTCCGGCCGTATCCGCATGACCGACGGCTCGGTGATCCGCGTGGGTTATGCCGGGAAGAACGGCCACGCCTACCGATCCGTCGGGCAGGAAATGGTCCGCCGCGGCACCCATACCATCGACCAGGTCTCGGCACCCGAAATCGCCAACTACGTCCGCACCAACCCGACCGCCGGGCAGGACCTCCTTCATACCAACCCCTCCTACGTCTTCTTCCGCAAGATCGGCTCGCTGAACCCCGAAGATGGCCCCATCGGCGCGATGGGCCGGTCCATCACCGCGCTGCGCTCCATCGCCATCGACCCCAAGTTCACCCCCCTCGGCGCCCCCGTGTGGATCGAGAAGGACGGCAAGCGCCCGATCCGCAGCCTGATGGTCGCCCAGGATACCGGCGGCGCGATCAAGGGGATGCAGCGCGCCGACCTGTTCTACGGCACCGGGGCCGCGGCGGGCGAGGCGGCGGGCACGGTCAAGGACCCCGGCCGGATGGTCCTTCTCCTGCCCATCGACCGCGCCTTTGCGATGCTCGAAGACTGACGATGCCCCGCCGCCGCCATCTCTCGCCCGAGGAAGCCGACCTCTGGCGCAGCGTCGCGCGCACTGCGCGGCCGATGCACAGCCAGCCGCTCCACCTGCCCGAGCCGCCCCCTGCGTCCGAACCGCCACCCCTTGCCCACGCCAAGCCGCGCCTCTCGCCTTTCCTTCTGGGCGAGAAACATCGCGCCCCGGAGAAGCGCGACCTCGCGCCCAGCCTGCCCGAGCGTCTCGGCCAGGCCCCCCTGCGCATGGATGCCGGCACCCACGCCAGGATGACCCGCGGCAAGCTGCAACCCGAAGCGCGGATCGACCTGCACGGCATGACCCTCGCCGAGGCGCACCCCGAACTTGTCCGCTTCATCCTGAACGCCCATTCCGCCGGTCTGCGGCTGGTGCTGGTCATCACCGGCAAGGGCAAGCAGCGCGACGACACCGGGCCGATTCCCCAGCGCGTCGGCGCCCTGCGTCACCAGGTCCCCCACTGGCTGCACCTGCCGCCGCTTGGCCCGGTCGTGCTTCAGGTTTCCGAAGCGCATCTGAAACATGGCGGTGGGGGCGCCTACTACGTCTACCTGCGCCGGCGCTAATTACCTCAATTTGATTATAATTTTCTTGCTCTTTTGAGAAATACTCCACGGGGGTCCGGGGGTGTGAAACCCCCGGGGCCTGATGCAGCAGGCCGACCTTATTCTCCGATGGCACCCACCGGCCGCAGCACGATCTCGGTCGCGTTGCGCACCGTCAGGACCAGCCCCGGCAACAGGCCCACCCGCGCGCGGGCGTCGGCGGTAAAGGCATCCGCGATCCCTATCAACCCGCCGAACAGCTTCAGCAGCGCCGGGTTCTTGCCCAGGTTCAGGTGCCCGTCGCCGGTGTTGTAGGCCGCCGTGTCCAGGTAGATCACGTTCAGGTCCGCGATCTTCGCCACGCTGTCGATGTTGCCAAGCCGGTCCCCGGTCCCCGAGAGCGTGGCCGAAAGGTTCAGGACCCGATCCCGCGAACTGCCGAAGATCACGAAAGGTTCCGGCAGCTTGCCGATGTCCCGCGCCTGCGCCCGGAACACGTCCAGGTCAAGGTCCGGCGCGATCAGCACCACGCCCTTGATCCGGTCCAGCGCCTGCGGCCCCTCCTTCAGCACCATCTGCCGCAGGCCCTCCATCGTCAGAAAGGCGCCCATCGAATGCGCGATGATGATGATTTCCTGCGCCCCGGCGGCCTCGACCTCGTCCAGCAGCGAGACAAAGCCGCTGCGGCCGAACATCACGGAATCGCGGTCATAGACATAGCCCAGCGCCGACCCGCGCGAAGGCCAGGCGTAATGCACTGCGACACCCGGCACCTCCAGGTCGTGGTGCATCTGCGCCACCCGGTAGACGCCCTCGGCCATGGTGTTGTTGAAGCCGTGGACATAGACCACCGCGTCTCGCTGTCCGCGTACCTTCATCGCCGCCCGCAGCGCCGCGCTGAAGTCGTCCCCGCTGTCAAAGCCGCGCGCATCCAGCGTCAGGAAGTCGCGCTTGCCGTCCGGTTTTCGGGTTTTCGGCGGCCAGTTGACCTCTCCCAGCTCGCGTTCGGGCGGAATGGCCACGTCATAGCGTAGAAAGCTCGGCTCGCCGGACCGCCCGAAGGCAAAGACCTCGCCATCCTTCTCGCGCGTCGTGCCGACGAAGATCGTCTCCGGCGTGCCACCTGCCACACCCTCGGGGGCCATGGTGAAATCCCCGCGCGCCGCGCAGCCTGCCAGTACCAGCACGATCAACCACTTGCGCACGCGCATCTCCCCTTTGCACCAACCTCGCCCGGCCCTCCGTCAGCGTCAACCCGTCGCCGATGGACAGAAGCGTGCCTCCGCCGTTACGCTGGGCGCGAACCACAGGGAGCCCCCCATGACCCTCTCCGGCAAGACCGCCCTCGTCACCGGCGGCAACCGCGGCATCGGACTGGCCACCGTCCGCGCCCTCGCCCAGGCCGGGGCCGAGGTCCACTTCACCGCCCGCAGCGCCGCCAACCTGGCCGCCGCGCAACGCGATCTGGGGGACATCCCTGCCACCGGCCACCTCGCCAACATGACCGACCGTATCGCGATGGCGACGGTCCTTGACCTCGGCTTCGACATCCTGGTCAACAACGCCGCCGTCATCGCGCCCATCGGCCGCATCCTGGACGTCTCGGCCGAAGACTGGGCGACCAGCATCGACACCAACCTCACCTCCGCGTTCCACGCCACCCAACGCGCACTGACGCACATGGTTGCGAGGGGCGGCGGCACGATCGTCAATATCTCCTCCGGCGCCGCCCACCGCCCACAGGAAGGCTGGTCGGCCTACTGCGCCGGCAAGGCCGGCCTTGCGATGCTGACCCGATCGGTCCATCTGGAATACGGCCATCAGGGTATCCGCATCTTCGGCTTCGCACCGGGCGTCGTCGATACCGACATGCAGGTCTCGATCCGCGCCTCCGGCATAAATCCGGTCTCCAGGCTGCCCCGCGAAAGCCTTGCGCCGCCACAGGAACCGGCCCAGGCCATCGCCTGGCTCTGCACCGCGGCCGCTGATCCGCTGGCGGGGCAAGAGCTGGACGTCCGCTCACCCGAGCTTCGCGCCGCCGCCGGCCTGCCGCCGCTACCCTGACGCGAGTATATACAACCTGTAATTACGCGTATCGACACAAGGCCGCAGCGGCATTTCCCTTGGTCCCTGCGGGATCTGCCCCTAGCCTTGCGCGACACGTTCTTGAAAGCCCCAGATGCGCCGCTTCCTTCCCTTGCCTATCCTGCTTGCCGCTACTGCCGCCACGGCCGAAGTCTCGCTTCGGGACGCCGCCTCGGGACTTGACCTTTACCCCTGCGAGGGCAGTTCCCTCTCCTGCACCACGCTGACGGTCCCGCTTGACCATCGCGCCAATGATCCATCGCGCACGATCGAAGTCACCTTCGCGCTGTCCTTCGCCACCTATGACAGCCGCGGCATCCTGTTCTACTTCGTCGGCGGACCCGGAGCCTCGGGGATTGCCTCGGCCGACAGCTACCTTGCCTCCTTCGACCCCGCCTTGGCCGAGAACATGGACATCGTCTTCGTCGACCAGCGCGGCATCGGCCCGGTGCACGGCCTGTCCTGCCCGGTGGCCCAGGCCAGGTTCGACACCGCCGCAGCCCCGCTGTCCGACCCGGAAAGCATCCTTGCCACCGCCCGCAGCTATGTCACCGACTGCACTGCCGAGATGGGGGCCGACGACCTTCTCTCCGTCGTCGACACCGATCAGGCGATCCGCGATTCCGAAGCGTTCCGCCAGAAGCTCGGCGCACCGAAGGTCTGGCTTTACGGCGAAAGCTACGGCACCCAGCTGGTGCAGGCCTATGCCACCCAGGTCCCCCAGGCCGTCCGCGGCGTGATCCTTGACGGGGTCGTCGACCTGACCCTGACCGCCGAGGAATTCTACCGCCGCTACACGCTGGCATCCGAGGCGCTGCTTGCCGAAACCTTCACCCATTGCGACGCCCTTCCCACCTGCCGGGCCGACATTCCCGGCGGTGCGGCGCAGGCCTACGACGCGCTCGCCGCCCGCCTCGCCAAGGCTCCCGTCACCGTCGCCTATACCCTTGCCGACGGCACCCAGGTTCCGCGCCAACTGACCTCGGGCCTGCTGGAGGCCAACGCCTTCTTCGCGCTCTATTCCCCCGAAGGCCGGGCCGAGTTCCTGCGCGCGCTCGCCGGCGCCGGGCGGGGCAACCTGGTGCCGATGCTCCAGCTCGGTTATTCCAACATGTACATTGACCCGGAAACCGAAATCGGGATGGAGGACCCGGGTTGGTACGGCGCAGCCTATTATGCGATCACCTGCACGGACTATGATTCGGGCACTGGCACCGCCGAGGAACGCGCCCGCCGCATCCTGGACGAGGCCCGCGCCCTTGCACCCCAGGCACCGCGGCTCCTCCGGTCGTACTTCCTGGAACGGCTGGCCTGCGCCTACTGGCCGCACCAGGGCCCGGACCGCCGCCCCGCCCCCTATGCGGGCGGCACGTTCCCGACGCTGGTGCTGAACGGCGACCACGACCCGATCACCCCGATCTCGATGGCCTATTCCGTGCTCGACAATGCGCAGAACGCTTACGGCATCTTCCTGCAGGGCGGGCCGCACGTCACCTGGGGCCGGGGCCACACCTGTCCCGATTCCATCGTCGAGGCGCTGCTCTATGACGGCACGCTCCCCTCCGCCCGCGAACAGATTTGCCAGCAGGATCCGGTGTCCAAGTACACGCCGCTTACCCTGACCGACCCCGCACAGACCGCCGACCCTTTCACCGTCGCCCGCGCCATCGAGATCGAGCTTCTGAAATACATCCCCCTCGCCGGGTGGAGCGGCGATCACCCGACCTCATATGGCTGTCCGCTGGGCGGCACTGTCCTTGCCTCTCCGACCGACCGGGGAACCGAATTTGCCTTTGCCGACTGTCGGTTCTGGCCTGACCTGGTTTTCGGCGGCTCGGCGGTCGAGGTCAACATGGACGCCCCCGACGACGGCATCACGATGGTCCTGACGCTCGCCGGCATGCAGACCGGGACTCTCACCTATCGCCACAGCACCGCGGATGAGGCGTTCAGCCTTGAAGGCACCTGGAACGGCCGACCCGCCACCCTGCCGCGCACGGCTCAGTGATCGGCGCCCTTTGACCGGACCACGACGATCGAGGCGACGACCACGCAGCAAAGCCCCGACGCCTGTACCGGGCTCGGCATTTCGCTCAGGAAAGCCATCCCCAGCACCGCCGCAATCGCGGGCTCAAGGCTCAGCAACACGCTGAACACCTGCGCCCCCAGACTGCGCAGCGCGGTCATCTCCAGCCAGCAGGTCATCAGAGGCGTCAGCACCGCCAGCCCGCAAGCGCCAAGCACCACGGGCATCTGCGGCACCTGCTCCAGGCTGCCCAGGCCGAACGGCGTCAGCAGGATGGCGGCGGTCAGCATCGAGATCGCCAACCCCTCCGCGCCGCCGAACACCATCCCGACGCGCCGCGACAACAGGATGTAAGCCGCAAAGCCGACGGCAGCCAGCCCGGCAAAGGCCAGCCCGACCGGATGCGCGCTCCAGCCCTCTGCCATCTGTCCGGACCAGGGGTCCAGCGACAGAAGCACCCCCGCCCCCGCCAGCACGGACAATGCCAAGGGCAACCAGCCCCGCGCCGCGAACAGTGCGACCGACAGCGGACCCAGGAAGGCGATCGTCGCCGCAAGGCCCAGCGGCAGATAGCTGACCGCCGCGACATAGGCGGCGCACATCGTCGCCAGCGATGCGCCCAGCAGCAGCGCGGCCCGCATCGCCCGGTGGTCCATCCCCCGCAGGCGCGGACGCGTCACCAGCATCAGGACTGCCGCCGCAGCCGACACCCGCAACCATGTCACTCCCAACGCACCGATCTCGGCCACCATCGGCCGCGATACCCCTGCGCCAAGTTGGACCAGCACCATCGATGCGACGACCATCAGCGCCGGAGTCGCCAGGCTGGCGGGTTTCTGGATAAGGACATAGGTCATGCCGCACCCCCCTGTCCGAAACGCCCCCGGCTCACTCTGGCCCTATCGCGTGGTGCAGCCATCTGCCGGTCTCCTCCCCGTCGACCCAGCAGGGCCGCCTGCTCAGAAACTAGGCACCTTGTGGACGCGAGGCTGTTCCCCCGGTGACACAGCCGCAAAAGTTAAGGGGGCGTAAAACGCCCCCCGTAACCGGTTGATTTTGCTTGCTGGACGACTCTGTCCACGCAGGACAGGCTACTTCGCCACCCGGGCATTCCGGCTGGCGATCAGCCGCAGCCGCAGCGCGTTCAGCCGGATGAACCCTTCGGCGTCCTTCTGATCGTAGGCCCCCGCATCGTCCTCGAACGTGACGTGCTTCTCGGAATACAGGGAATGCTCCGACCACCGCGCCACGGTCCGGGCCGACCCCTTGTACAGCTTCACCCGCACCGTCCCGGTGACGTGTTCCTGGGTCTTGTCGATCAGCGCCTGCAGTGCCTCCCGCTCGGGGCTGAACCAGAACCCGTTGTAGATCAGCTCGGCATAGCGCGGCATGATGCTGTCCTTCAGGTGGCCAGCCCCCGCATCCAGGGTGATCTGCTCGATCCCCCGGTGCGCTTCCAGCAGGATCGTCCCACCGGGAGTTTCATAGACCCCCCGGGACTTCATCCCCACGAAGCGGTTCTCCACCAGGTCCAGCACGCCCACACCGTGCTTGCCGCCCAGCTCGTTCAGCCGGGTCAGGATCGTGGCCGGCGACAGGCGCTCACCATTGATCGACACCGCATCCCCGCGTTCGAAGCCGATCTCCACCATCTCGGCCTGGTCGGGGGCCTCTTCCACCGGCACCACGCGCTGCAGCACGTATTCCGGGAACTCCTCCGCCGGGTTCTCCAGCACGCGGCCTTCCGACGAGGTGTGCAGCAGGTTCGCGTCCACGCTGAACGGAGCCTCGCCCCGCTTGTCCTTGGCAATCGGGATCTGGTTCGCCTCGGCGAACTCCAAGAGCTTTGTCCGGCTGGTCAGGTCCCACAGCCGCCACGGCGCGATGACCTTGATGCCAGGGTCAAGCGCCGCCGCCGACAGCTCGAACCGGACCTGATCGTTGCCCTTCCCCGTCGCCCCATGCGCCACCGCATCGGCCCCGGTCTCATGGGCGATCCGCACCAGGTGCTGGCTGATCAGCGGCCGGGCAATGGACGTGCCCAGCAGGTAAAGCCCCTCGTACAGCGCGTTCGCCCGGAACATCGGGAACACGAAGTCCCGCACGAACTCTTCCCGGACATCGACGATGTTGATGTTCTCGGGCTTGATCCCCATCAGCAGAGCCTTCTGCCGCGCCGGTTCCAGCTCTTCCCCCTGACCCAGATCGGCGGTGAAGGTCACCACCTCGCAGCCATATTCGGTCTGCAGCCACTTGAGGATGATCGAGGTGTCGAGGCCGCCCGAATAGGCAAGGACGACTTTCTTGGGCTTCAGCATCGGGAAGGCTCCATAGCGCGGTTTTGCTGGCGCTTAATCCCAAACGCCCCCAAGGGCAAGCAATGCCCTGTGTCCCTTACAATCCCGGCATGCCAAGGCATTCCTTGCCACAGGCCCGCCCTTCCGGCATCTGGGAAGGATGACCCAGTTCAGTACTGCCGCCCGCCACGCCACCGCCTCCCTGCGAGAGCTCTTCCCCGAGACGCCGTTGCAGCGGAACGACTTCCTCTCGGCCCGCTACGACGCCGAGATCTGGTTGAAGCGCGAGGATCTGACGCCCGTCCGCAGCTACAAGCTGCGCGGCGCCTTCAACGCCATGCGCAAGGTCCGCGCAGCCAAGCCCGATCAGCACCAGTTCGTCTGCGCCAGCGCCGGGAATCACGCGCAAGGCGTCGCCTTCGCCTGCCGGCATTTCGGGGTGCAGGGGGTGATCTTCATGCCTGTCACCACCCCGCAGCAGAAGATCGACAAGACGCGCGTCTTCGGCGGCGACAACATCCGGATCGAACTGACCGGCGACTATTTCGACCAGACCCTCGCCGCCGCCCAATCCTATTGCGCCGACCACCAGGCGCATTTCCTGTCCCCTTTCGACGACCCCGACGTGATCGAGGGCCAGGCCTCCGTTGCCGTCGAACTGCTGGAGCAGTTGGGCCACGCCCCGGACCTTGTCGTCCTGCCGGTCGGTGGGGGCGGCCTCTCCTCCGGAGTCACCGGCTACCTGCGCGATGTGGCACCCGAGACCGACTTCCGATTCGTGGAACCCTTGGGCGGGGCCAGCCTGACGGCGGCATTGCAGGAAGGGGCGCCGACGAAACTTCCCCGCGTGAACAGCTTCGTCGACGGCGCCGCCGTGGCGCGGATCGGCGACAACACCTTCCGCATGCTCTCCTGGGTCGATGAAGGCAATGTCCTCCTCGCGCCCGAGGACCGGATCTGCGTGACCATGCTTGAAATGCTGAATCACGAGGGCATCGTCCTTGAACCTGCGGGCGCCCTGTCGGTCGACGTGCTGCCCGAACTGGCCGAGGAAATCCGGGGCAAGACGGTGGTCTGCGTCACCTCCGGCGGGAATTTCGATTTCGAACGCCTGCCCGAGGTGAAGGAACGCGCCCAGCGCTATTCGGGCGT
>JAIXZY010000053.1 GCA_027489355.1 Paracoccaceae bacterium | reverse complement strand
GCCGCAATGGGAGAGCGGGTCGCCCATCTGGTCACCGGCCAGATGATCGACTTCATTCAGTTCGACGACGACTTTGCCATCGTCAAGACGCGCCCACCGCGCGATGCGCTCGGCAAGACCCTCGCGCAATCGGCCTTACGGAGCCGGTATGGCATCACCGTGGTCGGGCTCAAGCGCGCCCGCGAGGACTTCATCTATGCCAAGCCCGACACCCAGGTCGTCGATGGAGACTTGCTGATCATTGCGGGTCCGACCGCCAGCGTCGAGCGGTTCGCCGCCCTTCCTTAGACACGGAACAAGGACGAAGCCGTCCTCTGGATCAGCGCCGGGCCTCGGCCCAGCCCAGGGCGGCACGGGCGTCGATCAGGGGCAGTGCGGCCCCTTCGGCCGGGCGCGCCGTCGCGATCAGGCCCTCGATCACCTGGGCCGGCGTCAGGGCCGGATTGGCCGACAGCATAGCCGCTGCCGCGCGGGCCGTCAGGGGGCTGGCAAAGGAGGTACCCGACGCGGTCATCGTCTGACCGCCCGGGGCTCGGACAGAGACGCCTTCCCCGAGCGCATACAGCCGCACGCCCCCGCCATAGGATGTGAACGCCGTGGGCTGGCCGCTGCGGCCTGCCGCCCCGACGACCAGCAGGTTGGGGCGAGCAAGGGTCTGGGGAATGCTTCCGGCGATGTCGGTGGTCTGGTCGGTGTTCCCTGCCGCCGCGACGAACAGGATGTCGGGGCAAGCCGCCATCAGCCCATCAAACGCATCTCGCATCGTCGCTGCGATCGCCTGGCCCCGCTCGCGCGCCCGTTCCGGATCGGTCTCTGCACCCGAGACAAGCAGAAGCTGGGCGACAGCATCGGCGTTCAGGCCCCAGCTGATGTTGACGATCCGGACATTGGCCCCGCGCAGGCGGGCCGCGGCGTCCTGAAGCCGCCGGGCGAAGCGCTCAGCGTCGGCTTCCTCAAACGCCGTGGGTCGATCCTGATGAAAGGGATAGAGGTTGAGCAGGGACAGCCGGGTCCAGGGCGCACCGTCGGCGATCAGCCCCGCCACCCAGGTGCCATGCGCCCAGCCGAACCATTCTCCCGACACGACCACATCCAGCGTCTGCTCTTGTTCGGAAGCCTGCTGCGAGCGGGCGGCGACAAAGCGCGCCTCCACCGTATCGAGGCCGAACCGGAGGTCCTGCTGTCCTTTCTCCAACGCGGTCTGCAGGCCCAGACGCGACGCCAGCGTTGTCGACAGCACCGGCAGCGGCGCGTCCGACGGCTCCAGGCCATAGTCGAACGTTGGGCCCCAGATGTCGTCGATGATCCCGTTGCCGTCGTTATCCAGACCATCCAGCGGCTCGGCCGGGTCCGCCGCCATCCGGCCTCCGAACAGGGTCGTGTCGAACCCGGCTTCCCATACGGTCACCACCACGGGGTCGCCGACCACCGTCTCAGGGGCCAGATCCCGCTCGGTCCAGATGTCCTCCGCCAGGCTCTCCGGGTCATCGATCAGACCGCGCAGAGCGGCCGACAGCTCCGCACGGCACGGCGGAATGAAGGTCGCCTCATACCGCAGATTGGCGGCCATGACGGCTTCCAGCAGACCCAACGAGCCTTGCTCACGGGCTGTGTCATCGAACATCAGCGCCGCCGTGCCGGCATGATAAGCAGGGCTGGCCGTCTGCACCTGACCCCAGCGCAGCACCACCTCGTCGCGCACCGCCTTCGGATCGGCTGCTGAGAGTGTCTCCGTTATCTGTCGGGCGGCGGCCTCGCAACGCTCTTCGGCAGGGACCAACAGCCCGGCCGCCACAGCCTCTCGCACCAGCCCGCCGGCCTGGCGCAGCTGCGGCTTGGTCTCGTCCGCGCGTTGAGCCCGAACCCACTCCAGCGCGTCCGCGCCCTGGCCTTCGATCAGGGCGATGTTGGCCAGGCCGGTGCGCAACAGGTTCAGGATCACGGGATCCTCGACCGCCCGGGTAGCCAAGATCCCCTGCGCCTCGGCCGCTGCCGGCCTCAGCACGTCGCGCAGGAAGGCCTCGCTCATATAGATCTGGCTGGGCAACTCGGGCGTCGCGAACCGGACGGTCGGAAGATCGGCTTCGGACCGGACCAGCCCGGCGTCTTGCGCCATCACGCCCGTTGCAGCCGCCAGGAGCGCGAGGCTCCAGACACCCGATATCAGCCTGATCATACTGTCGCCCCCGCCTGACGGCGGCAGTCAATCAGAGCTCCGTCCTTTGTCAAACGACGTTTGACGAGCCGAGACGCAAGATCCGGCCCGCGCGACTACCCCGCCGCCATCGCTTCAGCCCGGATGCGGCCGACCATGGCGTTCAGCCCGTTCGCCCTCTGGCGGGTCAGGGCCTGCGGCAGGCCCAGCCGGTCCAGCGCGGCCCGGGCGTCGAACGCCAGGATGTCGGCCGGGGCGCGGCCGGAATAGAGCTTCAGCAGCAGGGCCACGTTGCCCTTGGAAATGGCGCTGTCGCTGTCGGCGCGAAACCTCAGCAGCGCGCCGTCCCGCCCGGTGGCCAGCCAGACCTGGGCGGCGCAGCCCGGCACCTTGTTGGCCTCGATCCGGTCCGCGTCGGGCAAGGGTGAAAGGCCCTTGCCCAGGTCGATGACGTAGGCGATGCGCTGTTCCCAGTCCTCCAGCACCTCGAAGTCCTCGATCAGGTCTGCGAGGGT
>JAIXZY010000022.1 GCA_027489355.1 Paracoccaceae bacterium | reverse complement strand
TCGTGCGCCACAAGGCGCTGGACGCCATCGGCGACCTCTACGTCCTCGGTGCGCCCCTGCTGGGCCGCTATGAGGGCGTCAAGGCGGGCCACGCCATCAACAACAAACTGGTCCGCGCCCTTCTGGCCGCCCCCCAGGCCTGGCGCGAGGTCGAGCGCGTGCCGCAACTGGCCATGGCGGGCTGAGTCACCCCAGCCGGATCACGCTCATCATCCGGCCGAAGTCGGGCTCCCCGTTCAGGAAGGCGCGGCGGTTGGAGTAGAACCGCGTCGCGTCCGCGCGCGTGTCATGGCCGGTCCATTCGGCCTGGCACACACCGGCCTGCTCCAGTCGCCACAGCACGAAGCCGGGCAGGTCGAACTGACGGCGTTCCGGGCGGTCGCCGAGGATGAAGAACCGGCCGCTGCCGGGCGCCTCGTCCAGAAAGCGGCGCTCAAAAGCCTCGTCCACTTCATAGCTGGCCTGGGCGATGCAAGGTCCGACCACGGCGACGATGCGGGCGGGGTCGGCGTCGGCCGTCTTCATCAGATCAACGGTGGCCTGAATGATGCCGCCCAGCGCGCCCTTCCAGCCGGCATGGGCGGCGGCGACGACCCCGGCCGTGGCGTCCGCGAGCAGGATGGGGGCGCAGTCGGCAGTCAGGACGCCGCAGATCACGCCGGGCGTGGTGGCGACGACCGCATCGCCTTCAGGCCGGTCCGCGTCCCAGCCGGCTCCGGCCAGCAGGGCGTCGGCCGAATGGGTCTGGTAGGCGGTCGCCAGATCGGCGGGCTCTCCGCCCATGGCGCGGGCCACGCGCGCCCGGTTCTCGACGACCGCCGCCGGGTCGTCGGCCGAGCCGAGGCCGACGTTCAGCCCTTCATACAGGCCGGTCGAGACGCCGCCCTGGCGCGTGAAGAAGCCGTGGCGGACCCCGGCCAGGTCCAGCAGGGGATGGGTGAGGGGCACGGCTACGGTCATGGCCGCACCTTACCCGCGCCGGCGCCCGCGGGTCACCTGTGACCGCATCTGACGTCGGCGTGGGGCAGACTGCGGGGGTTCGGGTGGCGGGTCGACGCGGGGTCGGGAGAGTCCGAATTGCGGAATCAGCGAATTCAATCGGTTAGGTCTCCCCAATTGGACTCGGTGGACTCGATGGACTCGGTTTTTTCAGGCCTCGAATCCCGGCACGGCGAGGCTGCGCGGGGCGAAGACGGCGCAGGCCTTGAACAGCTCGCCCATCTGGTCGGGCGCGGTCAGCCGGGCCAGTTGGCGGGCGACGACGGGCGCGGCCTCGGGCCGGCCGGCGGTCAGGCGCTCAGCGCGCGACTCTATGCCGAGACGGCGCAGGAATTCACCCTGACCGAGGCAGCCCGTGACGTCGGCTCCGGCATGAAGGGCGGCCTCCAGGACGGCAGGAAAGTCGGCCCACTGGGTCACGTCAGCGGCCCCCGGCTCGGCCAGGGGGTCGACCCTGGCATGGCGCGACAGGGCCTGCAGCGTATCGCCCGGACCGGGTCGCTCGCGCCCGTAGTCGATCAGCAGGGCGGCGCCCGAGGCCCGGGCCATCAGCACGCCCAAGGCATGACCGAACCCGGCCTGGGCCGCCGAGATCTCGACGGTCTGACCCTCGGCCACCGCGAAGTCGGGACGGCGGAAACCGCCGGTGATCGGCGACAGGGCCCAGATCAGGTCGCCCGCCGTATCGACCGTGACGCAGCGCTCGGTCCACGCCTCGGCCGTGCGCACGAACTGGCGGGCGGGCAGGCAGTCCAGGACTTCGTTGGCGATCAGGACGATCGGTGCGTCGGTCTCAACCCTCCCAAGGTCGGCCACCCAGCGCGGCGGAACGTCGGCCTCGGCCAGGGTGCGGGCCTGAACCTGTCTCAGGGGGCCGCTGGGCTCGATCAGGATCAGATCGACGGCTTCCAGAAAGCCCGGATCGACACGGGCGGCGCGGAGCGCATCGGCCATCAGTGTGCCGTCGCCCGGTCCAACCTCGACGAGCCGAAGACGCTCGGGCGCGCCCAGCCGTCGCCAGGTCTCCACCGCCCACAAACCGATCAGCTCGCCGAACATCTGGCTGACGAGGGGCGCGGTGATGAAGTCACCGCCCTCGCCCAGTGCCGGGCGTGTCGCATAGTAGCCGCCCCGAGGGTCGTGCAGGCAGCGGGTCACAAACTCCGCCACTGTCATCGGGCCGGTCAGGGCGATCTCGCGCGCCAGCCGGGACTTCAGCGTCTCGGGCATCAGGCCTCGGCCGGAGCGACCACGGGCGGGCGGCTGCGCGCGCGATGAATCAGCCAGGCGCCGATCAGGATCATGGGAATGGACAGCAGCATGCCCATGGTCACTGTGCCCTGCAGGGCTTCGGGCATGTGCGCATCGGGCTCGCGCACCGTCTCGAGAATCGCCCGGCTGAGTCCGTAGCCCAGCAGGAAGATGCCGGTCGCATAGCCCGGTTTGGACAGCAGTCGCCATTTCCACACCGCGAACCACAGGATGGCGAAAAGGAGCAGACCCTCCAGGGCCGCCTCATAAAGCTGGCTGGGATGGCGCGGCACATCGCCTGCGGGGCAGAAGCCATAGGCGTCCATGATCGTCTGGTTGCAGAAGCGCACGCCCCACGGCACGTCCGTGGTGCGGCCCCACAGCTCGCCGTTGATGAAATTGGCCATGCGGCCGAAGAACAGGCCGATCGGCACCGCCGGCGCGACCAGGTCTCCCACGCTCAGCAGCGGGGCCTTGATCGATCGCGAATGCAGGAAGATGGCCAGGCAGACCCCGATCAGGCCGCCATGGAAGGACATGCCCCCGTCCCAGAGCTTCAACAGGGCCAGGTTGTCCGGCCCGGTGAACAGCTGGGCATAGAGCTCCGGCTTGTAGAACAGGGCGTAACCCAGCCGCCCGCCGCCGATGACGCCCAGCGCCACCCACATGATCAGGTCGTCCAGCTGCAGCGCGTTCAGCGGCGGCCGGTTCGGTGCCCAGGCGGCCGGGGCCTTGATGAGCCGCGCCGCATACCACCACCCGAGGCCCAGCCCCGCCACATAGGCCAGAGCATACCAGCGGATGGGCAGGGGGCCGATCCCGAACAGGGGACCGATGTTGATCAGGACGGGATCGAACTCGGGAAAGACCAAGGCGCTGTCTCCGCGGGCGGCGTTTTCCGGCGTTTAGCAAGCGACGCTGCCCGCGTCGCCTGCCGTTTCGCCTTCCCCCGGTCACGATTGCGGTCGATGCACCGCATGGCCGCAAGAATTCGTTTACCCTATCGCAACCGATGCGGCCGAGCCTGTCCGTGAGAGAGCCATCATGCAGACCCGAAATCCCCTTCTTGACGAGTTCGCCAAGCTGACCACCGGCGCCATGGGCCTGGCCCAGGCCGCGGGTGAGGAGGCAAAGGCCGCCATGCGGTCCCAGACCGACCGTATGGTCGCGGAGCTGGATCTGGTGCGGCGCGACGAGTTCGACGCGCTGAAGGCCGAGATCGCTGCACTGCGAGCGGAACTCGCGGCGCTGAAGGGCACCGGGGCCGGCTCCACCGCTCCGTCCGCTGCCGGACGAAAGAAGCCTGAAACGGGAAGGTCCACAGGCACGGTTCCCCCTGGGGACGCAGCCGGTTGAGCCGAATCCCTGCACACGCCTACGGTCCTGCCGATGGTCGCGATCCGCGCCCGTCGCCCCTCACGATCGGGAACGCCTGATGGACGCTGCCAGACCCGACGAGGTCGATGTTCCCTTCGATCCCCTGGACGTCGTGGAGCATGTGCTGAACGCCGAAAATCTGCCGTTCGACCGCACGGACGAGGGCGATCTGGCCTTCGCCCTGGCCGGGGACTGGAAGGATTACGAGCTCTGGTTTGCCTGGCGGCCCGAGGGCGACTGCCTGCAACTATGCTGCGCGCTGGACATCCGGGCGGCCAAGAGCCGGCGCAACGCCACCCATGAGCTGATCGGCCTGATCAACCAGCGCACCTGGATCGGCCATTTCGAACTGTGGGCCGAGGACGGCGAGATCGTCTTCCGCCACGCCCTGTCCCTGCCGCATGGCGAGCGGCCGACCCTGGCGCAGGCGGCGTCCATGATCGACGCCGCCGTCGAGGCCTCGGACCGGTTCTTCCCGGCGTTCAAATTCCTGATCGGCGGCATGAAGAAGCCGCAGGAGGCGATCGACGCCTGCCTGTTCGAGACCGTCGGCACGGCCTGATGGCCGTCGCCCGACCCGTGGTCCTCGTCGGCTGCGGGCGACTGGGCTCTGCCCTGGTCGAGGGCTGGCTGCGGTGCGGCCCCGTGACCGCCGCAGATCTGATCATCCTGACCCGGTCCGACACGCCCGGGGCCCAGGCTGCGCGCGCGGCGGGGGCCCGGGTCAATCCGGAAATGGGCACCCTGGACGCGGCCGGCTCCGTGGTTCTGGCGGTCAAGCCTGGCGGATGGAGGACCGCCGTCGCGCCGCTGGCAGGCCGACTCGCGGATGACGCTGTCCTCGTGTCCCTGATGGCCGGCGTGCGTGCCGTCGACCTGGCGGACGCGCTGGACCGGCCCGTGGCCCGGGTGATGCCCACCACGGGCGTCGCCCGCGGCGAGGGCGTGGCCGCCATCTGGGCCGCGACCCATGCCGGTCGGGCCATGGGACATGCCCTGTTCGCCCGGCTGGCCCAGCTCGTGGATCTGGATGACGAGGCCCTGATGGATGCCGCGACCGCCACGGCGGGATCGGCCCCGGCCTTCATTCTGACCCTGGTTCAGGCCCTGGCCCGGGCGGGCACCGCTCACGGGTTGTCCGAGGCGGCAGCGACGGCCCTGGCGCGGGGTGCCCTTCGCTCTGCCGCTTCGGGGATTGCGGGCGAGGATACGCTGGAACAGTTGATCGACCGTGTCGCCTCGCCCGGCGGCACGACCCGGGCGGGACTGGACGCCTCGGCCGCCCATATGGACGCGGCCGCGCAGGCGGCGATCGGCGCGGCGATCAGACGGGCCGGTGAACTCGGTTAGAGCAGCCGACCCGAGGTCAGGCCTGTCGCGAACCGCGAATAGGCGCGCTCGGCGTCCTGCCAGGTACCGAAGCCCATGACTTCCGAGATCGAGTGGCTGTACCAGTCATAGCGTCGGATCGGCTGGACCGTGCCATCAGCCAGGATGACCTCGCCTTCGATCTCCGCCCCGCCGATGGAGACGCTGCGGTGGAAGTCCAGCCCGGGCCTGTCGGTCAGCTGTTTGAAGGTGGGGCGGTTCGGGCGGACATCCAGCAGCACCAGTTTGACGGTCGCGCCCGCGAAACGGGCGTCGCGGCTCAGGGCGCGCTCCACGACCTCGCCGAGGCGATCGGCCTGGCGCTCCACGTCCTGGACGCCGTAGTCGAGGGCATTGCGACGGAGCTCGCCGCCGAGTTCCACAGTGACGGTCTGTGCCTGGGCAGCGCCGGCGAGGGCGGCGACGGCGGCGAGGGACGCGAGAAAGGCTGTACGGCGCATGGCGGCATCCTTTGCGGTCAGGACGCCAAACATGCTCTCTTCTGGCGGGAATTTGAAGGGGGTCAGCCGGGCAGGCGCAGCGAGGCCTTCAGGCCGCCCAGGGGGCTGCGGTCCAGGGTGATGTCGCCGCCGTGCCCGCGCGCCACGTCGCGGGCGATGGCGAGACCGAGGCCCACGCCCTTGCGGTTCTGATTGCGCGAGGGGTCGAGCCGCGAGAAGGGCCGGAAGGCTTCCTCATGGAGGTCCTCGGGAATGCCCGGGCCGTCATCTTCCACGGCGATCTCCAACCCTCCGGAGGGCAGAAGGCGGGCGCTCAGTCGCACGGTCTCGCCATGGGCGGCGGCGTTGTCGGCGAGGTTTGACAGGGCGCGGCGAAAGGCCAGGGGCCGCACGACGGCGGTCAGACCGTCGGGCGCCTCGACCTGAACCGTCGCGCCCGAACGGCGGACGTCCTCGCCGGCCTGGGCCAGAAGGGCGGCGACGGACAGGGACTGCGCCCCCTCTCCGGCCTCGCCGCGGGCGAAGGCCAGATACTCGTCGATCATATGCTCCATCTCGTCGAGGTCGCCCTTCATGGCGGCGGCCCGTTTGAACGGCGGGGCCAGCGCCAGTTCGAGCCGGAGACGGGTCAGGGGCGTTCGCAGGTCGTGGCTGACCGAGGCCAGCAAGGCCGTGCGTTGTTCGATATGGCGCTGGATCCGTTCGCGCATCGCCATAAAGGCCTGGGCTGCCGCCCGCACCTCGCGCGCGCCGTGCGGCTTGAACCGTTCCTGGCTCTCGCCGCGACCGAAGGCCTCGGCGGCGTCGGCGAGACGTTCGATGGCGCGCACCTGGTTGCGGATGAACAGGATGGCGATGGTCATCAGCAGGGCTGTCGCGGCCAGCAACCAGACCACGAAGATGTGCGCCTGGGTGGCCACCGCCCGCTCACGCGGCGCGATGATCCGCAGGACGCCGCCCGCCTGCTGGACCTGGATGTCGACGTAGGCGGGGTAGCGGGTGGTGTCGAACCAGAAGGGCTGGTCCAGCTTGGCCGCCAGGGCCCCCTCCAGTGAGCGATCGACGACGCCTATCGGTCCGCGGCGGCGCTCCGCGGGGAGGACGCGGTCTTCCTGAAAGGCAACCGACAGGGACATGTTCCGCTCGGCCCGCTCCGCCAGGTCCTCCAGACCCTCGGGCGTGGGGTTGCCGCGCCAGGTCTCCGACGCCCAGGCCACATCGCCGGCCAGGCCTTCGGACAGGCGGGCGTTCACCGTCTGCCAGTGGGCGTCGAAGAAGCCCCAGGTGACTGCCACCTGCATGATGGTGACCGGCAGGACGATGATCAGCAGCGACCGCCCCCACAGGCTGGTGGGCAGCCTGCGCTTCAGCAACCGCTTCCACAGGGCGGGCGGCACCAGCTTCATCGGGTCAGTCCGGGGCCAGCATGTAGCCGACGCCCCGCACGGTCTGCAGATAGCGCGGGTTCTTGGGGTCGGCCTCCAGCTTGCGGCGCAGACGGGTGACCTGGACGTCCACGGCCCGGCCCGTGATGTCGGCCGTGTCGGGCGACAGGCTGATGCGTTCCACCGGCGCATGGGCGTGAATGGCCAGGGTCTTGAGCAGCTGGGCCTCGGCCTCGGTGAGCCGTTGCAGGGCACCGCCGCGCGACAGCTCCAGCCGCTCCATGTCGAACACCGCGTCCCCCATGCGGATCTCGCGCGGAGTCAGGGGCTTGCCCCCGGTCCGGCGCAGGATGGCCTCGACCCTCAGCGCCAGCTCACGCGGCTCAAAGGGCTTGGACATGTAGTCGTCGGCCCCCCGTGACAGGCCTTCGATCCGGTCGTTGGGCTCGCCCCGCGCGGTCAGAAGCAGGACCGGCGTCTTCGACGTCTCGGCCTTGCCGCGGACCCAGGTGGTCAGGTCCAGACCGCTCTCGCCGGGCATCATGACGTCCAGCACCACCAGATCGAACTCGATCAGCTCCATCAGGCGGCGCGCGGCAGCGGCGTGGGCGGCGCCGGTGACGCGATATCCCTCGCGGCCAAGGAACTCCTTGATCAGTTCGCGGATGCGGTCGTCGTCGTCGACGATCAGCAGATGGCGGCCCACGCCGGGGCCGGCCACGGGCCCCGAGCGGCTGCTCGCGCGCGCGTCGCTCAGCCCCATCTGCGGCCTGTGGCGTTGACGGGCTCGACCTGGAGCGGTCTAACCCAGTGAGTTTTGCGGGAGACGACGTTCAATGGCCTTCGTTCCTTTCGACGATCGTGACGGCTGGATCTGGATGGATGGCGATTTCGTGTCCTGGAGAGACGCGAAAACGCACGTTCTGACCCATGCCCTTCACTACGGTTCGTCGGTGTTCGAGGGGGAGCGTATGTACGCCGGCGAAATCTTCAAGCTGACCGAGCATTCCGAGCGCCTCGCGCGGTCGGCGAACTTGCTGGACTTCGACCTGCCGTACAGCGTGGCCGAGATCGACCGGGCCTGCAAGGAAACCTGCGAGAAGATGGGGTTTTCGGACTGCTATGTGCGTCCGGTAGCCTATCGCGGCCCCGAACAGGTCAGCGTCACCGCCGGAGCGACAAAGATCCATGTCGCCATCGCCGCCTGGGACTGGCCCAGCTATTTCGACGCGGAGACCAAGGCGAAGGGCATCCGGCTGGAGTGGGCCAAATGGCGCCGCCCCGACCCGTTGACCGCACCCTCCGCGGCCAAGGCTGCAGGTCTGTACATGATCTGCACCCTGTCCAAGACAGCGGCCGAGAAGCGCGGTTTTTCAGACGCCATGATGCTCGACTGGCGCGGCTATGTGGCCGAGGCGACCGGGGCCAACGTCTTCTTCGTGCAGGACGGCGTGATCCACACGCCCCCTGTCGACGCCATCCTGGACGGCATCACGCGCCAGACGGTGATCGCCCTGGCCCAGGCGAAGGGCATCGAGGTGGTGGTCCGCCACATCCGGCCCGAGGAACTCGCGGGCTTCACCGAATGCTGGCTGACCGGCACAGCGGCCGAGGTCACGCCGGTGTCGGAGATCGGCGAGTACCGGTTCACCCCGGGCGACCTCAGCCTGGGGCTGATGGAGGACTATTCGCGGTTGGTGCGACGAGCGGCGTAATCGCTCACCAGCGCAAGGCCACCCGCCCCACTGCGGCACCGAGGGCCGCCGCGGCAGCCACGCCGAGGGTGTACCAGACGGCCACGAAGGCGGCGGTGGCTTCCGGGCAGTGCAGGCCGTAGGCGGTGGCTGCCAGTCCGCCGGAGACCGCGCCCAAGGCGGCGCCGGACATAGCCGGCCGGGTCGGAGCAAGGCGTCTTGCCGACAGCCAGACCATGGGCGCGGCGATCAGGGCGCTGCCGAGGATGTTCAGAGAGCATTCGCGCCAGCTCCAGCCGAGCAGGTCGTCGAGGCGAAGCTCGGCCGGCAGGCGGAGCAGTTCGACCGCGCCCGCAGCGGCGGCCACCATGACGACGGCGGCAAGGGCAAGGGCCGGGCGCCGGGCGGAGGCCCCGGGCCGGCCGAGCCGGGCCAGCCACCACAGGGCGGCGGCCGACAGCGCCGCCGTATAGGTCGCCTTCAGCCAGAAGTTCGCGCCGGTCACGGCTTCGCCCAGGTCGCCGCGGGGACCGAGCGTCGCCAGCACGGCGGCGGCGGCGACCAGAAAGGCGAGGGCCAGCCACAGGGGCGCGGGCCGCGCCGGGCGGGCGGGCTCCAGGCCGAGGGCCAGGGCCTCGATGAGATCGTCCGTCTTCATGAACCAGCCCCCATTCTGGCCATCAGGGCCTTCAGGCCGCGATGGACACTGACCTTGGCGGCACCTTCGGTGAGGCCATTGCGGGCCGCGGCCTCGGCCATGCTGAATCCGCCGATGCGGACGTCCTCGATCAGCCGCCTCTGGCGGGCGGGCAGCAGGGACAGGACCCTGGCAAGGTCACGGCGCATCGCCCCGTCCTCGACCGTATGGTCGGCGGCAGGCTCGCCCGCGTCCTCCAGCGGAGAGGTCGGGCGACGCGCCTGGCGGCGCATCGCGTCGATCATCTTGTGGCGCGCGACGGCATAGGCCCAGGCGGTGAAGGGCAGGGCGGGGTCGTAGGTGGCGCGCTTGGCATGCACGGCGATCAAGGTCTCCTGAATCAAATCCTCGACGTCGGCCTCGCGCCCACCCATCCGTTGGCGGAAGAAGACCGTCAGCGGTCCTCTCAGCTCCGTCAGCAGCGCGCGCCAGGCCGCGGCGTCGCCGTTCAGGCCGCCGATCATCAGACGCTTGAGATGGGCTTCCCGTTCGACCACGTCGCCCCCGACTACGCCGCCATGCGGTCGGAGGTTACAGGGTCGTTCGTGAGAGCCGCCAGCCGATTTTTCCGGGCGCCGGGCGTAACCGGCGGGGGGTGCCCGGCGAACTCAGTCTCGACCCGCCGATGAGCGGGCACCCCCACAGGAGACACCCATGAAGACCCTCGCCCTGACCGCCGCCGGCGCCGCCCTGGCCACCCTGACCGCCGGTGCCGCGGCCTTCGCCGCCCCGTCCGCCCCGGCCTTCGATGCCCAGGATGCGGAAAAGGAAAAGTGCTATGGCGTGTCGCGCGCCGGGCAGAACGATTGCGCCGCCGGCCCCGGGACCTCCTGCGCAGGAACCTCGACCCGCGACTGGCAGGGCAATGCCTGGAAGCTGGTTCCCAAGGGCACCTGCACGCGCATCGAGACGCCGCGCGGCAACGGCTCGCTGACGCCCATCGCCAACCGCTGATCCGGCGATGACCCCCCGATCGGCCGTCGCACCGCTCTTCCCCTCGGCAGGGCTGGGGCTGAAACCGCAGCACTATGCGGATGCCCTCGCCTGTGCGGCGGCCGGTCACGAGGCGGGCCTCTGGTTCGAGGTTCACCCGGAAAACTATATGGTCGACGGCGGGCCGCGTCTGACCTGGCTCGCTGCGATCGGTGCCGAGACGCCCCTGTCCCTGCATGGAGTCGGCCTGTCGCTGGCCGGCCCCGAGCGGCCGGACGCGGCGCATCTGGCCCGGTTTCGCGCCCTGATCGACCGGTTCGCGCCGGTCCGGGTGTCGGAACATCTGGCCTGGTCGCGGGCAGGCGGAGTCTACATGCCCGATCTCCTGCCTGTTGCCCGGACGGACGAGACCCTGGCCCTGATGTGCGCCCATGTGACCGAGGCGCAGGACGCCCTGGGGCGGCCCCTGCTGATCGAGAACCCGAGCGCCTATCTGGCGCTGGACCATGAGTGGGACGAGGTCGGCTTCCTCACCGAACTGGCGCACCGGACCGGCTGTGGCCTGCTGGTCGACGTCAACAATGTCTTCGTCGGCGCGGCCAATCTGGGACAGGACGCGGCCGACTGGATCGACCGCGTACCCGGCGACCTGGTGGGCGAGATCCATCTGGCCGGACATCGGCCGGACCCGGTCCTCGGCGAGACCCTGCTGATCGATTCCCATGACGCGCCGGTGGATGATGCCGTCTGGGCGCTGTTCGCGCGTCTGATCGACCGGATTGGCCCGCGGCCTACCCTGATCGAGCGCGACGGCGCGGTTCCGGCCTTTGAGGCGCTGCTGGCGGAGCGTCGTCGCGCCGCCGCCCTCCTGTCGCATCCGGATCGGGCGCTGGCCGCATGACCGCCTTTCACACCGCCTTCCTGCAGGACCTGCAAACGCCGGGAACGGGCGGTCCCATGGACGTGTATCGCAATGGCGTGGCTCTGGCCGCGGTGCGGGCCCTGGCTGACAACTTCCCGACCATCGAGACCATGCTGGGCGAGGACGTCTTTGCCACAGTGGCGGCCGAGTTCGCGCGGCTCCACCCGCCCACCGACCCTGTCCTGGTCATCTACGGCGACGCCTTTCCGGCGTGGCTCCAGCAGTTCGCCCCGCTCGCGGAATGGCCATGGCTGGGGCCGGTGGCGCGCCTCGACCGGGCCTGGACCGAGGCGCATCTCACCGTCGATGCGCCGGTTCTGACGCCAGCGGATCTCCGCGACCTCGGACCGGCGCAGATGGCCTCGCCGCTGCGGCTGCATCCGTCGGTGCGGCCGTTCCAGTTCGACTGGAGCGTGCCATCGCTGTGGCTGACCCATCGGGAGCCCGGCGGGGGCGACCTGACCTGGGAGCCGAGGCTCGAGGCCTTCGCCATTCTGCGTCCCGGCGACGCCGTCGTCTGGCGGCGCCTGACTCCGACGGAGCGGACCTTCCTGGCCGACTGCGCCCAGGGACGGGCTCTCGGCGTCGCCATGGCGGCGGCTCAGGGCCGCGCGCCGGCCGCCTCTGCTGTCGAGATGATCACCGGCCTGGTTCAGGCCGGCTTCTTCACCCCCTTCGAACCGGAGATCACCCGCGCATGAACGCCATCCGCACCCTTCACGGCAGCCTGACCCATGCCGTGCCCGAGGCCGCCCTGGCCCTGCTGCTCAGGCTCGGCATCGCCGCGCCCTTCCTGTTCTCGGCACGGACCAAGGTGGAGGGACTGCTGACCCTGACCGACACCACCTTCTACCTGTTCCAGGAGGAGTACCGGCTGCCCTTCCTGGCCCCCATACCGGCGGCCTATCTGGCCACCTATGCGGAGCATCTGTTCCCGATCCTTATCATTCTGGGACTGGCCACACGGCTGTCGGCCGCGGCCCTGCTGATCATGACCCTGGTGATCCAGCTGTTCGTCGTGCCAAGCGGCTGGCCGACCCATCTGCTGTGGGCCGGTCCGCTGGCCTATCTGATCGCCCGGGGTCCGGGCGCCTGGAGCGTTGACCGGGCGCTGAGGATTGACTGACGGCAGCCGTCAGCCTCGTCCCACCCGGACCACCACATCGTCCACCTGCACCCCGCCGCGCTCGACCACGAGGTTCTGATAGCTGCGCTGGCCGTCGATGGTCTGGCCGCCGACATCATAGGCCGTGACCTCGGTCGCATATTTGCGGCGGACGTACTGGGTCAGCTCGCCGGCGGTGATCATGTCGTCCCCGTCGGCGTTGGCCTCTCCGCCCAGACCGGTGCGGACGAAGTGGGACAGATAGCCCCCGGCCTGGAATTTGACCGCCACCTGGCTGGTCAGGTCCTCTTCGGAGCTGAACAGTCCGATGATGCCGGCGCGGCTGACCACATTGCGCGCGAACCCGCCGGAGAAGCAGCTGTCCAGCACGATCATGGACATGCGCGTGTTCACCGAGGCGAACATCTGGGCCATTTCGGCGTCGCTGATCTGGCCATCGACCATGACGATGGTCTCGGTCATCCCGTCCAGTTCCAAGGCGCTGGCCGCGCCCCGGACCTGGGAGCCGTGTCCGGAGTAGAAGAACAGGAAGATGTCGTTCGGCCCGGCCTGTGCCGCCACCTGGGCGAAGGCGGCCCGAACGCCGGCCACGGTGGCCCCGGCATCGGTCAGCACCACGCTGGCGGGGTTCAGCAGCCCGTCGCGTCGCAGGTCCTCGGCCAGTTTGATGGCGTCGTCGGCCGTGTAGGCAAGGTTGGAGGCATAGCCGCCGTAGTCCGAGATTCCGACCATGACGGCAAAGACGCGGGGTCCGCCGGGCACGCTCGCCTGACGCGGCGTCCCGAGGCTGAGTCCGGCCGTCAGGCGATAGGGGCCGGTCTGGCCGCCCTCGAACGAGCTGACGGTGACGTCATAGACGCCGTCGGCGGGCAGGACGAAGTCGATGCGGCTGTTGGTGCCGTCCGGCCCGTCGTCGTTGTCAGCCTCGGCCCCGCCGGGACCGCGCAGGAACAGGGTCGTGTCGAAGGCGTCGCTCTCGGCCGTCAGGGCGATGCGGGCGCCCCGGCGTCCCGAGAACTGGAACCGGTCGGCGTAGGCACCGTCCTGGGAGCGGTCGCCGGGCGCCAGGACCCCGTCGCGCAGCACGCCGTCATCGAAGGCGGCCATTGCGGCGTCGGCCCGGGCCGTGATGGCGGCGTCAGACGGCCGGGCCGCTGACAGTGCATAGTCGCCGCGCTCGCCGGGCTCGAAGCTGGTGGCATAGACCTGATATTCGCCGTCGGCGGGCAGGGTCACGATGAGCCGGCTGTTGACCCCGTCCTCCCCGCTGTCGTCGTCGTCGTTGGTGGCGCTGAACTCGCCGGGGCCGGTCATGAAGAGATAGGAGTCGAAGTCTGCGGAGCGCATGCGCAGTTCGATCTGCTCGCCGGCGCGCCCGCGCAGCGCATAGGAGGTCACGAACTCGCCGGATCGCAGGGTCGGCGCGCCGTCATCGAGGCGACCGCGGACTGTCTGGCCGAGGGTCAAGGTCGACGTCGTGGCCACGGCGACCGGCGCGGCCTGCTCCGCCCCGGCCTCGGCGAGCACGAGGACGTAGTCTCCGATCTCATCGGGCCTGTAGCTGGTGGCAAAGATGCGCACCTCGCCGTCGGCAGGCATGACGAACTCCAGCCGGCTGTTGACGGCGCCGCGACCGGACGCATCGTCGTCGTTGTCAGCGCGTAGTTCCGTGCCGCGGACGAAAAGGTAAGGATCGAAAGCGCCTGAGTTCAGTCGAACTTGATACGCCTGCCCGGGTGTGCCCGCGAAGGTCCAGCGATCGACGAATTCTCCTGCTTCCAGCCGATCATCCCCAAGCGCCAGTCGGCCCGCCGCGGTCTGGCCGAGGGCAATGGCCCCGCCGCCCTCCTGGCCGGCAGAGGTGGTACCCCCCTCGATCACACTGATCAGATAGGCTCCGCTTTCACCCGGCCTGAAGGTCGTGGCACTGATGCGGTACAAGCCATCGGCGGGCAAACGCACTGTGATGCGGGCGTTGGACTCGCCCGAGGCTCGATCATCGTTCCATTCTGCAAAGCCCGACGGGCCACGTATCATCAGATAGGCGTCGATCTCGGTCGAACTCATGCTCAAGGTGACCTGCTGACCGGCGCGACCCTGCAAAGTCCAGACGTCGACATACTCCCCGGAGTTCAGGACTTGATCGCCGTCCTGCAGGGTGCCAGCGGCCTCTCCACCGATCACCAGCTGCGATTGGGCCGAGGCGGACCCGATACCCGTGAGGGCCAATGTCACCAGCGCGAACGCCAAGGTGACCCAAACACGCCCACAGCCCTGTCCCATCATCTGCCCACCCTCGTCGTTCTTCGGCGACTGTACTCACAAGTCTCTGCGCCTGAGAACCCGACTGAACCTGATGGAGACGGTGGGTGTGGAAGGCGGGGGCGACCAGGGCCCTGATCGCCAGCCTCGGTCAGGCGCGCGGTGCCAGTGCGGCAATCTTCACTGCCAGATTGGCCTCTGTGCAAAGAGGGCCCACACAGAACATGCCACCGTCCAATTTCGAGGCGAAACCCTGGCTGGTTAGTGCCGAAAGCCGGCGGCGGACTGTTTGCCTCGGTATCCCGGTCATGTCCGAAAGTGTTGAAGCAGAAACGCCAGCTCGCGCCTCGCCGAATTCATTAGAGCAGGAGTCAGCCAGATCGCTGAGACAGAGGCCGCAGACTATATGGAGGTTGTCTGCATCCAGGCCCCACTTCAACCGCATGTCTGATAGCAGCTGGAGCAGCCTGCCGATAACTTGCAGCTGCGTTTTCCGTTGAGAAAACATCAGGTTCGCAGGTTCTGCGTCAACAGCAAGACTCATGTATGGGGCGCCTGCACTCTGGCGTGGGGTAGAAAAAGTTAACTGGACAGGAGCGGGAAGCGGGCACGGGGACAATCGCTCACGCGTTATAGGAGATTTCTCAGCATGTTCCGCCATGTAGCCGCACGCGATCGCAGAGACGCTGATAGGTCCCTTCCTTGGCGGACACCGTCACCAGTGCGGCAGCGCGGACCACAGATTTCGCACAGCCCGGAGCAGCGCTCTCTGCGCCCGCAAGCAGCAGGAGGATTGCCAAAATGCTCGCTTGCAGGCCCAGCATCAGGGTGCTGGTGGTGGGCAAACCGGCATCGGATCTGCCGGCGGTACAGCTGCTAGGCAGCGTGCTTCAGCCACGACCGCCGATAGGCGATCAGCATAGTCTTTGACAGCAGGGCCAATCGAATAGCCGATGCTCGCGAACCCGATGCCGATAGTGCTGAGCAGAATGGTCATCTCGACTGCGGCTACTCCGCGACGGTCATCCAGCACGGCGGACAAAATAGGAAAGGTCGACCGAGCCCGGTCGACCACTTCCCTCAGCCAAGAACTCATTTTGCCCAGCGCCATTGCCTTTACTTCTTGGGCGCAGGAACCCAGACCCACTCGCCACCGGCCTTGGCCGAAGTTGTGGTTTTCTTGGAGGTCTTGGACTGAACCTTTTTGGTCGACTTCTTGGGGGCCTTCGAGTTGACCTTCTTGGTCGACTTCTTGGGGGCCTTCGAGTTGACCTTCTTGGCAGACTTCTTGGCGCCCTTGGAGGCGACCTTCTTGGTCGACTTCTTGGGGGCCTTCTTGGCCTTTTTGGAGGTCGCCTTCTTGGAGCTCTTCTTTACCGCCTTCTTCGCATTCTTCTTGGCCGCCTTCTTGCTAGGCGACTTTTTTGTCTTCTTGGGGGCCTTCTTTTGGGGCTTGTTGGCAGCCTTCTTGGACGTCTTCTTCACGACCTTCGTCGGCGTCTTCGGCGCCTGGGCCGAAGCTTGCTGCGGCGTCAGGACCGGCGAAACGGTCACGAAGGCAAACGCCAACGCGAGTGAAAAAGCAAAAGCCCTAATGAAATTCTTCACGACGCCGACCCCCCATTCAAACATCTCTAACCAAGCTAGGCCGTTGCCGACGATAGTGCCATGCGCATCACGCTCAATCTGAGCAGTTCAAACTTCGTACAAAGAGCGGAGTAGTGACAGAAAGGCTGGGCCAATGAGGACCAAAAGAATCGCAGGAACGAAGAACAAAACAAGAACTACAATCATGTAGACTGGTACGGACTCAATACGTTTCCGCAGTTCAATCTCTCGGGTGTCTGCCTGAGACTTTAGGTACATATCGAGCTTCAGCCGCAAATCGTCGCCGTTACGCTCACTTTCGACAACAAATCGAAGAATCTTGAACAGGGCGCTCGTTGTTCTTGGGACAAATCCCGATTCCGGGATATGCCTCAGATATCGCAAGCGCCGTGCGTCCTCGGCAAAGGCGGCGAGTTGGGGCGACGGCGCTGTCTCACGCATCACTTCGATCGAGAAGTCCAGAGCCTCGGCCGGAGCCGCTCCGGCGTCGGCCGCCGCCGCCGCCGCAATGGCGGCGAGCTCATCCATTGCCTGCTGATCTGCTGATCCTGGCCCGGTCATTGGATGCTCTCTTCCAGCGCCGTCAGGGCGACACGTCCCCACAGGATCATGGCAGCCGCCGTCGCGACGATGCTGCGACCTTCTCCGGTTTCGAACAGGGCAGCTATCAGCGGCCCGGCACGAAGGAACGCTGCGACGAGGACCAATCCGAATATGACGGTGATGGCTGTTGCCTGCCACTGGATCTGAACAAGGGCGAGTTCACGCCGCTGTTCGAGCTCGGCCGAAAGTTCGAGTCGTTTGCGCAGGGTGTCCACCAGCCAGCGCGGGTCGCCGCCGTTACGCCGCTGGAACAGAACCAGCTTGAACAGCAAGACAGACAGGGGGTTACCTTTCAGCCGGGAAGATGCAGCGGTCACGCTCATGCCCGTCTGCATACGCTCCAGTGCCAGCCCGATGGCGCGCACCGGACCATCGCGAAATTTCCCGGCGACAGAAATCACCGCGGGGTGCAGGGCCTCTCCTGCGGCGACGAGCGGCCCGACCTCCTGGAGCAGGTCAATGACCTGGCGACGCTCTCCGGACAGCTGTCTCGCCCGCATGCCGCGCATCGTCTGCAATGTGGCGACGGCCGCCCCGATGCCGAGGGCGGCGGCGAGCGCAAAATTCTGCGACCAGAGCCATGCTGCCGAGGACACCAACGCCAGCGTGCCGATGAGGATGAAGAACTCGGTCCGGCTGACTTCAATTCGACGCACCAGACCGCTCCAACTCGAGGATCTGGGCCACGCGACGCCGTCCGTCAGTGTCCTTCTCCAGGTGGATCACGGCATGGACTGCCGAGTTCACGGCATCGCGTGATTCCTCAAGAGGGCGCCCCCCCCCAGCTTCTGCATGGAGAACGGCAAGGCGTTTCAGAGCTTCCTGGACCGAGCCAGCGTGGACCGTCGTCAGGCATCCTCTCAGACCGGCCGACAAGCTGTTGATCATGTCGTAGGCCTCTGCACCGCGGACCTCGCCGACAACGAGGCGATCTGGCCGCATCCGCAGCGTCTGTCGTACCAGTTCGCGGATGGATGCTGTTTCCGCTGTGCCGTGGATGACCGACCGGGTCTGAAGCTTGAGGCAATGCGGATGGTCCACCCGTAGTTCGCTTACATCCTCAATCAGGATTATACGTTCGTTCGCTGCGACGGCTCCGAGTATCGCAGCGAGCAGCGTGGACTTTCCGACGCCCGGGGCCCCAGCAAGCACAAGATTAAGCCGCTTCTCAACGGCACCGCGCAACCAGTCTGCCGCCTCTGCACTCAGACTCCCCAGCTCCACCAACTGTTCAAGTGTGAACGGCTGTTCCCGAAAGCGTCTGATCGATACGACATGACCGAGCGGGGTAATCGGGCTCGCCACGACATGCATGCGCGAGCCGTCCCGCAGTTCCACGTCTGTCCAGGGGCTGGCCCGGCTGATCGATCGTCCGGCGCGCGCGACGTGCCGCTGTACGAAGGCTGCCAGATGCTCGTCATCGATGAAGGTCCGGTCCGACACCTCAAGGCGGCCCGAGCGTTCGACGAAGACAGAGTGCGGCCCATTGACGAGGACGTCGGTGACGGTGACGTCGCGCATGAGTGCATCCAGGGGGCCGAAGCCAAGGAGCTCTGCGATCACCGTGTCGATAAGCTCCTCACGGTCGGCCCCGTCGTACTCGCTGGCCAGCCCCTCCAGTGTCTGGGCGCAGAACTGACGGAGATCCTCCGGCTCCACTTCGAGATCGCCGGATGCGCGCCCGGGAAACCGCGCAGCTGCGGCGTCGATCAGGGCGTCGATCAGGGCGCGGTGGTCCATGCCGATCATGGTCGTGAGACGGCGGGAGGAGCCTCGGTGCCGGGGACGGTCGGGGATGGCATGACGGGCCCGACCTCGCTCGCCCTGATCGGCGTCACAATGAGGACCAGTTCCGTCTCTGAGCCTTGTTCGGCCCGATTGCCTGCGAGAATGTCTCCAATACCGAAAGGGGTGTCAAACGGTAGTCGGCGCCGGTTGGCGGTAGTCTCTGCGGATCGAAGGCCGGCGATCGCGACGCTCTCACCGAAGGCCAGCACCACAGTGGTCTCGGCGCGCCGTGTCGTAAGGGCCGGGACACGGGCACCCGCAAACTCGACAGCCTGGCTGCGATCGACCGAACTGACTTCGGCCGAGAGCTGGAGCCGTACACGATCACCATCGAGGATTCTCGACGTAAACTCCAAGGTTACCCCATATGGCTTGTAAGTGTAACCAAGCGTAGAAGTACCACCCGTCGTGTTGAGATAAGGCACCGGAACAGGTAACTCGCCTCCGGCAAGAAACCGTGCCCGTTCTCCATCAGTCGTAAGAATGACCGGCTGCGCCAGAAGTGTGGCAACGCCTTCATTGCGTAGGAAATCGATGTAGGAGTCGAGAGTAAAGCGATCAACGGTGAAGCGCGCTGTGCCGAAAAGCCCGCCGGTTACGATCTGTGCAACCGCGTCTGCGAGCGATGAACCGATCACCACGTTGCCGTCATTGAAACGGTTCTGGGCGGACCACCTGAGACCGACTTCGCTCAACCGGTTGGTACGCACCTCCATGACCCGGACGGAAACGGCGACCTGGTCGTCCACGTCAGTCACCAGCATGTTGATCAGCCGGACGTTCGGTGAAGCTCCCTGAACGATGTTCTGGATCAAGGCAGACTGGGCGGAGTCGACAGTCACTCCACTCAGCACGATCACGTCACCCGCTCGAGAGACGACCACGTTCGAGCCCGGAGCAGCTTCAGTAATCAGACGGTTCAGGGCGGTCAGGTCGTGGCGCACTTCCAGGCTGTTCTGTTCGATCAGTCGGTTATCCGCGTCGAGCAGAAGGATTTCGACGAACCCCGCCTTCCGGCCGAAAACAACGAGGCTGCGCCGACCGCGAGGTTCAACGGTGACCACGCCCTCGTTCGATACCACGACTGAGGCAATATCGCGATCCGCGCCGAGAACGATCATGCCGCCCTCGTTCAATCCCAGCGTCGTCTGGGCCATCGCGGGAAACGCCTGGCCGAGAATGGCTGCGAATGCGAGGAGGCGCAGCCAGTTGGTGAGGATCTTCATGGTGTCGGCCTTGTCTGGATCCCGGAAGGACCAACAACCTCGATCTCGGGCTCTTCGTAGATCATGATCTCTTCTTCGCCGGCAGCCTCGTCCTCACCGCCCTCCCAAACGGGATCCACGTAGCTCTCGTCGGCGCTCAGACCGGGATCGCTCTCGGCGGTATCCTCATACAGGGGGCGCCACTCAACATATTCGCTCAACTCATCCGGCGTGCCGGCGAGTGCCACCACGAGGCGTCCCGCATAGCGCCATGCTGCAAGATCTTCTGCTTCCTGCGAACTCATCGACAGAGCTATGGAAATTCCGTTGTCACGTCGGCCCGGCACGGGCTGCACCGCCAGAACGCGGGCAGCCTGGACTACCGTACCCACAGACGGGTCGACCGGGCCGCCTTGACGCCCTGCGCCCAGAACTGCGATCACGTTCACGAAATCGCCTGGTTTCACAAAGCCTGCCACGGCCAAGGTTTCAGCTCCAGACAGCACGAAGGCGACCTCGCCCTGTGCGAGGGAGAGCGCCTGGGCATCGGATTGGGAGGCCAGTGCTGCAAGCGGGACCGGCCTTCCGGCCTGCACAGGGCGGGTAAGGCGGCGACCGATCAGGTTGCTGCCCGTACGATCCGAAGACGTGAATGCACCTTCAAGTCTGCGGCCCTGGGCCGATCGCCATGCGATTTTGTCCATAGTTACCAACTCGCCCGCACGAAGCGGAACGCGTGCTTCAGCGTAGAACCGGCCTTCGGTTGAGCCGTTACCCACCATGGACTTCAAGGCCGTCCCAAGCCCGACTGCGACGGCCAAGGCAAACAGGAACATGCCCACGTTCTTGGCGATCAGAGCGAGACGTCCGCCTCCGGCGTTCGATCCCCCAAGTCCAAGGCGAAACGGTTCAGCCACCGGGGTCCTCCTGTCAGAACGGCCAAAGGCCGAGGCCAGCGAGCCACGGAATCACCACAAGGCGCAAAGTTGTCAGGATCACGTAGGCGGCCACAACGGCACCGACAAAATGCAGGACGTTTCGCCCGAGACCTGGCTTGGCCGGAGGTGGCGCCGTCACCGCGGATTTCGCATCAGGCTCCGCGGACCCGGAAGACTTGTCGTGGGTATTGTGCGGGTCCTGATTCACTGGCCTAGCACTCTCTGCAACAGGTCAGGACGGATCGCCAGAAAGCCGCCCGCAATGGCCAAAGCGTAGGGAACGCTGACAGCGGGCGATGCGTGAGGAACGACCCAAGCGCGCAGTCGTCCAAAGACCAGGAAAATCAGACCCACGACGCCCCCCGACGCGAGAACCAGAAGCAAAAACAGGCCAGCTTGCAACGGCGCAAGCCATAACATCAAGGCTGTAATCAGCTTCAGGTCGCCTCCACCCAGCACCCCCTTCCGATGAAGCGGCATGAGGCCGACGAAAAGAAGACCGGCCACCAGAACAGTGCGAGCGATGTCAGCGCGCTGAAGCGCAGCCGCCTCAATCAGGCCCAAAACAGCCAGCAAAAAAACAGCGACGTTCGGGATCGTTCGATCCCGAACGTCACTGTATGCGCATCCGAAGAGTACACATAAGGCTGCCAAGGCCACCCAGTGGGCAACAGCCGCAGCCGTCATGCCAGAGTTTAGGCCGCGGGCGTTTCGGAGTCGCCAGCAACGGCGTTGATGACGTTGTCGAAGGCCGTCCCCGAAGCCTGGGTCAGCGCATCAGCCATGGTGAACACACCGCCGGCCATGGCCCCACCCATGGTGGAGTACTCGGTAGAAGTCAGGCCGCTCTCGTCCTTGAGGACCACGGCCACTTGATCGATGAACTGGCGCAGCATAACCCGCCCCCCTTGTTTGAGATATCGAAGCGGAACTGCTCCGCTTCCTATTTCATGCGCTCAGGGGCATTGGCGCGTCAAACCGATGCGTGCTCATTATGGGCGCTGGCACTTGGCTAAGGCATTGTGGTCCGCGCAGTATCCCAACATGAACGGGCGCGCTTCTTCGTCCGTCGAGGGGACTTTTCATGACCGACGTGACTGCAGCGAAAACTTCACCGGTGTTTGACGAGTCAATAGTTTTCCCCTCGGCGATTCTTTTGAGCGCGTTTCTAGTCTTTTCGTTACAGCCTATTGTGGGACGCCTTCTCCTGCCATCCCTCGGCGGAAGCCCCGCCGTCTGGACCACGAGCATGGCCTTCTTCCAAGGAGGGCTGCTGGTCGGATATGCCTATGCGAACCAGCTGCAGAGGATTGGTTCGATCCGCTTGCAGATTCTCTCGCACCTCGCTGTCCTGATCGTGGCGGCCACCGCTTTGCCGCTCCAGGTCAGCACTGTCCTCGGCGACCCGAACGTTGAGCGGCCTGCCCTTTGGTTGCTGATAACCCTCCTGATCTCAGTTGGAGCTCCGTTCGCAGCCCTATCGGCGACAGCACCGCTGGTGCAGGCGTGGTATGCGCGGACGCGGCGAGGCGAAGCTGCCGATCGGACCTATCGGCTCTATGCGGCCAGCAACCTCGGGAGTCTGGCCGCGCTCCTCGGATATCCGCTGCTCCTTGAGCCCATCATGACGTTGACGGGGCAGCGTTGGCTATGGTCCGCTGGTTATGCTGTCTTCGTTGTTGTGCTGGTCGGCTTGTTCCTGACCGTAAGGGCTCGCGCAGTTGCGCAAGTGCCGACTGCCTCAACAGTGGCCCCGGCGGCGACCTGGCGGCGGCGCGCTTTGTGGACTGCGCTCGCGGCAGTCCCTTCCAGCCTGATGCTGGGCGTAACGAGCCACATTACGACCGACGTGGCTTCTGCGCCCCTGTTCTGGGTGCTCCCGCTCGCCCTTTATCTGGGCACATTCATCATCGCATTCGGCGACAACCGGATCTCGGACGATCGTCTGCTGTCAATTCAGGTCGTCCTTGTCGCGCTCTGTCTTTCCGGGATGTATTTCTCCGAGGATAACTTTGTCCTGCAGTTGTTGATTCATCTTGCGGCATTCACGGCTTGTGCTCTGGCATGCCACATGCGGTTGTACAGCCTCAGACCGGATCCGGCGCATCTGACGGACTTTTACCTTTGGCTGTCCGTTGGGGGAGTCCTCGGGGGTGGCTTTAACGCATTCTTGGCCCCGGTGCTCTTCACCACAGTCATAGAATACCCTGCCGCCCTTGTATTGGCTTGCTTTGCTCTGGCCGCGGCCGGAAACCTGAAGGATCGCCGTCTGCTGGCCCTTTGGGCCATCGGCATTGTCGCCGCCGCGGGCGCTCCGCTCATCGCCGCGTTGCGGGGGTATGACGAGGCGGCCGTTTTGGGCATGAGGCTATGCCTTCTGGCCTGTGTCCCCCTGGCCTTCCTCGTGCGTCGCGCCCGCCTTTTGCTTGTTTCACTGGTGGCCGCGCTGGCGATTTCGGCCTTCAGCATCAGCGACTATGCGCAGGGCGGAGCCGTCTGGCGGAACTTCTTTGGTGTCGTAACGATCTCCGACGTCGAGGATGACGCACTCTCCGGAGATGTCCGGTCGATGACACACGGAACCACTTTGCATGGAGCGCAGGCGCGAAATCCGGAGATCGAGTGCCGTCCCCTCGTCTATTACGCACCGGCAACCCCCATCGGTCAGGTTTTCGCCAATCTGCAATCACGAAAGCCCGCACTCTCGGTGGCTGTAACGGGCCTCGGAGCCGGGTCGGTCGCGGCTTTTGTAAGACCGGGTGACCGGATGACGTTTTTCGAGATCGATCCGCTGATCGTCGAGCTCGCTTCTGATCCGTTCTACTTCAGCTATACGACGACATGTGCGCGCGGGGCCGTTGACTATGTGACCGGAGATGCCCGACTCACTTTGGCGCGCACGCCGGCCGGCGGTTACGACCTCGTGCTGTTTGATGCTTTCTCCTCCGACGCTGTGCCGACACACCTGCTGACGCGCGAAGCGATAGGCATGTACCTGAGCAAGCTGCGACCGGGAGGCGTCGTTGTCCTTCATCTTTCCAATAGGAATCTCCAACTCCGCGACGTCGCCATCGCTTCAGCCGAAGCCGCAGGTGGCGTCACCCTGCTGCAACGCCACTCGCCGACGGAGGAGGACAGTCTTCTATGGGAGTCCGCCTCTGACGTCGTCCTTGTAGCGAAGTCGCGCGAGGATCTGGCCTCGTTCAGCGGTGATCCCCGATGGGTCGCCGGCGACTCATCGGGAGCGCGTCCATGGACCGATGATTACAGCAACATGGTTGGGCCGATGTTGGCGCAGCTGTTCGAGAACCTTGACCTCTAGGGTCTCAAGTCACCTTGAGACAACTGGTCGAATGGCAAGGGTTCCTCTCCAGTCCGGCCCTCCTTAACCACGGAGCTGGATAGGAGAGGAGTTCAAGCAGCCATGTTAGGCCTCCAGGCACTCTCCGTGGTCGTCGTTTGCTGCAGATGCTTGTGAGCGGGCCTGATGGGATGGTCCGGCATCAAGCCTCGATGGTTTGGGTTTTCTCAGAGGTAGAAACTGGCCATCGGCCCGCTTCTATCGGAAGCGATAGTCTTATCGGCGCGACGTCCTCGGTCCTAGGGTTGACTGTCTGGCCAATTCGAATAGCCAAGCCATGACGCGAGGAGTTTCGTCGCAGCAGGACTCGGTGCCGCGGCTATAGGGGAGCCGACGCCGAATGTTCACCACGCTCAACGCCCAGGCCCTGGCGGGCATTGTGGCCGTGATCGCCATCTGCTGGCTGCTGTCCGAGAACAAGCGCCGGTTCCCCTGGCGACTGGCGATCGGGGCCGTGGCTGTGCAGGCGGCGTTGGTGCTGGCTCTGTTCGCCATTCCCGGTTCGCAGGCCGTGCTGGCGGCCATCACGGGCGCGGTCGATGGTCTGGCGCGGGCCACCAATGAAGGGGCGAAGTTCGTGTTCGGCTATCTGGCCGGCGGCGATCAGCCCTTTTCGGTGGCGAACCAGGGCGCGATGTTCACCTTCGCCTTCCAGGTCCTGCCGCTGATCCTCGTGATCTCGGCCCTGTCGGCCCTGCTCTGGCACTGGAAGATCCTGAAGTGGATCACCTATGGCTTCGGCCTGTTGTTCCAGCGGACGCTGGGCCTTGGCGGTGCCTCGGCCCTGGCGGTGGCGGCCAACGTCTTCCTCGGCATGATCGAGAGCCCGATCGTGATCCGTGCCTATCTGGACAAGCTGACCCGGTCCGAGATCTTCCTGATGATGGTGGTTGGCCTGGCCACGGTCGCGGGATCGACCATGGTCGCCTATGCCGCCATCCTCGCGCCTGTCCTGCCGAACGCGGCGGGGCATGTGCTGGTGGCCTCGATCGTGTCGGCTCCGGCGGGCGTGCTGCTGGCCCGGGTCATGATCCCCGAGAAGCCCGGCGAGGGCGGCGAGGTGGCCGACTACCGCTCGGCCCTGAAGTACGACTCGGCGATCGACGCGATCGTGAAGGGCACGTCGGACGGCCTGATGGTGGTGCTGAACATCTCGGCGGTCCTGATCGTGTTCGTGGCCCTGGTGGCCCTGGTCAACATCATGGTCGGCGGGCTTTGGTTGTTTGACGGGCCCGTCTCGGTGGAGCGGGTGCTGGGCTGGGCCTTCATGCCGGTGGCCTGGCTGACCGGGGTGGAGTGGTCGGAGGCGGGGGTCGCCGGACGCCTGCTCGGGGTCAAGCTGACGCTGACGGAGTTCGTGGCCTTCATCCAGCTGGGCCAGGTCCCGCCCGAGGCCATGAGCGAGCGCACGCGCATGCTGATGACCTATGCCCTGTGCGGCTTCGCCAACATCGGATCGGTCGGCATCACGGTCACGGGCCTGTCCGTGCTGATCCCCGAGCGCCGCCAGGAGGTGCTGGGCATGGTCTGGAAGGCCCTGGCTGCCGGCTTCCTGGCCACCGTCATGACCGCCGCCGTGGTCGGGGCCTTGCCGATGTCGGTGTTCGGCCAGTAGGGTTTCCAAACGAAACGCTCGGAGACCGGCCATGAAACTCTATGACAGCCATCGCGCGCCCAATCCGCGGCGAGTTCGTTGGGTCATGGCGGAGAAGGGCATCGAGGACGTCGAGATCGTGCCGGTCGACATCCTGACCGGCGAGCACAAGACGGCCGAATACCGCGCCCGCGTCGGCGTGCCCCATGTCCCGGCGCTGGAGCTGGACGACGGCACGACGATCTCGGAATCGGTGGCCATCTGCCGCTATCTGGAGGCCCTCTATCCGGAGCCCAACCTGTTCGGCCGCGACGCGCGCGAACAGGCGGTGGTGGAGATGTGGACCCGGCGTTGCGAGTTCTATCTGGCCAATCCGATCATGCTGAACGTGCGCCACACCCATCCGGCGCTGGCGGCGCTGGAGGCCGTGCAGCTGCCCCAGCTGGCGGAGTACAACCGGGCTGCGGCCGAGAAATTCATGAAGACCCTCGACCGGCGTCTGGCCGAGCATGAGTTCATCGCCCTGGACCGTTTCACGATCGCCGACGTGGTCAGCGTGGTCGGGCTGGATTTCGCCCGTCTGATCAAATACCGCCCCCCGGCCGAGTTCGAGCACCTGGCCCGCTGGCTTGAGGCCTGCAAGGCACGCCCCGCGGCCCAGGCGGGCGTGTGACGGGATTGAGGTTGATCCATCGGGAATAGCGGGCTTCTCTGTCGGTCAGGCGACCGTCGGGGGATGGCATGTCACAGGTGGAGAACGCGGTCGGGTTCGTGTTCGGCGCGCTGTTCGTGTTGGGGATGCTGCTCGCGGTCGGCGTCGCGGCGGCCTTTCTGGTCTATCTCTACCCTATCTTCCCGTGGGGGCTGCGCCTGCTGGCCGTTGCGGAAGCGCTCTATGTGGGCTGCGTGCTTCTTGCCGCGGGCGCCTGGCTGGTTTCGTCCGACTTCCGCAGCAGCGAGCCGTGGATGTTCGTCATGTGCGCTGCGCTCTACATCGTCCTGTGGATGTACAATGGCCTGATGCTCCATCTCGCCGGGGCCTGGGGTGTGGAACTGGACGGGTTCACAGCCTGGGTGTTGGGTTTCGAGCAGGCCTCGATCGACTGGTCCCTCGGTATCATCGGCGTCGTCTTCAGCTATGTGGCCGGGTTCTTTGTGGCCCTGATCGACGCCCTCGGCGGCGGCGACTTCCGCTTTCCCGATCTGCCGAGCCTGCCGGACATGCCTGACGTGGACGTTTCCGGACCCTCGGCGCCCCCGATCAGCGGCGGGGGGCTGGATGCTGTGATGAGCTGGGCGATCGAGTCGGTCTGGAGCCTGATCCTCGGCGTGATCAGCGCCGGCATCGGTTTTCTCGTCTTCCGGCAACGGTGACGATCCACGCGAGGCGGCGGTGATCCGGGCGGGTCACCGCCGCTTTTCGAACTTCCGGATGACGCCCGAGTAGGTCATCAGCACGCGCTCGCCGGTCTGGATCTGGCCGCGGACGAAGATCAGGCTGCGGCCGGCGCGCACCACCTCGCCGGTGGCCTCGACCAGGTCGCCGACGTAGGCGCCGTCGATGAAGGTGGAGTCCAGCTGCACAGTCACGCCCGAGGCGCCCTCCATCTCCTGATAGGCGGTCTGGAACAGGGCGATGTCGGCGAAGGTCATCAGACAGCCGCCGTGCATACGGTTGCCGGCGTTCATATGCTTGGGCTCGGCGCGGAAGGCGCAGCGCATGCGGCCGTCGGGATCGGGCCGGAAATAGAAGGGCCCGACCACCTGATCGAAGGTGCCGTGCAGGTCATAGGTCTGCCAGCCGGCGAACTCGCCCTCGGTGACGGTGATCTTGGCGACCATAGCGGTCCCTTCTGCTGAGGCCGGGGCGGGCCGACGGAAAAAAGCGAGTCGATCGAGTCGATCGAGTCCAAAACGGTGAGGGTCTCACCGAGCAAAAATTGGGTGCACGTCGTGCACATCTGGTCGCCGGGTCGACGGTTGAACCACCATTATAGGTGCGGTTGCGGGCGGCGCCGGGCCGAGCGCGCTTTTTTCTTTGGCGGCGATGCGGGATAGAGACGCCATGAGCGATCCGATCGAAGCCGAGATTTTCGACCTGCTGTCCCGCCGCGAGCCGGGCAAGAGCATCTGCCCCTCCGAAGTGGCCAAGGTCCTGTCACCCGAGCAGTGGCAGCGGCAGATGGGCAAGGTACGCGCCACCGCCGTCGGCCTGGCGCGGCAAGGCCGGCTGGTGATCACCAAGAAGGGCAAGCCGGTGAACCCCGACGCCTTCAAGGGCGTGATCCGGCTGAAGCTGCCGGAGGGTCCGCCAGAGTGAGGGCAGGCGCGGCCCTTTTCGCTATCCTCGCCCTTTCCGCCTGCGCGACGCCGCAGGTGCAGTCCCCGCTGACGCCGCCGGCCGGGTTCGCGGGTCCCGAGGTGGCGGCGGACGCCCTGGTGGTGCGGGACGGGGCGCGGCTGGCGATGCGGGTCTGGGCCCCGGTCGACCGGGTGCCCGACATGGTCTTCGTGGCGCTGCACGGCATGAATGACAGTTCGGCGGCGTGGCGTCTCGCGGGGCCATGGTGGGCCGAGCAGGGCGTGGTCACCTATGCCTATGACCAGCGCGGCTTTGGCCGGTCGCCGGGCCGCGGCGTCTGGGGCGGTGAGCTGATGCTCGACGACCTGCGCGACGTCGTCGATCTGGTCCGGGCGCGCCATCCCGGCCTGCCGGTGGTGGTGATCGGAGAGAGTATGGGCGGGGCCGTGGCGATCTCGGCCTTCGCCTCCGAACGGCCGCCTGCGGCCGCGCGGCTGGTGTTGCTGGCGCCGGCAGTGTGGGGCTGGTCGAGTCAGGGCCCGCTGAACCGCGGCGCCTTGTGGGCCGCCGCGCGGCTGGCCGGGGACCAGGCTGTGGAGCCGCCGCGCTGGACGCACAGCGCCGTCATGGCCACCGACAATCTTATCGAACTGATCCGCAATGGCCGGGATCCGGGCTTTTCCGTCTCGACGCGGTTCGATGCCCTTCATGGCCTGGTCGATCTGATGGAGCGCGCCTCGCGGGACCTTGGGGCGACCGGCGTGCCGACGCTTCTGCTGTATGGTGCAGACGACGACATCATCGGCCAGGCTCCGATGCGACGGGCGCTGGAGCGCGCCGGCGACGGGCCGGGCTTGCGCACCGGATGGTATGCCGACGGCCGCCACATCCTGAACCGCGACCTGCAGGCGACGGTGGTCTTCGCTGACGTTCTGGCCTTTGCGCGCGATCCCGCGACGCCCTTGCCGTCCGGGGCGCCGCTCGTCCTGCCCCGGCTCCGCTCGCAGTGACGTGAGGTCATGCCGCTTGCCCCCGCCGGGCGGGGCGCGTATGGCGCGGCAACAAAAATACCCAGGAAAGGCTCGCACAGGGCATGACGCTGTTCGATTCCCCGTCGTTCGCGAACCACGAAGGCGTGCACGCCTTCATGGACGAACGGACCGGCCTCAAGGCAATTGTTGCGGTGCACTCCACCGCGCGCGGCCCCGCCGTGGGCGGCACGCGCATGTGGGCCTATGGCTCGGCCGCCGAGGCGCTCGAGGACGTTCTGCGTCTGTCCAGGGGGATGAGCTACAAGAACGCAGTGGCGGATCTGGAGATGGGCGGCGGCAAGTCGGTCATCATCGGCGACAGCCGGACCCAGAAGACCCCCGAGCTGTTCCGTGCCTTTGGCCGGGCCGTCAACCAGCTGGGCGGCAACTACTATGCGGCCGAGGATGTGGGCGTGTCGGTCGAGGACATCGCCGAGGCCCGCAAGGAGACCGAGTTCGTGGTGGGCCTGTCCGGCGGCAAGGCCGGCTCCGGCGACCCCAGCCCGGTCACCGCCGAGGGCGTCTACCGCGCCACCCTGCTGGCCGCGAAACGCCTGTGGAACCAGGACGACCTGACGGGGCTGACCGTCTCGCTTCAGGGCATCGGCCATGTGGGCGGTTATCTGGCCGACAAGCTGCATGCGGCGGGCGCCAGGCTGATCATGACCGACGTCAACACCGCCCTGCTGGCCGAGGTCGCGGCCCGGACCGGGGCGGAGATCGTGGCCCCCGACGCCATCTATGACGTCAAGGCCGACATCTATGCCCCATGCGCCCTCGGCGCGACGCTGAACCCCCAGACGCTGGACCGGCTGACGGTCAAGGCGGTGGTCGGGGCGGCGAACAACCAGCTGGCGACGCCGGAAATCGGCCGCATCCTGTTCGAGCGAGGCGTGCTGTACGCCCCCGACTATGTCGCCAACGGCGGCGGCATCATCAATGTGGCGTCCGAGCTGAAGGCCCGCCAGACCGGCGGCGTCTATGACCCCGACTGGGTCGAGGCCAAGCTGTCGCGGCTGATGGAGACCCTTGCGGAGGTGCTGGATCGCTCCGCCGCCGAGGGCCGCCCCACCCATGAGATCGCCGACGCCATCGCCGAGGCCCGCATCAAGGCGGCGGCCGAATTGAAGCTGGCGGCGTAGGGCCTTCTTCTTCCTCCCCTTCAAGGGAGGGAAACGAGCGAGCCCCTTAACGCGGCATTTACCACGCTCCCGGCAGTTTCTGCCTAGCGGGCGAGTTTGGTGTCCCGCCAGAGTTCAGGGCGGGGCGCGTGGGCGGCTTCACGGCGGCGGTGCAGAGATTCGGGATCGGGCGCCTTGCGGCCGTCCTCGGCGTGGCCGCGGGCGTGGCCGCCGTGCTGGTGGCCGTGATGCTGCGCGTGGGCCAGGCCCCGGACGCCCTGCTGTATTCCAATCTCGATCTGCGCGAGGCGTCGGAGATCACCACGGCGCTGGATGCCGCCGGCGTGAAGTATTCCTCCAGGGGTGACGGCTCGACCATCTTCGTGAGCCGCGACGAGGTCGGCACCGCCCGCATGCTGCTGGCCGGTAAGGGCCTCGTGACCCAGGGCTCTGTCGGCTACGAGCTCTTCGACAATCAGTCGGTGCTGGGCCAGACCGAGTTTCAGCAGAACCTGAACGCCAAGCGCGCGCTGGAAGGCGAGCTGGCGCGGGACATCATGTCCTTGCGCGGGGTGTCGATGGCGCGGGTGCGCATCGCCCTGCCGGAGCGGGCGCTGTTCCAGTCCGAGGCCGCCGAGCCCACCGCCTCGGTCGTGGTGGGTCTGGGCGGTCGGGAGATGACGGCCGAGAACGTCCGCGCCATCCGAAATCTGATCGCCTCGGCGGTGCCGAACCTGAAGCCCGGCCGCGTCACCGTTGTGGACGACATGAACCGCACCCTGGCTGCCGGGGGCGAGGATGAGGCGTTCGGGGCCGGCGCCGAGGAGGCCAAGGCCGGCACCGAGCGCCAGCTGCAGGCCCGCATTCTCGACATCGTCGAGGGCGTGGTCGGGCCGGGCGCGGCGCGCGTGCAGGTGACCGCCGACATCGACCTGAGCCGCCAGACCACCCAGGAGCAGCGCTTCGATCCGGACGGCCAGGTGGTGCGCTCGGTCGCGACCAACGGCGCCGAGAACCAGGAGACCAGCGGCCTGGCCGACGGCGCCGCCACAGCCGCCAACAACATTCCGGGCGCTGAGCCACCGGCCCAGACGCCGCTGGGCTCGACCTCGACCGAGACCACTGAAACGACCAATTATGAAATCTCCAACACCACCACCACGACGGTGAAGGAGCCCGGCGAGGTCCGGCGACTGGCCGTGGCGGTGGCGGTGGACGGCAAGTGGACCCCGGCGGCGAACGGCGAGGGGGAGGCCACCTGGGCCGCGCGCACGCCCGCCGAGATCGCCCAGATCAAGGCCCTGGTCGCCGCCGCCGTGGGCATCGACGAGGCGCGCGGCGACAAGCTGGAAGTGACCAATGTCCGCTTTGACCGCGCGGCCCTGCCGGAAGGCGGGACCGAGGGCGGCGGCGGCATGTTCGACTTCGGCAAGAACGACATCATGCGCGGCGTCGAACTGTTGATCCTGCTGATCACCGGCCTGTTGCTGATCTTCTTCGTGCTGCGCCCCCTGCTGAAGGCGGCGACGGGCGGCGGGGGGGGAGCTGCAGGTGGCGGGGGCGGCATGCCCGCCATGGTCGGCGGTCCGGGCGTGACCCAGCTGCAGACCACAGCAGCGGGGGGCGGAATCGCAGGCCAGCTGGCCGCACCGACCGAGATGGAACAGCGGCTCGACATCGCCCGCATCGAGGGACAGGTGAAGGCGTCTTCCGTGCGCAAGGTCGCCGAGTTCGTCGACAAACATCCCGAGGAATCGACGGCGATCCTGCGCAGCTGGGTGCATGAGAGCTGATGGCGCGGCTGCTGACCAAGAAGGCCGCGGTCGACGACATCCGCAAGCTGACGGGGCCGGAGAAGGCTGCCGTCATCCTGCTGTCTCTCGGCGCGGACCATGTCCAGCTCTGGCAAGGGTTGGACGAGGACGAGATCAAGGAGATCTCGCAGGCGATGGCCACCCTCGGCACGGTCAGCTCCCAGGTGGTCGAGGAGCTTTTGCTGGAGTTCGTCTCCGGCATGAGCGGCTCGGGCGCCGTGATGGGAAGCTTCGAGCAGACCCAGAAGCTGCTGCAGGCCTTCATGCCGGCGGACCGCGTCGACGCCATGATGGAGGAGATCCGCGGGCCCGCCGGTCGCACCATGTGGGACAAGCTGGGCAATGTGAACGAGGGGGTCCTCGCCAACTATCTGAAGAACGAATACCCCCAGACGGTCGCCGTGGTGCTGTCCAAGATCAAGCCGGACCATGCCGCCCGCGTGCTGACCAGCCTGCCCGAGGACTTCGCCCTCGAGTGCGTGCAGCGGATGCTGCGCATGGAGCCGGTGCAGCGCGAGATCCTGGACAAGATCGAGCAGACCCTGCGCAACGAGTTCATGTCGAACCTCGCCCGCACCTCAAAGCGCGACAGCCACGAGATGATGGCCGACATCTTCAACAGCTTCGACCGGCAGACCGAGGCCCGGTTCATCGGGGCCCTCGAAGAGCGCAACCGCGAGGCGGCGGAGCGTATTCGTGCCCTGATGTTCGTGTTCGAGGATCTGTCCAAGCTGGACCCCGGCGGCATCCAGACGTTGCTGCGCGCGGTGGACAAGGACCAGTTGGGACTGGCGCTGAAGGGGTCGTCGGAGAGCCTGCGCGAGCTGTTCTTCTCCAACATGAGCGAGCGCGCCGCCAAGATCATGCGCGAGGACATGAACTCCATGGGGCCGGTGCGTCTGAAGGACGTCGATCAGGCCCAGATGTCGATGGTTCAGGTGGCCAAGGACCTGGCCGCCAAGGGCGAGATCATGCTGGTCGGCCAGGGCAGCGACGACGAGCTGATCTACTGACATGACCGCCATCCCCGCCCCGTCCCGCCCCTTCGCCTTCGATCAGGAGTTCGCCGAGAACGGCACGATCCTGCGCGCGTCGGACTGGCGTCCGGCGCGGCGCGCCTATCTGCCGGCCGAGGTCGAGGCGCTCGTCGCCCAGGCGGCGCTGGAAGCGCGCGAGGCGGCCCTGTCCGAGATCGAGGGCCAGAGGTCCGCCGCCCTGGCGGTGATCGCCGACGCGGTGGGGCGGGCCCTGCCGGTCCTGTCGGAGGTCGCCAGACGCCATCGCGAGGACGCCGCCGATCTGGCCCTGACCGCCGGGCGGGTACTGGCTTCGGCCGCCCTTGCCCGGTTTCCGGCCGGAGCGGTGACCGCCGCCATCGAGGCGCTCGGCCGTGAGATCGAGGCGCAGGGCCGGCTGACCGTCCGCGCGTCGGGGCTGGACGAGACCGGGCGGGCGGCGATCGCCGAAGCCTGCGCCCAGGCCGGCCATGCGGGGGGCCTGACGTTCCGCGACGACCCGAGCCTGCCCCCCGCGGCCTTTGAGCTGGCCTGGGCCGACGGTCGGGCCGAGTTCGATCTCGACGCCGCCGCCGCGCGTCTGTCTGACGCGCTGCATTCCGCCTTGGCCGCCGAGGCCGGGCACGCCGAACCCCTCGATCTGGGAAGTTGACCGACATGGCCCAAGACCTGCCTCTCGAAGAGTTCGCGGACTCCACCGCCCTCGCCACGGTCGATGACTCGGACGACAAGTCCGCGGCCGACCTCGCGCCTGTGTTCGACGTGCCGGTCAACATCGCCGCGGTGCTGGGCAAGTCGAACATGTCTGTGGCCCAGCTGCTGAAGCTGGGGCGCGGGTCCGTGCTGGAGCTGGACCGCAAGGTCGGCGAGGCGATCGACATCTTCGTCAACAACCGTCTCGTCGCGCGAGGCGAGGTGGTGGTGGTCGAGGACCGACTGGGCGTGACCATGACGGAAATCATCAAGACCGAGGATGCGGGCGCCTGAATGGCTGCCGGCAAGTGAGAGATTAGGGAGGACGACCCATGCGGCTTCTGGTGGTCGGCAGACTGAGTGGACAGCTGGCGTCGGCGGTGAAGATGGCCATGGCGCACGGCGCCAAGGTCAGCCACGTCGAGCGCGGTGATCATGCGACGGAGCAACTGCGACGCGGGCAGGGCGCCGACCTGCTGATGGTCGACTGGCGCATCGACATCGCCGCCCTGATCGCGGCGAACGAGGCGGAGCGCATCCATGTGCCGGTGGTGGCCTGCGGTGTGGACGCCAGCCCGTCGGATGCGGCCGCCTCGATCCGGGCGGGGGCCAAGGAGTTCATTCCCCTGCCGCCCGAGGCCGATCTGATCGCCGCCGTCCTGTCGGCTGTGGCCGACGACGACCGCCCCCTGATCTCGGCCGATCCGGCGATGAAGGCGGTGCTGGCCCTGGCCGACCAGGTGGCGCGGTCGGAGGCCAGTATCCTGATCACCGGCGAGAGCGGCGTCGGCAAGGAGGTGATGGCGCGGTATCTGCACCAGAAGTCCAGGCGGGCGGAGCGGCCGTTCATCAGCGTCAACTGCGCCGCCATCCCCGACAATCTGCTGGAATCCGAACTGTTCGGCCATGAAAAGGGGGCCTTCACCGGGGCCGTGGCGCGCCGCATCGGCAAGTTCGAGGAGGCGGACGGCGGCACGCTCCTGCTGGATGAAATCTCGGAGATGGACACGCGGCTGCAGGCCAAGCTGCTGCGCGCCATCCAGGAGCGGGTGATCGACCGCGTCGGCGGCGGCAAGCCCGTGCCGGTCAACATCCGCATCATCGCCACCTCCAACCGCGACCTCGCCAAGTCAGTGGCCGAGGGTACGTTCCGCGAGGACCTGCTCTACCGGTTGAACGTCGTGAACCTGCGCCTGCCGGCCCTGCGCGAGCGGCCGGGCGACATCGCCGTGCTGTCGGAGCATTTCGTGCGCAAATACGCCGCCGCCAACGGCGTGCCGGTACGCCCGATCGGGGAGGCGGCCCGTCGGGCCCTGGCCGGACACCGCTGGACCGGCAATGTGCGCGAGCTGGAAAACGCCATGCACCGGGCGGTGTTGCTGGCCACGGGCCCGGAGATCGACGTCGACGCCATCCGCCTGCCCGACGGCCGGCCGCTGACGGGCTCCACCTATGACGCCGGCCCCGCCGGGCGCGCGGCGCAGACGGCTGACGCCATCAGCCGCGCCGCGGTCGGCCAGACCGTGGCCCAGATGGAGAAGGCACTGATCCTCGATACCCTGAGCCATTGCCTGGGCAACCGCACCCATGCGGCGACCATCCTGGGCATCTCCATCCGCACCCTGCGCAACAAGCTGAACGAATACGCCGACGAGGGTACGGCGATCCCTGCGCCCCAGTCGGGCGTGGCCGCCGGCTACGCGGCCTGAGGGAAGCAGGAGAATGGACCGCAGACGCGTCCTGACCGGGCTGGGAGCCGTTGGACTGACCGCGTGCGAGCGGCAGGATGCTCCGCAGGCGTCGCCCGTCATGATCGTGCCGAACGTCCGGGTCGACTTCAGCGCGCTGGAGGCCAGGCACGGCGGGCGGTTGGGTCTCAGCGCCTTCAGCGAGAAGGGTGCGGTGAACTGGCGGGAAAGCGAGCGGTTCGTCTACTGCTCGACGTTCAAGATGTATCTCGCCGCGGCGACCCTGCTGCGGGTCCAGGCCGGTCAGGAGCGCCTCGATCGCGAGGTCCCGATCACCGCCGCCGACATGATCAACCACGCCCCGATCACGGAGCCCGCGGTGGGGCGTTCCCTGAGCGTCGAGGCGCTGATGAAGGGGACAGTCGAAGTCAGCGACAATCCGGCGGCGAATCTGCTGCTGAAGGCGCTGGGTGGACTGGACGCGATGCGGGACTTCTACCGGTCGATCGGCGACGACAGCACCCGCGTCGACCGCTTCGAGCCGGAGATGAACCGGCTTGACGGGGACAAGGACACTATCGAGCCGGCCCGCTCGCGGCTGAACATGCAGCGGCTGTTCCTGGATCCCGGCACGCCGCTCTCGCCGGCGTTCCGGGACAAGCTGCTCGGATGGATGTTTGACTCGCCGACCGGCCTGGGCCGGATCAAGGCCGGCGTCCCCGCCGGCTGGCGGGTCGCGCACAAGACCGGCACCGGCGGCTATGGACCGACCAACGACATCGGTCTGCTCTATCCGCCCGCCGGCGCGCCGATCACGCTCGCCATCTACTACCACGGCGTGCGGGCCTCTTCGGACGCCGAGAATGAGGCCGTGATCGCCGAGGCGACGCGTCTGACCCTTGCCGCTCTCGGCCACGGCGCATGACCGATGCTCCCGCCCTGATGCGCGACGGCATGGCGCGGCCGACGGGGCGCGAGGTGCGCGGATGGTTCGCGCGCGGCGAGGTCTTCATGGCGGCCGGCGTGATCGGCATCGTCATGCTGCTGATCCTGCCGATCCCCAGCATGCTTCTGGACCTGCTGCTGGCCATCTCCCTGGTGTCCAGCGTGCTGATCCTGATGACGGCCCTGTTGATGAAGCGGCCGCTGGACTTCGCCATCTTTCCGACTGTCCTGCTGGTCTCGACCCTGTTCCGGCTGGGCTTGAACCTGGCCTCCACCCGGCTGGTGCTGAGCCACGGCCACGAAGGCCCGGACGGCGCCGGTCAGGTCATCCAGGCCTTCGGAAGCCTGATGATGAGCGGCAGCTTCATCATCGGGATCATCATCTTCATCATCCTGCTGGTGGTGAATTTCGTCGTCATCACCAAGGGTTCGACCCGGATCGCCGAGGTCAGCGCGCGCTTCACCCTCGATTCCATGCCTGGCAAGCAGATGGCGATCGACGCCGATCTGTCGTCCGGGTTGATCACCGAGGATCAGGCCAAGCTGCGCCGCAAGGAGCTGGAGCAGGAATCGACCTTCTTCGGGGCTATGGACGGTGCGTCGAAATTCGTGCGCGGCGACGCCGTCGCAGGTCTGATCATCACCGCGATCAACGCCATTGGCGGCATCCTGATCGGGGTGTTGCAGCACAAGATGACGGCCGGCGACGCGACCAACACCTACGTCCTGCTGACGGTCGGCGATGGCCTCGTCACCCAGGTGCCGGCCCTGATCGTGTCCATCGCCGCGGGCTTTCTGGTCTCCAAGGCCGGCGTCGAAGGCTCGGCGGACAAGGCGCTGGTGGCGCAGCTGGCGACCAATCCGGTGTCGCTGGGCGTGGTCTCGGCTGCCTCCGGCCTGATCGGCCTCATCCCGGGCATGCCCTTGCTGCCCTTCGCGGCGCTGTCGCTGGGCGCGGGCTTCATGGCGTGGAAGCTTGGTCGGGAGAAGCTCCGGCCCAAGCCGACCGACGCAGAGGTGGCGGCCGCCGCGGCCGGACCCCGGCCGGACGTCGAGGAACCGATCTCCACCGCGCTGAACATCGACGAGGTCAAGATCGAGCTGGGCTATTCCCTGCTGTCGCTGATCAATGAACTGGAGGGACGGCGGCTGACGGACCAGGTCCGGGCGCTGCGCCGGTCGCTGGCGCAGGAGTATGGCTTCGTCATGCCGGCAGTGCGCATCCTCGACAACATGCGGCTCGGTACCCAGGGCTATGCCATCCGGATCAAGGAGATGGAGGCCGGAGCCGGCGAGGTTCGGCTGGGCCAGCTGCTGGCCATGGATCCGGCCGGTCGTCAGGTCGAACTGCCGGGCGAGCATACGCGCGAACCGGCCTTCGGCCTGCCCGCCACCTGGATCGACGAGAGCCTGAGGGAAGAAGCGACCTTCCGCGGTTACACCATTGTCGATCCCTCGACGGTGCTGACCACCCATCTGACCGAGATCCTCAAGGAAAACATGGCCGATCTGCTGTCCTATGCGGAGGTGCAGAAGCTGCTCAACGGGCTGGAGGGCGAGGAGAAACAGCTGGTCGACGAACTGATCCCCTCGGCCGTGACGGTCACGACCCTTCAGCGCGTGCTGCAGGCCCTGTTGCGCGAGCGGGTGTCGATCCGGGACCTGGCCTCGATCCTGGAAGGGCTGGCAGAGGCGGCGCCGCACACCACCTCGGTGACCGGTCTGGTCGAACATGTCCGCACCCGGCTGGCGCGTCAGCTGTGCTGGCAACATCGCGGCGAGGACGGCGCCCTGCCGATCGTGACCCTGTCGCCGGAGTGGGAGCAGGCCTTCGCCGAAAGCCTGGTGGGTCAGGGCGACGACCGGCAACTGGCCATGGCCCCGTCGCGCCTGCAGGACTTCATCCGCGTGGTGCGCGACGTGTTCGAACGCGCCGCCATGGCGGGCGAGACCGCGGTCCTGCTGACCGGGCCGCAGATCCGGCCCTATGTCCGGTCGATCATCGAGCGCTTCCGCGGCCAGACCGTCGTCATGAGCCAGAACGAGGTCCACCCGCGCGCGCGGCTGCGGACGGTGGGGAGTCTGTAGCGCCCCAGGTGGCTACTCCGCCTCGGTCCAGCCGCCGGCGGAGGCGTCGCGGGCCTGGGCGTTCACGGGGCGGGCCACCAGGCCGGACTGGGTGATCCAGACCTCATACTCGGCCCCGTCGCCCATCGGCATATAGGCCCCGCCGCCGTACAGGGTGTCGACCGCGTCGACCCAGCGGCGGTATTTGCGGGCCATGTCCCAGGCGCTGATCGACCAGGGCAGGTCGGGACCGGGATCGCCACCCTTGACCTCATGCACGCTGCGGATCGCGGTCCGCTCCTGCTCGATGCTCTGATACCGTCCCGACAGCCGGTCGAGGCGGTACTGGGTGTCGAGGCCCAGGACGTTGGCCCAGGGCTTCCAGCGCAGGACCTGCGCCTCCAGACGCCATTCGTCGCCGTGCATCGGATAGACGCCAACGACGGGCTGGCCGTCCTCCGTCGCGGCGGGCTGGGTCAGGGTGGCCTCGAAATACTGCGGGCCCAGCTGTTTGGTGCGGATCGTGGCGACCGGCCGCTCATAGGTCAGGCGGGACCAGGTCTGGACGTTCAGGGCCAGCAGGGTGGCGATCACCGCGGCTGCCACAAGGCCCCCGCCGCCGACCGCTCCGAGACCCCCCGACATGAACCGGCCGCGAAAAATCGACGCCAGCCCACTGAGCAGAAACACACTGCCGATAACGCCGACTGCCGTCGGCAGAATCCACCACCACCACACCATCGCGTCGATCCCCCGAAAGCGACTTTAGGGTTACCTATACCTTAATCCCATGACCCGGCGAAGGTTTCGTTCGGCCAAGCTTTACTTGCCCGCGCGGCGCGACGATCCTGCACGGCCATGAGCCCGTCTCCGCGCCGCATCCTCTCCATCTCCGGCAGGGTTCCGCGCAACCGGAGCCAGGGCGTGCGGCCGGCCGTCGACCTGTGACGCCGCACCTGCAGTTCGGATCGGCCGAGCCCGGCGTGTCGCACAGATTGCGGCGCACGGCCTTCGGTCTTGTGATCCACGACGGCCTGCTGGCCTGCGTGCGAGTCGAGCGGGGTCCGGCCAGCTATTTCGACCTGCCCGGCGGGGCGGTAGACGGCGACGAAACCGAGGTCGAGGCCCTGGTCCGCGAATTCGTGGAGGAAGCGGGCATGACGGTTCGCCCGCTCGCCCGCATCGCCGAGGCCGGCCAGTTCTTTCGGAAGACTGACGGCGCGCCGATCAACAATGTCGGCGGCTTCTGGACCGCGGCGCAACTGCAGCTGGATCCGGCCGCCAAGGTTGAGGCCGACCACGAGCTGGTCTGGCTGCCCCCGCAGCGCGCCGTGACGTCCCTGCGCCATGACGCCCACGCCTGGGCGGTGACGGTCTGGATGAGAGGGGGGAGCGAAGCGGTGCCGTACGGAACGATCGCCTGATGCAGCCGCTTTCTCCCTGAAGCGCCGCCGCTGTGGTGGCGTCATCCGGGAGGCATTCATGCCCGACCATGATCGCATCGAAGGCGCCGCCAAACAGGCCGGCGGCAACATCAAGGAAGCTGTCGGCAAGGTGACCGGCGACGAGAAGCTGCAGGCCGAAGGCAAGGCCGATCAGGTCGAAGGCAAGGTCCAGAATACCGTGGGCGGCGTCAAGGACGCCCTGCGCGGCAAGGACTGAGGCTCACCAGCCCAGAGCGCGGTTCAGAAGCGTGGGATCACCCGTGCCGATGCTGCAGCCGCCGGACGTGGACGACGTCCGGCGGTCGTCGTCCCGGGTCGCGGTGCTGCTGCAGCGGACCTGGGGTCGGCGGGCAGCGGCGCGGGCATTCTGTTCAGCCCGCACCGCCCGATCGATCCGGTCGAAGCAGTCAGCCACGCCCTCGCTCGCCGGACGGACCTGGGGGCGGCACTGGTCGGCCGCGTAGCGGACGGGGTCGGCCAGGGCTTCGGGGGGCAGGGGCGTCGAGGGGGCGGCTGCCACCGCCGACGCGGACCGGGATGCATCGAACGCGGTATCGAACTCGTCCTCGCCCGCCGCGTCCCGGCGTTCCAGTTCCGCCGTCGCGGCCTCGCCGAGTCGCCCATAGCGTCGGGGCTCGGGCGCGACGGGCGTGTGAGACCACACGATGCCCCCGGACGCCGCCGGCGGCGGGACGTCTGTCGGGGTGCCGGCCGAGGCGGGACGCGGGGCAGTTGAGAGCACCGCGCCCGGCGGCGGATCCTGCACGACGAGGGCAAGCGCCGCAGCAATGAAGATGGACGTATTGGACATGGATCAGCCTCCCCTGCTTTCCCACTTTGCCCGCGCTCCGGGCGACCGCCACTGACGCGATCTGACGCTCAGCGCGACAGCGCCCGCATCGCCTGATCCAGCCCATCGAGTGTCAGCGGATACATCCGCTCGTCCACCAGTTCCCGGATCAGGCCCACCGAGGCCGAATAGCTCCAGTACCGCTCGGGCGAGGGGTTCAGCCAGGCGACGCGGTCCCACTGCTGCGTCGCCCGCCGCATCCAGACGGCCCCGGCCTCCTCGTTCCAGTGCTCGACCGAACCGCCGGGCATGGTGACCTCATAGGGGCTCATGGTGGCGTCACCGACGAAGATGGCGCGCCAGTCGGCGGGGTATTTGTTCAGCACCTCCCACGTCGGGGTCCTTTCGGCGTGGCGGCGGCGATTGTCCTTCCACACACCCTCGTAGAGGCAGTTGTGGAAGTAGAAGAATTCGAGGTGTTTGAACTCTGTCCTGGCGGCCGAGAACAGTTCCTCGCACATCTTCACATGGGCATCCATCGACCCGCCGATGTCGAGGAACAACAGGACCTTGATCGTGTTGCGTCGCTCGGGCCGCATATGGATGTCCAGCCAGCCCTGCCGCGCCGTGCCGTCGATGGTGGCGCCCATGTCCAGCTGATCCGGCGCGCCCTGACGCGCGAACCGGCGCAGGCGGCGCAGCGCGACCTTGATGTTGCGCGTGCCCAGTTCGACCTGGTCGTCCAGATTGCGATACTCGCGCTTCTCCCAGACCTTGGCCGCCCGGCCCTGGCGACCCGGGCCGCCGATGCGCACACCCTCGGGATTGTAGCCGCCATGACCGAAGGGGCTGGTCCCGCCGGTCCCGATCCACCTGTTGCCGCCTTCATGCCGGCCCTGCTGCTCCTCAAGCCGCTTCTGCAGGGTCTCCATCAGGGCCTCGAAACCGCCCAAGGCCTCGATCTGCGCCTTCTCCTCATCGGTGAGGTATTTCTCGTTCAGCAGTTTCAGCCAGTCCTCGGGGACGTCGACCGACGGCGCCTCGCCGGGTCCGACCGACTCCAGACCCTTGAACACCGATCCGAAAACCTGGTCGAAGCGGTCGTAATGCTTCTCGTCCTTGACCAGCACGGCCCGCGACAGGTGGTAGAAGTCATCCACGCCGTCAGAGGCGACCCCGCGGTCCATGGCCTGCATCAGATGCAGCCATTCCTTCAGCGACACCGGGACCTTGGCGTCGCGCAGGGCGGTGAAGAAGGGCAGGAGCATTCGCCCAACCTGAGCCAGGCTCAGCCGCGCCGCAAGATGAACTCGTCGTCCAGCCAGGTGCCCACGGGATACTGGTACTCGCCGGCCTTTTCGAAGCCATGGGCGGCGTACAGCTTCTGCGCCTTCAGATTGCCGCTCCAGACCCCGATCCAGAGGGGGCCGTCGGAGTTCAGCGCCATCCACGTCAGCGCCTGCCCCAGCAGGGCCGTGCCGAGACCCAGACCCTGGGCGGCCCGGTCGACGTAGAGGCGACGCAGTTCGGCGTGGCTGAGGCGGGCCTCCGGGTGGGGCAGGCCGTTGGGGCCGGCATTGGCGAAGGCCAGCAACTCGTCACCACGCTCCGCCACCCACCAGGCGGCACCGGGCTCGGTCAGGCCGGCAAGGGTGGCGTCGACGCCGAAGGCCTTCTCCAGATGCGCGGCAAGGTCCGCCGGGGGATAGGCAATACCGAAGCCCGTCACGAAGGTGTCGATGAAGGTGCGACGGCCCAGATCGGCCAGACGCGGCGCGTCTTCGGGGCGGGCAGTGCGGATCAGAATCTCGGACATGGCGGCCGCATACGCCCTTCACGCGGCACGCGACAGGGGGGTGAGTCGGCGCCTATCATCGCGCCATGGCCGCCACGCTGTTCACCCATACGGACATGATCGCCCACAGCCCCGGCGCCGGCCATCCCGAGCGGCCGGAACGGCTGGCGGCGGTGCTGGCAGCGCTGGAGGCCGCGGCGCTGGGACGGGACCGGCGCGAGGCGCGCGAGGCCGATGTCGCCGATCTGGAGCGGGTCCATCCGACCGCGCATGTGGAGGCGATCCTGGCCGCCTCGCCGGCGGAGGGCCTGCGCCAGCTGGACCCCGACACCGCGCTGTCGCCGGGCAGCGTCCGGGCCGCGCGGCTGGCGGCGGGGGCGGTCGTCGACGCCGTGCGCGCCGTCGCGGCCGGAGACCTGAGCCGCGCCTTCTGCGCCGTGCGGCCGCCCGGGCATCACGCCACGCCGCAGGAGGTCATGGGCTTCTGCCTGTTCTCGAACGTGGCCGTGGCGGCGCGGGCGGCGCAGGCGGCAGGGCTGGCGCGGGTGGCCGTCATCGACTTCGACGTCCATCATGGCAACGGCACCCAGGCGGCGGTCGAGCAAGATCCGACGTTGTTCCTCGGGTCCATCCATCAGATGCCGCTCTATCCCGGATCCGGCGACGCGTCGGAGACGGGGGTGGGCAATGTCGTCAATGTGCCCGTGCCTCCCCATGCGGCGCGAGAGGCCTGGCGGGCCTCGTTTCAGGGAGGGCTTATGCCGGCTCTGGACGCATTCGCGCCGGACCTGGTCCTGATTTCGGCGGGGTTCGACGCCCATCGCCGCGATCCCCTCGCCCATCAGAGCCTGGAGGCAGAGGACTTCGCCTGGGCCACGCGGGCAGTGCTGGAGATCGCGCGGGCCCGCTGTGGCGGCAAGGTTGTGTCCTCGCTCGAGGGCGGTTACGACCTTGAAGGTCTGGGACGGTCCGCCGTCGCCCACGTCCAGGCCCTGGGGGAGGAATGAGGACGCACGCCGCCCCGCAAGGCCGGGGTCCCGGTGCCGTCCGCGGATCATGACCGTGCAGGACCCCCCGACCCGACCTGCCGCAGAGGCGCCCGTTCCGGTCCCGCCGGCGATCCCTGACGCCGCCGGGGCCATCCGGACGGGTGCGATTACGCTCGTGCGCCATGGCGAGCCCGCCCTGTCGCGCAAATGCCTGATCACCGCGCGCCAGTATGGCGACTGGTGGGCGAAGTATGAGGTCGGGGGTCTGCGCGCCGGCCAGACGCCGCCACCCGAACTGCTGGCCGCCGTCGAGGGCGCGGGGGCCATCTATGCCTCCACCCGGCCGCGGGCGATGGAGACAGCGACGGCCGCTTCCGGCGCGCGCGACGTGCGGGTCGACGCCCTGTTCATTGAGGCCCCCCTGCCGCCGCCGAGCCTGCCGGACTTCATCAAGCTGTCGCCCAAATGGTGGGGGGTTGTGGCGCGGATCTGGTGGCACTGGTCGGACCGCCATCACCAGCAGGAGACCCGCGCCGAGGCCGAGGTGCGGGCGGAGCAGGCGGCCCAGGTGCTCATCGAGCGGGCGGCCTCGGGCCAGGACGTGCTGGTCTTCGCCCACGGCTACTTCAACCATATGGTCGGGCGCCGGCTGAAGGCCGACGGCTGGCGACTGGTGCACGATCAGGGCTTCAAATACTGGAGCCAGCGCCGCTACCAGCGGGCCTGACGGCGCTTCGCCGTTGAAGCGGCGACGCGCCGCCTCTAGGGTTCCGCTCCCATGACCGAACCCTCCGCCGAATCCGACCTGTCGTTCGAAGCCGCCCTGCAACGCCTCGAGTCGCTCGTGCAGCGGCTGGAGTCGGGTCAGGCCCCGCTGGAGGAGGCGGTGACCCTCTATGAGGAGGGCGCCAGGCTGAAGGCTCTGTGCGAGGCGCGGCTCAAGGCCGCCCAGCTTCGGGTCGAGAAGGTGGTTCTGGGCGCGGACGGCCAGGCGGTCGGCGTCGAGCCGGCCGAGTTCGGCTGATGACCGTCGTCGCCGACCCGATCGCCTTCGACGACTTCATGAAGGTCGATGTGCGCGTCGGCCGCGTGGTCGCCGCGGAGCCGTTTCCCGAGGCGCGGAAGCCCGCATTCAAACTGACCATCGACTTCGGCCCCGACGTCGGGGTGAAGCGGTCGTCGGCCCAGATCACCCGCCACTATGAGGTGGAAGGGCTTGTCGGCCGGCTGGTGGCCGCCGTGGTCAATTTTCCACCCCGGCAGATCGGGCCCTTCATGTCCCAGGTTCTGACGCTGGGTTTCCCGGACGCGGACGGGGAGGTGGTGCTGGTCCAGCCGGAACGAGACGTGCCCCTGGGGAGCCGACTGTTTTGACCGTTCTGGCCGCCAATTCGCCCGAGCAGGCTGTGCTGGACCGGGTCGCCGAAGTGGCCGACCTGGTGACCGTGGCGCTGGATGAATTGCTGCCCCGTGCCGATGGCCCGGAGTCACGGCTGACCGAGGCCATGCGATATGCGGCGCTGGGCCCCGGCAAGCGGCTGAGGCCCTTCTTCGCCCTTGAGGCGGCGCGGTTGTTCGACATTGAGGAACGGCCGGTGCTGCGGGCGGCCTGCGCGCTGGAGTGCGTGCACGCCTACAGCCTTGTGCACGACGACCTGCCCTGCATGGACGATGACGATGTGCGGCGGGGACGGCCCACGGTGCATCGGGCCTATGACGAGGCGACGGCCGTGCTGGCGGGCGACGCCCTGCAGACCGCAGCGTTCGACATCCTGCTGCATGAAGACACCCACGACGACGCCGAGATCCGTTGCGAACTGGCCGCGCGCCTGTCGCTGGCGTCGGGTGCGCGGGGTATGGCGGGCGGTCAGATGATCGACCTGCTGGGCGTGCGCGACGACCTGGGCGGTGTCGCGCGGATGCAGCGGCTCAAGACGGGTGCCCTGTTCAGCTACGCCTTCGAGATCGCCCTGATCCTGTCGCGCGCCGACGAGGCGCATCGGCATGCCCTGCTGGGCTTCGCCCACGACATCGGTCTGGCCTATCAGATCGTCGACGATCTGCTGGATGCCGAGGGTGACGCCGAGGCCCTGGGCAAGGCCGCGGGGGGAAAGGACGCGGCCCGGGGCAAGACCAATTTCGTGACCCTGCTGGGCGTGGACGCGGCACGCCAGAGGGTCGCGCATCTGGCCGACCAGGCGCGCGGGCATCTGCAGCCCTATGGCGAGGACGCGGAAATTCTCAAGGCGTCGGTTGACTTCGTGCTCAAGCGGCGGACCTGATGGGAAAATTCGCGGGCCGGTCCCGCCTCAAGGTGAAGACGGATGCCTGACACCCCGCTGCTCGACACGGTCCTGACGCCCGCGGACATCCGGCGGGTGCCGGTCGACCGGCTGCAGGCCCTGGCCGACGATCTGCGTGCCGAGGTGATCGATGCCGTTTCGGTGACGGGTGGCCATCTGGGCTCCGCGCTGGGCGTAGTCGAACTGACGGTGGCGCTGCACCACGTGTTCGACACACCGCGCGACGTGCTGATCTGGGACGTCGGTCACCAGTGCTATCCGCACAAGATCGTGACGGGCCGTCGCGATCGCATCCGCACCCTGCGACAGGGCGGCGGTCTCTCCGGCTTCACCAAGCGGTCAGAGAGTGAATACGATCCCTTCGGCGCGGCCCACGCCTCCACCTCCATCAGCGCCGCGCTGGGCTTTTGCGCCGCGCGCGACCAGAAGGGCGAGACCAACAAGGTCGTGGCCGTGATCGGCGACGGCTCCATGTCGGCCGGCATGGCCTATGAGGCCATGAACAATGCCGCGGAGACGACGAAGCAACTGGTCGTCGTGCTGAACGACAACGACATGTCGATCGCCCCGCCGGTGGGCGGCATGAGCGCCTATCTGGCCAATCTGGTGTCGGGCGGCGCCTACCGGAATTTCCGTCGCTTCGGCAAGAAGGTGGCCGAGCACATGCCGCGCCCCTTCCGGGACGCCGCGCGCAAAGCTGAGGAATATGCCCGGGGCATGGTCACGGGCGGGACCTTCTTCGAGGAGTTGGGCTTCTACTACATCGGCCCGATCGACGGCCACGACATGGACGCCCTGGTCTCCGTGCTGAAGAACGCTGCGGAGGTCGATGACCGGCCGGTGGTGGTTCACGTCGTGACGCAGAAGGGCAAGGGCTATGGCCCCGCCGAGAGCAGCGCCGACAAATACCACGGCGTGGTCAAGTTCGACGTCGTCTCGGGCAAACAGTCCAAGGCCGTCTCCAATGCGCCCAGCTACACCAAGGTGTTTGGCACCGAGCTGATCAAGCGGGCGAAGATCGACCCTACGGTCGTGGCCATCACCGCCGCCATGCCGTCGGGCACCGGGCTGGACCTGTTCGGCCAGGCCTTCCCCGAGCGGACCTATGATGTCGGCATCGCCGAGCAGCATGCCGTGACCTTCGCCGCCGGCCTCGCGGCCGACGGGATGAAGCCGGTCTGCGCCATCTATTCGACCTTCCTGCAGCGCGGCTATGACCAGGTCGTCCATGACGTGGCGATCCAGTCCCTGCCGGTGCGGTTCGCCATGGACCGGGCCGGGCTGGTGGGCGCGGACGGCTGCACGCACGCGGGATCGTTCGACATCGGCTTCATGGGCACCCTGCCCGGCATGGTGCTGATGGCGGCGGCCGATGAGGCAGAGCTGGCGGCCATGATCGCCACCAGTCTGGAGATCGACGACCGGCCCTCGGCCTTCCGCTATCCGCGGGGCGACGGCGTGGGGGTCGAGATTCCCGAACTGGCCGCGCCGCTGGAGATCGGCCGGGGCCGGATCGTGCGCGAGGGGACGGCCGTGGCGATCCTGTCGCTGGGCACGCGACTGCAGGAATCGCTGAAGGCGGCCGATCTGCTGGCTGCGCGCGGCGTGTCGGCGACCGTGGCCGACGCCCGCTTCGCCAAGCCGCTCGACGCCGACATGATCCTGCGCCTTGCCCGGGAGCATGAGGCTGTGATCACGGTCGAGGAGGGCGCCATGGGCGGCTTCGGCGCCTTTGTGCTTCAACTTCTGGCCGAGAAGGGCGCGCTGGACGCCGGCCTGAAGATCCGGACGCTTCACCTGCCCGACATCTTCCAGGACCACGAGAAGCCTGAGGTCCAGTACGCCGAGGCTGGCCTGAACGCCGAGCACATCGCGGCCGCGGCCCTGGCGGCCCTTGGCGTGACCGAGGGCCGGGGCGCAGCGCGGGCCTGATCCGGAAGCCGGTCCTTCCGACGCGGAGGGGGCCCCACCCGATCGGACCTGCCCGGACGCGTACCAACGAAAAGGCCGCCGCCGTGAATCCGGCGACGGCCTGATCGCTTACCCCGCCTGGATCAGAGCACCCCGATCATGCTGGCCACCAGCGGATGGCGCACGATGTCCTGCTCGGCCAGGCGGACCACGCCGATGCCCGGGACGGCTTCCAGGCGGGCGGCGACGTCGCTGAGGCCGGAGATTCCGGGCAGGAGGTCGGACTGCTGCGGATCGCCGGTCACGACCATGGTCGAGTGCCAGCCCAGCCGGGTCAGCAGCATCTTGAGCTGGACGTAGGTGCAGTTCTGGGCCTCGTCCACGACGATGAAGGCATTGTTCAGCGTGCGGCCGCGCATATAGCCGATGGGCGCGATCTCGATCAGCCCCTCGGCCATCAGGGCCTTCACGCGCTTCATCGACAGACGGTCCGAAAGGGCATCGTAGAGGGGCCGCAGATAGGGAGCGAGCTTGTCCTCCATGTCGCCGGGCAGGAAGCCGATCGACTCGCCGGCCTCGACCGCTGGTCGGCTGAGGACGATGCGGCCGACCCTGCCGGCTTCCAGCGCCTCGACGGCCTTGGCCACGGCCAGATAGGTCTTGCCGGTACCGGCCGGGCCCAGGGCGAGCACCAGGTTGTGATGGTCGATCATGGTCATCAGCTCGGCCTGGCCGTCGGACTTGGGCTTGAGCGTCTTCAGATAGGCCTGGTCCCGCTCGTCGTTGGAGGGAGTCGGCGACCAGCCGCCGTGGCCGGCGTGCTGCGGCAGGCGGCGCACCTTGGCGTCCTCGATGAATTGGCTGGAATCGAGCACGCCGAATTCCCGGGTCATGTCGCGGGTCTGACGCTTCAGGGCCGAACGCTTGGTCATGGACGCCTCCAGGCAATGGAAGACGGCGTCCGGACGTGCCGGTCGCCGCAGGGCATGAAAAAAGGCGATGCTGCGAAAGCATCGCCTCGACGGACGTGGGGGAGGAAGTGAGGAGCGACGACGCGTCCGCCCGGGTCGAAGGAGAGATCAACCTCCAGCGGGATGACCCGCCGACCGGAACGCCGCACGCGCGCTCTCCGTGGCTTGACCGGACCGGGCTTGATCCGGCTTCGGATCCGGGGCCGAAATGGCGACCTCGAATCGCAACTGCAGTCTGATGCTAACGTGGTTTAGAAACGCTTAAAGAGCGGATTCTCTTGAGGTAAGGCGGGGTTCTGATGAATATTCACGCACTTGGAGACAAGTCGCCGCAGCTTCCGCCGAAGGGGGAATACTGGATCGCGCCGGGTGCGTGGGTCCTAGGAGACGTGATTCTGAAGCCGGGCGCCAGCGTCTGGTTCGGGGCGGTTCTGCGCGGCGACAATGAGCCGATCACAGTCGGCGAGGACACCAACATCCAGGAAAATTCCGTGCTGCACACCGACATGGGGGAGCCGCTGACCCTCGGCCGGGGCGTCACCGTCGGACATATGGCGATGCTGCATGGCTGCACGGTGGGTGACCACAGCCTGATCGGCATCGGAGCTGTGGTTCTGGGGCGCGCCCGGATCGGGAAAAACTGCCTGATCGGCGCCGGGGCCCTTGTGACCGAGGGCAAGGAGATTCCCGATGGCTCTCTGGTGGTCGGCAGTCCGGCGCGTGTCGTGCGCCAGCTCGAGCCGGGCCAGATCGCCGCGCTGGAGGCCTCGGCCGAACACTATGTCCAGAACTGGCGGCGCTTCGCCCGTGATCTCAGGGCGATCTAGGACCGGCTCCCACGCCCCCGAGCAGGCGCTTCAGGCGCGGGGTCACGATCGGAATGGTCAGCATGGTCGAGCCCACCGCCATCAGCAGCAGGGCCGTGAAGGCGGCGTTGGTGATGATGCCCTTGTCCAGCAGGATGTTGGCGAAGATGATCATGATCAGGGCCTTGGTCTGCAGCAGCCAGCCGATGACCGAGGCCTCGCCCCGCGCCCAGCCGAGGATCCGGCCGGCCAGGTGAACGCCCGCCAGCTTGCCGGCGACGGAGGCGACCAACAGCAGCCCGGCGGCCCCGAACACCATCAGCCCGCCCATGTCCCACTGGGTCCTCAGCCCCGTCGACAGGAAGAAGACGGGCATGAAGGCCAGAAGCACGTGGTCGCGAAAGCGGTCCATGCGCTCACGGTCGAACCAGTCGGCATCCAGCACCGCGCCGGACAGGAAGGCGCCGACCATGAAATGCAGGCCCGCCCAGTCGGCGGCGACGCCGCAGGCCGCCAGCCAGATGAGCGAGACATACCACCGATCCCGCTCGGGGATCCGGCGCATCAGGGCGCGCACGGCGAGGGTCGCGGCTGCAAAGCCGACGAGGAAGGCCCCCTGACGACCGATCCTTTCCCAATCCAGCAGGATCAGGGCCAGAATGGCCCAGATGGCGATGTCGTCGAGGCTGGCATAGCGCAGAACCCGCTGGCCCAGCGGTCGGCGGAGCACGTCCAGCTTTTCGAGAAAGAGCACCAGAATCGGCAGGGCGGTCACGGCGCAGGCCATGCCGATGCCCAGCACGACCTGCCAGGTTTCGCCCTCGGGTCCGGCCCAGCCGGGCTGTGTCAGCATGACGACGGCAGCCAGGCTGCCCAGCACCAGGGGTGCGCCCAGCGCAAGGCCCGCTGTGACGCCGGTTTCGACGCGATTGGCCCAGGCCTGGCGCAGGTCCAGCTCCAGCCCCGCGATCCAGACGAAAATCATGACGGCCCACCATGCGACGCCGTTGAGGGCCGTCACGACCTGGGGTGTGAAGACGAAGTCGTAGTAGGCGGGGAAGACGGCCCCGAGCACGCCGGGACCCAGCAGGATGCCGCCCACGATCTGGACCACCGCCAGGGGGGCCCAATGCTCGGTCTTCAACAGCCGCCACAGCAGATAGGGCACGCTGAAGATGATCAGCAATGCGATCAGATAGAGTTCTGTCGTCGTAACGGTGTGGCCCATTCCGGCGTCATGCCACAACGGAATCGGCGCAGCTAGGCGATGCGGCGCCCGTCGAGGGCCGCGAGCACGAGGGGCGGGCGCAGCGCATCCCCGACCGCGATGGAGACGCGCGCGGTCAGCCGGTGGGCCGTGTGCGTGGCCAGCGTCAATGTCGCGGTCGGCGCATAGAGGCCGAGGATATGCTCGTCGCCGGCGGCACCCTTGCGGAAGGGGGCAAGGGTGACCTCGACCGGCGGATTGCCCACGCCGACTGCGGCGACGATGACCACAGGGCGGGACTCGCGCACCGTCTGACGCAGCGCGGCGGCCACCATGGCCTGCGACGGCGAGCGCCACAGGGACAGCAGCCCGGTTCCGGTCAACGGCTGATCATGAAAGGCCTCCAGCCAGTCGCCGGCCAGGCGCATGCGGGCGTCATCCCCCAGACGCTCCGCCATGAAGACGCGGGTCAGTCTCGCGCCCAACGCATCGGGCCGAAGGGCCGTGCGGTCCGGCAGGGTCGCGCGGGGACCCGCAGCACGGCTGAGCGTGGTCCACAGGTCGATCAGGGCGTGCGTGTCAGGATGGAACATGAACCCGGCCTCCACGCCCTGCGCCGCAAGGTCGGGGCCGGGGCTGGAAACGGAATCGAAAGGGGTGTTGGGGCCCTATCGCGGGCTGAAGCGGCCCGAATCTTGCTGGCACGGGGCCGATGTCGACTGAGTGGAGGCGACCCATGCGGTTGCGCACGATCACCTGGCTGCCTGGCGTATTGGGCTTCCTCGTTCTGACGGCCTTCGCCGAGGAGGCGCAGGCGCAGTGCGGGCCGGTCTGTCCGCCGCCGCCGCCGCCGCCCTGCTGCGAGCCGCCGCCGCCGCCGCCTCCCCCGCCGCCGCCGCCCACGCCCTGTTGCGACCGGCCGCCGCCGCCCCATCCGCCGGGAGGCGGGGACTATGGCAACATCAACGTCAATGTGAACGTCAACGCCAATGCCAACTCTAACGCGTCGGCCGGTTCCTCAGCGCGCAGCGGCGCGACAGTCATCGTGGCCGGCGGCGGGGGGGCCTACATCAACGTCGAACAGCCCTATCCGACCACGATCCAGGGCCTGAACGTCAGTGGCGGTCTGATGCGCCAGACGATCCGCGTGCCTTTTGAGTCGCGTCGCCGCGTCAGCCGTAAGGTCGTGATCCGCGCCTTCTGCCTGGACGATCGGGGATCGCCGCATCCGGCCGCCCAGGTGCGCCCGGACCGCGATGTCTGGGAGGACTATGAAGGCGAACTGTTCCGCTGCGTGGCCGGCACCTATCTGCAGATCACCATCGCCGACTGGGAAGGGCACGAGCGGTTCGAGACCGGCGAGACCACCCTGTGTCGCAAGGGCGATTCCCTGTGGCACGGCCATGGTGGGATTGTGGAATGCCGCCCCCAGAAGCCCGAGCGTGATTGCAATGAGCGGTCACTGCTGCGGCGCTACGGCGTGGGTGTGAAGGTTCTGACCATGTGGTCCGAGGAGGTTTACACCGAGTACCGCGAGGAGGTCGTCGAGGTCGAAGGCCTGGCCATCTCCAGCGGCGCCATCACCCTGGACGGCGGCGTCGGCGGTCGGGTGTTCTGACAACGGCGTTCAGCCGCGCGTCAGGCGCGACCGGGCAGATTGCGGGCTCGTCGATCCGTCGACGCTCCTGAGAGAGACTGGCCCCGGCACGAAGGTGCCGGGGCCTTTTTTGTCACTCCGCGGCGGGGGCCGCGGCGCGCGGGGTTACCGTGATGCGGTAGGCGCGGCCGGGCTGCAGATAGCGGGCAGCGGCGGCCTGGACTTCTTCCACCGTGATCGACTCCAGTTCCGACACCGCCGAGCGCAGGGCCGGCAGGCGGTTGGCGTCGGTCTGGGCCTCGGCCAGCTCGCTCAGCCAGAACTCATTGGTGGTCTGGGAGCGGCGCAGGGCCTCCAGTCGGGGCAGACGCGCCCGTTCCAGCTCGTCGGGGGTGATCGGCTCCGCTCCGATCGAGGCGGCGATCCGGTCCACGTCGGCGAAGAAGCCCGACAGCTTCTCGGGCGGCGCCTCGATGGCGGCCGAGACGAAGCCATAGTCCTCGAACACCGTGGAGGCCTGGGAGCCGACCTGCGGGGAATAGGTCACGGCCTGGCCTTCACGCAGTTCAGCGATCAGGCGAAGTCGCAGGATCTCGGTCACGAGACGCACCACCCGGGCCTCGCGGACGTCCGAGAAGTTGTCGACCGTCGGCCAGGCGACGAAGCCCAGGGCCTGGTCCGGGCGACCGCCATGCTTGAAGTCCAGCGGCTCCGGCGTTGCGGCCGGGAAGCGCGAGACAGTGGCGGCTCCGGTGATCGGGGTCGCTGAGGCGCGGGGCGGCAGGGCACCAAAGGTGGCGGCCACCGACTGGATGGCGGCATCCACGTCCACATCGCCCACGATGATGATCTCGATCGGACCGGACGCGAGGGCCGGGCCGACCGCCGACCTCAGGTCGTCGATGGTCCAGGTGTCGAGGTCCTGGACGCTGGGGATCCCGAAGCGCGGGTCGCCGGAGCGCAGCCGCCCGGTCGCCTCGAGCGCAAACTTGCCCTGGGTGGTGGCGTCGAGGGTCGGCAGGACCTGACGGAACTGGGCACGCGTGCGCTCGAACGGCTCGGGACGCCAGCCGGGATCGACCACATAGGCGGTCAGGACCTGCATCTGGACGAGCAGGTCGTCAGGCTTGGTGGCACCCGACATGATGAAGGCGTCCTCGCCGGCCGCCAGACCGGCGCGGTAGGTCTTGCCGGACAGGACCTCTTCCACCTGCTGGGCGGTCAGACGACCCAGGCCGCCCTCGGAGAAGACGGGTCCCAGCGCGAGCATGGGCAGGGCGCGGTCTGTGGGCAGTTCCAGAAGGCCCTGGCCGATGCGGGCCGACACAAGGATCTGGTCATCGCGGAACTCGGTGGGCTTGATGGTCAGGCGCACGCCGTTCCCGAAGGTGACGAAGGTCGTGCCGATGTCCTCGACCACGGTCCGCTCGACCACCTGACCCAGGGGACCGAAGTCGTCATAGTCCCAGGCCAGAACCGTGGCGGCCTCCGGTGCCGTGACCGGCACGGCCTCGGATGCCGTCAAGGCGGCCAGCAGGGCCTCTTCGCCGCCCTCGACAGCCTCGGGGCCCGTCAGGAAGACGAGGGGCCCGCCGCCGGTGAAGGTGGTCTTGAGCGCCGCGTTGACCTCTTCGGCCGTCACGTCGGCGAAGACCGCCTCGGCGATGGCCTGGTCCGTCTGGGGCGAGACGAAGACCCGATCGTCGTTGACGGCCGCGACGATGCCCCCGGCAAGTGCCGGGGTCCGCCGCGTGGCGGCGCCCGAAACGGCGTTGGTCAGGTCCGCGCGCCACTCCACGATCTCACGGTCCAGCTCGGCCTGGGTGACGCCGAACCGGGTGATGCGGCGGGTCTCCTGCTCGATGGCGGCCAGCGCCGGCTGCCAGGCGTCGCCCTGGTAGGAGGCTGAAATGCCAGCCACCAGCACGCTGCCGAACACGTTGGACCGATCAGAGGAGGCACCGATGAAGGGCGGCTCTGCGCCGCGCCCGATGATGCCCAGGCGTCGGTTCAGGACCCGCAAGCCCAAGGCCCGCACCACATTCTCGCGGCGTCTGGCCAGGGTGTCGGGCCGCTCGTCGGGCGCCGAGAGCCAGGCGATCTGGATACTGGGCGAAAGCCCGGCCTCGACGTAGAGACCCGCCTCCCGGCCGCGCGGCTGAACCGTCCCCAGGTCGGGATCGGGGCCATTCGCAGCGGGATTGGTCCAGTCGCCGAAGGTCTCGACCACCTTGGCTTCCATGGCGTCGACGTCGAAGTCGCCGACCACGATCACGGTCGCGCGCTCAGGCCGGTAGTAGGCTTCATAGAATTCCACGAACCGTTCGCGCGGCGCATTGGCCAGGACGGAGGTGTCGCCGATGGGCATCCGGTCAGGCACCAGCTGGCCGGGCATCAGGAAGTCGAGCTGGGCCATCAGGGACCGCAGGCCCGGGCTGGCGCGCGTGCGCTCCTCCGACAGGATGATGCCGCGCTCGCGATCGATGGCGGCCGTCTCCAGCAGGGCCTCTCCGACCATCTGGCGAATGATGAAGAGGGACTCGTCCACCGTGACGTCGTCGGTGCGCGGCAGGTCCAGCTGATAGACCGTCTCGTCAAAGCTCGTGTAGGCGTTGGTGTCGGCGCCGAAGGCCAGGCCCAGACGCTCCAGCCTCTGGGTCAGCTCGCCCTCCGGCACCTCGGTCGAGCCGTTGAAGGCCATGTGCTCCATGAAGTGGGCCAGCCCGAGCTGGTCCTCGCGTTCCATGGTGGAGCCGGCGTCGATGCGAACCCGGATCGAGGCCTGCCCCGGCGGCGTGGCATTGCGCATGATCGCATAGCGCAGACCGTTCGGCAGCTGGCCGAAGCGGACCGACTGATCGGCCGGCACGTCGCTGGCGGCCTGGGGCCAGGGGTCAGAAGGGGCGACGCCGGCCGGCGCGGCGGCTACGGCCGGGGCCGCGTCCTGGGCCATCACATGGGCGGGCAGGGCGGCGACGAGCGCGATCGACGAGACGGCGAGCAGAAGCAATCGGCGGGGGGAGGTCATGACAGGAGGTCTCCGGCTGGGACGGCGGCCTTCGGTCGGCCAGGATCAGGCCTGACGCAAGCGCGCAGGACGCCGCACGCTGCCTGTCACGGCCCTCCGCCACAAGTTAAATGACCGTTATTTAATGGGAAGGCCGGGTCACATAGAAGCTGGCGGCATTGCCCGTGGCGTTCGCCCCGGTGATCACCGCACGGCCGTCCCCGCCGACGGTGGTGCGGGCGGTGGCCGAGACGTTGCCGCTGTTGGTTTGGCTGTTTTCGGCCTCGAGCGTCGCGCCGCACTCCGCACAGGCGAAGCCGGTGACGCTGTTGCCGACCGCGTCGGCCCCGACGTAGGCGTCATAGCCATAGGCGCCGGCGAAGCTGGCGTCGGCCTGGACTCCGCCGGAGTTGAACTGGGCATTGTCGATGCGGACGTAGATGTCCTCATTGCCAACCGACAGGGTGTTGCCCGACGCCTGGGCATGGCTGGTGGCGCGGCCGAAGTCGTAGCTGGTGACGATGGACTCGGCCCAGACACGGGCCGCGTTGTCCTGCTGCGCTTCAACCACGGACGATCCGCCCTGGTTGGCGAACACGCCCTGGTTTCCGCCGGCGCGGGCGCGACCGGCCAGATCCCAGCCGTTGCCGGCGTTGGCGCTGGTGCCGGCCTGGACGAGGGGGCCTGTGTTGCGCTGTTCGAGGCGCAGGTCCTGGCTGGCCGGGGCCGTACCGTTATAGGAGACGACGTTGCCCAGGGCCTGGCTGGAAAAAGTGGTCGTGCCCGGCGCGTACTGCACCGCGCCGTAGTTGGACGAGAAGACCATGGCCGCCGAGTCCTGCCGCAGCGTGCCGTCGATGTGGCCGTCGCGGGCGGCCAGGGCGGCGACGTTGGCCGCGGCCGCCGTCTCTATGCCCGCGCCGCCGATCAGCCGCGCCGTGCCGCCGGGCAGGTTGGAGATCGCCTCGATGCGGACGTCGCCGACGCTCTGGGTCGAGTCCATCGTCAGGTCGCCGCCATAGGCCCCGCCGGCGATGTAGTTGCCGTTCGCCTGGGTGGTGGCGGTGACGACGCCATCGGTGTCGCCGCCCAGGGTCAGGTCGGTGGTCGCCCGCACATTGCCCTGCAGCGTCTGGGTGGAGCGGACCTCGATATGGCCGGTCTCCACGGCGCCCGACAGGCTGTTGCCGACGGCAGAGGTGGACACGGTCACCTGGTCGTCGGCGTCAACCACGTCCAGCGTCTGGCCGGCGAAGACGTCGCCCAGCTGGAGCTGTTCGTTCAGGACGATCCCTTCGCCCGGATCCTGCGCCGCGGCCTCAGTAGCGGCTGCGGCGCACGTCGCCGTCGCGGCGATCATGCCAGCGAGACGGATCAGCGCGAGTCTGTCCATTGTTGGTTTCCGTGTTGGGGTAGGCCGGGTAGTAGCCCCCCGTGGGCCCATAGGTGTCGCGCAGCAGCTCGTTATTGGTGTCGAGGCAGATCTCCGGACCCGGCGCGCCGTACAGATTGGCCATGATCTCAACCATCGAGCGCTCCACGAGGGCGCGGACGGCGAGCTGGACCGGTTCGAACCCGCCTTCGCCCGCCGAGATGTCGAAGACATTGCCGTTCAGGAAGTCGAACACGCCGGCCGAGATCTCGCGGCCGATGATCTGCTTCTGGTAGGAAACGACGTCGACGATCTCCAGCGTGGTGGTCTGGACCACTCTCAGGTCGATGGCGACGTTCATCACGTAGTAGCGGCCGGCAAAGGTGCCCGACAGCGGGGTCGAGGTGTCCGCCTCGCCGCCCGATATGTCCCATCCCGCCGAGCGGATGTTGTAGTTCACCTCGGTGATGCCGCCGATGATGTAGAAGTCGGAGCCCGGCACCTGGCCGGCCAGGATCTGGCGATAGGCAACGTCCTCGCCCTCCCGCCCCGGATCGCCGATCAGCTTGTTGTTGGCGTAACGCAGCTCCAGCTCCGACACCGAGGTGTCGTAGCGTTCCACGATCTGGGCGCCGGACTTGGCCAGGGCCGAATAGGCCATGAGCGACGCGCCGCCGGTAATCTGGCGTCCGCCATCTGCCGAGACCGTCCCGGTGTAGTCGCTGATCCGGCCGATCGCCATGCGTGGCGACGGCAGGTTGTAGCGCCGGGCATAGTCGGCGAGGCAGTACAGGGCGACGGAATAGGGCGTCGGATTGGCCGTCACCGGCGCATTGCCTATGGGGTCGGCATAGCGGCCGTCACCGCCGGCCACAGGCGCGATGCAGCCGCCCAGCAGGGCGGTCGCGGCGCCGATCGAGCCGATCACGCGCAGGCGGCGCAGGGTGGGGGTCATGGCAGGTTCAGCGTCCCGTTCAGCGACGTTCTGGCTGTGACGTTGCCGGTGTTCGTCTGGGTGGAGGTGACCACCACGGTGTTGTTATTGCCCTGGACGACGACGTTCAGGTTGTTGCCGATGGCTGTTGCGCCGCCGATCGTGGAGCGGCCGTCCGACCCTTCGCCGAAGACACTGGCCGCCGAGGCTCCGGTGGAACGGGAATAGGACCCGACCCCGGTCTGGATCAGCCCGTTGACCACCAGGCGGTTATGGTTGGCGTCGCGGGTGGAGCCGGTCTGGGCCCGCGAAGTCGTATAGCGGGACCCGCCGTAGCCGGCCTGAAACTGTCCTGTGCCCGACGCGCCGACCGACTGCGCCTCGGCGGCGGCCGGAAGGGCCAGGAGAATGAACGTCGCCCCGGCAGCCAATGTCCACTTCATCGCAACGCTCCACGCGTGACGTTCGCCCCGACAGGGGACAAGCAACTCACGTGCCAAAATGGGATGCGGACATTAATAACGGCTTGATGGCGAATCCGGATCGACCGGCCGCGTGTTTGAGGAATCGATGACCGAAGACCCGCTCCCAGCCCGGGCCAGTCGCGAGCCGGCCTTTCGGGCGCCGGGAATCGCTGTGCTGGTGGCGTTGTCCATACCGGCCCTGTTCTTCCTGCAGCAGCGCCTGCATGATCAGGGCTTCGGCCTTGCCCTTTTTCCACGGGCGGTGATGGACGGGCAGTGGACCGGCCTGTTTACATCGATGTTCCTCCATGCCGACTGGACCCATGCCGGCATGAATGCGGTCGGCGCCCTGGCTTTCGGCACGCCGGTGGCGCGGTTGATGCGCGGCACGGGCGGCGCGGCCGTCTACCTTGCCTTCTATATGGCGTGCGGCGCGCTGTCGGCTCTGGGCTATGTCCTGCTGAATCCCTCCGGCGCGGACCCCGTGGTCGGGGCGTCGGGTGCCGTGTTCGGCCTGATCGGCGCGTCCACCCGGCTGATGGGCCGAGGGCAGGTGCTGCGACTGCTGGACCGGCGCGTCCTGTCTATGGCGGCGGTGTGGATGGGTTTGAACCTGGTGGTCGGAGTCATCGGTCTGTCCGCCGCAGGTCTGGGCGCGCGCATAGCGTGGGAGGCGCACGCTGCCGGCTTCCTCGTCGGCATTCTCGCCATCGGACCGATCGGCAGGCTGTTTCCGCCCCGCATTGCGCCGCAGACGCGTCTGAGCGACAATCTTATCTGAGCGGCTCCCGACCGCGGCCGGGCGCTGGCCCACGGCCATGACCTGAAGGGAGACTTCACATGCTCGTTGCCGAGATTCTGAAACAAAAGGGCGGCGACGTCTTTTCGATCGCGCCCGAGTTGACCTTGGCCGAGGTCTGCGCCGAACTCGACGCGCATCGGGTGGGCGCGCTGATCGTGTGCGCGGGCGACCAAGTCGTCGGCGTCATCTCCGAACGTGATGTCGTGAGGGCCATCGCCCGAGGGGGCGGCGACACCCTTTCGCAGCCCGTGTCGGCGCATATGAGCGGAGATGTCGTCTTCGCCGGCCCGGCCGACACGGTCGCCGAGTTGATGGCACGGATGACGGATCGACGAATCCGCCACCTGCCTGTCCTGGCCGAGGGGCGGCTGACCGGCGTGATCTCGATCGGTGACGTGGTGAAATGCCAGATCGATGAAGCGACGCGAGAAGCCGAAAGTCTGCGCACCTATATAGCCGCCGGCTGATCGGCGACGGCTCTTCCGGAGAAAGTCCGCGACCAGCGCGGAATCGGCTTGCAGCGGCCCGAGCCGCCGCCTATATCCGCGCCTCGCTCGGAGACGGGCCGGACGCGAAGCGACGCAGCGCCGATTATGCGCTTGCCACCTCCGCAGGTTTCGACTAGTTTCCGCGCCTTCGATCGAATCGTCAGATCGTCCCTGCGGGGTTGGGTAACTGCCCCCGCCGAGACCTTTTGCGGTCCTGTTTCGCCACGGTGAAGCTGAACCGCAAAATCTGAAGTTTCGGTTGACGCCCGGACCGGCCCTCCTTAGAGACGCCGCTCCCACTGACCCCCGGGTTCGCCCGCCGGTCGAGCAGGGCAAAAGAGTTCGGCTCTTCGGAACTGAACGCTTGACACGAAAATCCGGGGCGACTAAATCGCCGCCTCTCGCCGCCGCCGGGCATTGTACGGTGGGTCGGAAATCTTCCGGCACGGTCTTTGAAATCGTTGATCTGGAAAGAGAAACGCAGGCGGCGGTGTCCTAGCGATGGTTCTTCGGAACCGTCTCGACACTGACAACTGCGGTCTTTTTGAAAAGACATACCATGTAGCCGATCTTCGGATCGGCGAACGTGGGATCTCGTCAAGAATACGTAGAACTAATGCCAGACGGTCTTCGGACCGTCATGCTTAGGTCAGAAGTCAACTCAACCTGAGAGTTTGATCCTGGCTCAGAGCGAACGCTGGCGGCAGGCCTAACACATGCAAGTCGAACGAACTCTTCGGAGTTAGTGGCGGACGGGTGAGTAACACGTGGGAACGTGCCCTTTGGTACGGAATAACTCAGGGAAACTTGAGCTAATACCGTATGTGCCCTTCGGGGGAAAGATTTATCGCCATTGGAGCGGCCCGCGTCTGATTAGCTTGTTGGTGAGGTAAAGGCTCACCAAGGCGACGATCAGTAGCTGGTCTGAGAGGATGACCAGCCACATTGGGACTGAGACACGGCCCAAACTCCTACGGGAGGCAGCAGTGGGGAATCTTGCGCAATGGGCGAAAGCCTGACGCAGCCATGCCGCGTGAATGATGAAGGTCTTAGGATTGTAAAATT
>JAIXZY010000078.1 GCA_027489355.1 Paracoccaceae bacterium | reverse complement strand
CAGGGCGGCGCGGCCGCAGGAGATGTCAACATGACGGTCGGTCAATCACGTGGCGCATCCCTCTTCGAGACGCTGACCAGCACTGTGATGGGCTTCATCCTGTCGGTCGCGGTGCAGCGTGCGCTTTTTCCCGCAATGGGCCATGACTTCGCCTTCACCGAGAACATGGTCGTGGCCTCGGTCTTCACAGCGGTCTCGATCCTGCGCGGCTACACGGTACGGCGAGTGTTCAACATGCTGAGGGATCAGTTGCCATGAGCGGACCGCCCCGCAAACCCACCGCCTGGCGCCGGATGGAGGGCAATCGCGGCAAGAAGGCGTGGAACCGGGCCGAGCCGATCCCGCCGGAAGGTGTGCCGGATTGTCCGGAGCATCTTGGCGAGGAAGCAAGGGCGGAGTGGTACCGCCTCGTGGACACGCTGGCTACGATGGGCGTCATCACCATTGTCGACCGCGCGGTGCTCGCGGCCTATTGCCAGGCCTATGGGCGCTGGGTCGAGGCCGAGCAGAAGCTGAAGGAAGCGCCGCTCCTCTTCAAGACACCCTCGGGCTATGTGCAGCAGTCACCCTGGCTCAACATCGCCAACCGGCAGATGGAACTGATGGGGCGCTACATGGCGGAGATCGGACTGACGCCAGCTTCCCGGTCGCGGATCGTGGCCCATGCGGACGCAATGAAGGCCGAGGACCGGGTTGAACGGGTCGAGATGGTCTTTGTCTGGAAAGGCGAGGACGGTGTCATCTATGAGCAACCGATGGACGGCTCGGGGCCCAAGGTTCCGCATGATCCCGACCGGGAGCCGGTCCGGCGCAACCTCCTGAACACCAATCTCTGATTGCACCAGCGAAATCAACTAATTGGCTACGAGACGGGACGCTTCTGGCGTACACAACTGCGCAACGAACGTTAGGCAGGTGTGTACAGGGGACAGAGATGGCGGCAGGACAGCGGCTGGTGGCCTACGAGCGGGTCTCGACGGCCCGACAGGGGGCAAGCGGACTGGGCCTGGAAGCTCAGCGCAAGGTGATTGAGGACTTTGCAGTCTCACGTGGCGCCGAGGTTCTGGCGCGGTTCATCGAGGTCGAGAGCGGGCGCAAGGCCGACCGGCCGGAACTTGCCAAGGCGCTGCACCTGGCGAAGGTCACGGGGGCGACGCTGGTGATCGCCAAGCTGGACCGGCTGAGCAGGAACGCGGCGTTCCTCCTCGCGCTGCGCGACAATGGGGTGCGGTTCGTGGCCGTGGACATGCCGGAGGCAAATGACCTGACCGTTGGCATCATGGCGCTGGTCGCTCAGGCCGAGCGTGAGGCGATCTCGCGGAGGACGAAGGAGGCGCTGGCGGTCGCGAAGGCGCGCGGGGTAAAGTTGGGGAACCCGAATGGGGCAGAGAGCCTCCGGCGCGCCGGTAAGGGTGGTGCGGCGTTGAGAGCGGCGGTGTCGGCGAATGCTGCAGCCTTTGCGTCGGACCTTGCCCCGGTTCTCGCCGACATCCGGGCAGCGGGGCATACCTCGCTGCGGGCGATTGCTGCGGAGCTGACGTCACGCGGGATCAAAACACGGCGGGGCGGTCGTTGGAGCGTGGGGAACGTGCGCCGACTTGCGATGAGTGTCCTTACGCAAGACAAGTGGTAGTTCTGAAACACTAAATCCTTTTGAGGCTGGCGGTCACGAGTCTCATGGGCGGGCTGCGGCCTCTCGGCAACCACGACCAAGTCTCCCCATGGTGGCGCAATCTTCGACGATTGCGCTTGTGACTGCGACTAGCCGTTCAATTGGTCGGTGCGAAGGCGAATTAGGCGATCAAGCTCTCGGAAGGCTGACGATGCGTCCGAGAACACAAGGTCGATATCCACCAGAGCGCGCAGCCGTTTCGCATCCACGCTGCTCGAGGATGCGACGCCGATGATTGCGTCAGGCAACACGAGACGGATCGCAACGACCAATCGGACCAATGCATCCAGCCGTTGCTCAGTGCTGAGAGAAAGCCCGATGATGTGTGGCTGGGTGTGTTCGATATGAGTGATCAGACCTTCGTGGTCCGTTCCGGTTTCAAGGTCTATCTCCCAACCTTCCTGTCGGAACAGATCGGCGGCCACCGTGATGCCTATGCCGTGGTCTTCACGCGGCACGGTGGCAAAGAGAGCCACCCGAAGACTGCCGAACTTTCGACGTGCAACCGGAATCTCTGACCTCAAAGCTCTCATCAGCGCGTAGAGATGGCCGGTTCCACAGGTGACCTGAAGGAACGAAAGCTCGTCCCTCTCCCATCTTTCCCCAAGGCAGCGGGCTCCACCTGAAATGTACCCAAGATACACGCCCGTGCGTGTCATGCCTTCCAAGCGTCGGTCCTGGATAAAGCGCAAGGCTTCACCTGGGTCTGGCTGGATGAGGGTGTCGCAGAACGCGGCCATTTCCTCGTCACTGAGTGGCGGTGTATCGAAATCCGGGACACGTGCAGCCGACTGCGCAAGCCGGCGGACAATGTCGCCTGCCAACGCCTCAACCGCTTCCGGAGCGAGCACTGAGCGCTTCATGGAGAAGATGGATGCCGCGCGCGCAAAGACCTCTGTGTCGAGTAGATCAAGCCCTCTTTTCATGAAACGTCCCCCCGTAGCCCAAGGTAGGCCGGCCTGCCCGGCGATCAAATTGATGTCAGGCCGGACTTGCTTCTGTTTCCGGGCGCACGGCGTGATCCTGAAAACTTGGCGTCTGCTTCTCGGCAGGAACAGATTGATCCAGGCGTCTGGCCCCACGCGATTTCAGGACGGAAGGAGGCGCTGGACGGTGGGTAAGGCGGGCGAAGTGACGACGCGGCAGCCTTTGCGGCCGATCTGACGCCAGTGTTGGCGATTGATCGCACGGCGGGTCACACGCCATGACTGTCGATAGCCGGGGAGTTCACGGCGCTAGCAATCAGGACGCTGAGCGGCAGGAATGGGGAATGTGCGGAAGATTCTGAATGCGGTGGCGTCTGAAAGTTGAACCGATCAAATGTGATTAGGATCAATCTCCTGCTCTGCGTCCCCCAGCCGACAGTCGGACGACGATGTTGTGATCGCCACCTTGCAGCGGCACTTCGAAACCAGTTGACCGAACCTGCATGTGCAATCCATCCAGACTTGCTGATTCTATCCCGTAGCTGGGACCATCCTCATTTATCATGGAGACGGAATAGCGAGCATCTCCCAGGGTGATCGTCACCCGGATTTCCCTCCAACCCGACGGCAGGCAGGGATTGATGCAAAGGCGGTCGCTGTTGCGCGTGATGCCGAGGATACCCTCGATTCCGGCGCGGTACATCCAGCCGGCAGACCCGGTGTACCAGGTCCAGCCGCCGCGACCTTCGTGCGGAGGCGTGGAGTAGACATCCGCCGCGACGACGTAGGGCTCGACCTTGTAGCGGTCAGCATCCTCGGCGGTCAGGGCGTGGTTGATCGGATTGAGGAGCGCGAAGAGATCAAGCGCCGCGTCGCCATTGCCAAGCCTGGCCTGCGCCAGCCCCGCCCACATGGCCGCGTGGCTGTACTGGCCACCGTTCTCGCGCAGGCCGGGCGGGTAACCCTTGATGTATCCGGGGTCCAAAGGCGTACGATCGAAGGGCGGGGCGAACAGAAGCGCAAGGCCGGGGTCGGGACGGACGAGGTGTTCGGTCATCGAGGCCATCGCCTGCCGCGCGCGGTCGGGGTCGGCGGCACCCGACAGAACGGCCCAGGACTGCGCGATGCTGTCGATGCGGCATTCCTCGGAGGAGCCCGAGCCGAGGATCGTCCCGTCATCGAAGGTGCCGCGCCGGTACCATGCGCCGTCCCAGCCTTGAGTCTCGATGGCCTGCAGGACCTTGGCCCGGTGCGCCCGCCAGCGGGTGGCCCGGGCCGGGTCGCGGGTGTCGGCCAAGGGGGCCATCAGGTCGATGGTGGCGATCAGAAGCCAGCCGAGCCAGACGCTGGTTCCGCGCCCGCCTTCGCCGACCCGGTTCATCCCGTCGTTCCAGTCGCCGGTGCCGATCAGCGGCATCCCGTTGTCGCCGGTCAGCTCGATGGCCTGGTCAAGGCCACGGGCGCAGTGTTCGAAGACGGGGGCTGTTTCTTCGGAAACCTGCGGCTGGAAGAAGTCGTCATGCGCCCCGGCAGGCACGGGCGGGCCTTGCAGGAAGGGAACCTCCTCGTCCAGGATCGAGGCGTCGCCCGAAACTGCGACATAGCGCGCGACGCCGTAGCCAAGCCAGACCCTGTCGTCCGAGATTCGCGTGCGCACACCCTGGCCGGAATGCGGCAGCCACCAGTGCTGGACGTCGCCTTCCGGGAACTGCCGCGCGGCAGCGCGGAGGAGGTGGGCGCGGGTCATCTCGGGCCGGGCGAAGGTCAGTGCCATGCCGTCCTGCAACTGATCGCGGAAGCCATAAGCCCCGCTCGCCTGGTAGAACCCGGCCCGCGCCCAGATGCGGCAGGCGAGCGTCTGGTACATGAGCCAGCCGTTCAGCAGGATGTCCATCGCCCGGTCCGGGGTCTTGACCTGCACGCTGCCGAGGAGGGTCGACCAGTGGTCTTCGACCTTGGCCAGCAGGATGTGGGGATCCTCGGACCGCAGGCGCTGGATCAGGGCGCTGGCGGCGGTGTCGCTGTCGGTCTGGCCGATCAGGAAGCTGAGCGTGGCGCTTTCTCCAGGACGCAGGGTCACGCGGCGCTGAAGGGCGGCGCAGGGGTCAAGGGCGGGTCCGGTCTTGCCGGAGAGCGTTTTGGTGCGCAGGCCTGCCGGAGAGGCCAAGGTGCCCCCGGATCCGATGAACTCGGCCCGGTCGGCGGTGAAGCTGCTGACGTCTCCGAAATCGGCAAAGGCAACGCGGCCGGGAAACGCGGTGCTGAACGTGTTCTGTGCAAGGATGGCCCCCGTCTCGGGATCGGTGCGGGTAATGATGTAGGGGGCAGTGGCACCGCGCGACGTGCCAAGCACCCACTCTGCATAAGCGGTGAGTGCAAGGGTCCGCGTGGTCGTGCCGGTGTTGCATAAGGTGAGGCGGCTGATCTTGGCGGTGGCGTCGAGGGGCACGAACTGCACCATGTCGGCGGCGATGCCGTGGGCTTGGTGCTGGAAGCGGGAATAGCCGAAGCCGTGCCGGGCGATGTAGGTGCCGGGGCCGCGGACGGGCAAGGCGGTGGGTGTCCAGAGCTGGCCGGTGTCGACGTCCTGCAGGTAGATCGCCTCGCCCGCGCGGTCGGTGACGGGGTCGTTGGACCAGGGGGTCAGCTGGTTCTCGCGGCTGTTCTCGGCCCAGACATGGCCGCTGCCTTCGGCTGACACCTGGAAGCCGAAAGTGGGATTGGCGATGACGTTGATCCAGGGGGCGGGTGTGGTCCTGCCGTCCTGAAGGATGGTCACGTATTCGCGCCCGTCGCGGTCGAAACCGCCGGTGCCGTTGAAGAATTCGAGCGTGGGAAGGTCCGGATTGGGTAGAGGCAGCGACGGCTCGGGGGCAGGCAGGGCGAGGGGTTGGGCCACCGGCAGGGACGACAGCCGCGCAAGCTGCTGTCCAATGTCACCCCGGCTGGCCACCAGGATGACGCGGGCGATGGAGAAGAGCTGCGCGCATGCTCCGGCGTGCAGAAGGTCCGAGCGCACTGCGTGGATCGTGCCCTTGGCCGGGGCATGGATCCCAGGGGCCCGGGGGCGTGACCGGGCGGAGCGGACCGCGCCCTCGATGGCGATCTGCAGATCCTGAACGTAAGAGGACATCCGGTCGTTCAGTACAACAAGATCGACCGGCTGCTGGCGCATCTGCCAGTATTCATGCGCGCTGATCGCCTGGTGCAGGACGGCAATGTCCTCGGCATCATCGATCTGCACCAGGACGATGGGCAGGTCGCCGGAAATTCCCAGTGCCCAGAGCGCGGATTGCGGGGCCGCCCCAGCGATGATCTGGGACGGTGAGGCGCGGAGCCTGGTGTCGTTCCGCATCACCATGCCGCCCAGCGTCTGGAAGTCGGCGGCATCGGCGTGGGTGATCCCCAGGTGGCGCAACTGCACCTGCGCCTGGGTCCAGGCCAGCGTCGCCGCACGGGCGAAGGCCGAGGCGTCGCGGTGGCGGTCGACGAGGTCGAGGAGCGCATCCGGAGTGTCGGCGACCATCGTCCAGAAGGTCACCCGCGTCGTGCCGCCCGCCGGGACCCGGACGCTGCGGCGGATCGAGAAGATCGGGTCAAGGACAGTGCCGGTGCTCCCGGACAACGGCTCGTGCATGGCGGCTGCCGTTGCGATGTTGCGCCCCCGGCCGATGAAACGCGCGCGATCGGTCTCGATCTGGATGGGCGCAGCGTCCTCGCCTTCCACAACGGCGATATGGGCCGCCCAGACCTCGGGGTCGTGCGGGGAACGGCGGCGGCGGGTGGCGATAATGACCCCCAGTTCCGGCAGGTAGTCGGTGACGACGAACATCTTCGAGAAGGCCGGGTGGGCGAGGTCCGAGGATGGCGGGGCCAGCACAAGTTCGGCGTAGGAGGTGACGTCGATCTCACGCGCGCGGCGACCGCTGTTCGTCAGGGTGACGCGGCGGGCCTCGGCGTCGTCCTCGGCCGAGAGGACGATCTCGGTCGTGGTGGTCAGGCGCGGACCCTGATGGGTGAAGGCGGCGTGGTGTTCGCAGAAGACCGCGCGGTGATGCTCCGCGCCCGCCCGGGTGGGCTGCACGCCCGAGGACCAGACCGCCCCCGTTTCGCGGTCGCGCAGGAAGACGAAGGCGCCGAGGGCGGCCTGCGCGGCCTCGTCCCGCCAGCGGGTAACGGCCATATCGCGCCACCGGCTGAAGCCTTCGCCGGTGGGCGTCAGCATCACGCCGTAATTGCCGTTCGACAGCAGATGCGCGGTCGGAGGCTCGGCCAAAGGGCTTTCGAACCGCCGCACGGCGGGGGCGTCCAGCTGTTCCCCGGGGGCGACAAGGACCTCGGTCGCGCGGGGCGGCGCGCTGGCAACGTCACGGGGGATGCGTTCCTGCAGCAGAAGCTCGGCCCCCTGGATCATCGGCTCGGCATGGAAGCGGTCGCGGAGGCGGCCGTTCTGCAACGTGTTCGCGATGGCGGTGATCGTCATGCCCTGGTGGTGCGCCATGAAGCTGCGGACGATGGCGTGGTCCTCGTTCGACGGCAGGCGCGACGGCGTGAAATCCACCGCCTCGTAGAAGCCGAACCGCCCCTCGGCCCCGATGCGAGCCAGCTGCGTGTAGTTCTCGACGGCCGCCACCGGGTCGACCATCGCCGCAAGCCCCGTCGCATAGGGCGCGATCACCCGGTTTTCGCTGAGGCCACGCTTCAGACCCAGACCCGGCACTCCGAAGTTGGAATACTGGTAAGTCATCTCCAAGTCGCGGGCGTTGTAGGAGGATTCCGAGATCCCCCAGGGGATCCCCAGCGTGGCGGCATAGGCCCGCTGGCGCGCAACCACCAGCCGCGTGGTCTGTTCAAGCACCGATCCCTCGGGCGCGCGCATGATTAGCGATGGCATTAGGTATTCGAACATGCTGCCCGACCACGAGATCAAGGCCGAGCCCGTCCCGATGGGCGTGGCCGGTCGGCCCAGGCGGAACCAGTGCCGGGTATCGACGTCGCCCTTCGCAATGGCGAAAAGGCTGGCCAGCCGCGCTTCCGAGGCGAGGAGGTCGTAGCAGTTGGTGTCCAGCCGGTTGGTCGCGACCGAAAAGCCGATGGAGAGAAGCTTCTTGTCCGGGTCGAGGAGGAAGCGGAAATCCATTTCCAGCGCCAGGATGCGGCAGAGCGACTCGACCTCATGCAGAAGGGTCGCGTCGGGCGGGCTGGCCAGGTCCTGCAGGTGGTCGGCCAGGGCGGTCTGCATGGCCAGCGTCCAGACCTTGGCCTCGGACAGCGCATCGCCGGTCAGGGCCAGCGCCGCCTCCATCGGCGCGCTGAGCGAGCCAAGTGGTGTCGCAGGGTCCGCTGCGGCCGTGGCCACCTCGGTCAGCGCCCGGATCAGGTCAAGATCCTCGGCATGCGACCCCAGCGACCGCCGCGCCAGAACGGCGCAGTCGCCCATCGCCTGCCGCACGACCCGGTCATCCGGCGCCGGATCGGACGCCCAGGCGCGGCAGGCTTGCGCCACGGCGATCAGGTGCCCGGCAAGGTTGCCGCTGTCGACCGAAGAGACATAGGCCGGTTCCAGCACCCTCAGGTCGCGGGTGTCGTGCCAGTTGTAAAGGTGGCCGCGGAAGCGCGGCATGCTCTGGATGGTCTGCAGCGTCCGATGCAGCCGCTGCAGCGCCGCGCCCTTTCCGATCCAGCCCATGTCATGCGCTGCCACGGTGGACAGAAGGTAAAGCCCGATGTTGGTGGGCGAGGTTCGGCTTGCGATGGCCGGGCGCGGGGTTTCCTGGAAGTTGTCGGGGGGCAGGAAGTTTTCCTCTGGCGTGACGAAGGTCTCGAAATAACGCCAGGTGCGCCGCCCGGTCAGCCGCAATTCCTGCGCCTGGGTGGGGGTCAATTCCCTTGCCGCCACGCGGGCTCTGGGTTGGCTGATCGCCCGGGCAACGGCCGGAGCGGCCAGCCACAGAAGACCGAACACAAGGGGCAACGGCCGGACCGCCGGATTGAGAAGCCAGGCAGCGCCCGTGACGGCAAGTCCAAGTGCCAGTCCCGGCAGCATGGACCAGTATTGGCGGAATACACTCGGGCGCGCGCTGCTGCCGGCCTGTGCCGCGGTCATCCACTCCAGCAAGTGGCGGCGCGAGACGCCCAGCCTCCAGCCGGTCCGGACGATGGCGTCCAGCATCGTTGCCGCCGTATCCGCCAGCAGCATCAGGCTGGCGGCAATCTGGCCCAGTGCGGTCAACGCATCCGACCGAAGCGCCGCGAAATGGCTGCCCAGGCTCACCCCCGCACGGGCGGGGAACAGGCCGAAGGGCAGGGAAAGAAGGCGGGGCAGGGCCAGCATGACCAGGGTCAGGACCGTCCACGTCAGGGCCTGCGGCCAGGGCAGAAGCCAGCCCGCGAACAGCGACAGGATCGCAATCGGCGCCAAAAGCGACCGGCGCAGGTTGTCGACCATCTTCCAGCGCCCCAGCGCGGGAAGTCCGCCGTTGTCCTTGCGCCTGTGTCCGAAAACCCAGGGCAGAAGCTGCCAGTCGCCGCGCGTCCAGCGGTGTTGACGGCGGATGTCGACGTCGTAGCGGGCGGGGTAGTCCTCGACCACCTCGATGTCCGATGCAAGGCCCGCGCGGGCAAAGGTGCCCTCGAAAAGGTCGTGGCTCAGAAGCGCATTCTCCGGCACCCGACCGTCCAGCGCGGCCTCGAAGGCGTCGACATCGTAGATGCCCTTGCCCGTGAAGGTCCCCTCGCCGAACAGGTCCTGATAGACGTCCGAGGCGGCGGCGGCATAGGGCTCGATGCCCCCGGGGCTGGAGAAGAGGCTCTGGTAGACCGACCTGTCCTGCCTGGCGGGCAGCGAGGGGCTGACGCGGGGCTGCAGGATGCCGTAGCCGCCAGTGACGCGCTGGCTGGCGGCATCGAAACGGGCGCGGTTCAGGGGATGGGCGATCTTGCCGACCATCTGCGCCACGGTCCCGCGCAACAACCGCGTGTCGGCGTCCAGCGTGATGACATAGCGGATGTCGGGCGGAAGCGGGCTGCTTATGACGGCATAGCTCGTGTCGGTCGCCCCGCGCAAAAGGCGGTTCAACTCGGCCAGCTTGCCCCGCTTGCGTTCCCACCCCATCCAGACGCCCTCGGCCGGGTTCCGCTGGCGACGGCGGTGCAGGAAGTGGAAGCGGACGCCATCCTCGCCCGGATAGCGCTCGTTCAGCCGGGCGACGGCGGCAGAGGCTTCGGCGATCAGCCGGGCATCCTGCAGGTCGGTCTCGCTGGCCGAATCCGGGCCGTCGGACAACAGCGCGTAATGCACGGCGCCGCCGGTGCTGGACAGGTGATGCACCTCCAGCCGTTCGATTTCCTCGGCGATGTCGGCGGCGTCGCGAAGAAGGACGGGCACCGCGACAAGCGTGCGCAGATCGGGCGGGATGCTGCGGGTCAGATCGAGGCCCGGCAGGGGCTTGGGTGGGACCGCACGGGTGATCACCAGATTGACGATGGCCGTGGCCAACTCGGCCGCTGGCCCGGCGCCAAGAAGGCCCAGGATCAGCAGCGCGAAAGCGCCAGCCCCCGCCGCTGCCATCAGCGCAAGCCCAAGGGTCAGGATGGCAGCCGCCATTGCCAGAAGGGCCGCGACATAGCCGCCCAATCCGATCTGTCCGATCCCGCGGACCAGGATCAGGCGGGCCGGCGGGCGAAAGCCGATCGCGCTTTCGAGTTCTGCCCGCCCGTCGCCGATCAGCCAATACCCCGGGTCGCGCCGGTACGGGGTGTCGCATCCCTCCGCCAAGGCAAGCGCGGCGTCGGTCACCTCGCCCTCGGTCAAGGGGGCGTGCTGCGCCAGGATCTCGACCTCGGTCCGGTAGCGGTTCCGGGTCGCGAAATCCATCGCGGGATAGGTCGGATGGCTGCGCAGGCGGGCCTCGACCAGACTCACCTCCTCGAAGAAATCGGCCCAGTCCATCTCGGAGGCGAGCCGCATCGAGGTGACGATGTTGCGCATCGTGACGTTCGACGCGCCAAGCCGGGTCTGGGTGCTGGCGACAACCTCGTCCAGCGTCGTGCCCTGCCGTAAAAGCCGCGCCTCGAGCCAACCCAGAAGCGGAGTGTGCAGTGGATCAAGGCCCCTTAGCCGCTTGGCGATCTGGCTTGCGACGATGTCCGGCAGCGGGGCGGTCTCGTAGGGCGCGACGACGCGCTGCATGACCGACAGCGCGGTTTCTCCCGGCATCTTCGGCGCGGCCAGCACTTCGTCGACGATGGCATCCGCCGCTTGCCGCAGCGCGTGGCCATCGACGATCTGCACCGCCAGGCGGCGCATGTTCTCGACCAGGACAATCCGTAGCGTGATTGCGACGGCCCAAAGCTCGCCGATCATCAGCGGCTGGACCTGCTGGTAGGCCTGCACGAAACGGGCGAGGATCGGCCCGGACATCAGGCTGTCGGTATGGGCCACATAGGCCCAGGTCAGGCCGAAGACTCTGGGATAGCCCGCGAAGGGCCCCTCGGACAGCTTGGGAAGTTGCCGGTAATAGCCCGGAGGCAGATCGTCCTGGATCTGGCGCAGTTGCTGCTCGACGAGGTGGAAATTGTCCAGAAGCCATTCCGCAGCGGGCGAGATCACCTGCCCTGCCTGGACCGCCTGTGCGCAGGTGCGATAAGCGGCCAGAAGGATATCGGCGTTTTCTCGGACCCGCGCGCCCAGCGGCTGCACGCGCAACGGCTGACCGGTGGAAACGGGCTGCGCCTCCGCAAGGCTCTGGGCGTGGTGCTCCAGTCGCTCGGTGCCGAATAGATCGGCGCGGATCGGCGCGCTGTCTTGCCAGATCCCGTGACCCGACCGCGCACCGAAAAACGGCTTCCGCCCTTCAAGGCGCTTTGTCAAACCCCTCACTTGGACGAGGACTTGAACTCAGGGCGCTGGGTGGAAGCAGTCACGCTGTCAGCAAGTGACGCAGAAAGCGCGTCGCGTGGGGCGCCGTCCCCTCGGGACGCGGCAAGGGCCTTCATCCGGTCGATGGGGTAATCCGCCTGGATCCGGCGGGTCATTGCCTCCCACTTCGTCTCGATCAGTTTCCATTCCATGCTGTCTTCCTTTCCGGTCATGGCAGTGCCCAGAACTGCGACGGTCCGAACTCGAGAGGTGTCATCGGGTCGGAAACGTCGGTCATCGACGTACAAAGGCTGCCTGAAAAGATCACGGCAAGGCCCGATCGGGCCCTGCAACATCCGCATCAATTCATTGAGTATCCACCGGCATCGCCGACAGGGTCGCCCTCGCGACCGGGTCCGGCACCTTCACCTTGCGCAGCATAGCACGAACGCCAGCGCCCTTGGGAAGGGATTGCGGTACCTTCAGCGGCCCTGAGGCCAAATCCCGCCGGCCCAGCTTCTGCCACGCCACCGACGCGCCAAGCAGCCCGTCATGGTTGCCGCAGTCATGCCGGATTCCACTGAACTTAAATGCGACGACCGGCGTCGAGGCACCCGAAAGGGCGATGGCATCGGTCAGCTGCAACTCGCCGCCCTTGCCGGGCGTGATGCGGCCAAGCGCATCGAAGATCACCGGATCCAAGATGTAACGCCCGACCGCCGCGATCGAGGACGGTGCCTCGCCTTGGGCGGGTTTCTCCACCATCCCCGCCACCGGGAAACAATTGTCCCTGGGCAGGCCGGCAAGCCGGAAGATGCCATACTGCGACGCTTCCTCGGGCTTGACCTGCATCGCCGCAACCATGTGGCCGCCGCTGTAATGCGCGGCCATTTCCGCAAGGCAATTGGCGCGAAGGATGATGTCGTCTGGCAGAAGGACGGCGAAGGGGCCTGGCAAGGTGACCTCCTTGCAGCAGAGGACCGCGTGTCCCAAGCCGAGCGGCTGGTCCTGGAAGACGAAGATCATCTCCGGGCCGGGGGTTCTGGACTGGTCCTTGCCCAGCCCACCCGTCACGGTGCCGGGATGGCCGCTCAGATAGGCCTGGATCGCCACCTTCTCGGTGTTGATGACCACGACGATGCGCTCGGCACCGATGCCGATGGCCTCTTCGATGGCGAAGTCGAGCACGACGCGGTCGTAGACCGGCAGAAGCTCCTTGGCCGTCACCTTGGTCGCAGGAAGCAGACGGGTGCCCTTACCGGCAGCCGGGATAATGACGGTTCTGATCGATGTATCGGGCAAGTCAGTCTCCGCTGTGCGAATTTCAGGTTTCAAAGGTGAGCGTCGGAGGGGAAGCCTGGCCCGGTTTATCAACTCCGGAGCGGCAATTTTGTTCCATCATCCTTGAATTCATGACTGACATGCTGACCCACGTTAGTTACCGCCGGGAAACTTCACCGCCGATGCGGTATCGCGGGGGTAAGGACCACCCGCCCGACTTGCACCGGACGGGTGGATTTCCGCACTGGCGAGGGGATCGTCCAATGCGGAAATGGGCGGTTGCAGAACAGCCTGCCGCCTGATGCCGAAATGGATGCTGATCGAAGTTAGTACGACTCTTGAAACCACTGACGCAGATCAGCGCGGGTTCACGAGAGCTCGTGCATAAGGGTGATCAATCGGGAAGGCGGCGGCCCGTGCAATGCACCCCCGCCACCCCACCTTTCCCAGTCTTCGAGGATCACATGTCATCGTTCAGCGCGTTCGTCTCTGTTGCACAGGAAATGCAAACCGTCCGGGACCTCTGCGACCGGGCGCCGGCCGGCCTCAGGAAGGACGCCGCCCGGCTGCACTTGGGCGACGCTGAAAAGGCGGTGACGGAACACCGGGATGCAGACTGCCTTCGTTCGCTGTCTGCCGCAGTCGCCGCGCTGGAGTGACGATGTCAGATCTAATGCAAGAGAGGTCCGTCGTGGTCCAGATAGGCGCGGTCGAAACTCGCGTGTTCGACCAGCGCGTTGTAGTCGTCGAACACGACCCGGCCTTTCTGAAAAGTCACCATCCCCGCTTCGCGCAATTCCCGCAGCACGCGGTTCACATGCACCGCACTCAGTCCCAGGGTATCGGCCAGAAGATACTGCGACAGCGGGCAGAGATAGCCCTCCCGCGTGCCAAGGCCCACAAGCCTCAGCCGAGCCCCAAGCTCCAGCAGGAAATGCGCCATCCGTTCGGTCGCGGTCCGGCGTCCCACGTCGACCAGGTGTTCGACCACCATCGCCTCGTCCCTTGACGCGGCCCAGAGCACCGCTGTCGCCAGGCGGGGTGTCTGGGAAAAGGCGCTCAAAAGGTCGCGCTGTCTGACCTCGGAGGCGTGGACCACGGTGATCGGCTCGACGTTGTGATCGGCCGTCCGGAACAGCACCGACCGCAGTCCCAGGAAATCGCCCGGGATTTGGATGTTCACGATCTGACGGCTGCCACTGGGCAGGATCTTGTACGAACTGGCCCAACCGGACGCGAGCACGAAGGCGCTTTGATCCGTTTGGCCCTGGTGGATCATGTCGACACCGACGGAAAAGCGGCGGCGTCGGCGATAGAGATCGGACATGACCACCAGATCCACTTCCGACAATCTGACGAATGCCGCCAGCTTGCGCGCCATCGGACTGTCCTGGATGGGGGCATGTGTCTTGGCTGCAGTCAAAGGTCACCTCGTTGCGAATGGCCCGTGGCGGTCGTCAATTCATCCTTCTTCTGCAGAAGATGCGGTTGCTTGCTGATCCAGATCAGTCTGGTCACGGGATTTCCTGCAAGGATCACACAAAGCGAAGCTGCTGGCAGCGCGATGCAGGCAGCATGACAGAATTCAACAAGAAAGTCGAAAGCCATGGCCGAACTGCCCGACGTCGCCGGAATTGCCGCCCTCTCCATATGCGAGTCGCTGCTTCTGGCCCTGAACGACTGCAACGTCCTGCCCGAGGGCGAAATCATGGGAATCCTGAAGGATGCAGCGAATGCCCATTTCCCCGCCCCCGAGGGGGGCGATCCCGACACGCATAAGGCTGTGGCGACGCTGATCACCCGGATCATCGACGGCGGGAACTCGGTCAGGCGCAGATAGGATGTGGGCGGGACCGGTGAAACCGGCTGGCGCACTGATGCAATGCAGCTTTTGCCGGGGTCCTGTGTGTCAGACATGGGCCAGCGCCCTTCCGGGCGTTTGCACCGTTGAAAGGTTCCATCCATGACATACGCATTCCTCGCCGTCGGCACGGCCGCCAGCCTGCTTCTGCTTGGCGCAACGGGGGGCAGCGCCCAGACCGTCCTGACCGGCATCGACTCGGTCGACGACCGGATCGATGACATCGACCGCTCCGCCCGGCTTGACCTTGAGCGGGGCAACGACGCGTTCCGCTATGGATCGCCCGAATACCGCGAGGGCCTGTCCGGCAGTGCCTCGCTTGGCTATTCCGGCAAGACCGGGGCCACGGATTCCAGCGAATTCAGCCTAGGCGCGCGGCTCCGCATGGCCAATGGCCCGATGGTCCAGACGCTTGGCGTGGTGCTGGACTTCGCCGAATCCGGGTCGATCAAGACCAAGGAAGACCTCTTCGCGATCTATGACGCGAACTACTACTTCGATGACAACTTCTACGGTTTCGCCCTTGGCCGGGTGAAGACCGACGGGCTGGCCGAAACGGCGGGTGCCGTCCAAGACCGACGCGTTCGTCGGCGTCGGCCCGGGGTACCGTGTCATCAACACGCCCGACCTCAGCTGGCGCGTCCAGGCGGGGATCGGAGTCAGCTACCTGAAGGACGGCGCGGGCGCATCGGACACCGAGACGGGCTACATCGCCTCGTCGCGGCTGTTCTGGCGGATGAGCGAAACCCTTTTCGCCACCAACGACACCGACGTGCTGAAGTCGGACAGCGCGCTGCGGGTGAACAACGACCTTGGGTTCAACGTGAAAATGTCCGACATGTTCGCCACCCGCGTCAGCTACCTGACCGAGTACAACGACGCGCGCGCGGTCAGGACCGAGAACAAGCTCGGCGTCTCGCTGGTCTATTCCTTCTGACAGCGGTCATCCGAGGCTGGAGCTGCTGTCTCGCGCCACGAACTCAAGGGGTTTCTGGCGCGTTCGGGACGAGAAATCTTCGCGCAATCCTTCACCGCTGATCTGCATCAGCGCAGGGGCTGCGCACCTGCCGCATTGTGAACGTTGGCATCAAGTTGCGCCAGATTCCGAGCCTGACCTTTGGGGGAAATCATGACCACCAGCACGATTGTATCCGAAACCGGACCGCCGACCCACGCATCTTCCATCGCTCCAAATGCGACGGACGCTTTTGGCGAAATCCTGACACTCCTACCCTCGCTTCGCGCTTATGCGAAGCTTCTGGTGGGGGATCCGGGTCGGGCGGATGATCTGGTCGAGACAACCCTCCGCGCGGCCTGGGCCGAGTTTTCACCGGTGGGCCCGCCGCCAGGTCTGATGGCCCGGCTCATCACCATCCTGCGCCAAGCCTGCCATGCTTGGCTTTCGCAGCCCCCGCAAAGCAAGGGAAGTTCGGTTGCCCCACGGCCCGGAACAAGCTTTCGGGACAGCTTTGCTGCCCTGCCGATCCACCAACGCGACGCGCTGCTTCTTCTCGTCGGTGAGGGCTTGTCAAGCCAGGATGCTTCCACGATCTGCGGCTGTTCCGCTGGCACAATTATCCGCCGCGCCGAACGTGCCCGGCGGAAGCTTGCACAGTCCGGCGTTCTAACCCGGGATCTGAACCTATCCTGACCGATCTGGGCACCGAACCGGGTTTGGCGGGTTAACTCCTTGCGACATGCAATGGTTGTCCAGCCTTCGGGCTGCCGACCCCTCGGGCACGTATGTGTCCGAACCACCGACGGTTCGCTCCGTCCCGGAAAGGCAGAAACAGGATGACCGACGACTTCATGGCCACAATGCGCCAGACCCTTGATGCAGTGCGCGCGGGCAAACCGGCCCACGCAACCCGCCTGATCCAAGGGGCTCTTTCCGGAAAAGTTGACGCCACCCCGCCGCAGTCGGCTCAGAAGCCCGACCGCCCAACAGGACCCACAGTCCGCCGGTCGCGCCCCCTTTCGCAAGTGATCGCGGACCTCGTGGCGCGGACACCCGGCCAGGCCGCCAATCTCCGCGGTCCTGTTCCCTCGCCCGACCTGCCCGAGGGTTCAGTCTTCGAGAGCCGCCGACATGAAGGGCCACATGGCGCCCGAGACTATCGGCTGTTCCTCCCGTCGGGGCGCAAGGGCCCCCTCCGCGGGGTCGTGATGATGCTGCACGGCTGCACCCAGACGCCCGAGGACTTTGCCGCCGGAACCGGGATGAACCGCCATGCTGAAGACAACGGCCTGCTCGTCGTCTACCCCGAGCAGACGCGTGGCGACAACATGCAGCTTTGCTGGAACTGGTTCCGCCCCGGAGACCAGCGCCGGGAAGGTGGAGAAGCCGCCCTGCTGGCCGGACTTGGCGCTGCGGTCCTGTCTGAACACGGCCTCGCCGACGTCGGCCTGTTCGTGAGCGGTCTGTCGGCAGGCGGAGCGATGGCGGCCCTGATTGCCAATACGCACCCCGATCTGGTGACCGCGGCCTCGGTGCACTCCGGTCTTGCCCCGGGCTCGGCGCAGGACGTGGTCTCTGCCTTTGCGGCGATGCGGGGCGATGCGGCCGGGACGGCAGAAGCACTGCGGGTTCCGGCCATCATCTTCCACGGCTCGGCCGATGGGACGGTCGCGCCGGTGAACGCCGGACGTCTTGCGGGCCCGATGTCCGGCACTTCGGAGCGGTCCGGGACCGACGCGTCGCGTCGCTTTGACGTACTGTTGGGACGAAACGCTGCCGGCCATCCGGTCGAAGTCTGGCGGATCGACGGGGCCGGACATGCCTGGTCCGGCGGTACGCCCCAAGGCAGTTACACCGATCCGTTGGGCCCGGACGCGTCGGCAGAGAGCCTGCGGTTCTTCCTGCAGGTCTTGGACGGGAGAGAGGTCTGAGATTCCGGAAATCGCAGCGCGCTTGTTGCCGCAATCGGGACTGATCCGCATCAGCATTTACCGGTCCGCGTCGTCCTACACTGTATCGCGCAGGTTTGCGCGGCGTCCCGATTTTGGGCAGGGGCCTCCAGACATCCGGTGAAGAGGAGACGGGCATGCTTAACCGATCCAGCACGGCAACAGTGACCTTCGCGAACGCATTCACCCTTGCCGGTTACCCTGACGCCCTTCCGCCGGGCGAGTACCAGGTGCTGACCGATGAGGAACTGCTTCAGGGGATTAGCTTCGAAGCCTACCGGACAACGGCGACCTACCTTCTGGTAAGCAGGGGCCAACTCTGGCCGAACAGAGTTGCGTGCGACGACGGCCGCAGATATCGACGCCGCAGTCGGAAAAGATCGAGCCTCGACGGCACGAAACTTGGCATCCGCGCTCCAAAGGACGGACGAAACAGTCGCAATCCTATACAGCAGGGCTTCGCGTTCTCGCCGACCACAAGCGTTGGCAGACCATCCCATCCAGGTCGACCATACCGCAGCGCGGCCTCTAGACTAAAGGGCATCGCCTTCCTCTCTTTTCCAATTGTCACCGAGTGTGGAGAAGGTTGGATATCGGACCCATTCCCTCCGCCACGCTTCCCCCGGCATAATGCTGACGGAACGGGCGCGCGATGCGCTGTCCGAAACGTTGCTGCGGTGCTTCGGACGGTCATCCATGTTCCAAGGTCTCGGCCGTCGGCGCAGATGTGAGATGGCGCGATATTCGCGCCCTGTGCCAGGGAAGACTGCCCGTCAAGCCCGGAGTCGAGCGGTTCCAGACGTCCGGCCAGGCATCCTACCGAGGGGCCGGAACCGCAGGCGCGTGCAGCGCATCGTGCCGCTCAGGCGCGGACCGTGCGGCCGTCAGCGGTGAACGCGTGGGTCTGGCCGGGCTGCAGCACCAGGCCCAGGCGGTCACCGGCGCGCAGGGGGACGTGGCCATGCTGGCGCACCATCAGCGGGCCAACGCCGTCGACCTGCACATAGACGTTCGTGTCCGATCCCAGATGCTCGACCACATCCGCCGTGCCGGTCAGGGGCGCGGTGGCCGGGTCGGCAAGATCCAGATGCTCGGGCCTTATGCCCAGTTCGGCGACCGGACCGGAAAGACCGGGAAGTGCGATTTCGGCCCCGTTCGCCAGCCGGACACCGCTGTCGGTGCGGCTGACGCCCAGGATGTTCATCGTGGGCGAGCCGATGAACTGCGCCACGAAGCGGTTCGCCGGGGTCTGGTACAGGTCAAGCGGTGTGCCGACCTGCTGCACGATGCCCCCGTTCAGCACGACGATCCGGTCGGCAAGCGTCAGCGCCTCGACCTGGTCGTGGGTCACGTAGACCATCGTCGCCTTCAGCCGCTGGTGCAGGCGGGCGATTTCCAGCCGCATCTCGACCCGCAGCGCGGCGTCCAGGTTCGATAGCGGCTCGTCGAAGAGGAACGCCCGCGGCTCGCGCACGATGGCGCGGCCCATCGCGACGCGCTGGCGCTGCCCGCCCGACAGCGCCCGCGGCAGGCGCGCGGTCAGCTTGTCCAGCCCCAGCGTCCGCGCGGCGGCGGCCACGCGCGAGGCGCGCGCCGAAGCCTCGGCCCCGCGGATCTCCATAGAGAAGCCCATGTTCCGCGCCACGTCCATGTGCGGGTAGAGCGCATAGGATTGGAACACCATCGCGATGTCCCTGTCGCGCGGCGGCACCTCGTTCATGCGCTGGCCGTCGATCTGGAACTCGCCGGCCGAGATGTCCTCTAGCCCCGCGATCATCCGCAAGAGCGTGGACTTGCCGCAGCCCGACGGGCCGACAAGGACGATGAACTCGCCATCCGCGATGGAGAGGTTGACGTCGCGCAGCACCTCGACGCCGCCGAAGCGTTTTTCGATGCCGACAAGATCTAGACGGGCCATGCGTCAGCCTTTCACAGCGCCAGAGGTCAGGCCCTGGACGAGGTATCGCTGGATGAAGATGAAGAAGAGGCACGAGGGGATCAGCGCCAGCACGCCGGCCGCCATCATCTGCCCCCAGTCGACCGAGAATTTGGACACGAAGGTCAGCATTCCCACCGGGAAGGTCATGCTGTCCTCGGACCGGATCAGCATCAGGGCGAACAGCACCTCGGACCAGGCGGCGGTGAAGATGAAGCCCAGCGTCGCGCCGAGGCCCGGCAGGGTCAGCGGCAGGATCACCTTGCGCAGCGCCTGGAACCGGGTGCAGCCGTCCATCATCGCCGCATCCTCAAGGTCCTTCGGGATGCCGTCGAAGAAGCTTTGCATCAGGAAGGTGGCAAAGGGGATGTTGAAGGCGGTGTAGACCAGGATCAGACTGGAAAGAGAGTTCAGCAGCCCCAGCATGGCCACGATCTTGTAGATCGGCGCGATGATCATCAAGAGCGGGAACATCTGCGTCAGCAGCATCAGCGCGATGACCAGCTTCTGCCCGGGGAACCGGAAGCGCGAGAAGGCATACCCCGCTCCGGCCGCGATGACCGTGGTGATCGCCGCAGCCGCAAGCGACACGATCAGGCTGTTCCAGAAAAAGCGCAGGAAGTCGGTCTGCCAGATGACCTTGCCGAAGTTCTCCAGCGTCGCGTCCGTGGGCCAAAGCGCGGTCCCCTCGGTATAGATCAGCTGGTCCGGCGTGATGGAGATCTTCAGCAGCCAGTACAGCGGGAACAGCGCGAAGCTCAGGTAGAACAGGATCGCGGCGTATTTGCCCAGCGTGAGCAGCGGATTGCGGCGGGCGACGGCCATCACAGCCTCACGAAGCGGCGGCGCAGCGCCAGCAGCACCACGGCATAGACGAACAGCAGGAACAGCAGCGCCACGGCCAGGGTGGAGGCGTAGCCGAAGTCCAGCTTCTTGAAGGCGGTGGTGAAGATGTAGGTCGACAGGATCTGCGTCGAATTGGCCGGCCCGCCTCCGGTCATGATGAAGATCAGGTCGGCGAAATTGGCGATCCAGATCGTGCGCAGCATGACGGTGATGGCGATCATCGGCGCCAGGAAGGGCAGGGTGATCTTGGTGAAGCTCTGCCAGGCCGAGGCGCCGTCGATCTCTGCCGCCTCGTAAAGCTCCGAGGGGATGGATTGCAGCGCGGCCAGCAGCGTGATGGCGAAGAACGGCACGCCGAACCAGATGTTCGCGGCGATGGGTCCCCAGATGGCAAGGTCGGGATCGCCCAGGATGTTGAACGGCTCGGGCAGCACGCCGATGGCGGCCAGCCAGTGCGGCAGCGGGCCGATCACCGGGTTGAAAAGCCAGGCCCAGGTCAGCGCGGTCAGGAAGGTGGGGACCGCCCAGGGCAGGAAGACGATCGCCTGGAACAGCCGCTTCAGTGGGAACTGCGTGTTCAGCAGCAGCGCCAGCCCCAGCCCCAGCGTGAACTGGAAGAAAAGCGACCCGAAAGTCCAGACCAGCGTATTCTCCAGCGAAATCCAGAACTTCGTGTCCGACCAGAGCGCGACATAGTTGTCCAGCGCCACCCACTCGGCCTGACCCGGCTTCAGCAGCATGATCGACTGGAACGAATAGCTCACCCCCACCACCAGCGGAATGAGCATCACCAGCGCGATCAGCACCAGGGCCGGCGTGAGGTAGAGGTAGGGCTCGATGACGTGGGACCAGACGAAACGCTGGTGCGCCCGGGTTGCCCCGGGCGCGGTTGAGACTTGCGTCACTGCTTGGCTTTCCACTTGCCGTATTCGTCCGTCAGGAAGGCGGCCCATTCGTCGGCCAGCTCCTGCGCGGTCTTCTGGCCCAGCAGCGCCTCTTGCGCGGTGTCCTTCAGCACGGTCGAGGTGAAATAGCCCCACTGCTCCAGGTAGGTCGGCATGATGGTGGGGATGTAGTCCGGGCTGTTCAGCTCTTCGAACCAGCCCTTGAACTGCTCGGTCTTGAAGAACGGGTCCTGGTCGGCGCCCTGGTGGATCGGGATCACGCCCACGCGCTTGGCCCAGGTGGAGTTCGACTCGGGCGTCGACAGGTAGGCCACCAGGTTCCAGGCGTCATCGGCGTTCTCGGTCGAATTGAACACCGACCAGCCCGCATAGCCGATGGTCGGGAAGGCCTTGCCCGAGGGGCCGACCGGCATCGGGATCACCGCGAAGTCCTCGGCCGGCATCCGCTCGGCAATGGCGATCAGCGCGTCGGGGTCCTGGTCCAGGAAGGCGCAGGTGCCGGAATAGAAGCCCGCGACGATCTCGTTGAAGCCCCAGTTGACGCTGTCCTTCGGCGCATAGCCCTTCTGGTAGAGGTCCATCAGGAACTGCAGGCCCGCAACCGATCCCGGCTCGTTGATGCGGCTCTTGCCGTCCGCGGTGAAGAACTCGTTCGACCCGTTCATGACGGCGGCCATCATGATCCAGCCGTTCGTCCCGCCCGGACCGCCGCGCAGGCAGTAGCCGTACTTGCCCTCCAGCTTCGACACCGCCTCCGAAGCGGCCATGAACTCGTCCATCGTCTTCGGCGGCTCGGCCACCCCGGCTTCGGCCAGGAGCTTCTTGTTGTAGAACATCGCCCGCAGGTAGAAGCCGTAGGGGATCATGGTCATCTTGCCGTTGGCAAGCTTGCCCATGTCGATGGTCTTCTGGGTCAGCGTCGCGCCGTGTTCCCAGCCGGCGATCCTGTCATCGAGCGGCATCAGCTGGTCGGCATAGAGCGCCTGCCAGGTGTCCGGCATCTCGATCACGTCCGGCGTGTCGCCGCCCGCGATCATCGTGGCGACGGTCTCGAAGGCCTGGCCCCAGGGGACCGAGATGATCTCCACATCCACGCCCGGGTTGGCGGCCTTGTAGCCGTCGACCATGCCCTTCAGCACCTCGGTGCGTTCGGGGCTGGTGATCACCTCGACCAGTTTCAGCGTCTCGGCCGAGACGGCCGATCCCAGAAGCGCCGCCAGAAGCCCGGCGCCGGCAAGAAGTCGTTTCATCGTCCTCACTCCCTTGTTGTCAGTTTCTGCTTGTTGCCAGGGCCGCCGACATGTCGGCCCAGAGGTCTTCCGCGCTTTCCAGCCCAAGGCTGAGCCGGACCAGCGTTGCCGGCACGCCGAACTTGCGCATCGAGTTGAACTCCCCTGCCTGCGCCAGGCCCACCTGCGCCGGCAGGATCAGGCTCTCGAACCCGCCCCAGCTGACACCCAGCCGGAAAAAGCGCAGCGCGTCGGCCAGTTTCGGGACGTTCACCGTCTCGTCGAACTCCACCGACATGAGACCGGACCGGCCCGTCAGCCCCGGCACCACGTTTGCGCTGGGAGAGTTCACCCGGCGCACGAAGGGCAGGGCGGACAGGCGGTCGGCGAAAAGGTCGGCGGTCGCCTTGTGCTGGCGCATTCGCGGCACCAGCGTCCGCAGGCCCCGGATCAGAAGCCATGCCTCGAACGGCGCCAGCTTCGCGCCGAACAGCGGCAGGGACAGGTCGCGCAGCCGGCCGATGTGGTCCGCAGACCCCACGACCACGCCCGCCACCGTGTCCGAATGGCCCGAGATGTATTTCGACGCCGAATGGATCACGATGTCGATTCCCAGCTCGATCGGCCGCTGAAAGACCGGGGTCGCCCAGGAATTGTCGATGATCGTCACCACGCCATGCCGCTTCGCATGGGCCGCGACCTTGGGCAGGTTCAGCGCCTGGAACACGACCGAGGTCGGGCTTTCCAGATAGGCGACCTTCACACCTTTCAGCAGGTCGGGGTCATCCTCGAAGGCGCTCAGCGGGTGGTATGTCGTCTCGATCCCGAAGGGACGCAGGATGCGTTCCATGAAACGGTAGCTGTCCGGATAGACATGTTCCACGCAGGCCACCCGGTCGCCGGGGCGCAGGAAGGCCATCAGCGTGGCCGAGATCGCGCCCATGCCCGAGGCGAAGCCCACGGCGGCCTCGCCCCCTTCGGCATCGGCCATCATCGCCTCGAAGGCCGCCACGGTGGGGTTCTGCACCCGGGTATACATCGGCGCGTTGCTCGACCCGTCCATCCGTGCGCGGAAGTCGTCGAAGCTGTCGAAGGCGAACAGCGAGGTCTGCACGATCGGCGGCGTGATCGATCCGCCCGCGCCTTCGGCAATTGCGGTCAATCGGGTGGCAAGGTCGTCGGCGGTTCTATCCGGCATGAAGTCCTCGGGCGATCTGGATGGCGGCTTCGTCCACGTCGGACAGGATGCCGGAGATGATGGCGACGGCCTTCTCCTCGTCGCCCGCCGCAATGACCTCGGCCAGGTCGCGGTGGGCCGGGATGGTCGATGCGCCCAGTTGCGGCTGGTCGAAGGGCGCGTCGTACAGGTCGTGGAAAGCGCGGTGGATCTGGTGGATCACCTTGGCGAACAAGGGGTTGCCGGTCGCTTCGTGGATGGCGGCGTGAAAGTCGCGGTCAGCGGGCCGCCAGTCGCCCCCCGCGTCGAAGACCTCCATCAGTTCCAGCATCCGCAGCATGATCCGCCGCCGCGCGGCCTCGTCCGCGACGCGGGTCGCGATCCGCACCGCCTCGATCTCCAGCGGGCGGCGCACGGCCAGCATCCGGCTCAGGCTGTCGGCCTCGATCTGGACGGTCAGCGGCAGGTGCAGCGACCGGGTCGAGACCTCGGCCACGATCCGCGTGCCGCCGCCCTTGTTGCGGGTGATGATGCCCAGGCTTTCCCACTGCCGCAGCGCCTCGCGCACGGTGGACCGGCCGATGCCCAGACGGCGGGCCAGTTCGACCTCGGGCGGCAGCCGGTCGCCAACGCCCAGGCCCTCCGCCTCGACCAGCGCGGCCAGAAGCTGCGCCACGTCGCGCGGACGCCTCGCTTCCTTTGCGGCAGGGGTCAGGTTGTCGGCCAAGCCAGGTCTCCCACGGGGTGCATTCGGGCACCCGCGACTCAGGCTAGACAATGTCGGACATTGTGGCAAGATTGTCAGACATTGTTTCTTGCCGCACAGGCCCGTGATCCCGTGATGCGCGCCGGCCTGTTGCAGAGGTGGCGGGAACGCGCCACCGGATCGGCCGCTTGTTCCCTGCGAATGTCGCTGCGGACCAGGGGCCGGTGGCCTTGGGCCAGAGGCTGCCTTCCCGTCTTGCAGAATGGTTTACGCTTCCCTTACGTCCGCGACCAACCTGTTGGGATAAAAGGGTAAAAGCAGGTTTGTCCACCGTGGACAAGCGAAGGGTCCTGGCTCAGATCCCGCCCACTGCCGCCGAAAGCCGGAAACTGATCGCCTCGGCCACATGCGGCCGGCGAACCGCCGGGCTGCCATCAAGATCGGCGATGGTCCGGGCGACGCGAAGGACGCGATGATAGCCGCGCGCGGACAGTCCCATCCGCTCGGCCACCCGCCCGATCAGCTCTCTCCCCTCGGCATCGGGGGCCGCATGCTCCTCCAGCGCCGCCCCCTCCAGGTCGGCATTGACGCGAAGGTCCGGGGCCTCGGCAAAGCGGGCGGCCTGCCGGTCCCGGGCCGCCGCGACCCGCTGGGCGATGGCGGCCGAGCTTTCCCCGGACGCGGGCAGGTCGAGGTCGGCAAAGGCCACCGGCGGAACTTCGACGCGCAGGTCGAACCGGTCCATCAGCGGCCCCGAAATCCGGCCCAGGTAGTCCTCGCCGCACACCGGAGCCCGCCCGCAGGCGCGCGAGGGGTCCGACAGGTAGCCACACTTGCAGGGGTTCGCGGCGGCGATCAGCAGGAACCGGCAGGGGTAGCGGATGTGCGCGTTCGCCCGGGCGACCATGACGGACCCGGTCTCGATGGGCTGCCGCAGCGTGTCGAGCACGGTGCGGGGAAACTCGGGGAACTCGTCCAGGAACAGGACCCCGTTGTGGGCAAGGGAAATCTCCCCCGGCTTCGCCCCCTTGCCGCCCCCCACGATCGCCGCCATCGAGGCCGTGTGGTGCGGCTCCCGGAAGGGCCGGTCGCGCGAGATGCCGCCCTCGGTCAGAAGGCCGGCCAGCGAGTGGATCATCGAGGTCTCCAGCGCCTCGGTCGCCGTCAGCGGGGGAAGGATGCCCGGCAACCGGGCGGCGAGCATCGACTTGCCCGAGCCCGGCGTACCCACCAGGAACAGGTGATGCCGCCCCGCCGCCGCGATCTCGAGCGCGCGCTTGGCGCGTTCCTGGCCCTTCACCTCGCGGAAGTCGCGGGGATTTCGGGTGCCCGTCACCTCGCCCGCCTCGGCCGGGGTGATCGGTTTGCGTCCCGTGTAATGGTGCAGCACCTCGTCCAGCGAGGCGGCGGCCAGCACCTGTGTCGCACCAACCCAGGCGGCCTCGGCCCCGCAGGCCTTCGGGCAGAGCAGCGCCCGGTCCTCCACCGCGGCGGCCATCGCGGCGGGGAGAGCGCCCGCGACGGGAACAAGGCGGCCGTCCAGCGACAGCTCGCCCAGGGCCACGGTGCCTTCGACATCCTCGCGCGGGATGATCTCCAGCGCGGCGAGCAGGGCCACCGCGATGGGCAGGTCGAAGTGCGAGCCCTCTTTCGGCAGGTCGGCGGGCGAGAGGTTGACGGTGATCCGCTTTGCGGGCAGCGCGATGGACAGGGCCTGCAGCGCCGCGCGGACCCGTTCGCGGGCTTCGGACACGGCCTTGTCGGGCAGGCCCACCAGGGTAAAGGACGGCGAACCGGGCGAGACGGCGCACTGCACCTCGACGAGGCGGGCCTCGACCCCTTCGAAGGCGACGGTATAGGCGCGGGCGGTCATGCGCTGCGCCCGTGGGTGGGGGCGGTTATTGAATTGAGCGCGTTCCGCGCAAGGCTTTTGTCTCGCCTCTGCGCGTGAAGGACGCGCAACCGGCTCGGACGTGCTTCCGGCCGGGATATTTTGGGACAGAAAATGTGTCGTGCAGTTCTGGACCGGCCCATGCGCCCCACCCGATTCACCTTGGTTAACGGGTAGGGCGGAATGGTTTACGAATGGTAAAGCGCCATGAACTTCGGCCAGGCCTCGGCGTCGGCCACGGTCTTGTCGCGGCAAAAGGCGTTGCAGAAGCCGAAGCGGCGGCCGTAAAGCTCCAGCGCGTGGGTGACGGGCTTGCCGGAATAGGGACACAAGGCGTTAACCGTGTCGGTCCCGTCCACGGCCTTGGCGGGCAGCGGCACGGGACCCGGCCAGTCGCGGCGGGGATAGTCGCGGCGGTAGAAGTCCTGGTCCGCGCCGTCGATCATGCCCGTCGCACGCCAACGTCGGAAGCTGGGATGAGCAAGATGGGCGTTGACGTAGAGCATCGCGTCGGCGTTGACCGGCAGGTTGTAGGTGGCGATCCGGGTGGCGACGGGGGCGAAGAAGGCATCTGCCGCCGAATAGGCTCCGCACAGCCAGGGCGCGGTGGAGCCCGTGGTCTGTCGCGCCCAGGACCAGAGCATTTCCAGGCGGTGGAGGTCGGCGAGGACCTCGGCGGGCGGCTGGCAGTCGGTGTAGCTGACGCGGAGGTTCATCGGGCAGTGGCTGCGCAAAGCGGTGAAGCCCGCGTGCATTTCGGCGGCGAGGACCCGGGCGGTGGCGCGGGCGTGGGGCTCGGTGGGCCAGATCCCGGCATCCGGATGGCGGGTCGCCAGTTCTTCGGCGATGGCGATGGTCTCGGGGACGACAGAACCGTCGGGTGTGCGCATCGTGGGGGCGGTGCGGGCGGGGAAGAAGTCCCCCAGCACCGTCGCCAGCTCGTCGGTGTAAAGCCGGGCCGAGATGGTGCGGACGGGCAGGTCGAAGGCGTCGAAAAGAAGCCAGCCGCGCAGGCTCCAGCTGGAATAGGCGCGGTCGCCGATCACAAGGTCATAGGTCATGTCTGTTGTCCTTTCGGAGCCATTTGGCCCCAGATGAGCGGGCAAGGAAAACGATGAATTGTGAGGGCGGCCATCACGGACGATGATTGACGGCGTGGACCAGAGGCGGGGTCAGGGTCAGGCAGGTGACGGAAAGGTTGTCGATCTTCTGGGCAAAGACTTCGGTCGCGATGATGCCTCTGGCGCGTTGCAGGGTGGCAAGGATCGGGCCGAAATGGGCGACGACGACGATGTCGGGGGCCGTGCCCTGCAGGCGATCAAGCGCAGCCCAGGTGCGGGAGGTCAGGTCGTTCCAGCTTTCGCCGCCGGGGGGGCGGATCTCCCCCGGCTGTTCCCAGAACGCGCGGATCAGGGTGGCGTCCTCGGCCTCGACCTCGGCAAAGGCGCGACGCTCCCACTGGCCGAAGTGGATTTCGCGAAACGCGGGATCATGGGGCAGACGCGGGCGGTTCCGCAGGGTGTCGGCGGTGGCGATGGCGCGGGAGAGGTCGGAGGAGATGACGGGGGCGGCCGGGGGCAGATAGGCCGACAGGCGGGCGAGGGCGGCGGTGTCCGACAGGTCGGCCGCGAGGTCGGTCCAGCCGATCATGGTCTTCGCGTGGGTGGGTCCGTGGCGGACAAGCCAGAAGCGGGTCATGGGAGCCTTGGGTCATCGGTCAGCGCAGGGGTAGGGTGGGCAGTATTGCCCACCCTACTGCTGTTCGGGAAGGGCGCCCTTCAGCACCATCGGCAGACCTGCGATGACGGTCACGACCAGTCCGGCCCGGGCGGCAAGGCGCTGGTTCAGGCGGCCCTGTTCGTCGCGGAAGCGGCGGGCCAGCGCATTTTCCGGAACAATTCCCCAACCCGTCTCGTTGCTTACGATGACGACGGGAGCCGGGCAGGCGGCCAGTGCGGCAAGAAGCCCCGCGCTTTCCGCGGAAAGGTCGTGGTCGGCAAGCAGGTGGTTCGTCAGCCAGAGCGTCGCGCAGTCGACGAGGACGGCTTCCGCATCGCTGGCACCGGACAGGGCTCCGGCGAGGTCCAGCGGCGCCTCGACCGTGGTCCAGCCGGTGCCGCGGTCCTTTCGGTGGCGGGCGATGCGGTCGCGCATTTCGTCGTCCCAGGCCTCGGCGGTGGCGATGTAGCGGCGTGGACGGGCAGAGCCGAGGATCAGGCGCTCGGCGAAGGCGGATTTGCCGGATCTGGCGCCGCCAACGACCAAAGTGAGGGGCGGAAGTGATCCGGTCACGGGGATGCTCCGTAAAAGAGGCAAAGAGAGGCGAAGAAGCCGCGGCAGGAAGATCTGGAGGTGGTCATGGCACTTGACGGATATACCGACCTGAACGTCTCGCGCCAAGCGATGAGGGCCGAACTTCTGGATGCGGAAACCGAACTGGCGCTGGCCCGCGCCTGGCGGGACCGTCGGGACGAGCGGGCGCTGCACCGGCTTATCACCGCCTACATGCGGTTGGCGATCAGCATGGCCGCCAAGTTCCGCCGCTACGGCGCGCCGATGAACGACCTGATCCAGGAAGCCTCACTGGGGTTGATGAAGGCGGCCGACAAGTTCGACCCGGACCGTGGCGTGCGGTTTTCGACCTATGCGGTCTGGTGGATCAAGGCCTCGATCCAGGACTACGTGATGCGCAACTGGTCGATGGTGCGCACCGGCTCGACCTCCAGCCAGAAGGCGCTGTTCTTCAACCTGCGCCGCGTGCAGGCGAAGCTGGAGCGCGAGGCGAGCCAGCGCGGCGAGGTGCTCGACCAGCACCAGTTGCGTCAGATGGTGGCCGCCGAAGTCGGGGTGCCGGTCGCGGATGTCGAGATGATGGAGGGCCGTCTCTCCGGGTCGGATTATTCGCTGAACGCCACCCAGTCCTCGGACGAGGATGGGCGCGAATGGATCGACGCGCTGGAAGACGACGGAGTCCAGGCCGCCGAGACGGTTGAGGGTGCGCATGACGGTGCGCGGCTGCGCGGCTGGCTGGTCAAGGCGATGCAGTCGCTGAACCCACGCGAACGCTACATCGTGGCCGAACGGAAGCTGAAGGACGAGGGGCGGACGCTGGAATCGCTTGGCGAGGAGCTGGGGCTGTCAAAGGAACGGGTGCGCCAGCTGGAGGCCGCAGCCTTCGCCAAGATGCGCCGGTCGCTGGAAAGCCAGTCGCGCGAGGTGCGCCACTTCCTGGCCTGACGCGCCAGTTCCGGCCGTTGCCATCAGGGGCGCCTTGCGGCGCAAGCCTTTCGGGTCGCCTGCGCGCCTTCGCGCTTGGCTCCGCCTCCGGCGGGGATATTTGACGAAGGGAAAGGCTTGGGCGGGCGAAACCGTCCGGGCCCTGATCCTTGACGGAGCGACGGTCCCGGTTGGATCATCGGGTTCCGCGAGGAGGCGTTCCATGCCCGGCCCGAAGCTGACTGCCGCGCATGTCGCCCGCGTGCACCGAGTGATCGCTGACAGCGGGCCTGCGCCCGGCGTTGAGCAGCAGACCGACGCGGATTATGCAGAATGGGTGGAGCGCATCCTGCGCGACCATCCGTCGCCGGGTGCTCCGATCCAGCTCTTTGCCTATGGCTCCCTGATCTGGAAGCCCGAGATCGAACATCGCGCCGAGCAGCCCGCCGTGGCGCGGGGCTGGCACCGGTCCTTCTGCCTGCGGATGCATCGGTTCCGCGGCACGGTGGACCGGCCGGGGCTGATGATGGCGCTCGACCGGGGCGGGCAGTGTCGCGGCGTCGTGCTGGAATTGCCGCCCGAGGACCCGGCGTTGCAGCTTGACCGGCTGTTCCGGCGCGAGTTCACGGTGAAGCCGATAAACAGCATGCCGCGTTGGCTGCGGGTCGAGACGCCCGCAGGGTCGACGACGGCGCTGGGCTTCGTGATGAACCGTGCCTCGCCCTATTATGCCGGACGGCTTCTGCCGGAAGAGGTGGCGCGAACGCTGGCACGGGCCTGCGGCCATTGGGGGACGGGGGCGGAGTATCTGCTGAACACCGTCACCCAGCTGGAAGCGCGGGGTATCCGCGATGCGGGGCTCTGGCGCTTGCAGGCGCTGGTGGCCGAGGAGATCGACCGGATGCCTTGAGTTTGCCGGGGTCGGCCCCTACACCTTGGGGCAGGTTATGGGAGTCCTGCCGATGCTGGCTGGCAAGCGGATACTTCTGATCATCGGCGGCGGGATCGCGGCCTACAAGGCGCTGGAGCTGATCCGGCTGATCCAGAAGGCAGGCGGTGCAGTCACGCCGGTCCTGACGCGCGCGGGGGCGGAGTTCGTGACGCCCCTGTCTGTGGGCGCACTGGCGCAGTCCAAGGTGCATGAGACGTTGTTCGATCTGACCTCGGAAGCCGAGATGGGGCATATCGAGCTGTCGCGTTCGGCCGACCTGCTGGTGGTGGCTCCGGCGACGGCGGATCTGATGGCCAAGATGGCGGGGGGCCGGGCGGATGACCTGGCCTCGACGCTGCTGCTGGCGACGGACAAGCGGGTGCTGGTGGCACCGGCGATGAACGTGCGGATGTGGCAGCATCCCGCGACGCAGCGGAACCTTGGGTTGCTGCGGTCGGACGGGGTGCTGACGGTCGGCCCGGACGAGGGCGAGATGGCCTGTGGCGAGTACGGGCCGGGGCGGATGGCGGAACCTGCGGTCATCGTTGCAGCGATCGGGGCTGCGCTGGGTGGAGGGCCGCTGGCGGGCAAACATGTCGTCGTGACCTCGGGGCCGACGCATGAGCCGATCGATCCGGTTCGGTATATCGCCAACCGGTCCTCGGGGGCGCAGGGGACGGCACTGGCCGCCGCGCTGCGGGACCTGGGGGCGCGGGTGACCTTCGTGACCGGGCCTGCCGCGGTGCCGCCTCCGGGCGGGGTGGACGTGGTACGGGTCGAGACGGCGCGGGAGATGGCCGTGGCGGTGGAGGCGGCGCTTCCGGCCGATGCGGCGGTGATGGCGGCGGCGGTGGCGGATTGGCGGGTGGCCAATGCCTCGGGTCAGAAGCTGAAGAAGGACGGGTCTGGCCGCGCCCCGGCGCTGGAGTTCGCCGAGAACCCGGACATCCTTGCCACCGTGTCGAAGGGGCCGAAGCGGCCGCGTTTGGTGGTGGGCTTCGCGGCAGAGACGACCGATGTGGTGGCCCATGCCACCGCCAAGCGCGTTCGTAAGGGGTGTGACTGGATCGTGGCAAACGACGTGTCCCCGGCGACCGGGATCATGGGCGGGACCGAGAATGCCGTCGTGCTGATTTCCGAGGCGGGGGCCGAGGAATGGCCGCGGATGGGCAAGGACGAGGTCGCGCGGAAGCTGGCGGCGCGGATTGCCGAGGCGTTGCGCTGATTGACAGTGCGGGAGCCTCCGGCGGGGATATTTGGAGACAGAAAATGGGGGATGGGTTGCGCCCGGTTGTAAGTGTTCTCTGGGAGGATTGGGCTGACCGGAGCATCCCCTTGCCGGCCTATCAGACCGCAGGAGCGGCCGGGGCGGACCTTTGTGCGAACTTTCCGGTGGATCAGCGCGAGGCGGGGCTTACTCTGGAGCCGATGGGCCGGGCGATCTGTCCGACGGGGATCCGCGTGGCGATCCCGGAGGGCTACGAGATGCAGGTACGCCCCCGGTCGGGGCTGGCGTCGAAGCACGGGATCACGCTGCCGAACACACCCGGGACCATCGACAGCGACTACCGGGGACCGCTGGGGGTGTCGCTGATCAACCTCGGGACCGAGCCTTACACCGTGCGGCATGGCGACCGGGTGGCGCAGGTGGTGGTGGCGCCGGTGGTTCAGGTGGGCTTCGCGGTGGTGGAAGGGCTGGACGAAACGGCGCGCGGGACGGGCGGTTTCGGGTCGACCGGGTTTCGGTCATGATCGGGCTGTTGGGGTTCGCCGCGCTCTGGGCGGTGGGACGGTGGCGCGGCTGGGGGGCACGCTGGCTGTGGCTTGCGGCGGGATGGTGGGCAATGCTGATGCTCGCGCACCTTCCACTTCAGATCGAGAACCCTCTGGCGCGCGTCGTCGGGGGGGACTTTCGCGGCTGGACGGTCTTTGGTCTGCTCGCGGCGGTCGCGCTGGGTTACCGGGAGCTTCTGCGCGCCGTGCGGCGGCGGAAGGCGGGGGAGCCGGAACCCGCGCCGGTCGCGGGAACGTTCCGTGAGGCCGAGCTCGACCGCTATGCCCGCCACATCATCCTGCGCGAGATTGGGGGGCCGGGGCAGAAGCGGCTGAAGGCAGCGCGCGTGCTCGTGGTGGGGGCGGGGGGCTTGGGGTCCCCGGTCCTTCTGTATCTGGCGGCGGCGGGGGTCGGGACGATCGGGGTGATCGATGATGACGTGGTGGAGGGGTCGAACCTGCAGCGGCAGGTGATCCACACCGACGGGCGGATCGGGATGCCGAAGGTGTTCTCGGCCGAGACGGCGATGCGGGCGTTGAACCCGTTCATCGAGGTGCGGCCCTATCATCGGCGGCTGACCGGGGAGATCGCTGTCGATCTTGTGCGGGACTATGACCTGGTCCTGGACGGGACGGACGACTTCGACACGCGGTATCTGGTCAACCGGGCCTGCGTGGCGGCGGGGGTGCCCTTGATCAGCGGGGCGATCACCCAGTGGGAGGGGCAGGTGTCGCTGTTCGATCCCGCGAAGGGGGGGCCGTGCTATGCCTGCGTGTTCCCGGTGAAGCCCGCGCCCGGGTTGGTCCCGACCTGTGCCGAGGCGGGGGTCGCGGCGCCCTTGCCGGGGGTGATCGGAGGGGTGATGGCGATGGAGGCGGTGAAGTGGGTCACGGGGGCCGGGGAGACGCTGGCGGGGCGGCTGATGATCCACGATGCGCTCTATATGGAGACGCGGGTGATCGGGGTGAAACGGCGAGCCGACTGCGAGGTCTGCGGGGGCCGGCACTGAATTCTGTCCACGGTGGACAAAGTCTGGAAGTGATTTGATGTCAATGGGTTGGGATTTTTTGTTTACCTGGTCTTAAGCTTTGGAAAAGGCGCCCCCCACCCCTATCCCCTCCCCACGGAGGGGGAGGGGAGGTGCCTTGTGACCGGGCGCTTCGCGGGTCGGGGCGGCTGTTGAATTGAGCGCTGACGCGCAAGCCTTTTGTCTCGCCTCTGGCCTGCGGCCAACCGGCTCGGGCGGCCTCCGGCGGGGATATTTGCGGAAGGGAAAGGATCGAGGCCTGGGGGCGGAAACGGGCGGCGCGGTCGGCGGGGCGGTCGTGCAGCGGGGGCGTCCGGAAGAGTTGGGGGTGAGCCCCAACCTACGGGGTTACGGGCGGGATGTCTGGGGCGAGGAGATCGGCGAGGTCGAGGAGGATGTGCTCGTTCCCCCGGTCCGCGAGGGCCTGGATGCCGAGCGGGTGGGTTGGGGTGTGGCCCGTCGTGAGGGCGAGGCCGGGGAGGCCCATGAAGGGGGGCGCGATCTGGGGCATCTGGGCCTCGATGACGTTGGCGAAGGCCCCGGGGCCAGAGGTGTCGTAGTGGTCAGGGAAGGGCAGCGCGCCTGAGACGGGGGTCAGCAGGACCGGCCAGTCGGCAAAGAAGAGGCGCCAGAGGCGGGCGAGGCGGGCGCGGGACTGGAGCGCGCGCATGAAGCTTTCGAGCGTGGGGGGCGGGGCGAGTTTGGTGAGCTCGACGTGGACGAAAGTGGCGTCGGGATCGGCTTCGCGGGCGATGGCCTCGGCCCCGCCCAGGCCGAATTCGGAGAGCCAGAGGGTGAGTTGCAGCTCCATCGCCTCGCGGAAAGGGGGGATCTGGGGGGTGCCGATTTCCCAGCCGTTCGCTTCGAGGGTCTTCGCGGCCTGGGTCAGGGCCTGTTGGATCGCGGGGTCGGTCTGGAGGCCGTCGGGCGTCAGGGCGAGGGCGGCGCGTTTGCGGTAGGGGGCGGCGGTGGTAGGGGTCCACCACGGGTCGCGCGGGTCGGGTTGCGACAGGGCCTGGAGGCCGAGGCGCAGGTCGGCGGTGGAGCGGGCGAGGGGGCCGGAGACGGCCATGAGTTGCCCGCCGATCAGGCGGTCGCCGGCTGTGGCGTTGAAGGCGGGGACGCGGCCCAATCCGGGGCGGAGGCCGTGGATGCCGCAGGCGTAGGCGGGGTAGCGGATGGAGCCCGCGATGTCGGTGCCGTGGGCGATCGGGCCGAGGCCCGCGGCGGCGGCAGAGGCGGCCCCGCCGGAGGAGCCTCCGGGCGTCAGGGCGGGGAAAGCGGGGTTCTTCGTCGCGCCGTGGAGCGAGTTGCGGGTGAACCAGCGCAAGGAGAAGGCAGGGGTGTTGGTGCGGCCGACGATGATCGCTCCCGCCCGGCGGAAGTTGGCGACGGGCGGGCTGTCTTCGGCCGCGATGAGGTCTTTCTGGATGCGCAGGCCGTTGGTGGTCGCCTCGCCCTGCTGGTCGATGTTCACCTTCACCGTGACGGGGACGCCGGCGAGGGGGCCGGGATCCTTGCCCTGCGCGATGCGGGCGTCGATGGCGCGGGCTTCGGCAAGAGCCGCCGCGTCCCGGCGCTGGACGATGGCATTGAGGCCTGGGTTCAGCCGGTCGATGCGGGCAAGGGTGGCCTGCACCGCCTCGACCGCCGAGAGCTGGCGGCTGCGGATCAGGGGGGCGAGCTGGGCAGCGGTGAGGGTGGCGGGGTCCATCGGCGGCTCCTGTGTCCGGGGCAGACTGGACCGGTTGGCGCGGATTGGGAAGGGGGGTGGGCGGATCGCCCACCTTACGGGGTGGGCTGTACGCCGGTCGCGCGGGCGACAGCGGAGGAGCCTCCGGCGGGAGTATTTGGGAAAAGAGCAAGGCGCGGGGGCGGGTTTGCGCCTTGCTGTCGGGCGTCAGCCGATCCGGTAGCTGGAGGCGGTGACGCCGCCGAAGAGGCCGGTGTCGTGGTAGACCATCTGCGCCTTTTCTCCTTCGGCCGCGCCGAGCGCGGCGAAGAGCGGGACAAAATGGTCTTCCTCGCGGTGGCAGGTGCGGGCGTAGGGCGCGTCCTCCCAATGGATCAGGCGGTTGGTGCGGTCTTCCGGCGCGGCCGCCATCGTTTCGGCGAGCCAGGCGTCGAAAGCTTCGGACGGGACCTTGGCGCCGGGGCCGAAGAGGCGCAGGTTGTGGTAGGAGAGGCCGGACCCGACGATGAGCACGCCTTCGTCGCGCAGGGGCGCGAGCGCGCGGCCAAGGGCGAAGTGTTCGGCCGGAGAGTAGCCCTTGCGCAGCGAGACCTGGAAGAGCGGCATGTCGGCGTCAGGGTACATGACATAGGCGGGCACGAAGGTGCCGTGGTCGTAGCCCTGTTTCGGGTCAAGCCGGACGGGCAGGCCCGCGGCCTTGATCAGGTCATGCGCCTTTTGCGCAAGATCGGGCGCGCCGGGGGCCTTGTACTGGATCTGGAATGTGTGCGGCGGGAAGCCGTGGTAGTCGTAGACCATCGGCGGGCGGGGCGAGGACATGACGGCGAAGCTGTCATCCTCCCAGTGGCCCGAAATCATCAGGATCGCCTTGGGCCGTTCAGGCAGGTCCTTGACCATCTGGACGAAGCTCGCCTCGAGATTGGTGAACATCGCGCGCCAGTCGGGCATCCAGGGCCAGGGGCCGCCGCCGTGGCTGATGAAATAGGTGGGCATCCGGGTCATGGTCGTCTCCATCCGTTCGAGGGAAAGATGGGGGAGCGGCGGGCGCGGCGCAATTCCGCGCGCGGGGCGGCGTCGCGTGCATGGGCGCACAGATGCGCGGTGGCTTGCATCGGCGGGGCGGCATGGCATAGTCGGGATTTGATCAATCAGCCCCGGAGACTGACCGATGAAACTGACCGCTGCCGCGCTTGCCGGCCTTGCTGCCCTGACCCTGCCTGCCCTGGCGCAGGACCTGCCGGACCTCGGGGGCAAGGAAGTCGTCGTGGTGACCGAGAACGCCTATCCGCCGCTCCAGTTCCTGGACAAGGAGGGCAAGGCCGTGGGCTGGGAATACGACGCCATGGCCGAGATCGCCAAGCGGCTGAACATCACGGTCAAGTATGAGAACACCAGCTGGGATGCGATGATCCCGGCGGTGAGCGAAGGTCAGTACGACATCGGGATGACCGGGATCACCATCAAGGACGAGCGCAAGGAGAAGGTCGATTTCTCGGACCCCTACATGCGGTCGGAAATGCTGATGATCGTGCGCGGGGACGAGGAGCGGTTCACCGACGCGGCGAGCTTTGCGGCGAACCCCGATCTGCTGGTGTCGGCGCAGCCTGGAACCTCGCCCTTCTACGCGGCGGTCTACGAGATCCTGGACGGGAACGAGGAGAACCCGCGGGTGATCAAGTTCGAGACCTTTGGGGCGGGACTTGAGGCGCTGAAGGCGGGGGATGTGGACCTGACGCTGTCGGATTCGACGGCGGCGAACGGCTATGTGGCGGCGTCGAACGGCGGGCTGAAGATCATCGGCGCGCCGCTGGCGTCCGAGGATTTCGGGTTCATCTTCCCCAAGGGGTCCGAGCTGGTGGCTCCGATCAACGCGGCGATCGCCAGCATGAAGGCGGACGGGACGCTGGATGCGCTGAACCAGAAGTGGTTCGTCGAGTACAAGATGGGTGAATGAAGGCCCGCCCCCGGCGCGGCCGGGGGCTTGCTGATGGCACCGAACGCCGAATCCGAGAAGGACTTTCCCTGGTGGCTGGTGATCCTGGCGGTCACCGGCCTTTGGCTGTTGTACAAGATGCTGGCGGACCCGTTCTATGCCGGGGCGCTGGCGGTGCTGTCCAAGGGGCTGGTGGTGACGCTGGCGGTGGCGGTGGTGGCCTATCTCGGGGCCTGCTGCATCGGGCTGGGGCTGGCGGTGATGGGGATGTCTCGCTACCTGGTGCTGCGCCAGGCGGCGCGGCTTTACATCGAGGTGATGCGGGGCGTGCCGATCATCGTGCTGCTGCTTTATGTCGCCTTCGTCCTGGTGCCGGGAGTCGTCGCGGGCCTGAACGCGCTGGCAGGGGACGAGATCCTGCGCACCCGGGACGTGCCCCTGCTGTGGCGGGCCGTGCTGGCGCTGATGCTGGCCTATTCCGCCTTCATGGCCGAGATTTTCCGGGCGGGGCTTCAGGCGGTCGACAAGGGCCAGATCGAGGCGGCAATGGCCCTGGGGCTGAATGGCTGGCAAAGGTTCCGCCATGTTCGATTTCCACAAGCATTCCGGCTGATCCTGCCGCCTCTGGGCAATGATTTTGTCGCAATGGTGAAAGACAGCTCTCTGGTGGCGGTGCTGGGGATTTCCGATGTGGCGCAGCTGGCCAAGGTGACGGCGGCGGGGAACTTCCGGTATTTCGAGACCTACAACGTGGCAGCCTTTCTGTATCTGGCGATGACCATCGGCCTGTCGCTGCTGCTGCGTCGCTTCGAGGCGCGGATGCGGTCGAGCGGGCGGGGCGCGAATTGACCGGAGCGCTGACGCGCAAGTCCTTGTCTCGTCGTCGGGCTTCGCCTTCTCCTCGGGCGTCGGGGGCGCTTCGCCCCCCGAACCCCCAGAGAGTATTTGTGAAAAGAGCAAGGGTGGACCTTGGTCCGGCGCGCGCCTAGCTTCGGAGCAAAGGAGATCTGCGATGAACGTGCTTCTGGAAAAATGGGATACTCCGTTCGGCCTGCCGCCTTTTGCGGCGATCCGGGATGAGGATTTCGGGCCGGCCTTCGACGAGGCGCTGTCGCGGGCGCGGGCGGCGATCGGGGCGATTGCGGAGGGGCCGGGGACATCCTTCGCGGAGGTGATCGAGGGGCTGGAGCTGGCGGAGGGGGACCTCGATCGGGTGTCGGGGGTGTTCTACAATCTGGCGGGCGCGGATTCGACCCCTGCGCGCGAGGCGCTGATGCGGGAGCTGGCGCCGAAGATGTCGGCGTTTTCCAGCGAAGTCACCAACAACAAGGCGCTGTTCGCCAAGATCGAGGCGCTGTGGCAGGGGCGCGCGGCGCTGGGGCTGACGGCGGAGCAGATGCGCGTGCTGGATCTTTACCGCCGGATGTTCGTCCGGTCCGGCGCGGCGCTGGAGGGGGTCGAGGCAGAGCGGTTGACGGCGGTCAAGGCGCGGCTGGCGGTGCTGGGGACGCAGTTCGGGCAGAACCTGCTGGCGGATGAGCGGTCCTGGCATATGGAGCTGTCCGAGGCGGATCTGGCGGCGCTGCCGGGGTTCGTGCAGGATGCGGCGCGCGCGGCGGGGGCGGAGAAGGGGCTGGGTCCGGTGGTCACGCTGAACCGCAGCCTGATCGTGCCGTTCCTGCAGTTTTCCCCGAACCGCGCCCTGCGGCAGAAGGCCTATGAGGCCTGGGTCGCGCGCGGGGCGAACGGGGGCGAGACGGACAACCGGGCCATCGCGGCGGAAATCCTGGCCCTGCGGCATGAGCGGGCGCATCTTCTGGGCTATCCCGACTTCGCGGCCTTCAAGTTGGAGCCGGAGATGGCGAAGACCCCGGGCGCGGTCCGCGACCTGTTGATGCGGGTCTGGCAACCGGCTCGGGCCAAGGCACTGGCGGATGCGGGCGTGCTGGAGGCGATGCTGCGGGCGGACGGGCTCCCGGGGCCGCTGGAGCCTTGGGACTGGCGGTACTATTCGGAGAAGCGGCGCAGGGCCGAGCATGACCTGGATGAGGCTGCGCTGAAACCGTACCTGTCGCTGGACGCAATGCTGGGCGCGATGTTCGACTGCGCGACGCGGCTCTTCGGGCTGGAGTTCCGCGAGATCGAGGGACCGTTCTATCACCCGGACGTGCGCGGCTGGGAGGTAACCCGCGCCGGCACGCATGTGGCCGTGTTCCTGGGCGACTACTTCGCGCGGGGGGCCAAGCGGTCGGGCGCCTGGTGCAGCGCGATGCGGTCGCAGCGCAAGCTGGGAGGCGAGCAGCGGCCGATCGTGGTGAACGTCTGCAACTTCGCCAAGGGTGATCCGTGCCTGCTGTCCTATGACGACGCGCGGACGCTGTTCCACGAGTTTGGCCATGCGCTGCACCAGATGCTGTCGGACGTGACCTATGGCTTCATCAGCGGGACCAGCGTGGCGCGGGACTTCGTGGAATTGCCGAGCCAGTTGTATGAGCACTGGCTGGAGGTCCCGTCGGTGCTGGAGGCCCATGCGCGGCACCATGAGACCGGCGAGCCGATGCCCGCCGACATGCTGAAGCGGCTTCTGGATGCCGGGACCTATGACCAGGGCTTTGCCACGGTGGAGTTCGTGGCCAGCGCCCTGGTGGACCTGGACTTCCACACGGGCGCTCCGCCGGCGGACCCGATGCAGCGCCAGGCCGAGGTGCTGGAATCGCTGGGTATGCCTCGCGCGATCCGGATGCGGCACGCGACGCCGCATTTCGCGCATGTGTTCAGCGGCGACGGCTATTCGGCGGGCTACTACAGCTACATGTGGTCCGAGGTGATGGACGCCGACGCCTTCGCCGCCTTCGAGGAGACGGGCGATCCCTTCGACGCTGCAACCGCCGCGCGGCTGGAGCGTTACATCCTGTCTGCCGGCGGGTCCGAGGAGGCGGAGGCGCTGTATCTGAAGTTCCGCGGCCGGATGCCGGGGGTCGAGGCGCTGCTGAAGGGGCGTGGATTGTTGGACGCGGCCTGAGGAGGGCGGCATGGATCTTTTGCGGACCTGGGATTCGGAACAGGCGCTGTCGCATCTGATCGCGCTGGCGGTGGCTTACTTGCTGGCGCTGCCAATCGGCTGGAACCGCGAACGTGAAGAGCGAAGTGCGGGGCTGCGGACCTTTCCGCTGGTGGCGATGGCGGCCTGCGGCTTCGTGATGATCGCGACCGAGGTGCTGGGTCCGGACAGCCAGCAGCATTCGCGTATCCTGGAGGGGCTGATGACCGGGATCGGGTTCGTGGGCGGCGGGGCGATCCTGAAGCAGGGCGACCGGGCGAAGGGGACGGCGACGGCGGCAAGCCTTTGGGCCACGGGGGCGATCGGGGCGGCGGTGGGCTATGGGCAGCTGGACATCGCGGTGATCCTGAGCCTGGTGACGGTGCTGACGCTGATCCTGATGACGCCGCTGCGCCGGGTGGTGCAAGAGCGGATCGCGGAAGAGGACGCTTCTTAGCGCAGCGAACCGGGCGTCTGGCCGAAGCGGGCGCGGAAGGCGCGGGACAGGGTGGACGGGCTGGAAAAGCCGGTCCGGAGTGCGACTTCGGCGATGGGGTGGCGCGTGTCGGTCAGCATCCGGCGCGCGGCCTGCAGTCGGAGGTCCAGCGCGTGGGCGGCGGGCGTGGTGCCGAGCGCGGCACGGAACAGGGATTCAAGGCGGCGGGGCGAGAGGCCCACGGCCCTTGCGGTGGTCGAGGCCGGTTCGGGGGCGTCGATCCGCGTCTCCATCCGCGCGAGGGCCTGCGCGACGCGGGGGTCGAGCGCCGTGTCCTGCGGGGCGACCTGCGGTTCGTGGCCGGGGCGGACGGTGGCAAGGAAGCTCGCCGCGACCTGGCGGGCGAGGGCGGCTCCGTGGCGGGTACGGATCAGGTGCAGCATGAAGTCCTGGGCCGGGGCCGCGCCCGAGATCGTCACGCGGTTGCGGTCGATCACGAAGCGGTCGGGGACGACATCGACGTGGGGATGGGCGGCGGCGAGGTCTTCGAGGTCCTCCCAATGGACGGTGGCGCGGTGGCCGTCGAGGAGGCCCGCGCGGGCCAGGACCCAGGGCGCGGCGTCGATGCCGCCGACCAGCTGGAAGCGCGGGGCGATGCGACGCAGGTCGCGGATCAGCGGACGGGTCGCCACGTCGTTGAGCCGGTAGCCGGCGATGACAATCAGCGCGTCGGCCCCCGTGGCGTGCGAGAGGGGGCCGGAGGAGGGCAGCTCGATCCCGCAGGTCAGTGGCACCGCCGAGCCATCCGGTGAGACGACGCGCCAGCGGTAGGCGTCGTGTCCGAGGTGGCGGTTGGCGTTGCGCAAGGGGTCGAGGGCCGAGGCGACCTCGAGGATCGAGGCCTGCGGCAGGACGAGAAGCGCGATGGTCAGGGGGTCGCGCGCGGGCTGGAAGATGGCACTTTCCGTCATGCGAATTTCGTAATGTGCAAAGCGGCGCGGCGCAAGGCGGCTATGGTGGGGCAAGCCCAAGGGAGGATGCCATGCCGCTGAACATGAACCGCGAAGTCTTCATCACCTGCGCCGTGACCGGATCGGGCGGCACGCAGGACCGCAGCCGGCATGTGCCCCGCAGCCCGAAGGAGATCGCGGAAAGCGCCATCGCGGCGGCAAAGGCGGGGGCGGCGGTGGTCCATTGCCACGTCCGCGACCCCGAGACCGGCAAGCCCAGTCGGAAGCTAGAATACTACCGCGAGGTGACGGACCGCATCCGCGATAGCGACACGGACGTGGTGCTGAACCTGACCGCCGGGATGGGCGGAGACATGTATTTCGACGGCACCGAGGAAATGACCCGGATGGCCGACCGGTCCGACATGTGCGGGGCCGAGGAGCGGGTGGCGCATATCGTCGAATGCCGGCCCGAGATCTGCACGCTCGATTGCGGCACGATGAACTTCAACGAGGCCGACTACGTTATGGTCAACACCCCCGGCATGCTGCGGGACATGGCCAAGCGGATGACGGCGGCGGGCGTGCGGATCGAGATCGAGGCTTTTGATACCGGCCACCTGTGGCTCGCCAAGGAACTGGTGAAGGAAGGCGTGATCCCGGAACCCGTTCTGGTGCAGCTTTGCATGGGCGTTCCGTGGGGTGCTCCCGACGACCTGAACACCTTCATGGCGATGGTGAACAACGTCCCGCAGGGCTGGCATTTCAGCGCCTTTTCCCTTGGCCGCAACGAGATGGCCTATGTCGCGGCGGCGACCATCGCCGGGGGCAACGTGCGCGTGGGGTTGGAGGACAACCTCTGGCTTGAAAAGGGAGTCCTTGCGACCAACGCCCAGCTTGTCGAGCGTGCCGCGACCATCGTCGAAAACCTCGGCGCCCGGGTGATTACCCCGGCCGAGGTGCGGGCGCGGCTGAAGCTGGAGAAGCGAGCGCCGGTGGCGAAGTGATGGACAAGGTCAAGTTCACCGCGATGAAGGACGGCGACGCCGCCGACTACGCCATGCTGGACGTGCATGAGCGGGAGTATGCGGCCGGCACCGCGGACCGCCTGCTTGGCGCGCTGGTGGAGCTGGACGAAAGCCTGTCGGGCTATCAGGTCACGCGGCTGGGTCACTCGCTGCAGGCAGCGACCCGGGCTTGGCGGGCGGGGGCGGATACCGACTGGGTGGTGGCGGCGCTCCTCCACGACATCGGCGACATCTATGCGCCCTACAACCACGATGAGTATGCGGCCGCCGTGCTGAAGCCTTTCGTCCGGGAACAGGTGACCTGGGTCGTGGAAAAGCACGGCGATTTCCAGCGGCTCTACTATGCGCACCACGTCGGCGGGAACCGGCATGCGCGGGACCGCTACAGGGACCACGCCTATTACCAGGACTGCGCCGACTTCTGCGAGATGTGGGACCAGTCAAGCTTTGACCCGGACTACCCGATGATGAGCGTTCAGGACTTCGCCCCGCTGGTGCGCGAGGTTTTCGCCCGCAAGGCCTATGACCCGGCGGTGATCCGCGCGGGCGAGCGGGTCGCGCTGACCGATCCCGCGCAGGCGTCGGAGCGGATGGCGTGAAACGACTGCTCCTCATCGCGACACTGGCGCTAGGGGCCTGCATGGAAGAGCCTCGATCCGGCCCACAGGGCAAGCCGCTGAACGATGCCGACCGGGCAGAGTGCCTGATGAAAGGCGGCTCGGTCGGGCGAGGCGGGCTTCTGCCGGACGAAGTCTGCTTCCTGCCGCAGCCCGATGCGGGAAAGGCCTGCGCGAAACAGACCGACTGCGCGGGGCAGTGCCTGGCGGACACGCGGACCTGCTCCAAGGTCTCGCCGATGTTCGGCTGCTTCGAATTCCTGGACGAAACCGGCCGGACGGTCGGCATCTGCATTGACTGAGGGGACGACAATGGCGCGCAAGGCGGCAATCATCGGGGGCGGGGTCATCGGCGGCGGTTGGGCCGCGCGGTTCCTGCTGAATGGCTGGGATGTTGGGGTGTTCGACCCCGATCCTGAGGCGGAGCGGAAGATCGCGGCGGTGATGGCGAACGCCCGGGCGGCGCTGCCCGCGCTGTCGGACGTGCCGATGCCCGCGGAGGGGAAGCTGACGTTCCACGGCACCATCGGTGAGGCGGTCGAAGGCGCGGAATATGTGCAGGAAAGCGTCTCGGAACGGATCGAGCTGAAGCACAAGGTCTATGCCCAGCTGCAACAGGCCAATCCGGGGGTGTTGATCGGATCCTCGACCTCGGGTTTCAAGGCGTCTGACCTGCAGAAGGGTTCGCCCGCGCCGGAGAACATCATCGTCGCGCATCCGTTCAACCCGGTCTACCTGCTGCCCTTGTCGGAGGTCTCGGGGTCGGAGAAGAACCCTCCGGCGGTGGTCGAGAAGACCGTGCAGATCATGAAGGACATCGGGATGTTCCCCCTGGTGATCCGCCACGAGATCGACGCCTTCATCGGCAACCGCTTCCTGGAAGCCGTCTGGCGCGAGGCGCTGTGGATGCTGAAGGACGGCATCGCCACAACCGAGGAGATCGACGAGGCGATCCGCATGGGCTTTGGCCTGCGCTGGGGGCAGATGGGATTGTTCGAGACCTACCGCATCGCGGGCGGCGAGGCCGGGATGCGCCACTTCATGGCCCAGTTCGGCCCGGCGCTGAAATGGCCCTGGACCAAGCTGATGGACGTGCCGGAGTTCAATGACGAGCTGGTGGACCTGGTGGCGAACCAGTCCGACGCGCAGTCCGGGATGTATGGCATCCGGGAACTGGAGCGCATCCGCGACCGGAACCTGGTGGGCTTCCTGCGCGCGCTGAAGGAACGGAACTGGGGCGCGGGGAAGGTCCTGAAAGAGCACGACGAACGCCGCGCGGCGGCCTTCCATGCCGAGATGCAGAAGGGCCTCGATACGGGGGCGAAGGCGGCTCCGCTGGTCATGTGGCAGGGCCAGGTCCTGCCGGGCTGGATCGACTACAACGGCCATATGACGGAGAGCCGGTATTACTTTGCGAACTCCGAGACGGTGGACAACTTCCTTCGGATGATCGGCGCGGGGATGGACTACGTGGCGGCGGGGCATTCGTATTACTCGGCCGAGACGCATATCCGGCACCTGGGCGAGGCGAAGCTGGGCGATCAGCTGCGGGGCGAGTTGCAGATCATAAGCGCGGACGAGAAGCGTTTCCGGTCTTTCGTGCGGATCATGAAGGGCGAGACCTGCGTGGCGACGGTGGAGCAGCTGTGCCTGCACGTCGACATGAAGGCGGGCAAGACGGTTCCGGCCTCGGCCGAGGTCTGGGGGCGGTTGCAGGCGGTGGCGCAGGCCCATGCCGGGCTGCCGCTGCCCGAGGGCGCGGGCCGGGCCGTCGGACAGGCGAGGGCGTGATGGATTTCGGACTGACCGAAGAACAGCGGATGATCGTCGACACGACGCGGACGTTTGTGGAGACCGAGCTTTATCCGCATGAGCAGAGGGTCGAGCGGACGGGCGTCCTGCCGCTGGAGCTGATCCGGGAGATCCAGCAAAAGGCCATCGCGGCGGGGCTTTATGCGGCGAACATGCCGGTCGAGGTCGGGGGCGCGGGCCTCGATACGCTGTCCTGGCTGTTGTACGAAAAGGAGCTGGGCCGGGCGAACTATGCGCTGCACTGGACCTGCGTGGCGCGGCCATCGAACATCCTTCTCGCCGGGAATGCGGAGCAGCGGGAACGGTATCTGATGCCCTGCATCCGGGGCGAGACATGGGATTGCCTCGCCATGACCGAACCCGGCGCGGGGTCCGACCTGCGGGGGATGAAGGCCTCGGCCCGGCAGGACGGCGGGGACTGGGTGCTGAACGGGACGAAGCATTTCATTTCCCATGCTGACCTGGCGGGGTTTGCGATCGTCTTCATGGCGAGCGGCGAGGAGCAGAGCCCAAAAGGTGCGAAGAAGCTGATCACGGCGTTCTTCGTCGACAAGGGCACGCCGGGCTTCACGGTGCGCGAGGGGTATCGCAACGTCTCGCACCGCGGCTACACCAACGCGGTGCTGGAGTTCGACGACTGCCGGGTGCCGGCCGCGAACGTGCTGGGCGAGGTTCACAAGGGGTTCGAGGTGGCGAACTCCTGGCTGGGCGCGACGCGGCTGCAGGTGGCCTCGACTTGCCTGGGGCGCGCGCAGCGGGCGCTGGGGCACGCGATCTCCTATGCGGCAGAGCGGAAGCAGTTCGGCCAGCAAATCGGCAAGTTCCAGGGGGTGTCCTTCAAGCTCGCCGACATGGCGATGGAGCTGAAGGCGGCGGAACTGCTGACGCGCGAGGCGGCCTGGAAATATGACCAGGGCACGGTGACCGAGGCGGACATGTCGATGGCCAAGCTGAAGGCGACCGAGGTGCTGGCGATGGTCGCCGACGAGGCGATCCAGATCCACGGCGGGATGGGGCTGATGGACGAACTGCCGCTGGAGCGGATCTGGCGCGACAGCCGTGTGGAACGGATCTGGGAGGGGACGAGCGAGATCCAGCGGCACATCATCAGCCGCGAATTGCTGAGGGCGGTCGGGGGATGACACGTCGGAGCGAGGGGTTTCACACCCCTCGCGCTCCCCGTGGGATATTTAAGGACAGGAAATGCTGGCTTTCGCAGTCTCTGGTAACCGCGCGTTAACGTTAATGCGCGATTCTGTCAGAGCGGTACAGGCGGGGACGCCGATGACCGCGACAGGAAATGGCACCTCGCTTCGGGTTCCGGGGCGGGGTGTTCCCATTTTCTGTCCGAAAATATCCCGGGGTCCGGGGCGGCGCCCCGGGAGTATTGCAGCAGCGGCAGGTCGGGCATGAGCCGCCTCGACCGCCTGCTCCGCCCGCGCCACATCGCCGTCCTTGGGGCGGGCTGGGCGCTGAATGTCATCGAGCAGTGCCGCAAGATGGGCTTCAAGGGGCCGGTCTGGCCCGTCCATCCGACCAAAGCCGAAATCGGGGGGCTGAAAGCCTATGCCTCGCTGGCGGACCTGCCCGAGGCGCCTGATGCCGTGTTCATCGGCGTGAACCGCTTTGCGACCATCGACGTCGTCGCCGAGATGGCCGCCATGGGTGCGGGCGGTGCGATCTGTTTTGCGAGCGGTTGGACCGAGGCCGGGGAGCCGGGCCTGCAGGACAGGCTCGTGGCGGCGGCCGGGGACATGCCGATCCTCGGCCCCAACTGCTATGGGGTCATCAACTACCTTGACGGTGCGCTTCTCTGGCCGGACCAGCATGGGGGCGTGCCCGTCGAGACGGGCGTGGCGCTGGTCAGCCAATCCTCGAACATCGTCATCAACCTTGGCATGCAGCAGCGCGGGCTGCCGGTGGCCTATGTCGCCTGTCTGGGCAATGCCGCCGTCGTGGGGTTGGCCGAGTTGACCGGCGCGCTCCTGGACGATCCGCGGGTCACGGCGGTGGGGCTTTACATCGAAGGCATCGACGACGCCCCGGCCTTTGCCGCGCTGGCCGAGAAGGCGCGGGCGATGGGCAAGGGGGTGGTGGCGATCAAGTCCGGCAAGACCGAGCTGAGCCGCACGGCGGCGGCCTCGCACACTGCGTCGCTCGCGGGGGGCGGGGCGGCCTCCAGCGCCTTCCTGCGACAGATCGGGGTGGCCGAGGTCAACACGCCGTCCGAGCTGATCGAGACGCTGAAGATCTTCCACGTCCACGGGCCGCAGATCGGGACGCGGCTGTGTTCGCTGTCCTGTTCGGGGGGCGAGGCCGGGCTGGTCGCGGACCTTGCGGCGCCCTTCGGGCTGGAGTTCCCTGCCGTCCCACAGGCCACGCACGATCGGCTCTTTGCAGTGCTGGGCGAAATCCCCACGATCAGCAACCCATTGGATTACCACACCTTCATCTGGGGGGACGGGCCGAAGACGACCGAGGTCTTCAGCGCCATGCTGGAGGCTTATGACGCGGGCCTTTACATCATCGACAGCCCGAGGGCCGATCGCTGCGACCCCTCGGGCTATGATGCGGCGTTCCGAGCGATCGTCGATGCGCAGAAGGCGGTGGGCAAACCGGCCCTTCCGGTCGCCTCGATGGCCGAGAACTTCGGCGAGAGCCGGGTGCAGGCGATGATGAGGGAGGGCGTCTGCGCCCTCTTGGGGCTGGAAACGGCGCTGGCGGCCGTCAAGGCGGCGCAGACCCCGGCGGGCGTGGCGGGGTGGCGGCCGGTTGCGGCGCTTCCCGCGCGGGAGACGCGGCTGCTGTCCGAGGCGGAGGGTAAGGCGCTCCTGTCGGACGCCGGAGTGGTCGTGCCGGGCTCGGTGACCGGGGCGACACTGGCTGAGGTGGCCGGAAAGGTGCGTTTCGGCGGACCCTACGTCCTGAAGGGGCTTGGCTTTGCCCACAAGACCGAGGCAGGGGCGGTACGGTTGGGGCTCGCCTCGCTGGACGGGCAGGCGGAGATTCCGGGGGCGACCGGCTATCTGGTCGAGGAGATGGTGACGGGGGCGGTGGCCGAGGTGCTGTTGGGCCTGCGGCGCGATCCGGTCTATGGGGTGACGCTGACGCTGGGCATGGGCGGTGTGACGGCAGAGGTGCTGGCGGATACGGTGACGCTGGTCCTGCCGGTGACGGAGGTGCAGGTGCTGGAGGCCGTGCGTGGCCTGCGGCTGTGGTCTCTGCTGGACGGCTATCGCGGGCGGCCCAAGGCGGACATGGGCGCGGTGGCCGCAATGGCGGTCCGGCTGGGCGAGTTGATGCTGGCGGACGACAGCCTTGAGGAAATCGAGATCAACCCGGTCATGGTGCGCGAAACGGGTGCCGTGGCGGTGGATGCTTTGGTCAGGAGAGTGTGATGCCAGAGATGCAGATGCGGACCGAGGGGCCGATCAAGACGCGCCGCGAGGGGGCGATCCTGGAGGTCACCCTCGACGCGCCCAAGGCGAATGCGATCAGCCTGAAGACCAGCCGGGTGATGGGGCTGGTGTTCCGTGATTTCCGCGACGACGACAGCTTGCGGGTCTGCATCTTGCGGGCGGCGGGGGAGAAATTCTTCTGCCCCGGCTGGGACCTGAAGGCGGCGGCCGAGGGCGATGCGGTGGATGGCGATTATGGCGTGGGCGGGTTTGGCGGCTTGCAGGAGCTGCCGAACCTCAACAAGCCGGTGATTGCCGTCGTGCAGGGCATCTGCTGTGGCGGCGGGCTGGAACTGGCCTTGTCGGCGGACTTGATCCTCTGTTCGACCAACGCCACCTTTGCCCTGCCCGAGATCCGGTCGGGCACGGTGGCGGATGCGGCGTCGATCAAGCTGCCGAAGCGGATTCCCTATCACGTGGCGATGGACCTTCTGCTGACGGGCCGCTGGTTCGATGCCGAGGAGGCGCAGCGCTGGGGGCTGATCAAGGAGGTCTGCGTGCCGGAGGAGCTGATGGCGAAGGCCTGGGACCTGGCGCGGCTGTTGGAAAGCGGGCCGCCGCTGGTCTATGCCGCGATCAAGGAAGTGGTGCGCGAGGCAGAGAACATGCGCTTCCAGGATGCGCTGAACCGCGTCACCAAGCGGCAAATGCCGACGGTGGATCGGCTTTATTCGTCGGAGGACCAGCTGGAAGGGGCGCGCGCCTTCGCCGAGAAGCGTGACCCGGTGTGGAAGGGGCGGTAGGGTAGGGTGGGCGATATCGCCCACCTTACGCTTGCGCAGCCCTTTCAGCCGAGGTTCCCATGCCCAACCACGATTACACCACCCGTATCCAATGGACCGGCAACCGGGGCGAGGGGACGGCGCATTACAAGGCCTATGACCGGACCTGGGACATCGCCGTGCCGGGGAAGGCCGTGGTGCACTGCTCGAACGATCCGCTGCTGGGGGGCGATCCGGGGAAGATGAACCCCGAGGACCTGCTCCTGTCCGCGCTCTCGGCCTGTCACATGCTGTGGTATCTGCATTATGCCAGCGACGCGGGGATCGTGGTGACGTCCTATTCCGACGCCCCGCTGGGTGTGGGCAAGGTCGGGCGCGGCGGGGCGGGGCGGTTCGTCAAGGTGACGCTCAGGCCGCATGTGGGGGTGAAGCCGGGGACCGACCTCGCGGCAGCCGAGGCGATCCATCACCGCATCCACGAGGTCTGCTTCATCGCCCGGTCGGTGAACTTTCCGGTGGACTACGCGCCGACCTTCGCCATCGAAGGGTGACCCGGACGGTCGGCTGTCAAGCGGAGCGCCTGACGGCGCGAAGACCTTTTGTCTCGGCCTTGTGCGTGAAGAACGCACAAGGCCTGGGCGTGCCTCCGGCGGGGATATTTGCTGCCGGGTGAAAGCTGCACGGTAGAGATAGCGACATTTGGTGTCGCAGGGCGACCATTGCGGTGCGGGCAGCCGGCTTAGGGTGACCGGCGACAGCCGGAGGCCGGGCATGGACGAGACCGATTACATCATCGTGGGCGCTGGCAGCGCGGGCTGCGTGCTGGCCGAACGGCTGACGGCTTCGGGGCGTCACAAGGTGACCGTGCTGGAGGCGGGCGGGTCGGACCGGCGGTTCTTCGTGCAACTGCCGCTGGGCTACGGGAAGCTGTTCTACGATCCGGCGGTGAACTGGCTGTACAAGACCGAACCCGACCCCGGGCTGGCGGGCGCGCGGGACCACTGGCCGCGGGGCAAGGTGCTGGGCGGGTCGTCCAGCATCAACGCGATGGTCTGGATCCGGGGGCATCGGGCGGATTACGAGGATTGGGGGCGCCAGAACCCCGGCTGGGGCTGGGAGGAGTGTCTTTCGGCCTATCGGGCGATCGAGGACAACGAGGCGGGGGGCGATGCGTTCCGGGGGAAGGGCGGGCCGCTTTTCATCTCGGCGAACCGGGCGGGGCTGCATCCGCTGGTGCCGTCCTACATCGCGGCCTGTGGCGAGGCGGGGCTGGCCGAGAACCCGGATTTCAACGGCGCAGTGCAGGAAGGCGCGGGCGTCTACCAGATGACGATCAAGGGCGCGCGGCGGAACTCGGCCGCGCGGGCCTTCCTGCGGCCGGCGATGAAGCGGGCGAACCTGGCCGTGATCACGGGGGCGCTGGTAACTCGGGTGGTGATCGAGGGAGGCCGGGCCGTGGGGGTGGAGTATCGCCGGGGCGGACAGACGAAGGTTCTGCGGGCGAAGGCCGAGGTGATCCTGGCGGGGGGGGCGATCAACTCGCCGCAGTTGTTGCAGCTTTCCGGGATCGGGCCGGGGGCCTTGTTGCAGTCGCTGGGCATCCCGGTGGTCGCGGACAATCCGAACGTCGGCGATCACCTCAGCGACCATCAGGGGATCAACTACACCTGGTCGATGAAGGTGCCGACCTACAACGATGAGCTTCGGCCGTGGTGGGGAAAGCTGCGTGCGGGGCTGCAGTATTTCATCGGCGGCGGGGGGCCTCTGGCCAAGTCGATCAACCACGGCGGTGGGTTCTTCCGCACGCGGCCCGACCTCGACCGGCCGAACATGCAGCTGTATTTCCAGGCATTTTCGACGCTGGTTCCCCGCGAGGGAGAGCGGCCGGTGCTGAACCCGGACCCCTGGTCGGGCATGTCGATCGGGCTTTCCAACTGCCGCCCGACCAGCCGCGGGCATATCCGGCTGCGGACAGCGCGGGCCGAGGATCATCCGGTGATCACGGCGAACGCGTTCTCCACCAACAACGACGTCGAGGAGATGCTGGCCGCCGTGAAGTTTCTCCGCCACATCGCCGCGCAACCGGCGATGGCGCGGCTGATCAAGGAGGAGCTGCGGCCCGGGCCGGAGGTGGTGACGGACGACCAGCTGATCGCAGATTTCCGCGCGCGGTCGGGAACGGTCTATCACCCGAGCTGCACCTGCCGGATGGGCCCGAATGCGGCGGGATCGGTGGTGGATGCGGGCCTTCGGGTGCACGGCGTGGGGGGCTTGCGGGTGATCGACGCCAGCGCCTTTCCGAACATCATCGCGGGGAACACCAATGCTCCCGCGATGCTGATCGGCTGGAAAGGTGCCGAGCGGGTTCTGGCCGACGCGCGCTGACCCAGCGGTTTTGCAGCGCCCGTCGGAACAATCGCCCGCCCTTGCGGTTGGGACACCCGAGCAGCACGGCGTTTGTCAACCGGACGCGACGGCATGTGGAACATCGACGGTTTTTCCGGTTTCCCGCGATGGCCTTGGGATAGGCACCCGCCACTGTCCCGTCAATGCCGTGCTGTTCGCCTCACTTACTCGCCGCGCGGGAAGCGCTTCGAGTCCTCCAGCACGTTCAGGTCCATGTGGTTGCGCATGTAGCGTTCCGATGCCGCACGGAGCGGTTGGTGGTCCCAGGGGAAGTAGGCGCCATTGCGCAGCGCCTCGTAGACCACCCAGCGGCGGGCCTGGCTTTCGCGGACCTGGGCGTCATAGGCGGCGAGGTCCCAGCGGGCGTCGGCAAGCTGGCGGAAATGCTGCAGGATGTCAGTGGCGCGGGGATCGTTGGCAAGGTTGGTCGTCTCCAACGGGTCGTTGGCGACGTCGAAGAGTTGCTCTGGGTCCGCGGGGCAGCGGATGTATTTCCAGGCGCCTTCCCGTAGGGCGACCATCGGGGTGATGGTGCCTTCGGCGGCGTATTCCATGGCCACGGGGGGGCGGGGGGCTCCGTTTGCCACGGGGATCAGGTTCACGCCCTCGGTCCAGGGGGCCACCTCCTCCATCGAGATGCCGGCCAGCGCGGCCAGGGTGGGGGCTAGGTCGATGGAGCTGACCGGGGTTTCCACCAGCCCTGCGGGCATCTCGGGCGCGGCGATCATCAGGGGGACGCGGGCAGAGCCTTCGAAGAAGTTCATCTTGAACCACAGGCCCTTTTCCCCAAGCATCTCGCCATGGTCCGACAGGAAGACGACGTGCGCCTCTTGCCGGGTGGCTTCCAGCACAGCGAGGATCTCGCCGATCTTGTCGTCGATGTAGGAGATGTTGGCGAAATAGGCCTGTTTGGCGCGGCGGATGTGGTCGGGGGTGATCTCCATCCCGCGCCAGTCGCAGGCGTCCATCAGGCGTTGGGAATGGGGGTCCATGTCTTCATAGGCGACGGGCTCGGGCGGTTCGCATTCCGGCGCGCCTTCGTAGAGGTCCCAGTACTTGCGGCGGGCGACGAAAGGGTCGTGGGGGTGCGTGAAGCTGACGGTCAGCGCCCAGGGACGGGGGTCTTGCCCACGCGACAGGTCGTAGATCTTCTGGATCGCCTGGAAGGCCACGTCGTCGTCGTATTCGTACTGGTTCGTGATCTCGGCCACCCCCGCCCCCGTGACCGAGCCGAGGTTGTGATACCACCAGTCGATCCTCTCGCCGGGTTTGCGGTAGTCCGGAGTCCAGCCGAAATCGGCGGGGTAGATGTCGGTCGTCAGCCGCTGTTCAAAGCCGTGCAGCTGGTCGGGGCCGACGAAGTGCATCTTGCCGCTGAGGGCGGTCTGATAGCCCGCGCGGCGCAGGTGGTGGGCGTAGGTCGGGATGTCGGAGGCGAACTCGGCCGCGTTGTCGTAGACCCTTGTGCGGGAGGGGAGCTGGCCGGACATGAAGCTGGCGCGGGCGGGGGCGCAGAGGGGGGAGGCGGTGTAGCAGTTCCTGAACCGGGCCGAGCGTGCGGCGAGGCGCTTCAGGTTCGGGGCGTGCAGGAAATCCGCCGGACCGTCGGGAAATAGCGTCCCGTTCAGCTGGTCGACCATCAGGATCAACAGGTTGGGCTTGGTCATCTTCCGGTCCTTCCGTGCTTTGACCGCCTGTCTAGCCGGTAGGGCGCGGGCGTCTGGCCCCCGACCGACCCGCCCCTGTCGAAAGCGTCACGCGGGCTGAGTGCCGCCCGTCGCCTCAGTCACCTGGTCCGCCGCCGCCCGCACCAGCGCGCCGATCCTCGTCGCGTCCGACAGCCCCATGCGGAAGGCAGGGCCCGAAACGGAGAGGCCCGCCACCGGCTCGCCATGCGCGTTGAAGATCGGGGCGGCAACGCAGCGCATTCCCTCGGCGCGTTCCTGGTCGTCGATGGAGAAGCCGCGGTCGCGGGTGCGGTTGAGGTCGCGGAGGAGGGCGGAGTCGCTGGTGAGGGTGAGGGAGGTGAACTTCTCCAGCCCCTTGCGGGAAAGGATGCCCCGGGTCTTTTCCTCCGGATACCAGGCGAGAAGCGCCTTGCCGATCCCGCTGGAGTGCATCGGCGCACGGGTGCCGGGCGGGAAGAAGGCGCGGATCGCCTCGTAGGTTTCGACCTGGGCCACGAAGAAGACCTCGTCCTTGACCTCGATCCCCAGGTTCGCGGTTTCCCCGGTTTCGCGCATGAGCGTGTCCATCGGCTGGCGGGCGCGTTCGACGACCTTGGTGCGGCGCAGGAAGGCCGAGCCCACGCGGAAGGCGCCGGGGCCGATGTGCCAGAACTGGCCGGGTTCCTCGACCTCGACCATGCCGTGGCCTTGCAGGGTGACAAGGGCGCGGAAGACGGTGGCGATGGCCTCGCCGGTGTCCTCGGCGATTTCCGACAGGGTGCGGCCGGGGTTCAGCGCGACGAAGGACAGGATGTCGAGGCCGCGATCCAGCGCCTGCACGGTGTTCTGGTCGGTCTTGTCGTTGAACGCCTTCGGGCGGCCGCGGGGTTTCTGGGCCATCGGGGCCTCCTGTTCGTGAAAAAGCACAAGTCATTGGATGGATTGGCGAATAGCACGGGACTGTGACAGTGAAAAATCTTTTCGAAAAAATTGTGCGGATTGGTCGCAGGGCGTAGCTTTTGTGGGCGATCTTTCAGGGAGTTGCCCGATGTCCATGCAGAACCCGGTTTTCATCCCCGGCCCGACGAACATCCCCGACTCGGTGCGCAAGGCCTGCGACATGGGCACGCTGGACCATCGGTCCCCGGCCTTTGCGCGGCTGTTCCAGCCGGCGGTGGAAGGGGTGGGGCGGGTTTTGCGGATGGATCGGGGGGAGGTCATCGTGATCCCCTCGACCGGGACCGGCGGCTGGGAGGCGGCTGTGACGAACACGCTCTCGCCCGGCGACACGGTGCTGGCCGCGCGGTTTGGCATGTTCAGCTACCGCTGGATCGACCTCTGCCAGCGGCACGGGCTGGAGGTGCAGATCATCGAGACGGCTTGGGGGCAAGGCGCGCCGCTGCCGCAGATCGAGGCGGCGCTGAGGGCGGACCGGGCGGGCAAGATCAAGGCGGTGCTGGCCACACACAACGAGACGGCGACGGGGGTGAAGTCCGACATCGGCGGCATCCGGGCCGCGATGGATGCGGCCGGACATGGGGCGATGCTGTTCGTGGATGGGGTGTCCTCCATCGCCTCGATGCCTTTCGACTTTGCCGGCTGGGGCGTGGATATCGCCGTGGCGGGGAGCCAGAAGGGCTTCATGCTGCCCGCCGGGCTGGCGATCCTGGGCGTGTCGCCCAAGGCCATCGCGGCGATGGAGACGGCGCGGCTGCCGCGGACCTTCTTCGATTTCAAGGATATGCTCGCGTCCTACGCCCGCGGCGGCTATCCCTATACGCCCGCCGTGGGCCTGATCGCCGGTCTGGCCCATTCCATCGACCTTCTGGAAAGTGAGGGCCTCGACAACGTCTATGCCCGCCACCACCGCCTGGCCGAGGGCGTGCGTCGGGCGGTCTTCGCCTGGGGCATGACCCCCTATGCGGCCGCGCCGGAGCTTTACTCCGACACGGTGACGGCGGTGAAGGTGACTGCCGGGTGCGATGGGACCGCTTTGGTGCAGCTGGCGGCAAACAAATACGGTATGGCCTACGGCGTTGGTCTGGGTGAGGTTGCGGGCAAGGTGTTCCGCATCGGGCATCTGGGGATGCTGACCGAGGCGATGGTGCTCTCCGGCCTGTGCGTCGCCGAGATGTGCATGGTCGATCTTGGCTGGCCGGTGCGGTTGGGCTCGGGCGTGGCGGCGGCGCAGGAGTATTATCGCGGGACGGTTCCGGCCTTGGCGATGGCGGCGGAGTGAGGGGACCCAAAATCCTTGAGTAAGGATTTTGACAAATTTCTTACTCAAGAAATTTGGGTCCAGGCGGAGAGGGCATGAAAATGAAGGACATGAACGGATTGCAGATCCCCACCTACGACGACATGCTGGCCGCACACGACCGCATCCGGCCGCACATCCGCCAGACCCCGGTCCGCACCTCGGACTACCTGAACGAGCTTGCCGGCTGTGAGTTGTTCTTCAAATGCGAGAACTTCCAGGAGCCGGGCGCCTTCAAGGTGCGCGGGGCCGCCAACGCCGTCTTTGGCCTCACGGACGAGCAGGCGAAACTGGGCGTCGCCACCCATTCCTCCGGCAACCACGCCTCCTGCCTCTCCTACGCCGCCATGCTCCGCGGCATCCCCTGCAACGTCGTCATGCCCCGCACCGCGCCGCAGGCGAAGAAGGACACCGTCCGCCGCTACGGCGGCGTGATCACCGAATGCGAACCCTCGACCACCAGCCGCGAGGCGACCTTCGCCGAGGTCCAGGCCCGCACCGGCGGCGACTTCGTCCACCCTTACAACGACCCGCGCGTGATCGCGGGGCAGGGCACCTGCTCGCGTGAGTTCATGGAGCAGACCGGGGGCCTCGACATGGTCGTGGCGCCCATCGGTGGGGGCGGGATGATCTCGGGCACCTGCCTGACGCTCTCCACGCTGGCTCCGGAAACGAAAGTGATCGCCGCCGAGCCGGAACAGGCCGACGACGCCTATCGCAGCTTCAAGGCCGGGCATATCATCGCCGACGACGCGCCGAAGACCATCGCGGACGGGCTGCTGGTCCCGCTGAAGGACCTGACCTGGCACTTCGTGTCGAACCATGTCAGCGAGATCTACACGGCGTCCGAAGACGAGATCATCGACGCGATGAAGCTGACCTGGAAACACCTGCGGGTCGTCATGGAACCCTCCAGCGCCGTGCCGCTGGCGGTGGTCCTGAAGAACCGCGACGCCTTCAAGCGCAAGCGGGTGGGCATCATCATCACCGGCGGCAACGTCGATCTGGACAAACTTCCCTGGATGAAAGGCTGAAACCATGAACAAGCACACGGATTTTCAAGGGCTTGAGGTGGGCTATGACATCCCGGCCCTACCCGGGATGGATGAGAAGGACATCCAGACGCCCTGCCTGATCCTGGACCTCGACGCACTTGAGCGGAACATCGTCAAGATGGGCGACTATGCCAAGGCGCACGGGATGCGGCACCGGGTGCATGGCAAGATGCACAAGTCGGTGGACGTGGCGAAGCTGCAGGAACGCCTAGGCGGCGCGGTGGGGGTCTGCTGCCAGAAGGTGTCGGAGGCCGAGGTCTTCGCGCGGGGCGGGATCAAGGATGTGCTCGTCTCGAACCAGGTGCGCGATCCGGCCAAGATCGACCGGCTGGCGCGGCTGCCGAAGCTTGGTGCGCGGACCATCGTCTGCGTGGACGACGTCGCGAACGTGGCGGACCTGTCGGCGGCGGCGGTGAAGCACGGCACGCAGCTGGAGGTTTTCGTCGAGATCGACTGCGGCGCGGGCCGCTGCGGGGTGAAGACGCCCGAGGAGGTGGTGGCCATCGCCAAGGCCGTCGCGGCGGCCCCGGGCCTCAAGTTTACCGGCATCCAGGCCTATCAGGGCGCGATGCAGCATATGGACAAGTATGAAGACCGGAAGGCCAAGCTGGATGCCGCCATTGCCCAGGTGAAAGCTTGCGTCGCGGCGCTGGAGGCTGCGGGGCTGAAGCCGGAACTGGTCTCGGGCGGGGGCACCGGGTCCTACTATTTCGAAAGCAATTCGGGGGTTTACAACGAGCTTCAGTGCGGCTCCTACGCCTTCATGGACGCGGACTACGGCCGCATCCTGGACAAGGACGGCAACCGGATCGACCGGGGCGAATGGGAAAACGCCCTCTTCATCCTGACCTCGGTGATGAGCCACGTGAAGGCCGACAAGGCCATCTGCGACGCGGGGCTGAAGGCGCAGTCGGTGGACTCGGGGCTTCCCGTGATCTTCGGGCGCGATGACGTGAAATACGTCAAGTGCAGCGACGAGCACGGCGTGATCGACGACCCGCAGGGCGTGCTGATGGTTGGCGACAAGCTGAAGCTGATCCCCGGCCACTGCGACCCGACCTGCAACGTGCACGACTGGTATGTGGGTGTCCGCAACGGCAAGGTCGAGGTGGTATGGCCGGTCTCGGCCCGGGGCAAGGCTTACTGAGGCGGCGCCCCGCAGCTCCGTCGGAGCCTCCGGCGGGAGTATTTTGGAAAAGAGCAAATCAGGGCCTGGGTCCCTGGAAAGGCCGCGATGCTGATCGTCCCCGAGGCACTGATTGCCCAACTCGTCACCCCGGAAGACGCCTTCGGGGCGGTCGAGGCCTGTTTTGCCGCGATGGCACGGGGGGAGGCGTACAACTTCCCCGTCGTGCGCGAGGCGCTGGGTGAGGGACGGCAGTACGGGTTCAAATCCGGGCTGGACCGGGCCGGCGGGCAGCTGGGCGTCAAGGCCGGTGGGTATTTCCCGTGGAATGCCGCGAAGGGCCTTATCAACCACCAGTCATCGGTCTTTCTCTTTGACCCGGAGACCGGGCGGCCGGTGGCGATGGTGGGGGGAAACCTTCTGACGGCGCTGCGGACGGCGGCGGCCTCGGCGATTGCCATCGACCGGCTGGCGGCTATGCAGGCGCATGTGCTGGGGATCGTGGGGGCGGGGCATCAGGCGGGGTTCCAGCTGCGGGCGGCGGCGCGGGTGCGGCGGTTCGAACGGGTGATCGCCTGGAACCTGCATCCCGAGATGCTGCCCAAGCTGGGCGCGGTCGCGGCCGAACTGGGCCTGCCGTTCGAGGCGGTGGACCTGCCCCGGATGCGCGAGGCGGAGGTGATCGTGACCATCACCTCGTCGCCCGCCGCGAGCCTTCTGGCCGAGCATGTCGCGGCGGGGACGCACCTTTCCTGCATGGGGACGGATACCAAGGGCAAGCAGGAGGTGGAGCCCGCGCTGCTCGCAGGGGCCTCGGTCTTCACCGACGAGGTGGCGCAGTCGGTGACCATCGGCGAGGCGCAGCATGCGGTGGAGGCCGGGATGCTGGATGCGACGGCCATCGTGCCGCTGGGTGACGTGCTGATCGGCCGGCATCCGGGGCGGCGGTCCGCGGGGGAGATCACGCTGTTCGACGGGACGGGGGTCGGGCTTCAGGATCTTGCCGTGGCGGCGGTGGCGGTTGCCCGGGCGCGCGAGCGGGGCTTGGGGATCGAGGTCGGGGTCTGAGACCGATTTCTTCGATGAAATCGGACCGGAGTTTTCGAAAACTCCGCCGATCTTCCGCGCGATTGTGCCGGGAACAAGATGAGCGTTGAAGCGTCTCGCGGCCCGTGGTGAGACTGCGGCCATCGGGGCGGGAGTGGTCGATGCGAGTGTTCATCAACGGGTTCGGGCGGATCGGGCGGTCGGTGCTGCGGGCCTATCTGTTGGGTCCGGAAAAGTGGCCGGGGCTGGAGATTGTCGGGATCAACGACATCGCGGCGCCGGAGATGTGCGCCTATCTGTTCGAATATGACTCGGTCTTCGGCCCTTGGAAGGGCGGCGTCGCGCTGGAGGGCGGGGCGCTGGTCGTGGATGGGCGTCGGGTGCCGCTGCATCGGACGGCGGACCTGTCGAGCCTGGACCTGACGGGTGTCGATCTGGTGATGGAATGCACCGGCCGCGCCGAGGCGCGGGAGGTGGCGGAGCGCGGCTTGCGGGCGGGGGCGGGTCGGGTGCTGGTCTCGGGGCCTTCCGGGGCGGCAGACGTGACGGTGGTGCTCGGGGCGAATGACGGAGTGCTGGGGGACCAGAGGATCGTCTCGAACGCGTCCTGCACGACCAATGCGCTGGCTCCCTTGGCGAAGCTGATCCATGAGAGGTGGGGCATCGTGACGGGGTCGATGACCACGGTCCACTGCTACACCGGCAGCCAGCCGACGGTGGATGCCCCTGCGGCGGACTATCCGCGAAGCCGGGCGGCGGCCCTGTCGATGGTGCCGACGACGACCTCGGCGGCGCGGCTGCTGGACGGGGTGCTGCCCGAGGTCTCGGGGCGGATCGTGGCGCAGGCGGGGCGGGTGCCGGTGGCCAGCGTCTCCTGCGTGGACTTCCATCTGGTGACCGAGAAGCGCCCCTCGGTCGAGGAGGTCAATGCTGCCTTCCGGTCGGCGGGTGGGGTGATCGGGGCCACGGATCGGCCCCTCGTCTCGACCGACCTGCGGGCGCGGCCGGAGTCGGTGGTGATGGCCTGCCCCGAGACGAAGCTGTCGAGCGGCGGGATGCTGCGGGTCTTCGGCTGGTACGACAACGAATGGGGATTTTCGAACCGGATGCTCGACATGGCGGTCCGCATGGGCTGAGTGTCCACGGTGGACAATCGCCGGAACTTCAGCGATCTCAAGGGATTGGCTGCGGGCGTTAGGGATCTGGAAAGGATTGTGCCCGCGGGCCTTTCAACGCCCGACCGCCCGTCGGCAACGCCGTTCTGCGCCAGGCGGAAGACCGGGAAGGGCAAGAGGTCGAACCGCGCGGCGGGTCAGAGGGATCTGGTGAAAAGGATCCATTCGCGCGCGTCGACGGACCAGTCGTCCTTGACGACCGCACGGCGGGCCACTTCCGAAAATCCCTTCGCGCGGTAAAGCCGCAGCGCGTCCTGGTGGGTGTCCTCGGCGATCAGGCTGATGGTGTTGCGACCGGCCTGACGGGCCACCGCCTCGGCCTTGGCCAGAAGGGCCGAGCCAAGGCCCTTGCCGCGATGTTCCGGGTAGGTCGCCAGCACGTTCAGATACCAGGACCCGGGGGCGAGGTTTTCCAGTTCCAGCAGCGGCACGAAGATCGGCGGGGTGCCGGGTTCGATGGGCTCGGGCTCCGGGGCGGCGGGATAGCCCAGAAGGCAGGCGGCAACCTCGCCATCGACTTCGGCCAGCCAGGCGTTGCGGAAGGAGAAGTTGCCGGTTTCCCGCGCCGCACGCTCGCGACCGTAAGCCAGGGGGTCGGCCCCTTCGCCCGCGGATTTCTTCCAGAAATGCAGCGGCAGGTCGTCCGCGGCCATGTTGATGAAGCGGACGAGATGGTCGGCGTCGGAAGCCCGGGCGTCACGGATCAGCATGGGAAACTCCTTTCTCTGGGCGTCAGCGATGATCGAGAGCGCGTCCGGCTGCAAGTCGGAAAACGACAGGAGATGCGCCGTTCCTGGCCAAGGCGGGGCGGATGCAGTTTCGGGCCGTCACCGTGTGTTGAGCGGGCGCTGCGGTGGCGGGGGTCCGGCGCAGACAAGGCGGAAACCGACCGGGGATGGCGTATCCCGGTCTTGCATGGCCCCTGTTGCAGCCCTACCAAAGGGTCAATGACAGGGAGACCGACCATGACCGACACCGTTTTCCGCTTCCCCGCCCCCGGCCCCGAGCCGATGCTGACCGACCTGGAAGGCTGGGTGAAGACCGAAGGCAGCCCTTCGATGAAGACCTGGGTGCAGCACACCTCGGCCGATGGCAGCGTGATCAGCGGGACCTGGGAGGCGACGGTCGGGTCGTGGCATGCGTCCTACAAGTTCTACGAATTCGTCCACCTGATCGAGGGCCAGATCACCATCACCCCCGATGGCGGCCAGCCCGTGACGCTGCGGCCCGGGGATGCCTTCGTGGTCGAACCGACGTTCAAGGGCACCTGGAAGGTCGAGGCCCCGGTCCGCAAGCATTTCTGCATCAAGTTGAAGTAGGGCGGTTCGCCCGCCTTTCCGGCAAGGGATCGTCCACCGGGTCGGGGTTAGCCCGGTGGACGATCGGCGGCGCCGGACCTTCAGACGGACGACCTTGAAGGCCCTGACGCCGGGACGGAGGGCCGCCGTTGTCTTTCCGGCAACCCTTTGGTCATGGGACGCGCGCCGCGCCGGTAGCCGGGCGAAGCGCGCAACCGAAGGTTTACTCACTGTGCCAGCACAAGCCTTAATGCGCGACAAACCACTTGTTAATGTTCGGTTCATGGACACCGGCAGCCGCCGACAGGTTCAGTCCAGACCGTCGTCGGGGATGTTCAGGATGGTGCCGCAGGCCTTGCAGTGGACGGCATCGTGGTCGTGGCGGCGCAATCCGCAGACCGGGCAGGGAAAATAGGCCTTGGTCGGGCGCAGCACGACCTGGACCAGCCGCAGGAACAGGCTGATGCCGCAGATCATGATGACCACGGACAGAAGCCGGCCTCCGCTGCCGACCAGGGTCACGTCTCCGAATCCCGTGGTCGTCAGCGTAGTGACGGTGAAGTAAAGCGCGTCCGCGTAGTTGCGGATCGCGGGGTTGAGATTGACCTGGGTCTGGTAGACCAACGAGGTCATGGCGAAGATGAAGATCACCAGGTTCAGCGCCGCGCGGATCGTCGTCTCGTGCCGCCGGAAGCCGGAGAAATCGTCGCGCAGCTGGTCCAGCGTCTGCGGCGAATGGAAGACGCGATAGAGGCGCAGGACCCTCAGGAAGGCAAGCCCCTCGCCCCAGATCGGGAAGAGGAGCGAGATGATCACCAGAATGTCCGCGATGCCCCAGAAGGTCGCCAGGTCCTTCAGCGGTCGGCGCGAGATGAAGAGCCTTGCCATGAAATCGGCAAGAAAGACGCAGCCGATGGCGACGTCGATCTGCACATGCTGCGGGCCGCGTTCGAGAAAGGACGAGGCGATGAGCCATGTCACGGTGAGCAGGTCGAAGGTCAGCAGGGCATAGCGGAAACGGTCCCCGGTCGGACCTGCGCCTTCGTAAAGCCTGCGGAGACGGGAGCGGAGGGAGGCTTCGGTCATGGGGTCCTGCGGCGGCCAGTCGCGGCAAGACTAGCCGGGCGGGGGCGGGCTGTCAGGGGGGAAAGCGGGCGCGGCCCTCCCGGTCGGGAAGGCCGCGCGGCTGTCGGTGTACGGCCTTCGAGGCGGCCTTTATCGTCTCGGTCTGGTCCTCGGCTGCCGTTGAACAAGGCGTTCAGGTTCGCCGCGGGGATCGGGAGAGCGTTGGATTCGATCAGCGGGAGATGACCACCGGCAGCCTGATGCGGGGCAACTGGGTCGCGCCCGGGCCCGGGATCAGGTGACAGGGGCAGACGAAGAGGTCGGCGTTTCGGGCCTGCGGAGGGCGCCCGCCATCCGCTCTGGTCAGGGTGAGAGGACCGTCCACGGCTGTGCGTAACGGTGTTCTTCAAGGTTCGGAGTGCTGCCGATCCGGTCGACCACGGCAAAGAGGCCGGGGGCGTGCAGCGGCGTCAGGACGCCGTGCCAGGTGCCGCGATGCAGGTTGATGCCCTGTGCGCCGTCGGTGAGGAAGGCCTGTGGGGCGGCATCGGGGCCGGTGGCGACGATGACGAGAAAAGGGTGCTGGGTCATCGGCAGGAAGGCCTGCGAGCCTTCGGGATGGCGTTCGATCAGGTCGAAGCTGTAGGGCAATGCGCGGGGTTCGGCCTGGAAGATCGAGATCCCGGCGCGGCCTTCGGGCCCGAAGTCGAGCGTCGCGCGGTCATGGTGGCGGCGGCAGAGACCGGCGTTGATCAGGCGGAAATCGCCGGTGGCGTCGAGGACATCGCCGAAGGAGGCGAAGGCTTCCGGCGTCAGTGGGGCGGGGAGGATCACGCGCATGGGGCTGTCTCTTGCGAATTTTCGCAGAAAATTCGTGGGACGAGTTTTCTGCGAAAACTCGGGGTCATTTCAGCGCCCCGAAGGCGCCGGGGCCGCGCAGCTTGGCGTGGCGGTTCACATCCTTGTAAAGGAGGTAGCGGAAGCGTCCCGGTCCGGCGGCATAGCAGGCTTGCGGGCAGTAGGCGCGGAGCCACATGAAATCGCCGGCCTCCACTTCCACCCAGTCCTGGTTCAGCTTGTAGACGGCCTTGCCTTCCAGGACATAGAGGCCGTGTTCCATGACATGCGTCTCCTCGAAGGGGATCACGCCGCCGGGCTGGAAGGTGACGATGTTGACATGCGCGTCGTGGCGCAGGTCGTCGGGCTCGACAAAGCGGGTGGTGCCCCAGCGTTCGCCGGTGTCGGGCATCCAGCGCACGGGCACGTCGCGTTCGTTGATGACGAAGGCTTCCGGTGTGGCGATGCCGGGGGCCGGTTCGTAGATCTTGCGCAGCCAGTGGAAGCGGGCGGGCGCGGTGCCTTCGGCGAGAAGCGTCCAGCGGCTGCCGGGAGGGATGTAGGCGTAGGAGCCGTCCTCCATCTCGTACCCGGTGCCGTCGATCGTCAGCGTCGCCAGCCCGCCGGTGAAGAAGAGCCAGTGCTCGGCGCCGGTTTCGGCGTCAGGGGCGTCGGAGCCGCCGCCGGGGGCGACTTCCATCACGTATTGGCTGAAGGTCTCGGCAAAGCCCGACATGGGCCGGGCGATCAGCCAGAGTTTGGTCTGGGTCCAGCCGGGCAGGAAGCTGGTGACGATGTCGGAAAAGCAGCCCTTCGGGATGAAGGCGTAGGCGGTGGTGAAGACCGCGCGCTGGGTCATCAGGGCAGTCTGCGCGGGCAGGCCGCCGGGCGGGGTGTAGTAGCTCATGGCAGTTGGTCCTTCAGGCGGAGTTCGGCGATGCGTTCGACCTGTTTGCAGGCGGTGGCGAATTCGGTCGCGGTGTCGTTGGAGATCCGGGTCTGGAAGGCCTGCAGGATCGAGGCCTTGGTGTTGTCGCGGACGGCGATGATGAAGGGGAAGCCGTGCTTGGCGACATACTCTTCGTTCAGCCGCTGGAAGGTGGCGCGTTCCTCGTCGGTCAACGCGTCGAGGGCGGCGCTGGCCTGTTCGGCGGTGGATTCGGGCGTCAGGCGTTTCGCGGCGGCGAGTTTTCCGGCGAGGTCGGGGTGGGCCTTCAGGACCTTGAGGCGTTCCTCTTGCGAGGCCGACCGGAAGATGCGGGTCAGGGCGTTGTGCAGGCCCGTGGCGCTGTCATGCGCGGGGCCGAGTTCCAGGTCGAAGGCGCGCTCGGCGATCCAGGGGGAATGTTCGAAAATGGAACCGAACCGGTCCACGAACCGGTCTCGCGACATCTGGCTTGGGCGTTCGTACCGCTTGTGCGGATGGGTCTTTTTCCAATGATCGGCGATCTCGATCCGGCGCGGGAACCAGACGCCGGTGTGGGATTTCGCATAATCGAGGAAGCGCTTCAGGCCCGCGATCTTGCCGGGGCGACCGATCAGGCGGCAGTGGAGGCCGATGGAGAACATCTTGGCCGCCCCCGCCTCGCCTTCGGAATAAAGCGTGTCGAAGCTGTCCTTGAGATACTGGAAGAACTGCTCGCCGGTGATGTAGCCCGGCGCGGTGGCGAAGCGCATGTCGTTAGCTTCGAGCGTGTAGGGAATGACCAACTGGTCATGGTCGCCATATTCGCGCCAGTAGGGCAGGTCGTCGTCGTAAGTGTCGGAAATCCAGGCGAGTTTCCGGGTCTCGGCGGTCAGGCGCACGGTGTTCATCGAGCAGCGGCCGGTGTACCAGCCCTGCGGTGGCTCGCCCACGACTTCCTCGTGCAGGCGGAAGCTCTCGGCGATCTGGCGGGCTTCCTCTTCCGGCGGCATGTCGCGGTGGTCGACCCATTTGAGGCCGTGGGACGCGATCTCCCACCCGGCAGCCTTCATGGCGGCAACCTGTTCGGGGTTGCGGGCAAGGGCCGAGGTCACGCCGTAGATCGTGACGGGGATGTCCATGCCGGTGAAGAGGCGATGGAGCCGCCAGAACCCGGCGCGGGCGCCGTAGTCGTAGATCGACTCCATGTTCCAGTGGCGCTGGCCGGGCCAGGGGGCGGCTCCGGCGATGTCGGACAGGAACGCCTCGGACTGGCCATCGCCGTGCAGGATGTTGTTCTCGCCGCCCTCTTCGTAGTTCAGGACGATCGACACGGCGATCTTCGCGCCGCCGGGCCAGCGGGCATCGGGGGCGTTCGGGCCGTAGCCACGGAAATCTCGGGGGTAGCGGGTCACGGGTGGTCTCCTTTGCGACGAGACTAGGCGAGAATGCGCGAAGATATTTTCAGGATTTCACGGAAAGTCATATGCGGGCAAGGCCGGGTCGCATGCGACGCGGTTTCGTGCTGTGATGCGGCGGGGCGAACGGAGGAACCAGGATGGGACGGTTGTCGACGCATGTGCTGGATACGGCGAAAGGGAAGCCTGCGGCGGGGGTGGGGATCACGCTGTTCCGCATGACGGGCGGCGATCGCGTTCGGGTGAAGCAGGTGGTGACGAATTCCGACGGCCGGACAGACGGGCCGCTGCTGGAAGGCGAGGCGCTGGAGGCGGGGATCTACGAGCTGGTCTTTGCGGCGGGCGACTACCTGCGGGCCAGTGGGCAGGCGGGTGAAGGTACTCTGTTCCTTGACGAAATTCCGATCCGCTTCGGGGTTCCGGATGCGGGCCAGCACTACCATGTGCCGCTCTTGATTTCGCCCTTCGGCTATTCGACCTACCGGGGGTCGTAAGCGCGCATCTGCTGCCCGAAAAAGGTCTTGAAAGCGTCACTTGCGGTTCCCTTGCGACAGGTCTTATGTGGCGGGGCAATTTTACCGGCTTCCAGGGAGAACCGCATGTTTCGGATGAAGACTTATCTGGCCGCTCCGGCCCTTGCATTTTTGATGACGGGAACCGCCCATGCTGCGCTGACGGCCGACCAGGTGTGGCAGTCGTGGAAGGATGCGGGCGCGATGGTGGGTCTGACCGTGTCGGCCGCGACCGAGAACAATGCGGGCGGCGTGCTGACGCTGAATGGCGTGACCGTTGCCCCTGAAGGGATGTCGGGGCTCACGATCTCGGACATGACGCTGACCGAGCAGTCGGACGGATCCGTCACCATCGCTCCGGGTGCCGATATCGGCGTGACGATGACGGGTGATACCGAAGGGTCGGTCAAGGTGGCCCATGACGGGCTGACCATCACCGCGCGCGAGGCCGATGGCGGCGTGGCCTACGATTATGCGGCGGCCAAGGTCGATGTGGCCTATAGCTCCACCTATCCGGGCGTGTCCTTCGACAGCACGGAAGCGCCGAAGGTGACCTCTTCGGGCGACGTGAGCCTTGCGAACCTGTCGGGCAGCTATTCCGACACGCCCGGCACGAACCGGACCTTCGGCTGGGCGCTGAAGGCCGACACGCTGGCCTACAACACCACCTCGGACGATCCGGGGATGAAGATGAAGCAGACCTCGACCAGCACGACGCAGGGCATCGACATGTCCCTGAGCTTTGCGCTGCCCTCGACCATCGCGCTGACCGCCATCGCTTCGCCGGCCGACTTCACGACCGCGCTGAACGAGGGCTTGGCCTTCACCCTGTCGACCAAGCAGGGCGAATCTTCGGGCACGATGAAGCAGGAAGCCGAGTTCATGCCGATGGACCTGACGATGAAGGCCGGCGGCGGTGAAGGGACGGTCGTGTTCAACAAGGACACGCTGTCGATCAAGTCGATGGCCGCAGGCCTGGATATCTCGTCCGGGCCGGGCATGATGCCGGTGCCGCTGCAGGTGACCTCGGGACCGATGGAGATCGGGCTGACCGCGCCGGTGCTCGCCACCCAGGCGGCGGGGGACTATGGCCTGGTCCTGAAGCTTGCGGACTTCAGCCTGAACGAGGAAGCCTGGGCGATGTTCGACCCCAATGGCGCGCTGAAGCGGGATGCCGCGCAGATCGCCGTCGACATCTCGGGCAAGACCACGATGGACCTGCCGGCCCTGGTCGCCGCGGAAGAGACCGGTGTGCCTTACGTCCCGGCGCCGGAAAGCCTGAACATCACCCAGCTGGCGCTGAAGGTGGCGGGTGCGGCGCTGGACGCCACCGGGGCCTTCACCTTCGACAACTCGGCCGGGATGCCGATGCCTCTGGGCGAGGCGAACGTGACCGTGACCGGCGCGAACGCGTTGATCGACGGGCTGATCGCCACCGGGTTGATGAGCGAGGATGACGCGATGGGCGCGCGCATGATGATGGGCATGTTCATGGTCCCCGCCGGCGACGACACGCTGACCTCGAAGATCGAGGCCAAGGAAGGCATGCAGATCCTGGTGAACGGCCAGCCGCTGCCGATGTGATCCTGGCCTTCGGCCGGGGCGGGGGCGGGGTCTCGGTCCCGCCCTTTTTCGTTCGGGCGGTGGGCGGATCGCCCACCCTACCGGGCGCGGGGTAAGGTGGGCGATACGCCCACCTACGCTTGTCCCGCGCGGCGCAGATCGTCGCGGATCTGGGCGGCCATGTAATCGGTGAAGAGCTGGACCTTGGGGTCCTTCAGCCTGCGGTGCTGGCTGAGCGCAGAAAGCTGGATCGGCAGCGGCGGCGTGGCGGTGGCGACGGGAACCAGCGCGCCCGAGCGCAGGTGGTCGGCCACCTCGAACTGCGGTTTCAGCACGATCCCGCGGCCGTCCAGCGCCCAACCGGTCAGCACGTCGCCGTCGTCGCTTTCGAACGGCCCCGAGATTTCGAACCTCCGGGGGCCTTCGGGGGTTTGCAGCGTCCACTGGAACTCCTTCGCGCCGGGGAAGCGCAGGTTCAGGCAGTCGTGGCGGTCCTGAACCAGCGCCGCGCCATCCGCAGGCATGCCGCGCCGGGCGATATAGGCGGGTGCGGCGCAGAGAAGGCGGGGGCAATCGGCGATGGTGCGGACCTTGAGCGTCGAGTCCTCCAGGAGGCCAAGGTGGAAGGCCACGTCGATGCCTTCGGCCACCACGTCGATGCCGCGGTCCGACAGGCGCAGGCGGACGTCGATCTGGGGGTAGAGGTCCTTGAAGGCCGGGACCCGTGGCGCGATGAGCCTTCGGCCGATCCCCAGCGGGGCCGCGACGAAGATCGTTCCGCGGGGGTTTTGGGTGACGTCCATCACGGCGGCTTCGGCGTCGTCGATCGCTTCCAGCACCCGACGTGCGCCGTCATAGAAGATGCGGCCGTTTTCCGTGGGTTGCAGGCTGCGGGTGGTGCGCGAGAAAAGGCGCACGCCGAGGTGTTTCTCCAGTTCCGAGATCCGGGCCGAGGCGACGGCGGGCGAGGTGCGCTGGTCGCGGGCGGCGGCGGACATGCTGCCCAATTCGTAGACACGGACGAACATGCGGATGTTGTTGACGTAGGACATTGTTCGGCCAGGGTTGAAAGTGATGCGGACTTTCGATGGATTAACAGAAAGGTCCGCGCCGGGATAGCGTTTCGGCAAAGCGGGAGGGGCGGGATGCCCGTGCGGAGGCGAAAGCATGTATGATTGGGTCGTCTTGTGGGAATGGGTGGAGACGGCGGCACGCTGGCTGCATGTGATCACCGCCATCGCCTGGATCGGGTCGAGCTTCTACTTCATCGCCCTGGACCTTGGCCTGCACCGAGACCGGAACCTCGCCTCGGGCGCGGATGGCGAGGAATGGCAGGTCCACGGCGGCGGGTTCTACCACATCCAGAAGTACCTCGTGGCCCCGGCGGCGATGCCGGACCACCTGGTGTGGTTCAAGTGGGAAAGCTATGCGACCTGGCTGTCGGGCTTCGCGATGCTGGTGCTGGTCTATTACCTCGGGGCCGAGCTGTTCCTGATCGATCCGCAGGTGATGGAGCTGGAGGTCTGGCAGGCGGTCGCGATTTCGCTCGCCTCGCTGGCCTTTGGCTGGGTCGCCTACAACACGCTGTGCAAGGTCTTCGTGAACGCGAACCAGACGGTGCTGATGGTGGCGCTGTTCGTGGTGCTGGTGGGGATGGCCTGGTTCTATACCCAGGTCTTCAGCGGTCGCGCGGCGATGCTGCACCTGGGGGCGTTCACGGCCAGCATCATGTCGGGGAACGTGTTCTTCGTGATCATGCCGAACCAGCGGGTGGTGGTGGCAGACCTGAAGGCGGGGCGGAAGCCGGACCCGAAATACGGCAAGATCGCCAAGCAGCGGTCGACGCACAACAACTACCTTACCCTCCCCGTCGTTTTCCTGATGCTCTCGAACCATTACCCGCTGGTCTTCGCGACCGAGTGGAACTGGGTGATCGCGTCGCTGGTCTTCCTGATGGGCGTGACGATCCGGCACTGGTTCAACACCCGTCACGCGCGGAAGGGTAATCCGCACTGGACCTGGTTCGTCACGGTCCTGCTGTTTCTGGCGATCGCCTGGCTATCGACCGCGTCGATGCGGACCGTGGAGGGTGAGGCCAAGCTGCAAGGCGCGGTGCTGGTCTACGCCTCGGCCCCCGGCTTCGAGGAGGTGGTGGGCATCGTGCAGGGCCGCTGCAGCATGTGCCATGCGGCCGAGCCGGGCTGGGAGGGGCTTTACTGGCCGCCGAAGGGCGTGGTGCTGGAGACCGAAGCGCAGATCGCGCATGAGGCGCGGCGGATCTACCTGCAGGCGGGCGTGACCCATGCGATGCCGCCGGGCAACCTGAGCTTCATCGAGCCGGAAGAGCGGGCGAAGATCGTGGAGTGGTTCCGCGCGGCGGGGGCGCAGGACCCGGTGTAACGGCCAAATTTCTTAAGTAAGAGATTTGTCAAAATCCTTGCTCAAGGATTTTGCTACCCCTCGGAACGGCCGGGCTCTGGCCTGTCCTGGTCGTAGTGGCGCATCCAGTCGAATTCGGGCAGCCAGCTTTCGCGGCGGATCATCCAGAGCTCGTAGGTCGGACGGAAGGCGTCCGGCGCGTCGAAGATTCCGAGGTTGACCTCGACCTCGTCGCCGGACCGGCCAAAGACCGAGGAGCCGCAGATCGGACAAAAGTGGCGGCCCTGGTAATTGCTGGTCTCGCCCTCGATGGCGACGGCGGTGTCGTGGAAGATCGCAGAGGCGTGGAAGAGCGCGCCGGGGTGCTTGCGGCAGTCGAGGCAGTGGCAGAGGCCGACCCGGAACGGCGGACCCATCGCGGTGATGCGCACCGCGCCGCAAAGACAGCCACCGGTGATATGGTCCATGCGCGGCCCTTTCCTGTCCGGTTGCCCGCGTAAGGTGGGCGATGCGCCCACCCTACCTCAGTCGCCCAGCTTGGCGTGTACCTCGTCCAGATCAACCGGACCCTTCGGCATCTTGTTCCCGGGATTGTCGAAATCGTAGCGGAAGAGCTGGAAATCGCGTTTGTAGATTTCCCACATGAGATGCATCGACAGGTCGTCGAAATAGGCCTCGACCGGATGCGCGCGTTTCGGACCGTGGCCTTCGCTTTCGTTGAAGCGCGGAATGTACGCCAGGTCGACCGGATGCCTGGTACGGATATTGTCCAGCACTACCTGCATGCCGGGATTGAAATCCTCGGTGAAGAAGATGTGGTTGTAGCGCCCGCCGTTGACGATGAAGGTCGAGATATGGCCCGACATCGCGGACCAGTGGATGTCCGGCTCCATCGGTTTCTTGAAGCGGATGGTGTCGCGGGCAAAAAGCAGGAAGCGGCGGAAGCTGGCGATCTGGTCGAACTCCTGCTTGCCATCCTCGCCCCCGACCTCGATCCCGTATTTCTGGATCAGAAGCGGCACGAGGTTGCCGCGATACCGCTTGCCGTTGCGCTGGATGCCGCAGATCTTGTCGAAGAAAGACGACAGGATGCGGGTATAGGGGTTGCGGACGCAGGTGAAGGCATAGACTTCGCGGGCGCGGACGGTGCGTTCGATGACGGGCTGGCTTGCCTCTTGCGCCCATTTGTGCAGGCCCGTGGTCGCATCATGGATGTCGCCATCGAAGAAGCGGCCGTGGTCGGAGTAGTACATGATCTGACCGATGGTCGAGCAGGCGCATTTCGGCACGACCCGGTAGACGACGCTTTCGCTTTCCGTCATCCAGGTTCCGGGAAATCCCATTGCGCAAAACCCTCCCTCGTCAAAATGCCCGGATCCTGAGTGAGATCGGATTGCGGCAATCAAGCAGACATATTCGGGCTTTTCAAGGAAGCACGCCCCGGTTTAGTCAATCGGACACCGCAGTGGAACCGGCCCGCCCCGCATGACGCAGATCGCCTTCATCCTGCTTTGTCACAAGGACCCGGAAGGGATCATTGCGCAGACCCTGCGGCTGACGGCACCGGGAGATTGCGTGGCGATCCATTTCGACGCCCGCGCCCCGAGGGCCGATTATGAGCGCATCCGGACCGCGCTGGCCGACAATCCGCGGGTAAGCTTCGCCCGCCGCCGGGTGAAGTGCGGCTGGGGGGAGTGGAGCCTGGTCGCCGCGACGCTAGAGGCGCTGCGGGCGGCGGTCGAGGATTTTCCCGGCGCGACGCATTTCTACATGCTTTCGGGCGACTGCATGCCGATCAAGACGGCGGAGTATGTCCATGCCCGGCTGGAAGAGGACGAGGCCGACCATATCGAGAGCTTCGACTTCTTCGGGTCGGACTGGATCAAGACCGGGATCAAGGAGGAACGGCTGATCTACCGGCACTGGTTCAACGAGCGTCGGCGCAAGCAGCTGTTCTATGGCTCGATGGAGCTGCAGAAGAAGTTCGGCCTGTCGCGCAAGGTGCCGGAGGACCTGAAGATCCGCATCGGCAGCCAGTGGTGGTGCCTGCGCCGGCGCACGGTCGAGGCGGTGCTGGACTTCATCGCGCGTCGGCGCGACGTGACACGGTTCTTCGCAACCACCTGGATCCCGGACGAGACCTTCTTCCAGACGCTGGTCGCGCATCTGGTCCCGGAACGCGAGATCCGCTCGCGGCCGCTGACCTTCCTGATGTTCACTGATTACGGGATGCCGGTGACCTTCTACGACGACCATTTCGACCTCTTGCTGTCGCAGGGCTATCTTTTCGCCCGGAAGATCAGCCCCGAGGCACGGCAGCTGAAGGACCGTCTGGGGGCGCTTTATGCCGAAACCGGGCGCAGCTTCCCGATCTCGGACGACGGGCGGCGGCAGTTCGCCTATCTGACCTCGCGCGGGCGGGAGGGGCGGCGCTATGCCCAACGCTTCTGGGAGACCGAGGGCAGTCTTGGCCGCAGCCGGACGCTGCTGCTGGTGGCCTGCAAGAAATGGCATGTGGCAAAGCGCCTGGTCGAACGGGTGCGGGGGCTGACCGGACTGCCGGCGGTGGATTACCTGTTCAACGAAGAGGCCACGGCGCTGCCGGATCTTGGCGGCATCCAGCGGTCGATCGAAAAGCGGATGCGCCATCGCCGCGCGCTGGTGCGGATGCTGTTCGAGCATTGGGGCAGCGACCGGCTGGTTCTCTGCGTCGATCCGGGCAGCATCGAGCTGATCCAGGATTTCGGCACCGACCGGTCGCGGATGCGGCTTCTGGAGATCGAGTGCGACTTCACGGACGACTACCTGCTGGGCCATGCGCGTCGGGTGGGGCTGTCCGGGCCGCAGACCCCGAAGGCGGCGCTGGAGCTGTTGCTGCCGACGGTGCGCTATGACGTGAAGTTCGAAAGCGACCGGTTGCGCGACCTGGACCTTTCGGGTCATCACCGGATGCGCCAGGGGGCGACGGTCGAGGAGAACGCCGCGGCGCTGGCCGCCTTCCTGGACGTCCCCGCCGCCACGGCGCGAGAGATTGCTGCAACCGACTATCTATTCGTGGATTGACGACATGAGCTGGAGCTACGACCCCACCAACATCTTCGCCCGTATCCTGCGCGGCGAGATCCCGAACAAGACGGTGATGGAGACGCCGCATACGCTGGTGTTCCACGACATCCACCCCCAGGCCCCCGTGCATGTGCTGGCGATCCCGAAGGGCGCCTATGTCAGCCTCGACCATTTCGCGGCCGAGGCGTCCGAGGCCGAGATCGTCGATTTCCACCGCACCGTGGCCAAGGTCTGCGCGATCCTGGGGCTGACCGGGGCGGAGGGGTTCCGCGCGATCACCAATGCGGGCACGCACGGGATGCAGGAGGTGCCGCACTATCATCTGCACATCCTGGGTGGCCGTGGGCTGGGTCGGATGCTCGAGCGCGGCTGAACCCGCAAGGATCGGGTCGTTTCGCGCCGCCGCGCGGGCCATCTTCCGGGAAACGACGGAGGATGCGATGCGATTTGGACCGATACCGACCGATGTGGTCCGGGCCTATCAGGCCGGGGGCCGGGATGCCAACGGGCAGGTGCCGGAGCGGAAGGTCTCGGACGGGGGCGGCAATCCGTGTCGGCATTGCCTGAAGATGATCCCGGACGGCGCGGAAATGCTGGTCCTGGCGCACCGGCCCTTCCCGGCGCCGCAGCCCTATGCCGAGGTGGGGCCGATCTTCCTGTGTGCCGACCCCTGCGAGGCGGGGGGAGGGGAGGCAGTGCCGGAAATGCTGGCGTCGACCGACTACATCGTCCGGGGATACGGGGCGGACGACCGGATCGTCTATGGCACGGGCGGGGTGGTGGCGACCGGCGCGATCCCGGCGCGGGCGGCAGAGCTGTTCGGGGACCCACGGGTGGCCTATCTGCACGTCCGGTCGGCGCGGAACAACTGCTACCAGTGCCGGATCGACCGCTGATAACCGTTCGGGTTTCGAAACGAGTGGCTGGTCGCCGCAAGTCCTTCGTCTCGTCGTCGGCCTTCTCCTCCTCCTCCTCCCCTGACGAGGGGCGCTGCCCCTCGAGCTTCCCGGGATACTTTGCGAAGAGAAAGGATCAGGAATACAGCCTTTCGCCGCGCTCGAGCATGGCGACGAAATCGGCGATGCGTCTTGCGCGGGTTTCAGGGCGTTTGGCTGTGGTGAGCCGGTAGATGAGGGCGAAGCGGTTCCGGGCGTTCAGGGTCCGGTAGGTGGCGGCGGCAGCCGGGGTCAGGGCATCGAGGAAGTCTTGCGGGACCTGGGCGTCATTGCCGCCCGCATAGGCCGCGTCCCAGCGGCCGTCGGCTTTCGCAGCCTCGACCTGGGCGAGGCCAGCGGGCGTCATCCGGCCCTCGGCGATCAGGCGTTCGACATGGCCACGGTTCTTCCGGCTCCAGATGGAGCGGGGCCGGCGTGGGGTCACGCGCAGCAGCCAGTGGTCCGGCCCGCCACTGCGCCGGATGCCGTCGATCCAGCCGAAGGCGAGGGCCTCGATCACCGCGTCCTCCCAGGTGATCGAGGGGATACCGCTGCCCTTCTTGTAGAGCTTGAGGATGGCTTCGGCTTCGGTCGCGTGGTGCGCCTCCAGCCAGGCGCGCCAGTCCTGCGGGGTGGCGAAGGGCAGCGGCTCGCTCAATGCGCCTCGGCCCAGTTGCGGCCCTTTCCGGCTTCCACGGCGAGGTGGACGTTCAGGCTGGCGGCGGGGTGGGAGGAGCCTTCCATCACCTCCTTGGCGATGGGGATCAGGCGGTCGGCGTCGGCCTCGGAGACCTCGAACAGCAGTTCGTCGTGGACCTGGAGGAGCATCTTCGCGTCCAGTCCGGCGATGGCGGCGGGCATCCGGATCATCGCGCGGCGGATCACGTCGGCGGCGGTGCCCTGGATCGGCGCGTTGATCGCGGCGCGCTTGGCGAAGCCGGCGCCGGGGCCCTTGGCGTTGATCTCGGGCGTGTTGATCTTGCGTCCGAAGAGGGTCTGCACGTAGCCGTTCGATTGCGCGAATTTCACTGTGTCGTTCATGTAGCCGCGGATACCGGGGAAACGTTCGAAGTAGCGGTCGATGAAGCCTTGGGCCTCGGCGCGGGGGATGCGCAGGTTGCGGGCGAGACCGAAGCCCGAGATGCCGTAGATGACCCCGAAGTTGATCGCCTTGGCCTTGCGGCGGATGTCGCTGGTCATCTGGTCGAGGGGGACGTTGAACATCTCGGACGCGGTGAGGGCGTGGATGTCGATGCCTTCCTCGAAGGCGCGGCGAAGCTCGGGGATGTCGGCGATGTGGGCGAGGATGCGGAGTTCGATCTGGGAGTAGTCGAGGCTGACGAGGATGCGGCCCGGCGGGGCCACGAAGGCCTCGCGGATGCGGCGGCCTTCCTCGGTGCGGACGGGGATGTTCTGGAGGTTCGGGTCGGTCGAGGCGAGGCGGCCGGTGTTCGCCCCGGCGATGGAGTAACTCGTGTGGACGCGGCCCGTGTCGGGGTTGATCGCCAGTTGCAGCGCGTCGGTGTAGGTGGATTTCAGCTTTGAGATCTGCCGCCAGTCGAGGATGCGGGCGGCCAGTTGCGCGCCGGTCGGGTGGTCCTCCAGCGTGGTGATGTCCTCCAGGATGTCGGCCCCGGTGCCATAGGCCCCGGTCTTGCCCTTCTGCCCGCCGGGCAGGCCGAGCCGGTCGAAAAGGATCTCGCCCAGCTGCTTCGGCGAGCCGACGTTGAACTTCTCGCCGGCGATCGCCTGGATTTCCTCTTCCAGTTGGACCATCTTCTGCGCGAAGGCGTTCGACATGCGGTTCAGCGTGTCGCGGTCGACCTGGATGCCGGCCATCTCCATGTCGGCGAGAACCGGGACGAGCGGGCGTTCCAGGGTTTCGTAGACCGTCGTCACCCTGGCGCGGTGAAGCTGCGGCTTGAACTTGCGCCAGAGGCGGAGGGTGACGTCGGCGTCCTCGGCCGCGTAGCAGGTGGCGTCGGGGATGGCGACCTTGTCGAAGGTGACCTGCGCCTTGCCCGAGCCGAGGAGGGACTTGATCGGGATCGGCGTGTGGCCGAGGTGGCGGTCGGAAAGCTCGTCCATGCCGTGGTTATGGAGGCCCGCATGCATCGCGTAGGACATGAGCATCGTGTCGTCGATGGGCGCGATGCGGATGCCCAGACGGGCGAAGATCTTCCAGTCGTATTTCATGTTCTGGCCGATCTTAAGGATCGAAGGATCGGTCAGGACCGGACGCAGCGCGGTCAGCGTCTCGGACAGGGTCAGCTGGTCTGGGGCAAGCGCGGTGGCGCCGAACAGGTCGCCGCCGCCGGTGGTGTGCGACAGCGGGATATAGGCCGCCTTGCCGGGATCGACGGCCAGCGAGATGCCCACCAGCTCGGCGCGCATCTCATCAAGGCTGGTGGTCTCGGTGTCGATGGCGACGTGGCCCACCTCGCGGATGCGCTGGGTCCAGCGGGTCAGCGTGGGCAGGTCGCGGATGCATTCGTAGGCACTGGTGTCGAAGGGAGGCTGTTCCTCCTCGATCGGGGCGGCCTCGACCTGGCGGGGGATGATGGTCAGCTGGGACGTCTCGGACATGGAGGGGGCGGTGATGCCCAGTTTCTCGGCCACGCGTTTCGTCAGCGTGCGGAATTCCATTTTGCTCAGGAAGTCCATCACCTTGTCAGCGTCCGGCAGGCGGATTTCCAGGTCGTCCAGCGTCACGTCCAGCGGCGTGTCGCAGTCAAGCGTGACCAGCTGGCGCGAGATGCGGATGCGGTCCGCGTTCTCGATCAGCGCCTCGCGGCGCTTGGGCTGCTTGATTTCATGCGCGCGGGCCAGAAGCGAGTCGAGGTCGCCGTATTCGTTGATCAGAAGGGCCGCCGTCTTCAGCCCGATCCCGGGCGCGCCGGGGACGTTGTCGACCGAGTCGCCGGCGAGGGACTGCACGTCGATCACCCGGTCGGGGCCGACGCCGAACTTCTCCATCACCTCGTCGGGGCCGATGGCGCGGGACTTCATCGGGTCGAACATGTCGACGCCCGGCCGGATCAGCTGCATCAGGTCCTTGTCCGAGGAGATGATCGTGCAGCTTCCCCCCGCCTCGACGGCGCGGCAGGAGAGGGCGGCGATGATGTCGTCGGCCTCATATCCCTCGGTCTCGAGGCAGGCGACGTTGAAGGCGCGGGTGGCTTCGCGGGTCAGCGGGAACTGCGGGCGCAGGTCCTCGGGCGGTTCGGGGCGGTTGGCCTTGTAGTCGGCGTAAAGCGCGTTGCGGAAGGTCGTGGAGGAATGGTCGAAGACGACGGCGAGGTGCGTGGCCGCCTTGCCGTTCGAGGTGGCACGGGACAGCTCGTTCCACAGGATGTTGCAGAAGCCCGCGACGGCGCCCACGGGCAGGCCGTCCGACTTGCGCGTCAGCGGCGGCAGCGCGTGGTAGGCGCGGAAGATGTAGGCCGAGCCGTCGATGAGGTGCAGGTGGTGGCCTTTGCCGAAGGTCATGTAGGTCTCCCGAGTCGAGGGGAGAGATTGGCAGAAAGGGCGTCGGGGGGCCACCCGGTTTGGTCCCGCTGCGCGTCTGGGGGACGGACGGGGGCTTGACGGGCGGCGCGGCCCGGCGCATGGTTTGCCCATGCTGTGCCAGATGACATGCCAGTCGTTTTATTGGACCGACGCCACATAGGCGGCCGGGCAGCGTTTCACCACCGAAGCAACCCCCTGATAGCCGCCCCGCGAGGGTCAGGCCGAAGGTCACTTTAAGGTTCCCCCTCGCCGGGCCCCCCAGCGAAGGAAACCGAAGATGTCCATTCCCGTCACCACCCGCCGCGCCACGCCCGATGACCTGCCCGAGGTGCATCGGATGCTGATCGCGCTGGCCGCGCAGACCGGCGCCGCGGCCCGCATCACGCCGCCCGTTCTGGCCCGGATCGCGCTGGATGGTCCGGCCGCACGCCTTCTGGTCGCGCATCGCACCGACAGCCCGCAGCGTCATCCGGTCGGCTTCGCGCTGATGCTGGTGGGGCGCAACATGGTCGCGGGCGCGGCCTGGGGGGTGGTCGAGCAGCTTTACGTCCAGGTCCCGGATCGCGGACACGGGATCGGGCGCGCGCTTCTGGCCGCCGCGCGGGCCGAGGCGGAGGCCGCGGGATGCGAGGGCGTGACGGTCAGCACACGGCCCGAGACCGATGGCTCGGCCCTGTCCTGGCGCGCGCTTGGGCTGGACCAGGAGCCGCGCTTTGCGGCGGAATAGCCCTTAGTGATCGTCGTGGGCGTGGTCGCGGTCGATGACGTAGCGCTTGTCGCAGTAGCCGCATTCGACCCAGCCGATGTCCTGCGGGATCGTCAGCCAGACGCGGGGGTGACCCAGCGCACCCTCGCCGCCGTCGCAGGCCACTTTCCAGGTGGTGACGATCTGGGTCTCGGGGGCTTCGGTCGGCATCTGCGGCGTCCTCGTGTTGCGCAAGGCCTTTTAGCGGGCGAGGGGGGCGGCGCACAAGGGGGGCAAAAGGTGCGACCTGATCCAGATCAACAGGTCTCTGGCCGCGATGCTCTACCCTTTCGGCCATCCGGTGCGTGCAATGGGGACCACCATGCTCATTCGAACCGACGCCACGGTAGGTCGGCAAATCGGCAGGCGGCAGGTCTTGGTTATCGTCTCTGTGGCCTGCGCTGTCAGCCTGGCCGTCGGAACCGCCCTGAGTTTGTTGATCGGCCTTGCCGGACCGACCGAGGGTTTCAGCCTGATCGCAATCGTGGAACTCTACGCTGCGCCCCTTTGGGTCTTGTTGTTCCTCACTGCGGGAAGTGCGCTTGTGCGTCGCGCACTGGCCCGGGGAAGCTTCGGATTGCTGCCGACCGTCGCGCTGTCAGTACTGAGTTTTGCACTGCTGAGCCTCGTCTTTTTCCTCGGTTTTGGAGGCTCCAGCGCATGGAACTGGTCTCTGATGCTGGTAGATTATAGCAATGGCATGCTGTTCGGCCTGACATTCGCGGCACTGCTTTGGGGGCGGACCGTCGAGAAATGGCCTCTCTTGATCAGCAAGAACGAAAGGGAGTCTCACGCCCTCAGGAAAAGCGGGGTGGCGCTTATCTGGGTGCTACTCTTTGTCCACGCGGCCCTTATGATCTGGTTTCTGTACAGCCTTCCCGACCAATAGGACCTCCGCTCCTTACCCCCCGATCAGCGCGCCCCGCGATTTCAGCGCCGCAAGCCAGCCCAGGCCCTGCGCGGTTCCCTTCGCCGGGCGGTATTCGCCCGAGACCCAGACGCGCGGCCCGCGGGTGTCGATGGCGTCGCAGAGGTCGGGCAGGGAAAAACCGCCGCCACCCGGTTCGTTGCGGGCCGGGAAGCCCGCGATCTGGACGTGGTTGATGCGACTGCGGTGCGCCTCCCACACGGCGCCCGCATCGCCATGCAGGCGCGCTGCGTGCCAGAGGTCGAACTGGATGCCGATCCGCGGGTTGGCGATGTCGTCCAGGATGCGGGCGGCGTCGTCGAAATCGTTCAGGAAGTATCCCGGCATGTCGTCGGGGTTCAGCGGCTCGATCGTGAGGGTCAGGTCCGGCGCCTCGGCCAAGGCCCAGGCCAGGTTCTCGACATAGGTCTGTTCCGCCTGCGGCCCCTTGGCCACGCCCGCCATGACATGCAGCCGCTCGGCCTTCAGCCGCGTGGCATAGTCCGCCGCGCGCAGGAAACTGTCGCGGAACCGCAGCTCCATCCCCGGCACTGCGGCAAAGCCCCGGTCGCCCGAGGCCCAGTCGCCGGGCGGCGTGTTGATCAGCGCCAGCGGCATCCCGTTCAGCGCGCGTTCCCACTCGGCCATCGGCTGGTCGTAGGGAAACAGCACCTCGACCCCGTCGAAACCGCAGCGGGCGGCCCAGTCGGGGCGGTCAAGCGTCGGGACCTCGGTGAAGAGATAGGTCAGGTTGGCGGCAAAGCGCGGCATGTCTGTTCAGGGCAATTCCGACGAAGGGATGACCGGGAAGAACTGCCCCGAGGACCATAGTCCGAACCACATATTCCCCTCGTGCGGTTCATGGCAACCCAGATCGATCAACCGGTAGAAGGATTTCCGGTCGATCAGCGCCCAGAGATTGCTGCGGATCAGGATGTAGGGGCCGGGTTCGCCGGTCTCGGCGTCGCGCTCCACGCGGAGCGGATGGTCGGGGCCAAGCACCGCCACGTCCTCGGTCCTTGTGGTGAAGGTCAGCACCTGGTCGCGCCCTTGCCCTGTCACCTCGAAGTCGGTCGCCAGCAGCGGCGCGTCGTCGACGGTGATGCCGACCTTCTCGACCGGGGTGACAAGGAAATAGGCGTCACCCTCTCGCTTCAGGATCGAGGAGAAGAGCTTGACCAGCGGCGCCCGTCCGATGGGGGTGCCAAGGTAGAACCAGGTCCCGTCCCGCGCGATGCGCATGTCGATGTCGCCGCAGAAGGGCGGGTTCCACAGATGCACGGGCGGCGGACCCTTCTGGCCGGCGGCCTTGGCGGCGGCGGCAAGCGTGTCGGCACTGGGTTTCGGCGGGGTCTGCATGGGCGCGCACCATAGCGGGGATGGGTCATTGTGCAACGGGGTCGGAGGTGGGGAGTTCCGGCCGGGGCGTGGGGCCAAATTTCTTAAGCAAGAAGTTCGTCAAAATCCTTGCTCAAGGATTTTGGGGCGCGAGGTCATGACGCGTCTCTCACGATCATTTGTGTCAAGTCGCCTTTTGCCATTTGTGCCTGCCGGGATAGTTCGCTTTACTGGCGGGAACCGACCCTGAAGGGAGCATAAGGCATGGCCGACACCAAGGCGCTGGTCGCGGAAATCGAGGCGCTGGGCGCGACCCTCAGCCCGGCGAAGGCCTCGATCAACCGCCGCTTCATCGGGCAGGAGAAGGTGGTGGAGCTGGTTCTTGCCTCGATGCTCTGCGGCGGCCATGCGCTGCTGGTGGGCCTGCCCGGGCTGGGCAAGACGCGTCTGGTGGACACGCTTGGCACCGTCATGGGACTGAAGGCCAACCGCGTCCAGTTCACCCCCGACCTGATGCCCGCGGACAGCCTGGGGTCCGAGGTGCTGGAGACGGCGACGGACGGCGGCCGGGCGTTCCGTTTCGTGGAAGGCCCGATCTTCTGCCAGCTTCTGATGGCGGACGAGATCAACCGCGCCTCGCCGCGCACGCAATCCGCGCTGCTGCAGGCCATGCAGGAGAAGGTGGTGACCATCGGCGGTCAGCACCGGGCGCTGGGGAAGCCCTTCCACGTCCTTGCCACGCAGAACCCGATCGAACAGGAAGGCACCTACCCGCTGCCGGAAGCCCAGCTTGACCGCTTCCTTGTGCAGGTCGATGTCGAATACCCCACCCGCCAGACCGAGCGCGACATCCTCATCGCCACCACCGGCGCGGAAGAGGCCGAGTCGCACCAGGTCTTCACCGCCGAGGGGCTGATCGGCGCGCAATCGGTCATCCGGCGGATGCCGGTGGGCGACCAGGTCGTCGAGGCGATCCTGGACCTCGTCCGCGCCTGCCGTCCGGGCGAGGCCGAGGGGCGCGATCTTGCCGACAGCCTGTCCTGGGGTCCCGGTCCCCGCGCGGCGCAGGCGCTGATGCTGATGGTCCGCGCCAAGGCGCTGTTGGACGGGCGGCTGGCCCCTTCGGTCGCCGATGTGGCGGCGCTGGCGCAGTCGGTGCTGGTCCACCGGATGGCCCTGTCCTTCGCCGCCCGTGCGCGGGGCGAGACGCTGGCCGGGATCATCGCCCGCGTCACCCAGCGCACCCTGCGGCTTGAGGCGGCGGCGTGAGCGCAGCCCCCGATCTCCGCTCCCGCGCCGAGGCGCTGGGGCAGACCCTGCCACCCCTGCTGGCCGAGGCCGAGATGCTGGCCTCGACCGTGATGATGGGCGAGCATGGGCGGCGGCGCGCGGGATTGGGGGATGAATTCTGGCAGTATCGCCCGGCGCATCACGGCGATTCGGCGCGGATGATCGACTGGCGCCGCTCGGCCCGGTCCGACGCGCATTTCGTGCGCGAACGCGAATGGCAGGCGGCGCAATCGGTCACGATCTGGGTTGATCCGTCGAAGTCGATGGCCTTCACCGGCGACGCGTCCCGCGCGCCCAAGGCGGACCGGGCCAGGCTTCTGGGTCTGGCGCTGGCTGTCCTGCTGCTGCGCGGCGGGGAAAGGGTGGGCCTTGCCGGTCTCGCCGCCCCGCGGGCGGGTCGGGCGCAGCTGCTGCGGCTGGCCGCACGGCTGGCGGGCGAGGAGACGGGCGAGGACTACGGCGCGCCGGAAACCGAAGGGATGGTCAGCCACGGGCGGGGGGTGTTCCTGTCGGATTTCCTGGGCGACCTTTCCGGGATCGAGGCGGGGCTGGCCCGCGCCGCCGACCGGGGCGTGAAGGGCGTGCTGATCCAGGTCCTGGACCCGGCGGAAGAGGAGTTCCCCTTCGACGGCCGCACGATCTTTGAATCGATGGGCGGAACGCTGCGGCACGAAACCCAGCGGGCGGGCGACCTGCGCGACCGTTACCTGGCCCGTCTGGCCGAGCGGAAGGATCGCCTGGCGCAGCTCGCCCGGTCGGTGGGCTGGCACTTCACCACGCACCACACCGGCGCCCCGGCGCAATCGGCGCTGCTCTGGGCCTATCTGGCACTGCAGGGGGGGCGGTAGATGTTCACCCTTGGCCCTGTCGGCTTCGTGGCCCCCTGGCTTCTGGTCGCGCTGATCGCGCTGCCGATCCTGTGGCTGTTGCTCCGCGCCGTGCCGCCCGCGCCAATCCGGCGGCGGTTTCCGGGCGTGGCGCTGCTTCTGGGGCTGAAGGACGAAGAGGCCGAGACGGACAAGACGCCCTGGTGGCTTCTTCTTCTGCGCACGCTGGCCATCGGCGCGGTGATCCTGGGCTTTGCCGGGCCGGTCCTGAACCCGGACGACCGCGCGCCGGGGACGGGGCCGGTGCTGATCGTGGTCGACGGCGGCTGGGCCGACGCCCGTGACTGGCCGCAGCGGCTGGAGAAGGTCCAGGCGCTGGTGGCCGAGGCCGGGGTGCAGGGCCGCCCCGTCGCGCTGATCCGCCTGAGCGACGCGCCCGCCGGGGTGGAGTTCCAGACCGCCGAAGCCTGGGCCGGCCGCGCCGCGGGGTTGCAGCCGCAGGCCTGGGCGCCCGGCGGGTTCACCGACTGGGCCGCGGCGCTGCCCGACGGAGATTTCGAAAGCGTCTGGCTGTCCGACGGCCTGGCGCATGAGGGGCGCGACGTGTTGCTGTCCGCGCTCCAGTCGCGGGGCGCTGTCCGGGTGATCGAGAATACCCGCGCGGTCTACGGCCTGCACCCGCCGCGGTTCGAGGAGGGCAAGGTTGTCGTCTCCGCCAGCCGGATGCCCGCCGCCGAGGCCGGGTCGGTCGAGGTGGTGGCCCAGGGGCCGGACCCCTCGGGCGTCGAGCGCGATCTGGGGCGCGTGACGCTGGGCTTCGACAGCGGGGCCGCCACGGCCGAGGCCGCGATGGACCTGCCGCCGGAACTGCGCAACCGCATCACCCGCTTCGTCCTGCAAGGCCAGCGCACCGCGGGCGCGGTCAGCCTCGCCGATGACAGCCTCAAGCGGCGCAAGATCGCCCTGATCCAAAGCAGCGCCGAGGCAGAGACCCTGCAGCTTCTCTCGCCGCTGCACTACCTGCGGCAGGCGCTTCAGCCCACGGCGGACCTGATCGAGGGAAACCTCAAGGACACGCTCTTGGCGAACCCCGACGTGGTGATCCTGGCCGACGTGGCCGAGATCGCGGGACCGGAACGCGAGGCGCTGCTGGACTGGGTGGAGAAGGGCGGTCTTCTTCTGCGCTTCGCCGGTCCGGTGCTGGCCGCGAGCGACGTCAGCCGCATCGACGAGGACCCGCTGCTTCCCGTGCGCCTGCGCGAAGGCGGCCGCACCGTCGGCGGCGCGATGAGCTGGGGGGAACCCAAGGCGCTGGCGCCCTTCCCGGAAGGCTCGCCCTTCTTCGGCCTGACCGCCCCACCGGATGTGGTGGTGCGCGAACAGGTGCTGGCCCAGCCCGACCCGGACCTGGCCGAACGCACCATCGCCGCGCTGGACGACGGCACGCCGCTGATGACGCGCAAGGTCGTCGGCGGGGGACAGGTGGTGCTGGTCCATGTCACCGCCAACGCCGAATGGTCCTCGTTGCCGCTTTCGGGCCTCTTCGTGCAGATGCTGGAACGGCTGGCCGTTTCGACCAAGCCCGCCCAGCCCGAGGCGGCGGATCTCTCGGGCCAGACCTGGGTGCCGCAGGTGGTGCTGGACGCCTATGGCTCGACCACCGACGCGGGCGAACTGCCGGGGGTCGAGGGCGAGGCGCTGGCCAAGGCGATCGCCGAGGGGCCGAGCCTGGCGTTCCAGCCCGGGCTTTACGCCGGCGCCGACCGCCGCGTGGCGCTGAACGTGATCGGGGCCGAGACGGAATTGACCCCCGCCGTCTGGCCGCAATCGGTGCCGGTGGACCGGCTGGAGGCGCGGGCGGTGCGGGCGCTGAAGGGCGATTTCCTGACCTTTGCCGCGGTGCTGCTGCTCTTGGACGTTCTGGCCGCCCTTTGGCTGGCAGGCCGCCTGCGCGGACTTGCGCGGGGAACGGCGGCGGTCCTGGCGCTGGCACTGCTGGCCGCCGCGCCGCGCCCCGCCGCCGCGCAGGACACCCCCGGCCCGCAGGACGACTTCGCGATCCAGGCGACCTCTTCGGTGGTGCTGGCCTATGTGCTGACCGGCGATCCGCAGGTCGACGAGATGTCGCGCGCCGGCCTTCTGGGGCTCTCCGACAAGCTTTGGCAGCGCACCTCGGTCGAGCCGATGATGCCGATGGCGGTCGATCTCGAAAAGGACGAACTCGCGTTCTTTCCCTTCCTCTACTGGCCCGTCGTGGCGGGGGCGGCCCAGCCGTCGGAGGCGGCCTATGGCAAGCTGAACCAGTATCTGCGGACGGGGGGAATGATCCTTTTCGATACCCGGGACGCCGACCTGACCGGCTTCGGCGGCGGGACCACGCCCGAGGGCCAGGCCCTGCAACAGATCGCCGCCGGCCTCGACATCCCGCCGCTCGAGCCCATTCCGCTGGACCATGTGCTGACCCGGACCTTCTACCTGCTTCAGGACTTCCCCGGCCGCTACCAGGGCGGGCAGGTCTGGGTCGAGGCCGCGCCCGATGCGACGGCCGAGGCGGCCGAGGGGATGCCCTTCCGCAACCTCAACGACGGGGTGACGCCGGTGGTGATCGGCGGGGCGGACTGGGCCAGCGCCTGGGCGACGGATGACATGGGCGTGCCGCTGGTCCCCATCGGGCGCGGCTTCGCGGGCGAGCAGCAGCGCGAGATCGCCTACCGCTTCGGCATCAACCTGATCATGCATGTGCTGACCGGCAACTACAAATCCGACCAGGTCCACGTCCCGGCGCTTCTGGAAAGGCTGGGCCAATGACCGCCTCTGTTGTCTTCGCCCCGCTGGTGTCGCTCTGGCTGGTCTATGCCTTGGCCGCCGCTGCCGTGGTGCTGGTCGCGCTCGCGCTGTGGCGCGGGTTGTCGGGTTGGTGGCTGCGCGCGCTGGCGCTGGCGGCGCTGGTCCTGGCCCTGGCGAACCCCGCCTTGCAGGAGGAGGAACGCCAGAACCTGTCCGACATCGTGATCCTCGTCGTCGATGACAGCGCGAGCCAGGGCCTTGGCGACCGCCGCGCCCAGACCGAGGCCGCCATCGCCTCGGTCCAGGCCGAGATCGCGCAGATGCCGAACACCGAACTGCGGATCCACCGCGTCGGCGACGGCGAAGAGGATGCCGGGACGCTGGCGCTGACCGCCGTCTCCGAGGCCCTGGCCGAGGAACCCCGCGCGCGGATCGCCGGGACGATCCTGATCACCGACGGCCGCGTGCATGACCTGGGCGTGGTGCCGAACCTGCCCGCACCGCTGCAGGTGCTTCTCACGGGCGAGGAGGCCGACTGGGATCGTCGCATCACCGTGAAGAACGCCCCCGCCTTCGCCATCATCGGCGAGGAATTCAAGCTGACGCTCCGGGTCGAGGACGTGGGCGCGCCGCTCCCCGGGACCGAGGTGCAGCTTACCATCTCGATCGACACCGAGGAACCGGCCACCTACACGGTGCCGTTGAACCAGGACCTGGAACTGCCGGTGACACTGCCGCATGGCGGGGCGAACGTCCTGCAGTTCTCGGTCGATCCGGTCGAGGGCGAGATCACCGACCGCAACAATGCCGTCGCCGTCCAGATCAACGGCGTGCGCGACCGGTTGCGCGTGCTTCTGATCTCCGGCGAGCCGCATGCGGGCGAGCGGGTCTGGCGCAACCTGCTGAAATCCGACGCGGCGGTGGACCTGGTGCATTTCACCATCCTGCGCCCGCCGGAAAAGCAGGACGGCGTGCCGGTGGACGAGCTGTCGCTGATTGCCTTCCCCACGCGCGAGCTGTTCGTCGAGAAGATCGAGGAATTCGACCTGATCATCTTCGACCGCTACCGGATGCGGGGCATCCTGCCGATGTCCTACATCGAGAACGTGGTGAACTATGTCCGCGGCGGGGGCACCGTCCTTGTCGCCGCGGGGCCGGAGTTCGGCGCGGTCGACAGCCTCTACCGCTCGCCCCTGGCGGAAATCCTGCCGGTGGCCCCTACCGCTCAGGTGATCGAGGAGGGCTTCCGCCCGAAGATCACCGAGCTTGGTCAGCGCCACCCGGTGACCGAAGGACTGGAGAAGGACGCGCCCGAAGGCGGCTGGGGTCGCTGGTTCCGCCAGATCGAGGTCGAACCCGTTGCCGGTCAGGTGCTCATGTCGGGCGCGCGCGACCTGCCGCTGCTGGTCCTGAACCGGGTCGACCAGGGCCGGGTCGCGGTGCTCGCCTCGGACCAGGCCTGGCTCTGGGGCCGGGGCTACGAAGGGGGCGGGCCGCAGCTGGAACTGCTGCGCAGGCTGGCGCACTGGATGCTGAAAGAGCCCGAGCTGGAAGAGGAAACCCTGACCGCCGAAGTGAAGGGCGAGGCGATGACGGTGACCCGCCGCACGCTGGCCGAAGAGGACCCCGGCCCGGTCACGATCACCGCGCCCGACGGGACGGTCAGCGAGCTTGCCATGCCGCTTGCCACGCCCGGTCGTTACGAGGCGGTCTTTCAGGCGCCGGTGCTCGGGCTCTATCGACTGGAACAGGGCGACCTGACCCGGGTGATCGCCGTCGGTTCGGCGACACCTCGCGAATTTGTCGAGACCATCGCCTCGGGCGCCGATCTGGCCCCTCTGGCCGAGGCGACCAGGGGCGGCGTCACGCGCCTTGAACCCGGTAGTCCCGACATCCGCACTGTGGCCGAGGGCCGCGTTGCCGTGGGCCGAGGCTGGATCGGTATCACCCCGCGCGAGGCCTATCTGACCACCTCGGTCAATGTGGTCCCCTTCCTTCCCGCCTGGGCCTGGCTTCTGATCGCGGCGGGCCTGGCCGTCGTCGCCTGGCTGATCGAGGGCCGCAAGGGCGCGAAGGCGGCCTGACGACCCGACGAACTTTCTGCGAAAGTTCGAAGCGCGAGTTTTCGCAGAAAACTCGTCAGGGTCCTGTATGCTGCTTCGGCAACAGCCTTTGACTGCTGTCCAGGTTGCGCGCGCTGCCCAAGGGGGGACTCTGCCATGACGCAGGTCGATGTGGTGATCGTCGGGGCCGGATGCGCGGGGCTTGCGGCGGCGAGGCGACTGCGGGCGGCGGGGCTGACCTTCCGGCTGGTCGAGGCGATGGACCGCATCGGCGGCCGGGCGTGGACGACCACGACCGACTTCGGCATCCCCTTCGATATCGGCTGTGCCTGGCTTCACGCCGCCGACCGCAACCCTTTCTTCCCCGAGGCCGTCGCGGCGGGCTGGACCTTGCAGCATCACGACATGGGCCTCGACCACCTCTGGTTCGGCCGTCGCAAGGCGACCGAGGCCGAGATGGAGCGCGAGAAACGCGCCGAGGCCGCGCTTCACGCCTGCATCGAACGCCATAAGGGATCAAGCGACCGCCTTTCGACCCTGGTCGAAGCCTGCCACAGCCTCCGCGTCAGCGCGACCTTCGCCGGGCCGATGGACTTCGGCGCCGATGATGACGAGATCAGCGTCACCGACTACCGCGCCGCCGCCGACCTTGACCCGAACTACTTCACCCGCGAAGGCTTCGGTGCCCTGATCCACCGCTGGGGCTCGGACGTGCCGGTGACGCTCTCCACGCCCGTCCGCCGGATCCGCTGGGACGGGCCGGGCGTGCAGGTCGAGACGGACCAGGGCACGATCCGCGCGCGGGCGGCCATCGTCACCGTGTCCACGGGTGTCCTGGCCTTCGAGGACATCGCCTTCACCCCCGACCTGCCGCTTGGCCACCAGGAGGCGATCTTCGACCTGCCGATGGGCCTCTTGACCAAGATCCCGGTCCGCATCGAAGGCACGCGCCTTGGACTCGAACCCTTCGACGACCTGCTGATCGAACGCCACGCGCGGCACGACCTCTATTTCCTCGCCTTCCCCTTCGACACCGACCTGCTGATAGGCTTCGTCGGCGGTGACTTCGCCTGGGAGATGGAGGCCGCCGGCCGCGCGGCGGCGGTGGATTTCGTCACCGACCGGCTGGTGGACCTCTTCGGGTCAGAGCTGCGGAAGGCGGTGACCCACGGCACCATGACCAACTGGTCAGCGGAGCGCCATGTGCGGGGAGGCTACGCCGCCGCCCGCCCTGGCAAGGCCCATGCACGCGAGGTGCTGAAGGACCCGGTGGGCGACCGCATCTGGTTCGCGGGCGAGGCGCTGGCCGGGGGCCTGAAACAGACCGCCGCCGGGGCGCGGCTGTCCGGCGAGGCGGTGGCGGGGCAGGTGGCCTTACGGCTCGCGGGCGAGGATCACCTGGCGTGAGTGGCTGGCAAATTCGCGCCGCAGAAGGATGCCGGTCGCCAGCACCGTTCCCGCCAGCAGGCCCCAGGGGCCGAGCAGCCAGCCAAGCGCGGCCAGCGCGAAGTAGATCGACCGCAGCCCCCGGTTGAAGCTTTTCGCCGCGGTGATGTTGATTTCGGCCGCCTGACCCGCGCGGTGGAAGGACAGCGCGTCATGCGGGTCATTCGGGACCGCGGCCATCAGGATCGAGCAGTAGCCGAAGAGGCGATGCGCCCAGACGAACTTGAGAAGCGCATTGGCGAGGAAGCCGATCACCGGCAGCATCTTCAGCGCGACCTCTGGTCCCGGTCCGGCCAGAGGCAGCTCGTCCGTCAGCCGCTCGACCGCCCCGGCGTTGCCGATCAGCGCCACCCCGCCGCCGATTGCGATCATGCAGGCGCTGGCGAAGAAGGCGGTCCCCTGGCGCAGGCTGTCGATCAGCGTGGCGTCGAAGATGCGCGGCTGGCGGGTGACGAAGGTGCGCATCCAGTCGCGCCGGTAGTCCTCCATCAGAAAGGACACTGAGGGCAGTGCCTTCGGCGGATGCTCGCTGAGCCAACCCGACACCAGCCACGCCAGGATCAGCACGGCAAGCAGGATCAGGTCATGCGTCGGAAGACTGCCAAGGTCCATCGTCATTGCGCCACGTTAGGGGCGGGGTTTTTCCTTGTCAGCCGGTTAAATTGGTTATATTTCTTTACCAGTCAGCGGGGGATCGTCTATGGACATGCCAGCACCGGACCAAGGGGTGATCGTCCGCAAGGCGCGGATCGTGGAACGTCTGCGCGCCGTCCTGTCGGCTGACGGCGTGATCGACGCGCCCGAGGAACTGCGCGCCTACGAATGCGACGCGCTGACCGCCTACCGCTGCCCGCCGCTGGCCGCCGTCCTGCCGCGCTCGACCGGAGAGGTCAGCGCCGTCCTGCGGGTCTGCTGGGAGGAGGGCGTCCCGGTGGTCCCGCGCGGGTCGGGAACCTCGCTGGCCGGGGGCGCGATGCCAACGGCCGACAGCGTGATCCTGGGCGTGGCGCGGATGAACGCGGTGCTGGAGACGGACTACGAGAACCGCTTCATCCGCGTCCAGTCGGGCCGCACGAACCTGTCCGTCAGCGGCGCGGTGGAGGCGGAGGGGTTCTTCTACGCGCCCGATCCCTCCAGCCAGCTGGCCTGCGCCATCGCCGGGAACATCGCGATGAATTCGGGCGGGGCGCATTGCCTGAAATACGGGGTGACGACGAACAACCTGCTCGGCGTGACGCTGGTCAGGATGGACGGCACGGTGGTTACGCTGGGCGGACCCTGGGGCGAGCCGGCGGGGCTTGACCTGCTGGGGGTCGTCTGCGGCTCGGAAGGGCAGTTGGGCGTCGTGACCGAGGCCTGGCTGCGCATTCTGCCCAAGCCCGAGGGCGCGCGGCCGGTGCTGGTGGGCTTCGACTCGAACGAGGTGGCGGGGGCCTGCGTCAGCGACATCATCAAGGCGGGCATCCTGCCCGTCGCCATCGAGTTCATGGACCGCCCCTGTATCCGCGCCACGGAAGCCTTCGCCAAGGCGGGCTACCCGGATTGCGAGGCGCTTCTCATCATCGAGGTGGAGGGGTCCGCGGCCGAGATCGCGGAACAGCTCGCCCGGATCAAGCAGATCGCGCTGGCCCATGACCCGGTGGAGTTCCGCGAAGCTGCCGACGAAGACCAGGCCAGGCGCATCTGGCTGGGGCGGAAAAGCGCGTTCGGGGCGATGGGGCAGATCAACGACTACATGTGCCTGGACGGGACGATCCCGGTCTCCAGCCTGCCGCATGTGCTGAAACGGATCGGCGAGATGAGCCGCGAGTTCGGGCTGGACGTCGGCAACGTCTTCCACGCGGGCGACGGCAACATGCACCCGCTCATCCTCTTCAACGCCAACAAGCCCGGCGATCTGGAACGCTGCGAGGCTTTCGGGGCCGAGATCCTGAAGCTGTGCGTGGAGGTCGGCGGCTGCCTGACCGGCGAACATGGCGTGGGGATCGAGAAGCGCGACCTCATGTCGGTGCAGTTCGCCCCCGAGGACATGGAGGCGCAGATGCGGGTGAAGGATGTCTTCGACCCGAAATGGCTTCTGAACCCGGCGAAGGTGTTTCCCCTGGGCGTCAGTGCCGAACGGCGCGCGGGCTGAAGCCCCGGGGGCCAGCCCCCGGACCCCCGGAGTATTTGTGAAAAGAGCAAGACATGCGGCCTGTGAGTGAAACGGAACTGGCGGAAGCCGTGGCGCGGGCCTCGGGTCCTCTGTTGGTGCGCGGGGGCGGGACACGGACGCTGGGTCACGCGGTGGGCGAGGTGCTGGAGACCGGCGGGTTGTCGGGGGTCAAGCTTTATGAGCCAGGGGCGCTCACGCTGGTGGTCCGCGCCGGGACGCCGGTGGCGGAGGTGGACCGCGTGCTCGAAGGCGAGAGGCAGCGGCTTGCCTTCGAGGTGCCGGACCTGCGCGGGCTTCTGGGGCGCGACGGGGTGTCGACGATCGGCGGGGTGGTGGCGGCCAATGCGTCCGGCCCGCGGCGGGTGCAGGCGGGGGCCTGCCGGGACGCCTGCCTCGGGGTGCGCTTCGTGGACGGTTCCGGGACGGTGGTGAAGAATGGGGGCCGGGTGATGAAGAACGTCACCGGCTATGACCTCGTGAAGCTTCTGGCCGGAAGCCGGGGGGTGCTTGGGGTCCTGAGTGAGGTCAGTTTCAAGGTCCAGGCGCTGCCCGAGGCCGAGGCAACGCTGGTGGTCGAGGGATTGGGCGACGAGGCGGGGCTGTCCGCGCTTCGGGTGGCGCTGGGGTCGCCCTTCGACGTCTCGGGCGCGGCGCGGCACTCGGGGCGGAGCCTGATCCGCGTCGAAGGAATGGCCGGATCGGTCGCCTATCGCGTGGCCCAGTTGCGCGACCGGGTAGGCGGCGACGTGACCCTGGCCGAAGGCGAGGCGTCGGCCAGACTCTGGCGCGAGGTGCGTGACGTGATCCCCTTGCACGGCAAGCCGGGCGAGGTCTGGCGCATCGCCACATTGCCCACAGCGGCGGCGGGGATCGTGGCGCAGCTGGAAGGCGAGGCGCTCTGGGACTGGGGTGGGGGGCTGATCTGGCTTCTCCTGGACCACGGGCGCGGGGCCGAGGTTGCAGCGGCGGTCGCGGGGCGGGGCCATGCGACGCTGGTCCGGGGGCAGGGCGGCCCGGTCTTTCCACCAGAGGCGCCCGAAGTGGCGGCGCTCGTCGCGGGGCTGAAGGCGAAGTTCGACCCGCGCGGGATATTCAATCCGGGGATGATGGGCTGATGCAGACGAATTTCACCGCCGAGCAGCTGCAGGACCCCGGCATTGCGCGGGCGAACCAGATCCTGCGCTCTTGCGTGCATTGCGGCTTCTGCACCGCGACCTGTCCGACCTATCAGGTGCTGGGCGATGAACTCGACAGCCCGCGCGGCCGGATCTACCTGATCAAGGACATGCTGGAGGCCGGCCGGCCGGCCGACGAGAAGACGGTGAAGCATCTCGACCGCTGCCTGTCCTGCCTTGCCTGCATGACCACCTGCCCGTCGGGCGTGCATTACATGCACCTGATCGACCATGCCCGCGCGCATGTGGAAAAGACCTACCGGCGGCCCTTCATGGACCGAATGCTTCGCGCCGTGCTGGCCCGGATCATCCCCTATCCGGGCCGCTTCCGGCTGGCACTGCTGGCGGCGAAGCTGGGTCGGCCCTTTGCCTGGCTTATCCCCGATGCCCGCGTGCAGGCCATGCTGGCGATGGCGCCGAAGACGATCCCTCCGGTCAGCCGCAATGACGACCCGCAGGTCTTCGCCGCACAGGGCGACCGCCGGATGCGCGTCGCGCTGATGACCGGCTGCGCGCAGAAGGCGCTGAACACCGACATCAACGACGCGACGATCCGCCTCCTGCGGCGGCTTGGCTGCGAGGTGGTCATCGCCAGGGGCCAGGGCTGCTGCGGGGCGCTGACGCATCACATGGGAAAAGATGACCTGTCCCATGCGCACGCCGCCGCCACGATCCGGGCCTTCATGGCCGAGAAGCGGGCGGGGGGCCTTGATGCCATCGTCATCAACACCTCTGGCTGCGGGACGACCGTCAAGGACTATGGCCACATGTTCCGCACCGACCCCGCGCTGGCTAAGGACGCGGCCACCGTGGCGGGGCTGGCGAAGGACGTCAGCGAAATCCTGGCAACCCTGGGCATCCCCCAAGGCGCCCCCAAGGGGCTGCGCGTCGCCTACCACGCCGCCTGCAGCCTCCAGCACGGCCAGCAGATCAAATCCGCGCCCAAGGACCTGCTGAAGCGCGCGGGGTATGAGGTGGTGGAGCCCGCCGACAGCCATCTCTGCTGCGGCAGCGCCGGGACCTACAACCTGCTGCAACCCGAACTCAGCGGCGAGTTGAAGCGCCGCAAGGTCGCCACGCTGGAGGCGAAGGCCCCCCAGGTGATCGCTGCGGGCAACATCGGCTGCATGATGCAGATCGGGTCCGGCACCGGCATCCCGGTCGTCCACACGGTCGAACTTCTGGACTGGGCGACCGGCGGGCCACAGCCGCGCGCCTTGATCGGCTGACCGCACGGCAAGGCTTGCGCGACCATCCCGAAATCCGCCACAGTCGCCGCATAGACCCATCGCCGCGCGGAAGGGGAGGTTCCATGCGTCACCTGATCCCCGGTCTTCTGGCGGCGGCTCTGGCCCTTGCGGGGGCGGCGCGGGCGCAGGAGGGCGGCCTTTTCAAGCTTGAGACGGCCGACGACTCCCGCGGCTGGGACGCGGTGGGCAAGCTGATCATGGGCAAGCACGGCTTCTGCACCGGCGCGCTGATCGGCCCGCAGCTGGTGCTGACCGCCGCGCATTGCCTTTATGACAAGACCACCGGCGTCCAGATGCGCCCCGAGGAGATCGAGTTTCAGGCCGGGTTCCGCAACGGCCGCGCGGTCGCCTACCGCACGGTCAGCCGCGCCGTCACCCATCCCGACTACCGCTTCGGGACCGAGGACAAGCTGGACCGGGTGATGGACGACGTGGCGCTCCTGGAGCTCAGTCAGCCGATCCGCCTGCCCTCGCTCGCCCCGTTCGAGACCGGCGCCACCCCGGTCGAGGGGGACGCGGTCGGCGTCGTCTCCTATGCCCAGTACCGCGAAGAGGCGCCCTCGATCCAGGAGGCCTGCGAGGTACTGGCCGGACAGCCACAGGCGCTGATCCTGACCTGCAACGTCGATTTCGGCTCGTCCGGGGCGCCGGTCTTCAGCATCGAGAATGGCGTGGCCCGCATCGTCTCGGTCATCTCGGCCAAGGCCGAGGTCGATGGCCAGAAGGTCGCCGTCGCCGTGCCGCTGGCCGAACCGCTTGCCACGCTCCGCGCGGTGCTGGAGGAGGGGCGCTCGCTTCCCTCGGGCGCGGCCAAGGACGTCACCATGATCTCGGGCGGCAACGGCCTTGGTGCCAAGTTCGTCCAGCCATGAGGGCGATCCTGGCGCTGGTCCTGCTGGCAGGCACGGCGCTGGCCCAGGACAATTCCGGCCTGAAAGAGCTTGTCACCCGCGAGGAGCTGCGCGGATTTGAACCCGTGGGCCGGGTCGACATCAAGAACGGCGGGTTCTGCACCGGGGCGCTGATCGCCGCTGACATCGTGCTCACCGCAGGTCATTGCGTGATGAACGCGGACGGTCCCATCGCCGCCGACCGCATCACCTTCCGCGCCGGTCTTGCCTATGGCACCGCCCTGGTCGAGGCGCGCGTGCTGCGCACCATCGTCGATCCCTCCTACCGCAGCCTCGACCCGGTCCCTGCTGCGATGATCGCCCGCGACGTCGCGCTTCTGCAGCTGGCCGAGCCGATCCCCTCGGCCGCGATCTCGCCCTTCGTCGTGGCGCAGCCCACAGCGGGGGACGAGGTCAGCACCGTCTCCTACGCCGAAGGTCGGGAAGAGGCGCTCTCGTGGCAGCGGTTCTGCCATGTCGTTGGCCGGATGGACGGGCTGATCGCCGTCGATTGCGACGTGTCGCACGGGTCCTCGGGCGCGCCGGTGCTGGATCGGTCGGGCTATCGGGCGAAGATCGTGTCGATCATCTCGGCGGGCGGGCTGTGGGACGGCAGGTCGGTCTCCTTCGGGATGGACCTGCCTGACCAGGTCGCCCGGCTGAAGGCCGCGCTGCGCCGGGGCGATGCGACCAGCGTGGCCTCGGCCCCCGGTGCCGAGGTGACGGGCCTGCCCGGCAGTGCCGCGACTGGCCTTCCCGGCACGCGGCCCAAGCGGATCACCAGCGGAGCCGGGGCCACCGGCGGGGCCAAGTTCCTGTCGCCCTGACTGTCTTGAAACGCCACGGCGCACTTCCTAACTCTCAGTCATCCGGGTGCCATGACGGGCTCGGATGAAGATCTGCCCTGCCCCGGAAGGGGAGGGTCCCTGACATCGCTTCCTAGGAGGATGACCATGCGCAATCTTGATTTCGCGCCGCTTTACCGTGCCACCGTCGGCTTCGACCGCATCGCCGACCTGATGGACCGCGTGCTGACGACCGACGTCGCCCAGCCGACCTATCCGCCCTACAACATCGAAAAGACCGCCGATGATGCCTACCGCATCTCGATCGCCGTCGCCGGGTTCACCCCCGACGAGCTGAGCGTCGAGGTCAAGGACGGCGCGCTTTTCGTCTCGGCCCGCAAGTCCACCGATGAGACCGAGCGGACCTACCTGCACCGTGGCATCGCCACCCGCGCCTTCGAGCGCCGCTTCGCCCTTGCCGACCACGTCCGCGTCGCCGGCGCCGCGCACGAACATGGGATGCTGCACATCGATCTCGTCCGCGAAGTGCCCGAGGCGATGAAGCCCCGCCGCATCGAGATCGCCCGTGCCAACGGCGCGACCCCGGTGCTTGAGGCCAAGGCCGAGACGGTCAACTAAAGCCCTTCTGCAGGGGCCGAACGTGGCGCGCCGGGCAACCGGCGCGCTTTTTTCACGCCTCAGTCAGCCCGTGATAGGCCGCGACCGCCAGCTTGCGCAGGGTCTCGCGCGGGAGGTCGCCTGCCAGTGCGCAGCCAAGCCCGTCCTCGACCCACCAGAAGGCCTGCCTGCCCGGTTCCTCGGCAAAGGCCAGCTTGCGCTCTGCTCCCTCGCTGCGGGTGACGTAAAGCGCAAGCCTCCGGCCCAGTCCGTCCTCGTACATCAGCAGCGCCGCCGGGGTGGCATCTCCGGGCAAGAGGCGCCCGCCGATCAGCGCGAAGCCTTCCGCCGCAAGGTCCGGTGCCCGGATGGGGGTGCCAAGGCGCTTTGACAGCCACTGCACCAGATGCGCCTCGTCCGAAGCCGCGACTTCGACCGGGTGTTTCACCTCGACCGCATAGGTCGCAAAGCTTGCCATCGCGGCCCGCGCCAGGACCGGGGAAGCATCCGTCGGTACCAGTTGCGCCGCGCCCATGCCCGCCACGAAGCCCAGGGCCACCAGCGCCGCTGCCGCCGCCAGACGTCTCCATTCGGGCACCCATCGCGCCACAGGCGCAGGACGCGCCGCCCGCACCGTGTCGCGCAGCCTCTCGGGCAGCGGCTCTTCCGCCACGGGCGCATAAAGCGCGCGCAGCGCGTCATCCTGCCGGTCCCAGTCGGCAAGCTCTTCGGCCAGGGCCGGATCGCCCGCCACGATGCCCGCAAGCCGCGACCGATCCGCCGCCGAGCCGTGCCGCAGCCGCAGCGCCTCTTCCGTGGTGATCGACGGACCTTCCCCCATCATTCCCCCGCCTTCCCCGGACGCAACGCCACCGCCTCGCGTCCCGTCGCCTGTCGCAACGTCGCCCGCGCCCGTCCCAGGCGCGAGGCCAGCGTGCCTTCCGTGCAGCCCATCGCGCGCGCGGCCTCGGCCAGGCTCATGCCTTCCAGCGCCACCAGAAGCAGCGCCGCCCGCTGGTCCTCGGGCAATCGACCCATCGCCGCATGCACCTCGGCCAGCGCCAGCCGCCCCTCGACCCGCCGCGCAGAGACCGCATCCGCGACATCTGGCACCAGCGCAAGGGCCATCGGGCGTCGGCGGCGCAGGCCGTCGCGGAAGCGGTTCAGCAGGATGCGGCAAAGCCAGCCGCGCAAGGCCCCCTCGCCGCGCCACTGGCCCTGTCGGGCAATCGCCGCCGCCAGCGTATCCTGGACCAGATCGTCGGCCGCCTCGCGGTCGCGCACCAGCGCCCGGGCAAAGGCCCTGAGTCCCGGTATCGCGGCCTCGATCTCGTCCAGGAACGGCATTGCCTGCCTTCAGTATTTCGCGACGTGCCAGACCCCTTTGACTCCGTCGCCGGTCATGTCGCCGGGCTTGGTGTCCTTGACCCACAGGTAAAGCGGCATGCCCTTGTAGGTCCACTGTTTCGTACCATCGGTGCGGTCGGTCAGGCCGTATTCGTCGTCCGCCACGGCACCGGCCTCTGCCAAGAGGGGGGGCCAGTTCACCGCGCAGTCGTCATAGCAGGCCGACATCCCGTCCTTGTCCTGGTCGAAGATATACAGCGTCATGCCGTTCGCATCGGTCAGGATGCCGTCCTTCTCGACGATTGCTGTGGTTTCGGCAAAAGCGGGCGCGGCCAGCAGCGCAAGCGCCAGCGGCAGGGTGAAGCGGGTCATCGGGAACCTCCCTTGGGCTTCGCGGGCCGGAAGCCGTGGCGGGCGACCGTCAGGGCCACCTGCAGGCAAAGACGCAGCCGGGACAGGTTTCATCCCGCCCCGGCTGCCGCCTCACGCGCATGTGATCCGGTCAGTTCGACAGGCTCTGCGCCAGTCGCATCAGGTTCGCCGCCTCGATCCGGTAGCCGAACGGATCGTCTCCCCGGTTTTCCGTGGCCAGCGCGATCGCCTGATCCCAGCCCCAGTCGCCCAGATAGACCGAGCCCTGCAACAGCTGCCCGAAGCCCGCGATGGCCGCCGCGAACCGCGTCTCGGCACTGGCAGGTTCCTTCCCGGAGATCGGCGTCTCGACCAGCGTCGACTGATCCGCGCCAGGGGCCTTCCAGCGCAGCCGCAGGAAGCCAAGTTCCCCTGCCGCTCCCTCGGCCGGGGCCGCGCCATAGCGCAGAGGGTCATTCAGCAGCGCGTCCGACCCCGGTGCCGTCACCTCGTAGATCGCCGTGACCTGCGTCCCCGCGCCGATCTCTCCGGCGTCGACCTTGTCGTTGTTGAAGTCCTCGCGCCGGAGGGCGCGGGTCTCGTAGCCGATCAGCCGGTATTCGGCGACCGTGGCGGGGTTCCATTCGACCTGGATCTTCACGTCATCCGCGATGGGAAACAGCGCCCCGGTCAGCTGGTCCACCAGCACTTTCCGCGCCTCGTTCAGCGTGTCGATATAGGCCGCCGTCCCGTTTCCGTTCTGCGCGAGGGATTGCATGATCGCATCGTCCAGATTGCCGCGCCCGAAGCCCAGGACGGACAGGTAGGTCCCGCTCTCGCGCTTCTTCGCGACATAGGCCTCCAGCCCCTCGGGATCGTCGATCCCGACGTTGAAATCCCCGTCGGTCGCCAGCAGGATGCGCGTGACCTCGCCCTCGGCTTTCATCCCCTCGGCCACCCGATAGGCCAGTTCCAACCCCTCTGCCCCCGCTGTGGACCCGCCCGCCATGAGGTTGTCCAGCGCCGCCAGGATCGCCGCCCGCTCGCCCGCGGCGGTCGGCGGCAGCACCTCGCCTGCCGATCCGGCATAGGTGACGATGGCCACCTGATCCTCGGGCCGCAGTTCCGACAGCATCAGCGACAGCGATTTCTTGAGCAAGGGCAGCTTGTTGGCATCCTCCATCGACCCCGAGGTGTCGATCAGGAAGACCAGGTTCAGCGGCGGGCGCGCGGCCACCTCGGGCAGCGCGCCCTGGATGCCGATGGTCACCAGCCGGGTCCCTGGGTTCCACGGCGTCGGCATCACCGAAACGGTCGAGGCGAAGGCCTGATCCCCTTCGGGCGCCGCGTAGGCGTAGGGGAAGTAATTCACCATCTCCTCCACCCGCACCTGATCGGGCGTCGGCAGATACCCCCCGGTCAGAGAGGAGCGCACAACCGCGTAGGACGCCGTGTCCACGTCGATCGAGAATGTCGAGACCGGCTCCTCCGCCGTCACCTTCACCGGGTTCGGGTCTTCGTTGGCGTAGGCTTCGGTGTTCTCGACCGGGGCCTGCATCATATCGCCCTCGGGGGCGGCCACATATCCCATGACGCCGTCCATCGGCGCCTCGGCCCGCAGCCGCAACTCGTTCTCTGCCAGCCCCACGACCGGAGCGGCGGGCAAGGCCTCGATCCCGTCCATCGGCGCCTCGGTCAGGGGTTCGGGCGCAGGCTCGGCGACGACGGCGGAGGAAGCCGCGCTCTCCTCGGCCTGCGCCAGGTCGCTGGCGGCAAGTTCCGCCTCGCGCTTCGGCGCGGCATCGGGCGAGACGCTGTCCGTCAGTGTGGCACCGCTGCCGTATGGCGCAGATGGCGCAAGCGCGGTTTCCGGTGCTGACACCGGCTCGGCCTGCTTGGCGGCCGGGGCCTCTTTCGTCTCGACGACGACAGTGGGCTTGCCCAGCCGCAGGTCGGCCACCGGCAGGATCACCGCGACACCGATCAACAGCGCCGCGACCGAGGTGGTGGCGGTAAGGGCAGGGCGGGAGGTCAGGTAGTGGAACATGCGACGTACTCCGTTCAGGGGGGCCGCGCGGGGGCGGTCCTCACTTGAACGAAGCAACTCGCCAGATCCTTGGGGCGCTTGGTGAAGCCGGTCGAAATTTTCAATCGCGAGCCGCATCGCCCGTGCCTTCGCATCGGCGTCGGGCGAGGGGGACGCCTTCAGGGCGGCGCGGAGGTCGTCGAGATCGTCCGTCATTTCGCCTCCTCCCGTGCCTTGGCCCGCAGGCGTTTCTTCACTTCGCTCATCCGCCAGGCGATTGTCCCCTCACTGACGCCCAGCACCGATCCGGCCTCAGCCTGGGTCATCTCTTCGCCCAGCACCAGCGCCACCGTGTCGCGCAGTTCCGGCGACAGTTGCGCCATCGCCTGGGCCAGCCAGTCGGCCGCCTCGGCCTGGGTGGCGATCTCGTCCTGACGCGCGATCTCCCAGTCGCCCCAGCCCTGCGCGGCGCGCGAGCGTGTGGCCTGCCGCCGCCGCTGGTCATGCGCAGCATTCACCACCACGCGGTAAAGCCAGGTGGTGAACCGCGCCTCGCCGCGCCAGTTGCGCAGTTTGACCGGCAGGGCGGCGCAGATGTCCTGCGTCAGGTCCTCGGCCTCGGCCTTCGACCCGGTCAGCCGCCAGGCCAGTCCGTGAATACGGTCGTAGTGCCGCCCGACCAGGGTGGCAAAGGCCCCCCGGTCCCCCGCAGCAGCCGAGGCCGCAAGCATCTCGTCGGACGTGTCCATCAGCATCACGTTATCTGTGACGCCCACCGCCCCGCAATCCTTGGACCCTCCGACAAAAGCCCGCGCGCGGAAATCCTTACCCCGGATGAAAAGACCCCCGGTCCGGACGGGGGCCGGGCCGGGGGGTGAGGGTCTGCCAGAATGTTCGATCACGAGGGAAGCGGATCAGAACAACAGACCGTCATAGACGCCATAGGCCTTCGCCGTGGTCGAGAGCGATGCGCCCTCGTCACGGGCATAGGCCGTGATCGCGCTGTAGGTGCCAGGCCCGAAGGCGCCGTCGATCGAGCCGCGATAATATCCCCAGGCGCGCAGGTTGCGCTGGATCGCCTTGCGTTCGGTCGACGAGTAGCTCTGGAACGCCTTGGCCGCCGGGGTGGCGTAGATCGAAGTCGTGTGCACGGGCTCGCGATAGGTGGGCTCGCGGTAGGTCGGCTCGCGATAGTAGCTGCGCGGCTCGACATAGGTCGGGGCGGGGGCGTAGGTCTGGCCGTACATGCGGGCGCGGCGGTTCTTGAGCAGTTCGTCGACGATCACGGCGGTGGCGACGCCGGCGACGAAGCCCTGTTCCTTCTCGCCCCAGGCCAGGGCGGGGGTGGCGGGAACGGCGGCGATGGAAAGCGCGGTCAGCCCTGCGATCAGGGTGGTCTTGGCATGTTTGACAGAGAGCAGCATGTCGTGTCCTTTCGTGGTCTGCCCGGGCAGTCCGGGTTCGATGCCACTGGTTATGGGCACCGGTGCCACGATAGGCAAAATCAGGGACACGCTAGGGAAGAACGCGGGTTTGTTATCCGATAACGCGTTCTGGATCAGTGGGTTGTATCAGATCGACCCGCTGCGCAGCAGCGCGGACAACCGGCCTAAACCTTCCTTCAGCCGGGCTTCCGGCCCGCCGCCTGCGCCAATGCGGATGTGATGGGGCTGGCCATAGGCCGATCCCGGCAGCAGGAAGGTCCGATGGGGTGGTGCCAGAAGCTTGCGCGCCAAGGTCTCACCGTCCGCGCCCTCGACCCGCGCAAGTCCGATCAGTCCCGCCTCGGGGCGGTGCCAGGACAGGCGCGGCTCCTCGGTCACGAAGCGGTCCAGCCGGTCCAGCGTCTCCGCCCCTTCGGCCCGCGCCCGCCCCAATGCCTCGGCCAGCCGGTCGGGCCGCAGCGCCACCTCGGCGATATGCTCGCCCAAGGTGTTCATGATCTCGGACCCGTTCTCGCGCAGGATCATCGCGTCGCGGATGACCTCCGGGCTTTGGCAGATCATCCATCCCGTCCGCAGCCCCTGCATCCCCAGTGCCTTGGACACGGACCCCGTGGTGATCCCGAACCGGGTCATCCCGGCAATGGACGGCGGCCGCGGCCCGGCCCATTCCAGCCCCGCATAGACCTCATCCACAACCAGCCAGATGCCGTGCTTCTCCGCCAGATCCGCGAGCGCGCGCAATTCACCTTCCGGGATCAGCCGCCCCGTGGGGTTGTTCGGATTGGTCAGGAAGATCATCCGCGTCCGTGGAGTGATCGCCCGCGCCACCGCCTCGGGGTCCAGCCACCAGCCCCGCGCCTCATCCCGCGCCACCTCGACCAGCGTGGCCCCGATGGCCTTCGCCATCACACCCGCCTGCGGCCAGCCCGGCGCCTCGGTGACGATCTCGTCCCCCGACTGCACCAACTGCCGGAAAAGGAGGTAATTCGCCTCCGCCGCCCCCGCCGTGATCAGCACCGAGTCGAGCGGCAGCTCCAGTCCCGCCTGGTCCAGCACGCGCTGCCTTAACGCCGGAAGACCAAGGAAGCTCTTCCCGTTCCAGTCCAGCGACAGCTCGGGGTCGAGGTCACCCAGGAAGTCCTTCAACCGTGGCGAGCGTGCAAGCGAGAACCCGATGAAGCACTCCGGCGGCTCGGCGGCCGTCGTCTCCAAGAGGTAATCGAACAGCTTGTGAATGGTGACCTTCATCCGCCCCCTCGCGCAACCCAAAGAATTTTAAGTAAAATTCTTGTCAAATTTCTTACTCAAGAAATTTGGTCCCCCTCACCGCACGTCGCGCCCCTGGTTCAGGATGATCACGTTCCCCGACGACACATCCCCGGCCGGAGAGATCAGGAACCCCACCCAGGCCGCAATCTCCTCCGGCTGCATCGCCCGCCCATGCGGCATGGCGCTGATGGCCTTCGCCAGGACCTCCTCGGTCAGCACGTTGAACAAGGGCGTCTCCGTCATCGCCGGGGCAATCGAGTTCACCGCGATCTTTTCCTTCGCGTACCGCCGCGCCAGGTCCTTCGTCAGCGTGTCCATCGCCGCCTTCGAGGCCCGGTAATGCGGCGGGTCGAAGACGTCGAAGTTGTAGGCCCCGTTAGAGGAAATATTAACGATCTTCCGCACCCCCGGCCGCCCCGCCATCGCCTTCACCGCCTGCTGGCAGCAATGGAAGGCCGAGGAGAAGTTTATCGCCATCTGCCGGTCGAGCTCGCTGGCCGGGATGTCCGGGAAATCCGACATGAAGCAGGTCCCGGCATTGTTCACCAGGGCATCCACGCCCCCGAACCGCGCCACCAGCCTGTCGAAGAGGTCCGCAATGGCCTCGGCATCCGTAAGGTCCACGGCTTCAGCCACGAACCCCTCCCGGTCTGCCGCCATCGTCAGCAAAGCCGCCCCGTCGATGTCCACCCCCACCACGGTCAGCCCATCCGCCAGAAGCCGGTCGACGAAAGCTCGCCCCAGCCCCCCTGCGGCTCCGGTGACGACGGCGATGCGGTTCGACATGGTTCCCCCCCAGACATGGAAAAGCCAGCCTAGGCCAAGGCCCGGGATGGCTCAATACATGTCACAAGGTCAGGGCGCTTTCGGCAGAGCGTCGAAATCCGCCGCCGAGTGCCGCTCCGGCAGCTTCTCCCAGTCCTCGCCCCAGGATCGGTTGACCTTCCGCCCGCGCACCACCCCCGGCCGCGCGTCGATGCGCTTGGCCCAGGCAAGCACGTTCTTGTAGCTTTCCACATCCAGGAACTCGGCCGCATTGTAGGCCCGACCCAGCACAAGGTTGCCGTACCAGGCATAGATCGCCATGTCGGCCAGCGAATACTCCCCGGCCATCCATTCGTTCGCCGCCAGATGCCGGTCCAGCACATCGAGCTGCCGCTTCGTCTCCATCGCATAGCGGTTGATCGCGTATTCGATCTTCACCGGGGCATAGGCGTAGAAATGCCCGAAACCCCCGCCCACAAACGGTGCAGACCCCATCTGCCAGAAGAGCCAGCTGAACATCTCGGTCCGCCGCGAGGCATCCTTCGGAATGAACGCGCCCCCGAACTTCTCGGCCAGGTACAGCATGATCGAGGCGCTCTCGAACACCCGCTGCCCGTTCGAATGATCCTTCAGGGCCGGGATCTTCGAGTTCGGGTTGATCTCGACGAAGCCCGAGCCGAACTGGTCGCCCTTGCCTATGTCGATCAGCCAGGCGTCGTATTCCGCGTCATGGCCCGCCTCCAGCAGCTCCTCCAGCAGGATCGTCACCTTGATCCCGTTCGGCGTTGCCAGCGAATAGAGCTGCAGCGGGTGCTCGCCCACCGGCAGCTCCTTGTCATGCGTCGCGCCGGCCACCGGACGGTTGATGTTGGCGAAAGCACCGCCCGAGGGCTGCTCCCATTTCCAGACCTTCGGCGGGGTGTAGTCGTTCGGCATCGGATTGCCCTTCCTTTCGGGGATCGGACAAGGAAGCTAGTGCGTCACCGTTCCACATGCCAGATGTCCGCAGCTGCGTCTCGGGCCTGCCGAAATGCACAGATCAGCAAAAAGGGCGGCCCGAAGACCGCCCTTTGCACGAAACTTGCCCCCCGTCAGATCGACAGGCAGACGTATTTCAGCTCCATGTAGTCGTCCAGCCCATGCCGCGAGCCCTCACGGCCCAGACCCGACTGCTTGACCCCGCCGAACGGTGCCATCTCGTTGGAAATCAGGCCGGTGTTCACGCCGACCATCCCGTATTCCAGGGCCTCTTGGACGCGGGTGATACGCCCGATGTCGCGGGCATAGAAATAGCTCGCCAGCCCGAAGATCGTGTTGTTGGCGAGTTCGATGACCTCTTCCTCGGTCTCGAACTTGAAGAGGGGGGCCAGCGGCCCGAAGGTCTCTTCCTGGGCAACCTTCATGTCGGGCTTGACGCCGGTCACGACGGTCGGCTGGAAGAAGGTCCCGCCCAGTTCGTGCCGCTTGCCGCCGGTCACGACCTTGCCGCCGCCATTCACGACGTCGGCGATATGCTCCTCGACCTTCTCGACCGCGGCCTCGTTGATCAGCGGGCCGGTGGTGACGCCCGCCTTCAGCCCATCGCCGATCGACAGCTTCTCGACCGCCGCCGCCAGCTTCTTGGCGAAGGCGTCATAGACCCCGGCCTGCACGTAGATCCGGTTCGCGCAGACGCAGGTCTGGCCGTTGTTGCGGAACTTGGAAATCATCGCGCCCTCGACCGCCGCATCCAGATCGGCGTCGTCGAAGACGATGAACGGCGCATTGCCGCCCAGTTCCATCGAGCACTTCAGCACCTGGTCCGCCGCCTGTTTCAACAGGATGCGACCCACTTCCGTCGATCCGGTGAAGGTCAACTTGCGGATCAGAGGGTTCTCGCAGAACTCCTTGCCGATGTCCGACGACCGCTTCGAGGTGATGACCGAGAACAGCCCCGCCGGCACCCCGGCCCGTTCCGCCAGAACGGCCAGAGCCAGTGCCGACAGCGGAGTCTCGGCCGCCGGACGCGCCACGAACCCGCAGCCGGCCGCAAGGGCAGGGGCCACTTTCCGCGCGATCATCGCGTTCGGGAAGTTCCAGGGCGTGATCGAGGCCGCAACGCCAATGGGCTGCTTCAGCACATGGATGCGCTTGTCGCGCTGGTGGCCGGGGATGATGTCGCCATAGGTGCGCTTGGCCTCTTCCCCATAGAACTCGATGTAGCTGGAACCATAGGCGATCTCGCCCTTGGCCTCGGCCAGGGGCTTGCCCATCTCGGCGGTCAGGATCGTCGCCAGGTCGTCCTGGTTCGCCATGCACAGGTCGAACCACTTGCGCAGCACCTGGGCGCGCTCCTTGGCGGTGCGCTTTGCCCATTCGCGGTGGGCAACATGCGCCGCCTTGATCGCACGGGCGGCCTCTGCGCGGCCGAGGTTCGGCAGATGGCAGATCACGTCACCCCGGGCAGGGTTGGTCACCGGGAAGGTCGAGCCGTCGTCGGCTGCAATCCATTCCCCCGCCACATAGGACTTGTTCACGAGAAGCGAGGGATCTTTCAGAAGCGACGCGAGATCGGTCACGGAATCGAGCATGGGTGGGCCTCCTTATGCTTTGCGTGACAGGTGCCACGCAGGGCGCGCCATGTCCAGTTGCAAGGCCGGCGTGGGGCCAGGGTCTGATCAAACATCCGATCAGCTGGACCGATGCGCCAGAGTTTCGAAAACTCCGGATCGGAGCCTTCGAGGGTTTCGGCGCGATTTCCTTGAAGAAATCGCCCCCTGCGTCAACCGTTCGCGTGCATCCGCTCGATATAGGCGCGCATTTCCTCGGCCTCGTGCCGGGCGTCGCGCAGGCCCTCCATCGCGGCCTTCAGCTCGGCCTCGGTCTGGCTGATGTGGTTCATCAACTCGGCCTCGCGCTGTTCAAGATAGGCAAGCGCCTGATCGCGCAGCTCCTCGGCCTCGTGCAGCGACTGCGCCAGCTTGTCCATCTCGGCCATGTCGCCGCCCTGGACGCGGGTGAAGCGGTGCAGCAGCCAGTGGGTGAACCAGCCCATCGCGAAGGCGACCAGAAGGATGATGGCGGTGGCGACGACGAATTCGGTGCGGTTCATTCTTCAGCCTTCAGGCCCTCGGGGCGCGGTTTCGGCGCGATGGTCTTTTCGGTGGGCGCGACCGACGGGCTGGTGTCGCCCGAAAAGTCCGGGCCGGCCACCGGGGCAGGCGCCGCGCCCCCGGCCGATGCAGCCTCTCCTGCGGCGGTCTCGCCGGCCGCTTCCGCCACGGGCTGCGGCGCGCCTTGCAGCACGAATTCGATCCGGCGGTTGGCCTCGCGGCCTTCTTCGGTACCGTTGTCGGCAATGGGCTTCGCCTCGCCATAGCCCAGGGCGGTCATGCCCGACACATCCACCCGCCGCCCCTGAAGGGCCAGAAGCACCGCCTCGGCCCGCGCCTGGCTCAGCGCCTGATTGCCGCCCTCGGACCCCTGGCTGTCGGTATGGCCGCCGATTTCCATCTTCATCGGCGGGCAGTTGGTCAGGATCGACGCCAGTTCGTCAAGCACCGGACGCGCCGTCGTCGCGATCTCGGCTGACGAGGGCGTGAACGTGATCTTCGTCCGCGCAATCACGGCGTTCACATCCGCCGCGCATTCCTCGGGCGTGGGCAGGGCGGCCAGCGGGTCCAGCGCCTCGTCGTAGCGGACGTTGACCTTGAAGGTCTGGCCCTGGCCCAGCTCTTCGGACAGGATCTGGGTGATCCGGCCCCGCGTGGCGGTCGATCCGGTCACGCCCGTCACCTCGACCAGATCGGCCCGGACCAGAAGCTTGCCGTGGTTGACTTCGGCCAGCGCCTTCAGCCCGGCCAGCACCCGCACCGGCCAGCCGTCGGGAAGCGTCTCGTCCACGCGCGTCGCGGTCAGCACCTGCGCGCCCGAGAAGGCGGACCGCGCGAAGGCATCGACCGCCTGGCGCTGCATCTCGTCCGTCAGCCGCCCGCGCAGTTCCACCTTGCCGTCCTCGCCGTAGACCGCCGTGAACTCGGCCGGCCCCTGTGTCGCGGTTTCCTTCTTCTCCAGCGTGGACGTCAGCGAGAACACGTCCGGCAGCCCGGTTTCAAGGTCGCCCACCACCTTGTCGAACGTCGCCTGCGGCACATCGCTGCCCGCCAGCAACGTCACGTCGGCGTCCGAAAAGGTGATCGACCCGGACCCCAGCTCGCTCACCGCCGCGATGCCCAGTCCCACCGCCTCGGCCCAGCGGGGCGTCGGCACGCCAAGGCCCACCTGGCAGACCGGAGCCCCCTCGACCCCCGCCGTCGCGGCAGCGCGCAGGATCTGCGCCCGCGCCCGGTCGGTGTCGGCCGAACAGCTGTCGAACCGCGCGCCCTCGGCGTCCTTCACGAAGCGCAGGGTAAAGGGCGTGATGACCGGCCGCGGGGCCGAGATTTCCAGCACCAGCTGCACCTTGGCCGGCGCCATGCCGCGCAGGTCGGTCTCGACCCGGCGCTTCTCCTCGGCGCTGTCGGTGATCGCCTTGACCTCGACCCGGTCCGCCGTGACCGAGACCTTGGACAGGTCCAGCCGCTCCAGCGCCTTCAGCCCGAAGGCCAGGGCCTCGTTCCAGGCCTCGGGCGCGGGGTAATCCGCGGTCTCCAGCATGTCCGGAAGCTCGGTCCCCTGCGCCAGCGCCGCCGCCGCCGCGGCAAGGTCGGCCTCGGTCATCCCGCCCTCGCCGGGTTTTTCGGGGATGAGGCCGCTCAGCTGCACTTCGTCCTGGGTGCGCAGCATCTCGACGCTGAACTTCGGGGCCTCGATGGCCGAAGCCGGGGTCACGTCCAGCCCGTCGCGGATGCGCGAGCTGTCGATCATCTCGCCAATCTTGTTCACCGCACGGAATCGCGCCGCCTCGTTCGGGGCGGTGCCGGTCAATCGCACCTGCAGCCCGTCCGTCGTCACGGTGATCCAGTCGATCCCCGCCTCGGCCAGTGTCGCCGTCACCACCTTCTGCGTCCGCGATTCGATCACCAGCGCCGCGCCGAACGCGACCGAGACCATGACGCCCGCCGCCAGCACAAAGGCCAGAAGCGCAAGGGTATTGGCGGAAAGCTTGGCGATGCGGGGCAGCAAATGGTTCTTCCGGTAGACTCAGACCCACCGCTTCCTAGGGGTTTGGGCGCGCCTGTTCAACCAAGCCATGCGGCGACGGCAAGAAACGGCAAGGGGATCAGCCCTGCGTCCCGGTTCGCCCGAAAGACCCTCAGGCACGAGGCCGGGTCGTCCAGATCCACCAGCCGCATCTGCCAGCCCAGATGCAGCCCCATCCCCCAGACCCCGGCCAGTGCCACGATGAAGGCGACGGGCCGCCCTGCATCGGCATGGGCCAGCACCACGGCCAGCGCCAGCAGAAGCAGCGTCGCGGCAAAGAACCCCCAAAGCCAGGCCCGGCTGTTCTCGCCGAAAAGGCGGGCGGTGGACTTCACCCCGATAAGCGCGTCGTCCTCGCGGTCCTGATGCGCATAGATCGTGTCGTAGTAGAGCGTCCAGGCAATCCCCGCCGCGTAAAGCGCGACCGAGGCCGGCGGCACCGTCCCCGCATGGGCTGCCCAGGCCAGAAGCGCGCCCCAGTTGAACGCCAGCCCCAGGAAGACCTGCGGCCACCAGGTGAAGCGCTTGGCGAAGGGATAGATCGCCACCAGCGCAAGGCTTGCTACGCCCAGGCCGACCGCCAGCCAGTTGTAGGTGAACAGGATGCCGGCCGCGAGCAGCGCCTGCACCACCATCCACGCCAGCGCCGCCTTCACCGTCACCTGACCGCTCGGCAGGGGCCGCGACCGGGTCCGCGCCACCTGCGCGTCGATGTCGCGGTCGGTGATGTCGTTCCAGGTGCAGCCCGCGCCCCGCATCAGGAACGCCCCGACCCCGCAGGACAGCGCAAGCCACACATCCCAGGCGCGGAATCCGCTGACGCCCCCCGCCAGCGCGATCGCCCAGAGGCAGGGGATAAGCAGCAGCCAGGTGCCGATCGGCCGGTCCGCCCGGCTGAGCCGGAGGTAGCCCCGCGACCAGAGAGGGGCATACAGGTCCACCCAGTTCGCCCTCGGCGCATCCGCCACCCGGCCCGGAACCGCCTCTGGCACGGCCTCTGGCATTTCGGGCACTTGGGTCATAGGTTTGCGCTCATGGATGCGAAGATCAGGCTCTATGTAGATCAGCCGCTTGGGGCGGGGCAAGCCGTGGCCCTGTCGCAGGACCAGGCGCATTACCTGGTCGGCGTCATGCGACTGACCGAAGGCGCGCGCCTCCTGTTGTTCAACGGGAAGGACGGCGAATGGCGCGCCACGCTGGCCCAGGCCGGCAAGCGCAATGCCATCGCCATCGCCGACACCCGGACCAGACCCCTCCACCTTCCGCCCGACCTCTGGCTTCTCTTCGCGCCGATCAAGAAGGCCCGCACCGACTTCATCGTGGAAAAGGCTGTCGAGCTTGGCGCCGCCCGCATCCTGCCCGTGCAAACGCGCCACACCAATTCCGAACGCATCCGCCAGGACCGCCTGCAAGCCCACGCGCTTGAGGCCGCCGAACAATGCGGCGCAACCTATGTGCCGGAAGTCACCGACCTCCAGCACCTTGACAAGCTTCTGTCCAAATGGCCCGAGGATCGCCGGCTTTACTGGTGCGACGAAACCGCCGTTGGCCAACCCGCCACCATCGTTCCCGCAAAAGGCCCGGCCGCCATCCTGATCGGCCCCGAAGGCGGCTTTTCCGCCGACGAGGCCGCGCGCCTGCGCGGGAAATCCAACGTCACGCCCCTGTCGCTCGGCCCCCGCATCCTGCGCGCCGACACCGCCGCCGTGGCCGCCCTCACCCTCTGGCAGGCCGCTTGCGGGGACTGGAGTTGAGCTTCATCCGCCCCGAGCTCCTTGCCGCCGCCCGCCGCGGCCGCGAGGTGATCCTGGGCGCGGCGCTTGCGGGCCTCGGACTCTGGACGGCGACGCGCGGGGGCTACTTCCTCACCCCGCTCGGGCTCGGACTGCTGGGGCTTGGTGCGGTCTGGGTGCTGACCGCGTGGCGCCGCCTGAAGTTCCGGCAGGACGGCGAGGCGCCCGGCATCGTCCGCGTGACCGAGGCGCAGATCGCCTACTACGGTCCCCGCACCGGTGGTTTCGTGGGCCTGCCGGAGCTTTCGGAGCTCCGTCTCCTCACCCTGCGCGGTCGCCGGATCTGGAAGCTGAAACAGGGCGACGGCCAGCTTCTGCACATCCCCGTCGAATCCGATGGGTCCGAGGCCCTGTTCGACGCCTTCGCGACGCTTCCCGGCATCGACATGGCCGCTCTGGTCGCCGCGCTGGGGACCAATGCGCCTGCGTCCGACAGCCGTGTCATTGCCCTGGCCGAGGTCGACCGCCTGATCTGGGCGCGCAAGGGATCGGGCGTCGTGGTGCGCTAAGCCCTCAGCAGAAGCGAGAGGATTTCTGTTCAATTCCTAACACAAGTTAAATATGGCCGAATAAGCCATTGAAATCGGTTGAGCCGGGATTCTGTCCACCGTGGACGTCCCGTGCCCCCCGGAGCCGGTCCTGCGCTCGACCCCCCTTGACTTGCCCCCCGCCGCGCGACACCTCTTGCCATCCGCTCCCCAGGGGAGCCAGCCAAGCAACGTGAAGTCCCGGAGCCCGTCCCATGTCCATTCCTCAGTCCGGCGGCGGCCTCATCGAAAGCTTCGACCAGCTCGCGGCCTACATGGAGGCCGGCTGCAAGCCCGCCACCGACTGGCGGATCGGTGCCGAGCACGAGAAGTTCGGCTGGCTGACCGACACCCGCCTGCCGTTGCCCTACGCCGGCGAGCGGTCGATCTCGGCGATCTTCGCCCAGCTTGAGGCCCGCTATGGCTGGCAGGCCCTGAAGGAAGGCGAGAACGTCATCGGCCTGACCCGGAACGGGGCGAACATCAGCCTGGAGCCCGGCGGTCAGTTCGAGCTTTCGGGCGCCCCGCTGGCCTCGACCCTCGACGTCGCGGCCGAACTCCAGACCCACCTCGACGAGGTCCGCTCCATCGCCGACCCGATGGGGGTCAGGTTCATGGGAATCGGCGCCCCGCCGGAATGGACCCACGACCAGATGCCGGTCATGCCCAAGGGCCGCTACCGGCTGATGACCGACTACATGGGCCGCGTCGGCACGCACGGGACGCAGATGATGTACCGAACCTGCACGGTGCAGGTGAACCTCGACTACAGCTCCGAAGCCGATTTCGTGAAGAAGATGCGCGTGGCCCTGGCCCTGCAACCTGTCGCCACGGCGCTCTTCGCCTCCTCCCCGTTTTTCGAGGGCAAGCCCAACGCCCACCGCAGCTGGCGCAGCCGTATCTGGCGCGGGCTTGATGACAGCCGGACCGGGATGCTTCCCTTCGCCTTCCAGGACGGGATGGGCTTCCAAAGGTATGTCGACTGGGTGCTCGACGTGCCGATGTATTTTGTCTACCGCGACGGAAAGTACATCAACGCTCTCGGTCAGTCGTTCCGCGATTTCCTGAAGGGCCAGCTTCCGGCGCTGCCCGGCGAGAAGCCCACGCTGTCGGACTGGGCCGACCACATGACCACCGTCTTCCCCGAGGCGCGGGCGAAGAAGTTCATCGAGATGCGCGGGGCCGATTGCGGCGACCAGGCCCATATTGCTGCGCTTCCGGCCTTCTGGGTCGGGCTGATGTATGACCAGACGGCGCTGGATTCAGCCTGGGACCTGGTCAAGGGCCTGGACGCCGAAACGCGCGAGGGTCTCCGGGTCGCCGCCTCTGTCTCGGCGCTGCAAGGCGAGGCTGGTGGCGTCAGGCTTCTTGATCTGGCGCGGGCGGCCGTGGGCCTTTCACATGCCGGTCTTGCTGCGCGGGGCAAGGGCGAAGAGGTCCAGCTTCTGCCGCTGGTGGACAGCCTGAAGACCGGGCGGGTGCAGGCCGACAAGTGGCTCGATCTCTACAACGGACCGTGGAGCCACAGCCTTGCGCCCCTTTACGAGGCGGCGTCGCTGTAAGCGCGCCTTGATGCGCCACTGTGCCAAGGCGTTACCGAACGGTAAACGGCCACAGGCAAGCCCTTGATCTTGAACGGTGGGGCCGGATGTCCACGCCGGACAGTCAGGCCTTCTTCTGCCCGATCTTCGGCTCGGTCCCTGCCTTCAGCCGGTGCAGGTTCGACCAGTGCCGCGCATAGACCAGCACCGTCAGGATCAGCGCCAGCACGAGAAGGCTTCCATCCGTGAGCCAGAGGATCCAGGCCCCCGCACTCGCCGCCGCGACCAGCGCCGCGACCGAGGAGTAGCGCCCGATCACCGCCGTCGCCAGCCAGGTCAGGCAGAGAAGCACCCCGATCCGCCAGTCAAGCGCCAGGAAAAGGCCCAGGAATGTCGCCACGCCCTTGCCGCCCCTGAACCCCAGCCAGACCGGATATAGATGCCCGATGAAGGCCGCGAAGCCGGCGATTTGGGCCGCGTCCTCTGCCACAAGCCAGCGGGCCAGCAGCACCGCCACCGCCCCCTTGCCGCCGTCCAAGAGCAGGGTCGCCAGCGCCGCGCCCTTGTTCCCGGTCCGCAGCACGTTGGTCGCCCCGATGTTGCCCGACCCGATCTGCCGAAGATCGCCCAGGCCCATCGCCTTGGTGACCAGCACCCCGAAGGGAATCGAGCCCAGCAGATAGCCCAGCACGGCGGTCAGCAGCAGGAGACCCTGCGAGGTCACGAATTCAGGCATCTCTCACTCTTCCGCCGCAAAGACCCGCGTGCCGCCGACCCAGGTCGCAAGCACCTTACCCTCCATCCGCGCCCCGTCAAACGGCGTGTTCTTGGATTTGGAGAGCAGCTTGAAGCGGTCCATCAGGAAGGGCGCGTCGGGGTCGAACAGGATCAGGTCGGCCGGTGCGCCCGGGGTCAGGCGTCCCTGGGGCAGGCCAAGCCGGTTCGCCGGGTTCAGCGCCATCGCCCGGAAAAGCGAGGGCAGGTCCAGGTGGCCAGCATGATAAAGCCGCATCGCCGCAGGCAGGAAGGTCTGCAGCGCGACGGCCCCCGGTGCGGCTTCCTCGAAGGGCAGGCGCTTCGATTCCTCGTCGGCGGGGGTGTGGAAGGACGAGATCACGTCGATCGTCCCGTCCGCGACGGCGGCGACGATCGCCAACCGGTCCTGTTCCGACCGCAAGGGCGGCGTCACCTTGAAGAAGGTGCGGTAGTCGCCCACGTCGAATTCGTTCAGCGTCAGGTGGTGGATCGACGTCCCCGCCGTCACGTCCAGCCCTGCGGCCTTGGCCCGCGCCAGGGCGGGCAGCGACTTCGCAGTGGTGATCTGGTCGGCGTGGTACCGGACCCCCGTCATCTCGACCAGCGCGAGGTCCCGCTCCAGCCCCATCCTTTCCGCCATCGGGGAAACCGCCGGAATGCCGCGGAGCGAGGCGAACTTGCCCGAGGTCGCCGCCGCCCCCGACGAAAGCGCCGGGTCCTGCGGGTGGCCCACCACCAGCGCGCCCAGCGACCGGGCGTAGGACATGGCGCGGGTGATCGCCTTGGCGTCGGTCGAGACCTTGAACACGTCGGTGAAGGCAATCGCCCCGGCATCGCGCAGGAAGCCGATCTCGGTCATCTCGCGCCCGTCGCGGCCCTTGGTGAGCGCGGCCATGTGGCGGATGCGGACCGGGGCCTCGGCCGCGCGGCGGGTGACGAATTCCAGCGTCTCGGGCGTGTCGATGGCGGGGTGGGTGTCGGGCCGGGCGATGATCGTGGTCACGCCGCCTGCCGCCGCCGCAGCGCTGGCCGAGCCGAAGCTTTCGCGATGCCGTTCCCCCGGCTCGCCGATCTTGACGCCCAGGTCGACCATGCCGGGCGCAAGGCATTTGCCGCCGCACTCCACAACCTGCGCGGCCTTCGGGGCCTTCTCGCCCAGGGACAGGATCACGCCGTCCTTCACCGTCAGGCTGCCGAGGGAATCCGTCCCGCCCTCGGGGTCGATCAGGCGGGCATTGGTGAAGTGGATCGTGGTCATGTCCGGTCCGTCGGAAGGTCGCGCCCGATATGCGACGGCGCAAGCGGCTTGTCCACTGCTAGTCACCCCAGCGCCAGCCAGATCGCCACGACCGCCACCAGCACCAAGGCCGTGCCCAGCAGCAGAAAGGCCGAGGTCGGGCGCTGCGGGGTGCGGTCCGGGGGCAGTTCGGGAACAAGCCGACCCTCGGCTGCGGTCGTCGGCAACGGTTCGAAATGCACTGGCGGGCGGTCCTCGGCATAGGTGCCAACGAGGGTCAGTCGAGGGTCAGGGGTCAGCGTCACCTCGCGCCCGTGCAGCGCCTTTGACAGCAGGATCAGGACCGGACCCTTCAGCAGGTCCAGACGGGCACGGTCGGTGACCGCTGTTTCGGGGATTCCCAGGCCCTCGGTCAGATAGCCGGAGAGACCTACACCGCTGAGGTCGGCAAGGTCGAAGATTTCCACGAAGGCCGGGTCGAGGTCCTTGTCGCCCAGCAGTTCGGCCGCCAGTCGGGCCTTGTCTCGCTGCAGCTCATCGGGCGTGAGCGTCGCGGTGAACAGCCGGACGCCGTGTCGGTCATGGGCGGGGATCGTGATCCGTGTCATGTGCCGCCCCGGATGCGGGACGCGGTGGCGGCCGGATCGGCCTGGTACTTGATCAGGTGGCGGTCGCCGCCGGTGGTGGTGATCTGCACTGCACCAAGGAACGGGCGGGCCTCGCGGATCTGCGCGCGGGGGATCGCCCGCCCCCCGGGGCCGAGCAGTCGGCGGTCGGTCAGCCGCCAGCTTTCCGTCAGGGCTTCGGACGCTAGGTAGGCCGCCCGCGCCCCGATGGCGAGCGCCGCGCCAAGCGGGCCGGCGACGGGATAGGGATTGCCCTGCCAGATCAGGAACAGCCCGGCGGCTGTCCCCAGGACCACGGCAAGGACCAGGTGTCCGCGCCAGTAAGCGGCCCGGTCGGCGCGAAACTCGGCCAGCAGGGTCTCGCCTTCCTGGAGGGAGGCGGGCTGGCCGTGGATGGTGTCGGACTCGATCCGGGCCATCAGGCGATCCAGACGATAACGATGGTGAAAACGGCGATGAAGACCAGTACGGCAGCCGCCACCATGCCTGCCTGGCGCATCTCGGCCCTTGTGGGTTTGCGGTCGGGGTCGGGGGTCATTCGGCCTTGCCTTGCAGATCGCGGATCAGGTGGAAGACTTTCTCACCCTCGGCGATGTTTTCAAAGCCCGCTTTGGTGGTGCCAAGGTCCCCTTCGGAGTCGCGCTCAAGCCGGGCGTGCAGCCAGACTGTTCCGGTCCGCCGACCCGGTTCCAGCTCCAGCGCGGTCGAGGGCAGGATCGGGTAGACCTTCAGACTGGGGAAGCGCCCGGACCGGGCGACGTAGGCGGCGCGGGTGGTGAGCGTGTAGCGGATGTCGCGCGCACTGGTGCGGGCCTCGATGACGGGGCCGAAGACGAGGAAGGCCCCGATCCCCCCGAAAGGCAGGGCGAAAAGCGCGGTGAAAAGCGCGAGCCCCGCGTCATTGAGCGTGGGGGCCTTGGGCAAGAGGGTGGCCCCGTAAAGGAGGAGCCCCGCGCCGATGATCAGGAACGGCAGGCCGAAGACGGCCATCAGCGCGGTCTTGCCGGGGTGATGAAGTCCAGGGACCGGTGCGCCCTCCCAGAGGACCGTTTCACCGGCGCGGAGGGGGAGGGCTGCCATCAGCCGGGGGCTTGCGGCGTGGACGCGCAGAGTGCACGACGACGCACCGCTGCCCGCGGCGGATGCGGTGCCGCAGCGCAGCCTGCGTGACGCCCGGTCATGCCATCATCCCAACGATCTTCCGTCCCCGCTCGGCCCGAAGGTTTCGCGCCAGCAGGTCCATGCAGGCCATCCGCACCGCGACGCCCATCTCGACCTGGTCCTGGATCACCGATCGGTTGATGTCGTCGGCAAGGTCCCCGTCGATCTCGACCCCCCGGTTCATCGGGCCGGGATGCATCACGATGGCCTCGGGCGAGGCGGCGGAGAGCTTCTCGGCGTCGAGGCCATAGCGGTGGTAGTATTCGCGTTCCGACGGAATGAAACCGCCGTCCATCCGTTCCTTCTGCAGCCGCAGCATCATCACCACGTCCGCGCCCTTCAGCCCCTCGCGCATGTCGTCGAAGAGCTCGCAGCCGAAATCCTCCACCCCCGAAGGCATCAGGGTCGGCGGCGCGATCAGGCGCAGGCGGTTTTCCATCTTGCCCAAGAGGATCAGGTTGCTGCGCGCGACCCGGGAATGGGCGATGTCGCCGCAGATGGCAATCGTCAGCCGCTGGATGCGGCCCTTGGCGCGGCGGATCGTCAGCGCATCAAGCAAGGCCTGCGTCGGATGCTCATGACGCCCGTCACCCGCGTTCAGGACGGCGCAGTCGACCTTCTGCGCCAGGAGGTTCACGGCGCCGCTCGCCCCGTGCCGCACGACCAGCAGGTCCGGGTGCATCGCGTTCAGGGTCATCGCGGTGTCGATCAGCGTCTCGCCCTTCTTTACCGACGAATTGGCCACCGACATGTTCATCACATCGGCCCCGAGCCGCTTGCCGGCCAGTTCGAAGGAGGACTGCGTGCGGGTCGAATTCTCGAAGAAGAGGTTGATCTGCGTCATCCCGGCCAGCACGTCGGACTGTTTGACCGTGCGGCGGTTCAGGTCCACATAGCGGTCGGCCAGATCAAGGACGGTGGTGATCTCCAGCGGCTGAAGCTGCTCGATTCCCAGAAGATGGCGGGCGCGGAAGGCCATGATCGTCCCCTTGTCCGGTTTGCCCCTCTATCGCAAAGGCGCCGGGTGGGGGCAACTACTTCCGCCGCAGGTGTTCTTCCAGGCGCGGCATGATCTCGACGAAGTTGCAGGGGCGATGGCGGCTGTCGAGTTGCGGCTGCAGGATCTCGTCCCAGGCGTCGCGGCAGGCGCCAGGGCTGCCGGGAAGGGCGAAGAGGTAGGTGCCCCCCGCCACGCCCCCGGTCGCGCGACTTTGCACCGCCGAGGTGCCGATCTTCTGCATGGATACGATGGTGAAGACGGTGCCGAAGGCCTCGATCTCCTTCTCGTAGACCTCGCGGTGAGCTTCGACCGTGACGTCGCGGCCCGTGAGGCCGGTGCCGCCGGTGGTCAGGATCACGTCAACCTGAGGGTCGGAGATCCACTGCCGCAGCCGCCCGACGATGGCCGGACGGTCGTCGGGGGTGATGCCGCGGTCGGCAAGGATATGCCCCGCTTCGGTCAGCCGTGCGACCAGCGTGTCGCCGGACTTGTCCGTGTCAGGGGTCCGCGTGTCGCTGACCGTCAGGACGGCGATACGGACGGGGTGGAAGGGCAGGGTTTCGTCGATGCGGGACATGGGGCCTAGTTCCTTGGCATGAGGGCCAGCCGCAGGGCCAGGGCACCGAAGATCGTGGCGCTGATCCGGCTTAGCCAGGTGGCAAGACCCGCGGACCGGGCGACGCGCTGGCCGATGGACCCGGCGAAGATTCCCACCGCGCCGTTGACCATGAGTCCCCCGAAGCTGAACACGAGTCCAAGCGTCAGAAACTGCGGCAGGATGGCGCGGGAGGGGTCAACGAACTGCGGCAGGAAGGCAAGGATGAACAGGATCACCTTGGGATTGAGCAGGTTGACCATCAACCCCTGCCAGAAGGCCCTGGACGTGGAGGTCGGCGTCACCTGCGCCTCGGCCGCGAAGGGCGAAGAGCGAAGCGCGCCGATGGCCAGCCACAGAAGGTAGCCGACGCCCAGCCAGCGGATCGCCTCGAAGGCCGCGGGGTGGGCTGCGACCAGCGCCCCAAGGCCAAGCGCGGCAAGAAGCGTGTGGACCATACCGCCAAGCGCGATGCCGAAGTTCGCTGCCATCGCGGGGCGCCAGCCAGACTTCAGTCCCTGGCCAAGGCAAAACATCATGTCTGCCCCCGGCGTGAGGTTCAGGGCCAGACCGGCGGGAACGAAGGCGAGAAGCGTCAGAGGCTCGACCGGAAGCATCAGCGCAGCCTTGCCTGCAGCGAAAGCAGGTCAGCCCAAGCCTCGCGCTTGGCCGCGGGGTTGCGAAGCAGATAGGCAGGGTGGGTCATGGGTAGCAAGGGCTTTCCAAGAGCCTGCCCCCAGTTTCCCCGGGCACGCAAGATGCCCTTGGTCCCGGTCAGCGCGAAAAGGGGCGTGTTGCCGACGGCGACGATCACCTGAGGGTCTACCAGCGCGATGTGGCGTTCGATGAAGGGCAGCATCATGGCGATTTCGGCCGGGTCCGGGTCGCGGTTGGCCGGGGGGCGCCAGGGCATGACGTTGGTGATGTAAAGCGCGCTTTCTGCGTCGGGGGAGGTGCGCGACAGGCCGATGGCGGCGAACATCCGGTCGAGAAGCTGCCCTGCCCGGCCGACGAAGGGCCGGCCTTCGCGGTCCTCTTCGGCGCCCGGCGCCTCGCCCAGGATCAGGACGCGGGCCTGCGGGTTTCCATCCGCGAAGACAGTGTTCCGTGCGCCCTTCTTCAGCTCGCACAGATCAAACCTGGCAATCGCTTCGCGCAGGGCCTCCAGCGAGGTCGCGGGCCCGGCTGTGGCGCGGGCGGCGGCCACCGGATCGGACGGCGCCTGCAGTTCTGTGACCGGCAAGGGAGCGGCCTTCGCGACCGGGGGTTTGGGTGCCTCGGCCACAAGGCCATAACGGTTGACTGGCGCATCGAGCATGACCTCGTCCGCGCCTGCCTCGACCTGCCAGGTCAGGGCGGCAAGGGCAGCGTGCCAGTCCTCGGCAATGTTCAACGCGATTCCCATGCGGCGAGACTAGGCGCGCGGGGGCCGGGCCACAACCGCTCAGGGCGCTGGGCAGCCCCGGACCTCGACCGCCTCGTTGGCGGCAAGGATGGTCATGGTGATGCCCGACCTGTCCAGAGCAAAAGGCGCGCCATTCGGCGGGACGAGTTCGGTCATGCTGATCAGCTCGCCCCCGCGGCGTTCGGTGACGGCCTCGGACACCCAGACCTCGCGGTCGGCGGTCTCGAAGGCCACAACCTCTGGTCGGCCGGGGTCGGGCAGGCGGAGCTTGGCCGTCAGCCGCAGCCCATCCTCGATCGGATCGACGGAACAGGAAACGTCCGTCACCCCGGCCTCGCCCGCCGTGGCCGCGCGACGGGACAGGGCGGCCTGGATCTCGGCATCCGGCGCGCCGGGGGCGGACAGGTCGGACGTAAGCGACAGCGAAGCCGGCATGCAGATATCGTCGCAGACCCCAAGCTCGACCGAGACGGAAAGACGCACCGGGCGCGCGGGGTCTTGCGGGGTGATTTCCACCGGCAGAACAAGGTGTTCGTGATAGCCGATGGTCTGCATCCCGTTCAGCTCGAACACCCTGGGCGCGGGCCAGTGGATGCGGACGGACTTCACGTTCTGCGAGGCGGACCAGTCGAAGGTCGGCGGGATTCCCGCATCGCCGGGGCTGCGCCAATACGTCTTCCAGCCGGGGGCCAGCTGAAGCTCCACCGCTGCCATGTGACCGCCGTTTTCCATTTGATAACCGGGCCTTAGCTGGGCAGACAGGACATCGTCCTGCGTCGTGGCAAGGGCAGGCGGGGCAATCAGGGCAAGGCAGCAGGCGGTTCGGATCATGCTGGGAACATAGGAAATGCGGGCGGGTTGGGAAATCACTTTGCGGCGAAGCCTCGTGAGCGTGACGTTTTGGCCATTGTTTCGGTCGGCCGGAGAGTTATGTTTCAATGACTTGGAGAGGGGGTTCCCGATGGACCTTTCCGGACAGATTCTGATTGCCATGCCGGGCATGGCCGACCCCCGGTTCGAGCGGAGCGTGGTGCTGGTCTGCGCCCATTCCGAAGAGGGGGCGATGGGGTTGATCGTCAACAAGCCCTTGGAGGAGCTCAGTTTTTCCGGGCTTCTGGAGCATCTGAACATCCCCCTTGGCCCGGCAGGCCGCGACATCCGCGTGCACTTCGGCGGGCCGGTGGAGCGGGGGCGGGGGTTTGTGCTGCACTCCTCCGATTGGGAGAGGGGCGGGGCCGAGGGCACGATGCAGGTGCCGGGGGGCCTGGAGATGACCGCGACGATCAACGTGCTGGAGGCTTTGGCCTCGGGCGGCGGTCCCGGAAAGGCCTTGCTGGCCTTGGGGTATTCCGGCTGGGGGCCGGGGCAGCTGGAAGCCGAGATCGCGCGGAACGACTGGCTGACCTGCGAGGCGGCGGAGGGGCTTCTGTTCGCACCGGACGACGGCGGCAAGTGGTCGGCGGCGCTGCGGGGGATGGGGATTGATCCCTTGACCCTGAGCGCGGCGGCGGGGCGGGCTTAGGGCCGCAAGGGACTCCGGGTAAGGGGTTGGGAACGCTGGGTTAATCCGGGGGGTTTCTGGCCGGACCGGCGTCTGGAAACCGTCTGGGAATCGTATGGAAAGCGGCCATACGCGCGTCTGGGTGGTGGGGCGTTAACCTTGGGGGGCGAATCGATTGGCCAACTGTTTCATTCACGCTGCCAGATTCGCTCCAAATCACCACGAAGCTCTTTTGGGTCAAAATAACCAGGCGGTTTCGAGTCAACCGGAATAGACGCGACGACCTTGGATATCTCGCGGGCGTACCTTCTGATCTTTGTCATCCGGAACATGTTTATTCTAGAATTTGATCCTGCCGCCAATTCTTTGCAATAGGATTTTACCTCTTCTATCCGGTACAAAGATGCGGCAAGATATAGGGCGGAGGCAGATCTCATGTAAGTGCTCTTGTCCCGGCTGCCAATTTCTCGCAGCAAATCTAATGTTAGGTAATTTTCACCAAAATTATCCACAATGCATTTAAATGCAAAAAACCGCTCGGACCAAGTGCGGCTAAATTTGGCGGCCCTGGCCCACTTGTCTATGTCGCGTGCGCTAATCGCATCAGATGAGCTGCCGCGCAGAGCGAAACGATAGTGGCTTGGCTCACCCTTACTGTCAGCCCAGTTTGCTCCACGAAGGTCAGCATACTCAAAATTGAACTTTGCGAGATGCGAGCCCCGAAAGTCAACGCCACGCAGGTCAGCGTCCACAAAGTCGAGTTCCGGGCGGAGACCCGTCAGGGCAACTAGTTCCGAGAATACATCCGTAACAGTTGAGAGAATTCGATCGATTGAGTGTCTGTCAGGATCGCTAAGCAACATTCACCGCCTCTAGCCGAGAGTGCGCAAGCAGCACCTCTTGCGACGCAATTTGAGGTAGAACAGCCGGACCTGAAATAGCGGAGGTTGGCACTGATCGACGAAGTAGTTCGCCAATAACCGCTTCTCTGTTTCGGGAAATTTTTGCAGCCTTGACTCTATCAAACAAGGAGAAGGTTAAATCTTGGCGATCAACCGACAACCAAATATCAACTGTCTGACCATTCTTAGTGAATGTAAGGAAGCACAATGGTTCCATTCTGTCTCCATCTCTAGATTCGTAAGAATCGCCGAGATATTTTCCCGACAGTATTCTTGGAGGAATGGGCTCGATGATGTCCCAACAATCTTTTGTTCGATAAACTATGCGGTATGCATTTACCGCAACTTTGACGAGGCTGTCGGATTCCACCGCCGTCTTCTTCGACCTCTTCGCGAACAACTTTGCGGACAGTCTTCCAAAAATGCCCTGTGCTATTCCAAACTCCCCCGTCGCAGAGGCTTCTTGCTCTTGCTCAAGGATCTTTCGAGCACTCTCCATGATTTCGGTCGTAATGTACGGTGTGTTCAGGTGGTCGCCGTAGCGCGAATTCCGTACCACCTCACCGCCGGAAAGCGTCAATCGAACCTTTGCTCTTCGTGCTGCGACTTCGACGCGGAGCTGGGGTAGAGCCACAACCTCACGCGCAAACCGAAGGTCGATGAGCAAGGGCACCATAACGCGAGGTGCACCTTGGGGCGGGAGCCAAAGGTCGAGTTCCGCGAGGTTCTGTGAGCTAGGCGTATTGATGACGTTGTACTGTTGCTGCCCGCTCATTCAGAATAGCCCACGACAAGTGAAATTCCGTTAAACTTGCCTCACGCTACAAGATTTTGATGGCGGCACAAACCAATTCTATTCGAGCGCGCCATCACTCCCCATACGGCACCCAGACCGTCTTGACCTCGGTCGCCTGGGACAGGAACGTCCGGCCTTCGCCCTCCGGCCCCATCCAGTTCCGCGCCTTCCCGTGGTTGACCCAGGTGCGTTTGAGGTTGCCGGCTGCCTCGCGCTCGATGAGGGCGGAGAGGGGGTGGGAGGAGAAGCTCCAGACCGCGTCGACGTCCATGTGGGCGGCGAGGGTCTTGGCGAGGTCCTCGGGCGGGCCGGTGACGATGTTGACGACTCCTGCGGGCACGTCGGAGGTGTCGAGAACTTGGTAGAAGTCGGTGGCGGAGAGGGGGGCGACCCCTGGCACGAGGACCGTGGTGTTGCCCATCGCGATGGCGGGGGCCATGACGGAGACGAGGCCGAGGAGGGGGCATTCGTCGGGGAGGAGGGCGCCGATCACGCCGCAGGGTTCGTTCATCGCAAGCGCGATGCCGCGGATGGGGACGGATTTGACGTGCCCGTCGTATTTGTCGGCCCAGGCGGCGTAGGTGAAGAGGCGCTGGATGGAGGCATCGACCTCGGCCTGGCCGGGCTTGCCGGTGAGGTCCTGGAGGCGGTTGGCGAACTCGGCGGCGCGGGCCGAGAGGTTTTCGGCGATGAAGTAGAGGACCTGGGCGCGGTTGTAGGCGGTTGTCTTGGCCCAGCCTTTGGCGGCGTGGGCGGCCTCGACGGCGTTCCTTATGTCCTTGCGGTTGCCGATGCCGACATGGCCGAGGAGTTTGCCCCTGGGGCCGTAGACGGGTTGCGAGTAGCCGCTGTCGGGGCGGGCCTGTTTGCCGCCGATGTACATCTTGGCGGTGCGGTCGAGGGTGTCGACTTGTGGCTCTTGCGGCGCGGGGATGGGCCCAAGCGGTTTCAGGGCCACGGGTTTCGTGGCGGGCTTGAGGTAGGCCATCAGGCCCTCCCACCCGCCTTCACGCCCGAAGCCGGATTCGCGGACGCCCCCGAAGCCTGCGGCGGCGTCGAAGAGGTTGGTGGCGTTGATCCAGACGACTCCGGCTTTCAGCTTGGGGGCCACGTCGAGGGCGAGGTTGATGTTCTCGGTCCAGACGGTGGCGGCGAGGCCGTAGCGGGTGTTGTTGGCCAATGCGACGGCTTCCTCGGGCGTGCGGAAGGTCATGGCGACGAGGACGGGGCCGAAGATTTCTTCCTGCATCAGCGGGGAGGCGGTGCCGAGGCCGGTGATGAGGGTGGGGGGGTAGAAGGAGCCGGCGGCCGGGAGGGGGCAGGGGGCCTGGTAGTGGTCGCCCTCCGGGTTTTCTTTGACCAGTCGGGTGATGGTGTCGAGCTGGATCGGGTCGACGATGGCGCCGATGTCGATGGCCTTGTCGAGGGGGTCGCCGACCCTGAGGCCGTCCATCCGGCGTTTGAGCTTGTCGTAAAAGCGGGGAGCGACGCCTTCCTGGACGAGGAGGCGGGAGCCGGCGCAGCAGACCTGGCCCTGGTTGAACCAGATCGCGTCGACGAGGCCTTCGATGGCGGAGTCGAGGTCGGCGTCGTCGAAGACGATGTAGGGGGATTTGCCGCCGAGTTCGAGGGTGAGGGATTTGCCCGTGCCTGCGGTGGCCTCGCAGATGCGTTTGCCGACCGAGGTGGAGCCGGTGAAGGCGATCTTGTCCACGGGCGCATCGACGAGGGCGGCCCCGGTGGTGCCGTCGCCGGTGACGATGTTGAGGACGCCCTTGGGGAGGCCAGCCTCGCGGGAGATTTCGGCGAAGAGGAGGGCTGTGAGGGGGGTGTATTCGGCGGGTTTGAGGACGATCGTGTTCCCGGCGGCGAGCGCGGGGGCGACCTTCCAGGCGAGCATCAGGAGCGGGAAGTTCCAGGGGATGACGGCCCCGCAGACCCCCAAGGCGGTGAGGTCGGGGTGTTCGGAGGGGAGAAGCTGGGCGAGGCCCGCGTGGTAGGAGAAGTGGCGGGCGACGAGGGGGATGTCGATGTCGCGCGACTCGCGGATCGGCTTGCCATTGTCGAGCGTTTCGAGAGTGGCGAGGAGGCGGGAGTGTTTCTGGGTGAGGCGGGCGAGGGCGTAGAGGTACTGCGCGCGCTTGAAGGCCGGGAGGGCGGCCCATCTCGGTTGCGCGCGGCGGGCGGCCTGGACCGCTTTGGCGATGTCGGCTTCGGTTCCTTGCGTGACCTCTGCCAGGGGTTTGCCGGTGGCGGGGTTGTGGGTGGTAAAGGTTTCGCCCGGGGCGGTGAACTGGCCGTCGATGAAGTGGCCAAAGCGCCCCTGGTGCTTGGCGATCCAGGCGAGGGCTTCCGAGGCGCTTTCGGGGGCGGGGCCGTAGGCCATGCTGTCGAAGATTTCCTTGATGGTCATCGGGCGGGTCCTGGGGTCAAGTGCGGAAGGTGGGCGGATCGCCCACCCCACGAGGCGCGGTGCGGGTTGACGGGGCAGATGCCTCCGGCGGGAGTATTTGCGAAAAGAGCAAGTTGCCGGGGCCAGGGCATCGGGTCAGCCCATCGCGTGGCGGAAGCCGGCGGAGTAGTGGCCGGTGAGGTGGTGTTCGAGCTGGCGTTCGATGTCTCCCAGAAGTGAGGAGGCGCCGAAGCGGAAGAGGTCGGGTTGCAGCCAGGGATGGCCGAGTTCGTCCTTCATCAGCGTCAGGTAGACCAGTGCGTCCTTGGCCTTGGCGATGCCGCCTGCGGGCTTGTAGCCGACCTTGAAGCCGGTCCGGGCTTCATAGTCGCGGATGGCGCGGATCATGGTGAGGCTGACGGGGAGGGTGGCGTTGACGGTCTCTTTCCCGGTGGAGGTCTTGATGAAATCAGCGCCGCCCATCATGCAGACAAGGGAGGCACGGGCGACGTTTCGCAGAGTGCCGAGTTCCCCGGTGGCGAGGATGGCCTTGACGTGGGCGTCGCCGCAGGCCTCGCGCATGTCGCGCATCTCGTCGTAGAGGGCTTGCCAGTTCTGCGTCAGGACGTGGCGGCGGGAGATGACGATGTCGATCTCCTTCGCGCCCGCCTTCACGCTTTCGCCGATCTCGGCGATGCGAAGCTTGTAGGGCGAGAGGCCGGCGGGGAAGCCGGTGGAGACGGCAGCGACGGGGATGGACGTCCCCTCGAGTGCGCGGACGGCGTGTTCGACCATCTCGTGGTAGACGCAGACGGCGCCCACCGTAAGGCCCTCCATCCCGAGTTTCTCCAGCATCCACGGCGCGACCGGCTGGCGGGCCTTGGCGCAGAGGCGCTGGACGCGGCCGGCGGTGTCGTCTCCGCTGAGGGTGGTCAGGTCGATCAGGGAAATGGCCTTCAGAAGCCAGGCGGCCTGGTAGTCCTTCTTGACCGACCGGCGGCCAGGGAGCGTGGCGGCGCGGCGTTCGATGGCGGAGGTGTTGGCCTGGACCGAGGCGACCCAGTCGAGGTCAAGTGCCATGCCGGGGTTTCGGGCATGGGTGACCTGCGGCAGAAGGCCCGATCGGGCCGGGGACAGCGTGTTCATCGGGCCTCCGCTGGATGACCCCCTGACGATGCCATGCGGGAGGCAGCCGGGCAAGAGGAGGGTGGTTGATTTTTGACCATATGGTCAGAATTTGCGAGGCTCTGGCGCGGGTGGGACGGGTGGAGCCTCCGGCGGGGATATTTGCGCCAGTATGAAAGGCGGCGGGGCTGAAAGTGGCGGTCGCCGCGGCGAGAGGGCGAGGTCAGGGGTCTTGGCGCGGTGGCGCGAGCGTGGACCAGGCGGCGCCGGTGGGGCTGGGAGGAAGGTCACGGTCGGCCTCACCGCGCAGGATCAGGGTCTTGGCGAGGAACAGGGCGGAGACGGGGGCGGTCAGGAGCAGGAAGAGGGTGATCAGGAGCTCTTGCCAGCTGATCTGACCCTGGCCCAAGCCGTCGAGGGCGGAGACGGCAAGGGCTGCGCCGACGCCGATGGTGGTGGCCTTTGTGGGCGCGTGGAGGCGTTGCATCGGGCGCGGCAGGCGGATCAGGCCGTAAGAGCCGATGAGGGTGAAGATGCCACCTCCGACCAGCAGGGCCGAGAGCACGAGGTCGAGGAGGGTGTCGAAGCCGGTCATTCGATGATGTTCCCTCGCAAGAGGTAGCGGCAGTAGGCGACGGTGCCGACGAAGCTGGTCAGCGCGAAGAGGACGGCTACTTCCAGGTAGAGATGCGTGCCGCCCCAGATGCCGTAGAGGATGACCAACGCGATGGCGTTCACGGTCATGGTGTCGAGCACCAGGATGCGGTCGGTCAGCGTTGGCGCAGTGAAGAGCCGCCAGAGGTTCAGCGCGAAGGCGAGCGTCACGCAGATCAGGAAGAAGATCAGGGCATGGGGCAGGATCATGCGAAGATCCTTTGCAGCCGGGATTCATAGCGGGCCTTGATGTCGTCGCGCACCGCTTCCGGGTCGGGGGCGTGCAGCGCATGGACCAGCAGCGCGCGGCCGTCGGCCGAGAGATCGGCGGTGAGGGTGCCAGGGGTCATGGTGATGGTCCCGGCGAGGAGGCTGATCGCCTCGGGCTGGGTCAGGTCGAGCGGCACGGTGATCCAGGCCGACCGGATACGGTCGCGAGGCATGAAAAGGACGATGCGGGCGACCTGGAAATTGGCGACGATCACGTCCCAGAGGACAAGCGCGACATAGGCGGCCAGTGCGAAGGGGCGGCGGATGCGCGGGCGGTCGGGCCACCAGGCCGAGGTCAGAAGCGGGATCACGGTGCCGAGGATCAGCGCCATGACCAGGCTGCCAAGCTTCCACTGGTTCACCAGGAGGAACCAAAGGACGACGAGGGTCAGCGAGAGATAGGGGTGGGGGAGAAGGCGTCTCATGGCGCGGCCCCCAGGCGGTTGGCGGCGATGTAGGCGGCGGGGTCGTGCAGGGCTTGGGCCGTGGCGTCGAGCCAGGCGGTGACCGGGCCGGCCAGCAGGGTCAGCGCGGCCAGGGCGGCGAGAAGCGCGAAGGCCGCCGTCAGGGCCAGGGGCTCATGCGGGGCGGGCGCCTTTGCGGGCTGAACCGGTTTCCAGAAGAGGACCGAGCCCGCGCGGGAGAAGCCGAGCAGCATCAGGAAGGACGGGATGAGGACCGCGGGCCAGATCGTGCGCATCTCGTCGCGCCAGGCGTCCAGGATCAGAAGCTTGCCGAGGAAGCCCGACAGCGGCGGCAACCCGGCCAGCGCGATTGCGGCGGCGAAGAAGAGAACCGACATAAGGCCGGACTGGGCGACAGGCGCGGGTCCGGTAAGCGACAGGTCGGCGCGCCGGCGGGAGATCAGGTCGGCGACCAGGAAGATCAGTGCGGTCGCGAGGGTCGAATGCAGGATGTAGTAGAGCGCCGCGCTGGTAGCCTGGGGTGTCAGCTGCGCCATGGCAAGGAACGCCGTTCCCATCGAGGCGATGGCGGCAAAGGCCGCGATGCGGGGCAGGGTGGTCGCGCCCAGGATGCCGATCGCCCCGATGACGAGGGTGACCAGGGCAGCGGGCAGAAGGATCGTCGGGATCAGCGTGCCCATTGCGGCCAGGTCGGGCGGGAAGACCAGGGTCGCGATGCGGAGGGTCGCATAGGCCCCGACCTTGGTCATGATCGCGAAGAGGGCGGCCACGACCCCGGGCGCGTTGGCATAGGTCCCGGGCAGCCAGAACTGCAGCGGTACGAGCGCGCCCTTGATCGCGAAGACGAGGAGCAGCATCACGGCGGCCACGCGGAGGAGGGCCGCATCTCCCGGTGGCAGGGAGGGCAGTTTCTGCGCGAGGTCGGCCATGTTGAGCGTGCCGGTCACGCCGTAGAGGAGCGCCAGGCCGAAGAGGAAAAGCGAGGAGCCGACGAGGTTGAAGGCGATGTACTGGATGCCGGCGCGGGTCCGGGCCTCTCCCCCGCCGTGGATCATCAGGCCGTAGGAGGCGATGAGAAGGACCTCGAAGAAGACGAAGAGGTTGAAGGCGTCGCCGGTCAGGAAGGCCCCGCCCACGCCCATCAGCAGGAAGTGCAGCAGCGGATGGAAATGGGCGCCGCGTTCGTCCCAGCGCGAGCCGATGGCGTAGAGCGCGGTGATGAGCGCGAGGAGGGAAAGGAGCGCGACCATCAGGGCGGAGAGGCGGTCGAGGACGAGGACGATCCCGAAAGGCGCGGGCCAGTCGCCAAGGAAATAGGCCTCGGGGCCGTGGACGGTGGCGGACCACAGGAGGGCTGCGGCGATGGCGTTCAGCGCCAGGATCGCGGCGACGCTTGCGATGCGTTGCAGGGCGAGGTGGCCGCGCAGCGCGAGCACCATCAGCGCGGCGGTGAAGGCCGGCAGGACGACGGGGGCGATGATCCAGTGGCTCATGCGGTGCCGCCGGGTTCGAAAAGGAGCGCTGGCGCGCAAGCCTTTTGTCTCGCCTCTGGCGCAAGCGCCAACCGGCTCGGCCGTGCCTCCGGCGGGGATATTTGCGGAAGGGAAAGGTGGGGGCGGGCCATCAGCTGTCCCCCCTGGGGTCGAGGTCGATACGGTCGTGACCGGCCAGGAGATGCCCGCCGATGGCCATGATCATGATGACGGCGGTCATTCCGAAGGAAATGACGATCGCGGTCAGAACCAGCGCCTGCGGCAGCGGGTCGGCGGGCGTGTCGGTGGTGCCGACGATGGGCGCCGCGTTCACCGCGAGGCGGCCGGAGACGAAGATGAAGAGGTTGACGGCGTAGGACAGGAACGTGAGGCCCAGGATCACCGGGAAGGTCCGGAGCCGGAGCATCAGGTAGATGCCGACCGCCGTGAAAAGGCCGATGGCCGAGGCGAGAAGGGCTTCCATCAGCGCGTCTCCTCCAGGTCGTGGGCGGCGCGGTTCGGCAGCTCTCCGGTCCTGAGTGCCAGGCGGGAGAGCGAGGCGAGGGCGAGGAGAACCGCACCCAGGACGCAGAGGAAGACGCCCAGGTCGAAGATCGCCGCGGTGGCGAGTTCGAATTCCTCCAGCGGTTCCAGATGGACGTAAGTGTAGCCCGATGTGAGGAAGGGCAGGCCGGAGGCCCAGGCGCCGACCCCGGCGAGGGCGGCGACCAGGACGCCGAGGCCGATCAGGACGTGGTGGTCGTAACGCTGACGGGCGTGGCTCCAGTCGTACCCCGAGGCCATGTATTGCATCAGGAAGGCGATGGCGAAGACGAGGCCGGCCACGAAACCTCCTCCCGGCAGGTTGTGCCCGCGCAGGTAGATGTAGACGCCGACCATCATCGCCATCGGCAGCAGAAGCCGGGTGGCGACCACCAGCATCATCGGGTGGCGGTCGCCGGCTTCCCGGTTGCGGGGCAGGGCGGCGAGGCGGGCGGTGACGGTGGAGCTGCGCAGAAGAGCTTCGGACAGCGCGTAGATCACCAGGGCGGCGATGCCGAGGACGATGATCTCGCCGAAGGTGTCATAGCCGCGGAAGTCGACGATGATGGTGTTGACGGCATTGGTCCCGCCCGCACCGGGTTTCGACTGCGCCCAGTGGAAAGCCGAGATCGGATCGAAGGCGGGGGCACGAGTCATCACCGCATAGGCGAGGCCGCCGATGCCGAGGCCCGCGACCCCTGCGACAGCGGCATCGCGCAGGCGGCGGGGCAGGCGGCTTTCGGCGGGCGTTTCCTTGGGCAGGAAGTTCAGGGCAAGGAGCATGAGAAGGAGGGTCACGACCTCGACCGACAGCTGGGTGAGGGCCAGGTCGGGGGCGGAGAAATAGGCGAAGAGCGGCGCAATCAGCAGGCCGACGACGCCGGTCAGGATCAGCGCGACGGCGCGGTTGCGGTGCAGGAGCGGCGTGGCGAGTGCCGCCAGCATCAGGACAAGCCAGAGGCCGAGGATCACAGGGTCGACCGGCAGCGGAATGCGGGTGCCGGGGGCCTGGGACGGGGCGCTGAGGAAGGCGAGGCCGGAGATCGCCGCGATGGTCAGGACGGCGAAGACCAGCGCCGTGCCGAAGCGGCCGTTGTGCAGCGTCTCGGTCACGTTGCGGGCGCCGTCTGCCAGCGGCTCGATTACCGCGTCGAAGAGGCGCTTCGCCTCGGGGCGGGGGGCGGCGTCCCAGAGGGCGCGGAGGCGGGGGTAGGACCCCAAGAGGACAAGGCCGCCGCCGATGGCGACAAGCGACATCCAGAGGGCCGGGGCCTCGAGCCCGTGCCAGTGGGAGATGCTGGAAAAGACGGCGCGGCCGGTGGTGGCGGTGGCGGCGGCGTTCAGGAGCCAGCCGATGGCCTGGTTGGGCATAAGACCGATGACGACAACCAGCGTGGCCAATAGGGCCGGGGCGGCCCAGAGGCCGAAGCCGGGGTCGTGCGGGGTGTGCGGATAGTCGTCGCGGACCGGGCCGAGGAAGCCGTGGGCGAGGAAGCGGAAGGAATAGGCGACCGAGAAAAGCGCGCCGAGCGTGGCAAGAACGCCGACGAGCCAGGGGTTCGGCCAGCCGATGTGGGCGGCTTCTTCCAGCATCATCTCTTTCGACAGGAAGCCGTTCAGCGGCGGGATGCCTGCCATCGACAGCGAGGCGATGGCTGCGATGGTGAAGGTAACGGGCATCAGCCGGCGCAGGCCGCCGAGGCGGCGCAGGTCGCGGGTGTGCGCCTCGTGGTCGACGATGCCCGCGGTCATGAAGAGCGCGGCCTTGAAGGTGGCGTGGGTCAGGACGTGGAAGAGGGCGACCGTCGCGGCCTCGACCGTGCCGAAGCCGAGGAGCATGGTGATGAGGCCCAGGTGGCTGACCGTCGAGAAGGCGAGCAGCGCCTTCAGGTCGTCCTTGTAGAAGGCGATCTTCGCGGCGAGGATCATCGTGACAAGGCCGGTGAAAGTGACGATCACGAACCATTCGACCGTGCCGGACAGGACGGGCCACAGCCGCGCCATCAGGAAGATCCCGGCCTTCACCATCGTTGCCGAGTGGAGGTAGGCCGAGACCGGGGTGGGTGCGGCCATCGCATGCGGCAGCCAGAAGTGGAAGGGGAACTGCGCGGACTTCGCGAAGGCCCCGGTCAGGATCAGGAGCAGCGCGGGCAGGTAGAGCGGCGAGGCCTGGATCGCGTCCTTCTGCAGGAGGATCGCGGTCAGGTCGTAGGACCCGGCGATCTGCCCCAGGATCAGCATCCCGGCAATCATCGCCAGGCCGCCGCCGCCGGTCACGGCCAGAGCCATCCGCGCGCCTTGGCGGCCTTCGGGCAGGTGCTTCCAGTAGCCGATGAGGAGGAAGGAGGAGAGTGAGGTGAGCTCCCAGAAGATCAGGAGGAGGAGGATGTTGTCCGACAGCACGATCCCCAGCATCGCCCCCTGGAAGAGGAGGAGATAAGTGTAGAACTGGCTCGTCGGGTCGGATTTCGCCAGGTAGAAGCGGGCGTAGAGGATGATGAGAAGGCCGATCCCCAGGATGAGGCCCGCGAACATCAGGCCGAGGCCGTCAAGGAAGAAGGTGGCGTCCAGTCGCAGTTGGGGCAGCCAGTCGATGCGGGTCTGCACGACCTCTCCGCGCAGGACGGCAGGGGCCTGCAGGGCAAGCAGGATCAGCGCAAGGAGCGTGACGACGCCGGTCGCGGTGGCGCAGGCGGTCCGGCCGGCCCGGATGACAAGCGCAGGCAGGATCGCGCCGAGGAAGGGCAGCGCCACGATCAGGGCTGGGGTCATGCGGGCGGCGTCCTCGTCGTGGCGGCGGGTGTTGTTGCTTGCTGTCGCGTCGCGGCGGGTTCGCCTGATCTTGTCGCTCACGCCGGGGGATTCAAGGGGTTTCGGCGCCGGGGCGGCGTTTTCCGGGAGGGGGAGCCGTCCTCCGGGGCATCGAGCCCCTTGGACGGCGCTGCCGCGGAGGCCCGACAGGCGGTGCGCAATGGGGCGGCGGCGGACGCTCCGCGGGGAGTATTTGGGAAAAGAGCAAGGGCTGGCCGCTGGGGCCGGGGTGTGGCGGCAGCTCGGTTCCAGCTGCCGCCGCGAAGGGTCAGACGACCTCGGCCACGCCTTCGGGGACCTTTGCCCCGGTCATGAAGGCCACCGCGTCGGACATGGTGTAATCCTGCGGCTTGATCACGCAGAGCCTGCGGCCGAGGCGGTGGATGTGGATGCGGTCGGCGATCTCGAAGACATGCGGCATGTTGTGGCTGATCAGGATGATGGGGATGCCGCGGTTCTTCACGTCCCGGATCAGCTCCAGCACGCGGCGGCTTTCCTTGACGCCTAGCGCCGCGGTAGGCTCGTCGAGGATGACGACCTTCGACCCGAAGGCCGCGGCGCGGGCCACCGCCACCCCCTGGCGCTGGCCGCCCGACAGCGTCTCGACCGCCTGGTTGATGTTCTGGATCGTCATCAGGCCCAGTTCGTTCAGCTTCTCCCGCGCGAATTTCTCCATCTTCGGACGGTCGAGCTTGCGGAAGAGGCTGCCCATGATCCCCGGCGCACGCAGTTCGCGGCCCATGAACATGTTGTCGGCGATGGACAGCGCCGGGGACATGGCGAGCGTCTGGTAGACCGTCTCGATCCCCGCGGCGCGGGCCTCGATCGGGGTCTTGAAGCTGACTTCGCGGCCGTCGAGGAAGATCTGGCCTTCGTCCGGGACCACGGCCCCGGAGACCGCCTTGATCAGCGTCGATTTCCCCGCGCCGTTGTGGCCGAGCAGCCCGACCACCTCGCCGGGGCACACGCGCAGGTGGCCGCCATCGACCACCGTGCGGGTGCCGTAGCGCTTGACCAAGCCTGTCGCTTCAAGCCCCGCCTTTGCGCCGGGGCTCGTGCCGGGATCGGCGGCCAAGCCTGGCGTGGTCATTCGGGGCCCAGGCGCGTTCATCGCCGTGCGGGGTTGGCCGCCGACGGTGCGGACGGCCCAGCGGCCGGCGCACCGGATGGGGAAGGGGCCGGCGAAGTTGCCGGTGGCGATGGTGGCGGGGCGAACACGCCCCGGACCCGCTCGCCGCGGCCGTCGGCGCTGCCTCGTTCAGCGGGCGCGACGCTGAAGGTCTCGCGGTTGCCGTTCCATATGATGGTCTCGCCCTGCACCTCATCGGCCAGTTGCGTGCCGCGCAGGCGGCGCACCACGGCCTTGCCGCTGAGCCGGATCAGGGCCTCACGGCTGTCGTATTCGATGAGGTCGGCGCGGCCTTCCACGAATTCGTCCACACCCTCACGCTTTTCGCGGAATTGGGCGGGTTGTTCAGGCCGGCCCCGCGCCTGGGCGGTGCGTTGGCCTTCGCCCACCTCGGCCACTTCGACACGATCGGCCAGGATGCGCAAGCTGCCCTGCGTGAGCACCACACGGCCGTTGAAGACCACCACGCGCCGGGCCAAGTCGACGGTGCTGCCCTGGTCGGCTTCAATGGTCAAGGGCTGTTGGCGGTCGGCTTTTTCCGCGCGGGCGCTCACGGCGGCACACGCAGCCAGCACCAGCGCCGCAGCGCAAAGTGCGCGGGCGGTGCGGGGGTGGGTGTCGTCTTGGGTGGCGGTCATGGGCACGCGGCTTCGGGCAAAGGCACGAAACTTGCTGCAGCCCATTCTAGCGAGGGACGCGCGGCGGCGCGGACAGTTGCGCGCGAACCGGGCCTTTGAGTTGCAGACGGGCGCCTGACTGGTCGTAGTCGAGGCCGGCGGCCTGGGCCCTGAGCTCACCCTGCGTCCATTGGACCGGTTCATCGGTCCAGGCCCGGCCGGACTGGGTGTCGACTTCCAGCAACCGGGTTCGGGCTTCGAAGGCCTCCTGGGTG
>JAIXZY010000004.1 GCA_027489355.1 Paracoccaceae bacterium | reverse complement strand
TCAGGCAGGTCGTCTTGCCGGACCCCGAGGGGCCAAGCATCGTCAGGAACTCACCCTTGCCGATCGACAGGTTGAGGTCCTTCACGACCAGCGTGACACCGTCATAGCTTTTCTGGACATGCTCAAACGCGACGAAGGCGTCGTTGCGGGGCTCAACCGTCACCCGAGTCTCCCTGATGTGATGGGCGCTTTGCGCCTTCTGGCTTGATTCGACTAAAGCGAAACGTGACCCCCATTGCAACGCAGTTTTTCGACCCTAAAGAGGACTTAAGCGACCTGTTTGGGCCCCAATGCGCCTCTACGGGAAAAGCGGGCAGAAATTGCCGCGGAAGCAGTCAATCTGCCTGCGGATCATGCAAGAAAAGGAGGCATTCCGGCAGACCGGGACCGTAATCCGATCCGTTCGTCCAGGCGGAAAAGGCGAAGGGCGCGAAGGTTGCCCCCGCGCCCTCTGGCATGTCCGACCGACCCTGGTGCGGATGAAAAGACTCGAACTTTCACTCCGGTTAAGGAACAGCGACCTCAACGCTGCGCGTCTACCAATTCCGCCACATCCGCACCGGGTCTGGTCTTGGACGCCCGCTATCTAGCGGCAGTCGCACGGGAAGGGAAGGGCCTTTTTCGCGCCCCGCCTCCGTCCCGCGTCCGCCCCTCGCCCCCGTCCCGGCGACAGGGTATAGAACGCTGGGCCGAAAGGCGCTGGACAGGGCGAAACATGGTCGAATGGATCCATATCCCGGGGCTTGCCCCCTATCCCGAAACCCTGGCCGCGATGGAGGCGCATGTCGCCGCCATGAACGCCGGGACAGCCGGTGAGGCGATCTGGCTGCTGGAACATCCCCCGCTTTACACCGCCGGCACCTCGGCGCGGGTCGAGGATCTGGTCGATCCGGACCGATTCCCGGTCTACCCGGTGGGGCGCGGCGGGCAGTACACCTATCACGGGCCGGGGCAGCGGGTGATCTACACCATGCTGGACGTCAAGGCGCGCGGGCAGGACGTGCGCTGCTTCGTGCGCGAGCTGGAACGCTGGGTGATCGACACCCTGGCCGAGTTCAACGTCACCGGAGAGATTCGCGACGGCCGCGTCGGCGTCTGGGTCCAGCGGCCCGACCGCCCCGGCCCCGACGGCCGCCCGACCGAGGACAAGATCGCCGCCATCGGGATCAAGCTGCGCCGCTGGGTCAGCTTCCACGGCATCTCGATCAACGTCGAACCCGACCTGAGTCATTTCGACGGAATCATCCCCTGCGGCATCCGCAAACATGGGGTGACAAGCCTGGTCGATCTGGGTCTGCCGGTGACGATGGCCGACCTCGACGCGGCGCTGATGGCGACCTTTCCGCGCCGCTTCCTGGGCAGTTGCGCAGCACAGGACGGGCGATAGCAGCAGGATGCTATTGCATATCAGCCGCACCAGCCCCCATCTTCCCGGCTGTGGAACGCCCCCCTGCGGCGCTCCCTCACACATGAGGACACCATGACGAAGTTCATCCTTCTTGGCCTGACCGTCGCCGCGCTGTCGGCGCCCGCCTTCGCGGGGGACCCGGCCGCCGGCGAGGACACGTTCAAGAAGTGCAAGGCCTGCCACTCGATCATCGCCCCCGACGGGACCGAGATCCAGAAGGGCGGCCGCACCGGGCCGAACCTTTACGGGATCATCGGCCGTGGCGTGGCGGCGGACCCGGACTTCTCGTATGGCGACTCGATCGCCGCCCTGGGCGCGACCGGCGCGGTCTGGGACGAGGCGAGCCTGGCCTCCTATGTCGCCAACCCTGCCGAGTATCTCAAGACCGCGCTTGGCGACGACGCAGCCAAGTCGAAGATGTCCTTCAAGCTGGCTTCGGGCGGCGAGGACGTGGCGGCCTACCTGGCCTCGGTCGCCCAGTAATCCGGTCCTTCGATTCCCTGACGGGCGCGACCCTTGCAGGGGCCGCGCCCGTTGCTTTTCCGTCAAGATTTCTGCCCCCTGCGGCAAGATCGTGCATTGCGACGCGCCCGCCGCGCGGCTAAAGACGGGAACACAAGGGAACCGGGCGGGCTTTCAGCTCGTGAACGGGCATGTAAGAACGACCAAAGCGGAGGACGCCCATGGCGGACGCAGCCATCCACGGCCATGACGAACATCATCGACCCGGGTTCTTCACCCGCTGGTTCATGTCGACCAACCACAAGGACATCGGGATTCTCTATCTGTTTGTCGGCGGTCTCGTCGGCCTGATCTCGGTTCTTTTCACCGTCTACATGCGGCTCGAGCTGATGGAGCCGGGTGTGCAGTACATGTGCCAGGAAGGCGCACGTTTCATCGCCTCGGGCGAGGTCTGCACCCCGAACGGACATCTGTGGAACGTGATGATCACCTATCACGGCGTCCTCATGATGTTCTTCGTCGTGATTCCCGCACTGTTCGGCGGTTTCGGCAACTACTTCATGCCGCTGCAGATCGGCGCGCCGGACATGGCCTTCCCGCGGATGAACAACCTGTCGTTCTGGCTTTATGTCGCCGGGACCTCGCTGGGCGTGGCCTCGATGCTGGCACCGGGCGGCGGTGGCGATCTGGGCACCGGGTCGGGCGTGGGCTGGGTCCTGTATCCGCCGCTGACCACCACGGCCGAGGGCGGCTATGCGATGGACCTGGCGATCTTCGCCGTCCACCTGTCGGGCGCCTCGTCGATCCTGGGCGCGATCAACATGATCACGACCTTCCTGAACATGCGCGCCCCGGGCATGACGCTGCACAAGGTTCCGCTCTTCGGCTGGTCGATCTTCGTGACCGCCTGGCTGATCCTGCTTGCCCTGCCCGTGCTGGCCGGCGCGATCACCATGCTGCTGACGGACCGCAACTTCGGGACCACCTTCTTCTCGCCCTCGGGCGGCGGTGACCCGGTGCTTTACCAGCACATCCTGTGGTTCTTCGGCCACCCGGAAGTCTACATCATCATCATCCCGGCCTTCGGGATCATCTCCCAGGTCATCGCGACCTTCTCGCGCAAGCCCATCTTCGGCTACCTGCCGATGGTCTACGCGATGGTGGCGATCGGCGTCCTCGGCTTCGTCGTCTGGGCGCACCACATGTACACCGCCGGCATGTCCCTGACCCAGCAGTCCTACTTCATGCTGGCGACGATGGTCATCGCGGTGCCCACGGGGGTGAAGATCTTCTCCTGGATCGCGACGATCTGGGGCGGGTCGGTGGAGTTCAAGACCCCGATGCTCTGGGCCTTCGGCTTCCTCTTTCTCTTCACCGTCGGCGGCGTGACCGGGATCGTCCTGAGCCAGGCCCCGGTGGACCGTGCCTACCATGACACCTACTATGTCGTGGCGCACTTCCACTACGTGATGTCGCTGGGTGCCGTCTTCGGGATCTTCGCCGGGATCTACTTCTGGATCGGCAAGATGTCGGGCCGGCAGTACCCGGAATGGGCGGGCAAGCTGCACTTCTGGATGATGTTCATCGGGTCGAACCTGACCTTCTTCCCGCAGCACTTCCTGGGTCGCCAGGGCATGCCGCGCCGTTACATCGACTATCCCGAGGCCTTTGCCTACTGGAACTGGTTCTCCTCGGTCGGTGCCTTCATCTCGTTCGCGTCCTTCGTCTTCTTCATCGGGATCGTGTTCTACACCCTGATGTGGGGCCGTCGCGTGACCCAGAACAACTACTGGAACGAATACGCCGACACCCTGGAATGGACCCTGCCCTCGCCGCCGCCCGAGCACACGTTCGAGCAGCTGCCGAAGCAGTCCGACTGGGACCGCAGCCACGCGCACTAAGCGCCTGACCTGAACCAGAGGCCCCGGGCTGCAAATGCCCGGGGCCTTTTCCATTTCTGACGGAGGTTTCGATGCGTGCGGTGGTCTTTGTCCTGGTACTCGCGGCCGTGGCCCTCGTTGGGTACGTCGGCATCACCGGCTTCTTCCTGGCTCACGCCGCAGCAAGCCTGCTGAAGGTCGGCCCGATCGCCGCGGCGCTTGCGACCGTCGCGCCCCCGACCGACCCGCTTGCCCTTGGCTATCGCGGCGACCCGCTGGCGGCACTGTCGCTGCCGTTCGAGACTGTCAGCCTGGACACGCCCCTTGGCCCGACCGAGGCCTGGATGGTCCCAGCCGCCGGGGCCGAGGCCGGACGCGCGGTTTATGTCCACGGCATCGCAGGCGCGCGCGAGGATGGCTACCGCGCGCTGTCGATCCTGCACGAAGCCGGCTGGTCCGTATTGCTGATCACCTACCGCAACGATCCTGGCGCGCCCCCGGCGACCGAGGGCAGCTATGGCTTCGGCCTGACCGAATGGCCCGACCTGGAAGCCGCCATCCGCTACCTTGCACCCGGCGACGGCGACCGGGTCCTTGTCGCCGCCGAGTCGATGGGCGGCGCGATCCTGGGGCAGTTCCTGAAGCAAAGCGCGCTTGCCCCCCGCGTCAGCGCCGTCGCCCTGGACAGCCCGGCGATCAGCTTCGGCGCGGTGATCGACCACATCGCGGCGCAGGGCGACAAGCCCCTTCCCGGCCTGATCGCCTGGACCGCAAAGCAGATCCTGCCCTTCAAGACCCCCCTCCCCCTGTCGCGGGCCGAGGTCGCCGACGCCTATGCCGCCTTCCCCGGCCCGCTGTTCCTGGCCCACGGCAGCGCCGACCGCATCGTGCCCATCGGTCCGTCGCAGGCCCTGGCATCGGCCCGAACAGCCCCGACCGTCACGCTCTGGACCAGAGCGGACCACCTCGGCTCCCATGCCGAAGACGCGGCGACCTATGGCAAGGCCTTCCAGGACTTCCTGGCGCAGGTAAAGGGCTAAAGGCTGTCGATCTCGGCCGCCACGCGGGCCTGCAGGTCCCAGAGGTAGCGGTCCCTGATGCCCAAAGTCTCCAGGTGGCTGACGGTGTTGTAAAGGTATTCGGCACAACTGCCCATGTGACCCGCAGCCCGCGCCAGCCGCATTGCCTGCTTCTCCAGCGGCAGGCGCACCAGGTCGGGATGCGCGGTCGGCGCGCAGTAGAAAGCCAGGGCCCGCACCGGCCCCTCGGCCGTTCGGACCGTCACCCACCGCAACCAGGGCAGGTCCTCGTGATAGGCAATCTCGCGGTAGAGCATCCGCAGAAGCCGCGCCTGCAGGTCATCTTCTGGCATCCGGTAGACAACCCCGGCGCATGCCCCTCCCCGGTCAAGCGCCAGCATCAGCCCCGGCACCTCGGCCGTACCTCTCCAGGAGGTGATGTTCAGACAGAAGGACCGCCGCCAGCCGTGCACCCTGCCCCGCCGTGCCTCGACATGATCGAACTCGGGCTTCCAGATCAGGGAGCCATAGGCGAAGACCCAAAGCGGCGCATCCTCCAGCTGGCCCAGGAAGCCCTGGGCGACAGCCTCGAACTCCGCGTCAGACAAGGGACGGTAGCTGACCTGGTGGGGTGTCCGTTCCACCACCCGCGCGACCTTGGCCACATGCTGCGGCCCCAAGGCCATGACCCGACCCGCCATCCCGCCCCCCGCACGATCCGATGCGCAAGGATTGCACCGCCTCTCCCACCTGACAAGCTGCCGCAGGGTCTTCCCTTTCCCGCCCGCGAAATTACAAACGCCCCATGCCCTACGAATGGCTTCCCCCCGAGGGCGGCGAGGACCGCCTGCATCTCTGGCCGCACCGATCGCTGGATCAGCGCGGTTTCGTCTGGTTCATCGGCGCGACCGCGATCCTGATCGCGGTGCCGCTGTTCGGCATCCTGGGCAGCCCGGTGCTCTGGGCACTGCTTCCGTTCCTGCTCGGCACGATCTGGGCGATCTGGTTCGCGCTCCGCAAGAACGGCCGCGACCGCGACATCGTCGAGGACCTGCGCCTGTCGCCCGACCGCGTCTCGCTGGTCCGACATGGGCCGAAGGGCCGCCGCCAGGACTGGGAGGCCAACCCCTACTGGCTGCGCGTCACCCTGCATCAGACCGGCGGCCCGGTGCCGAACTACCTGACGCTCAAGGGCGACGGCCGCGAGGTGGAACTCGGCGCCTTCCTGTCCGAGGACGAGCGCATCGCGCTGCGCGATGACCTGATCAGCCATCTGCGCCGTCACAAGGCGCTCGCCCCGGATCAGGCTGTGCACGCCGGGACCGCAAGTCACCCGGAGGACGCCTGAGCAGGCTTCCCTGTCCCGCGCTATTTTACCGGGATCATCAGATGAGCGTAGGGCGTCCCCGCCCACATGACATAGGGCACCGACGTGTCCGGATCCGCCGCATCGGGATAGCCCGCCATCATGGTCGTCGCATTGAGAATCATCACGTGGGGACCCGTCTCGATCCAATGGTTGCCCTCGGCCGGCGCCGCCGCATAAGGATCGGTGTTGCTGCCGTCGCTGCCCCCGGCCAGCATGTACATGAACCCGACCTTGCCCGCGGGCGGATCGGTCTTGTTCATCCAGGCCTGCGCCCATTCCAGCGCATTCGCGTCGCCGCACATCGGATCGGGTCCGGGCGAGGTCGGATTGTCGGCCATGCACCACCAGCCGTTCTTCCCCTCGCGCACGGTCATCATCATGCCGCTCCCGTCGAAGCCGTAGATGGTGGCCCCGGCGGCCAGCGCCGCCGGAGCAGCGGATTCCGCGCTCTTGATCACGTCGGCGTCCTGCCCGACGACAGGGCCGGCCAACAGGCCGACCGCGCACAGCGATACAAGCATCAAGCGTATTGTCATCGCCAACCTCCCTGAAAGGCGAGAGGTCCCCCGGTGCCGGTCAGTGGCATCGGTCACATGGGGCGCAAGGCCGGTCGGGCTGTCCTGAAATGGGCAAGTCCGGCCCTACCCCGTCCCGAGGTGGCCGATACTGGCACAACAACCGAGAGAACCCTGAACGTCCCCGGCCGCAGCCAGCCGTGGGACATCCGCACCCTATCACGAAAGCAGGCGCTTCGCTAGGCGGCAGCCGCCTGCGCTAGCCAAGACGCCCCTTCACCAGCGCGCCGACCGCGCCGAAATCCATCTGGCCTGTGTAGCGCGCTTTCAGCGCCGCCATCACCTTGCCCACGTCACGGATGCTGGTCGCGCCGGTCTCGGCCACAGCGGCATCCACCGCCGCAGCAATTTCAGCCTGGTCCATCTGGCGGGGCAGGAATTCCTGGATCACGCCGATTTCCGCCAGTTCCTTCTCGGCCAGTTCCAGCCGCCCGCCTTCCTCATAGGCGCGGGCCGATTCCTGGCGCTGCTTCACCATCTTGACCATGATCTGCAGGATCTCGGCCTCGCCCACCTCGGCCGCGTCGCCTTCGCCCCGCACGGCGATCTCGCGGTCCTTGATGGCGGCGTTGATCAGGCGCAGCGTGGACAGGCGGTCGGCCTCCTTGGCCTTCATGGCCTCCTTGAGGGCCGTCTGCAGACGGTCGCGCAAAAGCATGGCAGGTCTTTCCGATAGTTTCCCCGGATCGGAAGTCTACCCGGAACGGCCCCTGACCGCAACCACGGGAGATTTTGCCAAGCTGCTGAAAAGGCAGGAAAAACCTTTTCGCATCCGCCCTTGACCCTGCGGCCCCCGCCCCTTAGTTTCCGCGCAATTTACCGATAGGAGAGTCGCCCATGCCTGCGCCGCAGAAGCCTACCGCCTGCCTGGCCCTTGCCGATGGGACGATCTTCTACGGTCAGGGCTTCGGCGCCACGGGTGAGACGGTGGCCGAGCTTGTGTTCAACACGGCGATGACCGGCTACCAGGAAATCATGACCGACCCCTCCTACGCGGGCCAGGTCGTGACCTTCACCTTTCCCCATATCGGCAACACCGGCGTCACCGCCGCGGATGACGAGACCGGCACCCCCGCCGCCGCCGGCATGGTGGTGAAATGGGACCCGACCGAACCCTCGAACTGGCGCGCGACCGGAGAGCTGACCGACTGGCTGAAGAAGATCGGCCGCATCGGCATCGGCGGGATCGACACGCGCCGCCTGACCCGGGCGATCCGCCAGCAGGGCGCGCCGCATGTGACGCTGGCCCATGACCCCGAGGGCAAGTTCGACATCGAGAAGCTGGTGGCGAAAGCCCGCGCCTGGAAGGGCCTTGTCGGGCTTGACCTCGCCAAGGACGTGACTTGCGCGCAATCCTACCGCTGGGACGAGAAACGCTGGGCCTGGCCCGAGGGCTACACCCGCCGCGAAGGTCCGGGCCTCAAGGTCGTCGCCATCGACTACGGTGCCAAGCGCAACATCCTGCGCTGCCTGGCCTCGGTCGGCTGCGAGGTCACGGTCCTGCCCGCCACCGCCACGGCCGAAGAGGTGCTGGCCCACAACCCCGAGGGCGTGTTCCTGTCGAACGGCCCCGGCGACCCGGCGGCCACCGGCGCATATGCCGTGCCGATGATCCAGGGCGTGTTGGATAAGGACCTGCCACTCTTCGGGATCTGCCTTGGCCACCAGATGCTGGCCCTGGCCCTGGGTGCCAAGACCCGCAAGATGAACCACGGCCACCACGGCGCGAACCACCCGGTGAAGGACCTGACCACCGGCAAGGTCGAGATCACCAGCATGAACCACGGTTTCACCGTCGACGCCGACACCCTTCCCAAGGGGGTGTCCGAGACCCACGTCTCGCTCTTCGACGGCACCAACTGCGGCATCGCGGTGGACGGCAAGCCGATCTACTCGGTCCAGTATCACCCCGAGGCTTCTCCGGGCCCCCAGGACAGCTTCTACCTCTTCGAGCGCTTCGCCGAGGCGATGCAGGCCCGCCGCGCCTGAACGGAGTTAACCGCCTGTTAACCCCTTGCCCGCATTCTGCGCGGTGGAAGGGGAACAGGCATGGGCGCCGCCGAACGCATTACCGCTGATCTGCCCGTCGCGCCGGTCGAGACCGCCCATGCCGGGCGGCGCACCTTCGCGGTCGGGGCCTCGCTTCTGCGCGAAGGCGTGGTCTCGCCGGACGACATGGTCGCCGCCCTCTCGCAGCAGAGCCGCGAATCCGGCCGCCTGCCCGACGTGCTGCGCGCACGCGGACTGGTGGTCGAGCGCGACCTTCTGGGCGTGGATGCGCGGAACTGGGGCATCCGCCTTGTCGACCTGGACAGCGCCCTGCCCGACCCCCGGCTGATCGACGCCGTCGGCGTGCAGGACTGTCTGCGGCACGGCCTGGTGCCCTGGCAAAAGGTCGGGGACGTGACCATCGTCGCCACCTCGCGGCCCGAGGAATTCCGCCGCCTCCGCCCGATGCTCGAGGCCCGTCTTGGCCCGGTTGCGGCGGGCCTCGCCTCCTCGCGCGCGATCCTGGGTGCAATCCACGCCCGACGCGGCGACGTGCTGGCCCGCGCCGCCGAAACCCGCGTGGCCGAGGCGGAAAGCTGCCGCTCCTGGCCGCGCCTGCACCAGTCACCGCTGGCGGTGGCGGCGATCGGGGGATGCCTGGCGGCCCTCGCGGTGGCCCCGCTGGCAACCGGGCTTGCCGCGCTGGCCTTTGCCGTTATCTCGCTGGCCGCCATCGTCGTGCTGAAGATCGCCGCCACCATCGCCGCCCTCCGGGCACCGCTGCCCGGTCCGGCCCCCGCCAGCAATGCCATCGCGCCCGTCGTGTCGATCATCGTCGCCCTCTACCGCGAGGGGGACATCGCCCCCCGCCTTGTCCGCCGCCTGGCGCGGCTGGACTATCCGGCCGAACTGCTGGACGTCATCCTGGCGGTAGAGGCCGAGGATCACGTCACCCTCGATGCCCTGTCCAAGGCCGAACTGCCGCCCTGGATGCGTGTCGTGATCGTGCCGGAGGGCCAGGTCAAGACCAAGCCGCGCGCGCTGAACCATGCCTTCGACCACGCCCGCGGCGCGATCATCGGGGTCTATGACGCCGAGGACGCGCCCGAGCCTGACCAGCTGCGCAAGGTCGTCGAACGCTTCCAGCGGTCAGGCCCCGAAGTCGCCTGCCTGCAAGGGATGCTCGACTACTACAACCCGCGCACCAACTGGCTGAGCCGCTGCTTCACCATCGAATATGCCGGCTGGTTCCGCCTGGTCCTGCCCGGCCTCGCCCGGCTTGGCCTTGTCGTTCCCCTGGGCGGCACAACGCTCTTCTTCCGGCGCGAGGTGCTGGATCGTCTGGGCGCCTGGGACGCGCACAACGTGACCGAGGATGCGGACCTTGGCATCCGCCTTGCGCGCCACGGCTACCGGACGGAACTGATCGACACCGTCACCCATGAAGAGGCGAACTGCCGCCCGCTGCCCTGGATCAAGCAGCGGTCGCGCTGGATCAAGGGCTACATGATGACCTGGGCCGTCCACATGCGCCAGCCCCGGCTGTTGTGGCGGCAACTGGGTCCCAAGGGGTTCTGGGGTTTTCAGGTGCTGTTCCTGGGCAGCATCGCCCAGTTCCTGCTGGCCCCGCTGCTGTGGTCCTTCATGGTACTCAGCTTCGGCTTCGGCCATCCGCTGCACGCGGCCCTGCCCCAGGCAGCCACCTGGGCGCTGTTCGGCATCCTTTTCCTGTCCGAAGTGGCCAACATCGTGATCGGCGCGCTTGGCCTGGGCCGCACCACGCATGGCCTCAGCCTGCTCTGGGTGCTGACGCTGAAGGCCTATTACCCGCTTGCCTCGCTGGCCGCCTACAAGGGTCTGGCCGAACTTGCGACCCGCCCATTCTACTGGGACAAGACGACCCACGGGCTGTTTGACCAGACGGTCGAGGCCAAGGACTGACCGAAGCGATCTGCGCCCGACGGGCAGCGATCAGCGCATCTTCAGCTCGCCCGCGTCCACCCGCAGCCGGGTCTCGAAAGCCTGGCTGATATGCGATTTCAACGCCTGATAGGCCGCATCGCCATCCCCCGCCTCGATTGCGGCCACGATCTGGGCATGTTCGTCCAGCGCCACCTCGTCTCGCCCTTCGGCCGCAAAAGAGGTATTGGCCATCAGCGCCATGCTGCGATGCACCAGGTCCAGCTGCTGCACCAGGAAACGGTTGTGGCTGGCCAGATGGATCTGCTTGTGGAACCGCTTGTTCGCCCGGCTCAGCGCGCGGGGATCGCCACCCAGAAGCGCCCGGTCCTCGGCCACCATGCTTTTCAGCACCCGCACTTCCTCGGGCGTGGCATGGCGGGCGGCCAGGCGCGCGGCCAGCCCCTCCAGCTCGGTCCGCACCGCGTAAAGCTCGGCCAGCTGGTTGTGATCCAGGCTGGCGACGATCAGGCTGCGCCCGTCGCGCGTCAGCATCGCCTGCGTCTCCAGCCGCTGCAGCGCCTCGCGGACCGGGGTGCGGCTGACGCCCAGACGCTCGGCCAGCTCGCTTTCGACCAGCCGGTCGCCGGGCTTGTAGACCCCGGCCTCGATCGCTTCCATCAGCAGCGTATAGGCGTCTTTCTGCACCGGCCCCGTCCCCCCTTGCGCGGCCCGGACCCTAGCGCGGCGCGCAACCTTCGATCAACCCTTCCCAACGCCGCAACCCCGCACTACACCCTTTCCCATGCCGAAACCGGATTTCAGTCACGTCACCACCTGGGTCTTCGACCTGGATAACACCCTTTACCCGCCCCACTTGCGGCTTTTCGACCAGATCGAGGTCAGGATGACCGACTGGGTCATGCGGGCGCTGCAGGTCGACCGGGCGCGCGCGGACCACCTGCGCGCCTATTACTGGCAGACCTATGGCACCACGCTTGCGGGCCTGATGACCGAGCACGGCGTCGACCCAGGCCCTTATCTGACCGAGGTGCACGACATCGATTTCTCGGTCCTCTCCCCCGACCCCGCCCTGGCCAGCGCCATAGCGCAGCTTCCCGGCCGCAAGATCATCTACACCAACGCCTGCGCGCCCTACGCGGAAAAAGTCCTTGCGGCCCGCGGTCTTGCCGACCTGTTCGACGCAATCTACGGCGTCGAGCATGCCGAGTTCCACCCCAAGCCCGACGCCCGCGCCTTTGCGACCGTCTTCGGCAAGGACGGTCTCGATCCCACCCGCGGCGCGATGTTCGAGGACGACAGGCGCAATCTTGCCGTGCCGCACGCGCTGGGGATGAAAACCGTCCACGTCGCGCCCGAGCCAGAGCCGGCCGACCACATCCACCACCACACCGACGACCTTGCCGCCTTCCTCGCGCGGCTGGTGGGGTGACACTCCGCCACATCGCGCCTGCGCGCGAGCGCCCTAAATGACAGGCATCCGCCAGCCTCAGGACGCCGCCATGACCCTTGCCGCCACGAATGCCCCCAGCCCCATCGGCCGCCTCGCCCGCGCCCTTCCCGTCGTCGGCCGCGTGATCCGCGACATCGAGCGCGAAGTCGACACGATCTACTACCTGCTGGTCATCGTCCTGACCGCCCTCGTGCTGGCAATCCAGACCTGGGGCCTGCCCGCCCTCGTCCTGACCGCGCTTGCCGCCGTGCCGGTGATGTTCGTCCTGCTCGTCATTCTGGCCCGGCCCTGAGGCGTCCTGTCCTCTGGCCCCGGCCCGCCGCGCAGCCTATGCTTCGGGGCGGAGGGCCCCATGCGCGATACCACTGACATCCTGATCTCCGGCGGCGGCGTCGCCGGCCTGACCGCCGCCTGCGCCTTCGGCTCGGCGGGGTTCCGCGTGCTCTGTGTCGATCCCGCACCCCCCGTCACCGAAGGCGAGGCCGAGGGCGCCGACCTGCGCACCACCGCCTTCCTGCAACCCTCGATTCCCGTCCTGCAGGCTGCGGGGCTTTGGACCCGGCTTGAACCGCACGCCGCCCCCCTGCAGGTGATGCGGATCATCGACGCCGGCGGCCCCACGCCCGAGGCGCGGCTGGTCAAGGACTTCGACGCCGCCGACATCTCGGACGAACCCTTCGGCTGGAACCTGCCCAACTGGCTTCTCCGCCGCGAGATGGTCGCGCGCCTGGCCGAGCTGCCCAATGTCACCTTCCGGCCGGGCGTGGGCTTCGCCCGGATGCTGGTCCGCGACGCCGAGGCGCTGGTGACGCTGACCGACGGAACCCGGGTCGCGGCCCGGCTGGTGATCGGCGCCGACGGCCGCAACTCGCCCGTCCGCGAGGCGCTCGGCATCCCCGCCCGGACCATCCGCTACGGGCAGAAAGCCCTGGCCTTCGCCGTGGCCCACGACATCCCGCACCAGAACGTCTCGACCGAGGTCCATCGCAAGGGCGGCCCATTCACGCTGGTCCCCCTGCCCGACCGCGACGGACGCCCCGCCTCGGCCGTCGTCTGGATGGAGACCGGACCCGAGATCGCCCGCCTCGCCGCGCTTCCCGTCCCGGCGTTCGAGGCCGAGATGACCGCGCGCTCCTCGGGGATCCTCGGGCCGCTGACGCTCCTCACCCGCCGGTCGGTCTGGCCGATCATCAGCCAGATCGCCGACCGCCTCTCCGGCCCGCGTGCCGTCCTCATGGCCGAGGCCGCCCATGTCGTCCCGCCGATCGGGGCGCAGGGTCTGAACATGAGCCTTGCGGACCTCGCCGTGCTCCTCGATCTCGCGGAAAGGCACCGCGCCGATCCCGGCCTGCCCGCCGTCACCGACGCCTTCCACCGCGCGCGCCACCTGGAAGTGCAGGCCCGGGTCACCGGCATCGACCTTTTGAACCGCGCCTCGATGGCCGAGGCCCCGGTCCTGCGCGACCTGCGGGCCAAGGCGCTGGACACGCTCTATTCCGCGCGCCCGGTGCGCCAGACACTGATGCGGGCCGGCCTCGGCCTCGGCCGCTCTGTGGCGCCCGCCGCGCGGGACTAGCCGCCTCTGCATTTTTGCACAGATACAGCGCAGCGCGACGCGGTCACGTGAATGCCCTGTAACATGTGAGCGCTCGGTGGCCGTCCGGTGCCGGATTGCTTGACATTCCGCGGGGGCGACGGGTTCAAGACACACGCATCATCACATCGCGGCGAGCGGCGGCGATCATTCCGTGATTTCCCTTTTTCCCTGCGTCGCCCCAAATCTCCCTCACCGCCCCACGGTGGGGCAGGACGCAAGAAAGATAAAGGATTACAAGATGAAAAGCTTCGCTCTCGCCGCTGCTCTCGTTGCCGCCTCCGCGCTTGGCGCGCTGGCCCAGCAGGCGCCCGTCCAGCTCTCCTCGGCCATCCAGACGCAGATCCGTGCCTGGATCCCGGGCGTCGACCTGTCGGCCCTGACCACGGCGCAATACGCCCAGATCGTCTCCCTCTTCGCAAGCCCCGACAACCTGAGCGGCGGCAGCGACCCGGCCGGACAAGTGCGCGCCATCCTCAACGCGCAATAATCTGACGCCACTCTTCCAAAACGCACAGGCCGGAGAGCTCCCCTCCGGCCTGTGTTTTGGTCAAAGGACCGTGTCCACGGCCCGCTTCAGCCGCGCAACCGTTCCGTCGACATCCTTCAGCTTGTCCAGCCCGAAAAGGCCCAGGCGGAAGGTCTTGAACTCCGGCCCCTCGCCCACCTGCAACGGCACGCCTGCGGCGATCTGCAGACCCTCGGCCCGGAACTTCGCGCCGTTCTGCACCTCGGGATCGCTGGTGTAGCTCACCACCACCCCCGGCGCCTGGAACCCTTCGGCCGCGACCGAGGCGACACCCTTCCCGGCCAGCATCGCGCGGACCGCCCGCCCGAGCGACCATTGCGCCGCCTTGGCGGCCTCGAAGCCCATCGCCTTCGTCTCGACCATCGCGTCCCGGAAGCCCAGGATCGCATCGGTTGGCATCGTCGCGTGATAGGCGTGACCGCCCTTCTCATAGGCCTCCATGATCGACCGCCACTTCTTCAGGTCCAGCGCAAAGCTGTTCGAGGTCGTCGCCGCAAGCCGCGCCTCGGCGGCCGGCGACAGGACCACCACCCCGGCCGAGGGCGAGGCCGACCAGCCCTTCTGCGGCGCAGAGATCAGCACGTCGACCCCGGTCGCGGCCATGTCGACCCAGACGCAGCCCGAAGCGATGCAGTCCAGCACCATCAGCGCGCCAACCTCATGCGCCGCCGCGGCCATCCGGGCGATGTAGTCGTCGGGCAGGATGATCCCGGCGCTGGTCTCGACATGCGGGGCGAAAACCGCCTCGGGGCGAACCTCGCGGATCTTCGCGACCACCGCGTCGATCGGCGGCGGCGCATAGGGCGCGCGCGCATCGTTCCCGGTCTGCCGCGCCATCACGACGGTCGCCTCCTGAGCAAAGCCGCCCGCTTCGAAGATCTGCGTCCAGCGATAGCTGAACCAGCCGTTCCGCAGGATCAGCACGCGACCCTGGCCGAACTGGCGCGCGACGGCCTCCATCGCGTAGGACCCGCCGCCGGGAACCAGGGCCACGGCGGACCCCTTGTAGACCTCCTTCAGCATGCCCGAGACATCGCGCATCACCTGCTGGAACCGGGCGGACATGTGGTTCAGCGAGCGGTCGGTGAAGACCACCGAGAATTCCTCCAGACCCTCGGGGTCGATGTGGGCGTGCAGTCCAGGCATTGGCAACTCCTTGCAAATCAGACCTTATCCTAATGCATTTGCCCTTTTCGGAAATACTCAAATCCGACAGCGCGGCCGGCGCGATGCATTAGGACCGACGCCGGCGTAGGGTGGGCGATGCGCCCACCTTACGATCCTACCCCAGCGGCCCCGGCCGGCGCTCCTCGGTCAGAAGCACGTTGGCCTCGACGTTGCCCACCCCCGGCAGCGTCATGATGCGGCGGCGCAGCACACGCTCGAAATCCGCGATGTCGCGGGCCACGACTCGCAGGCGATAGTCGAACAGCCCCAGGACATGCTGCACGACCTGCACTTCCGGGATCGCCTGCACCGCGCGTTCGAAATCCTCGAGGCTGACCCGTCCCTTGGTCGCAAGCTTCACCCCCAGGAAGACCGTGACGCCAAAGCCCAGCGTGGCGCGGTCGACCTCCACCGCCAGCCCCCTCAGCACCCCCGCCTCCTCCAGCCGCCTGACCCGGCGCCAGGCTGCCGGCTGCGACAGGCCAAGCCTCCTCCCCAGTTCCCCCGCCGACAGGGTCCCGTCCGCCGACAAGGCCCGCAGGATCGCCCGGTCGGTGTCGTCAAGGTCGATCACAGCGGCAAGCCCCCGGTCTCCTTGATGGTCGAGACCAGCATCAGCGCCTCCACCTCGGCGATATGGGGAAGCGTCAGGATCCGGTCACGGTAGATGCCTGTCCAGTGTCCCATGTCCCGCGCGACGACGTTGAGGCGCACATCGACGCGGCCCAGGAAGGTCTCGATCCCGATGACTTCGGGCACCAGCCGGGCGGCCGCGATGAACTCGTCGAAAGCGCGGGGGTTCGTCTTGTCCAGCGTGAAGCGCAAGCTGACCTGGACTTCGTAGCCCAAGGCCCGCCAATCGATCAGCGCGCCTTCAGACCGGATCACGCCCCCCTCCCGCAGCCGGTCAAGCCGCCGCCACAGCGTCGCGGGGGTCACTCCCGCCCGTTCAGCGAGGACAGCGCGCTCCAGCGCCGGCTCGGCCAGCCAATGCCGCAGGATACGGCGGTCAGTATCGTCAATCTGCATGATTTTTGCACCGAACCGGGAAGACGTGAATGAGTTTTCGCAGAAAACTCGTCCAGCGTCAAAGATTGCGCGGTACACCCCCGGGAAATGCCTACTTTGCGGCTCATCATCACCAAGGAGGACGCCCGATGCGCGTTTACTACGACCGCGACTGCGATGTGAACCTGATCAAGGACAAGAAGGTCGCCATCCTCGGCTACGGCTCGCAGGGCCACGCCCATGCGCTGAACCTGCGCGATTCGGGTGCTAAGAACGTCGTCGTGGCGCTGCGCGAGGGCTCGCCCTCGGCCAAGAAGGCGGAAGCCGAGGGCCTGAAGGTCATGGGAATCGCCGAAGCCGCCGCCTGGTGCGACCTGATCATGTTCACCATGCCCGACGAACTCCAGGCCGCGACCTACAAGCAATACGTCCACGACAACCTGCGCGAGGGCGCCGCCATCGCCTTCGCTCACGGCCTGAACGTGCACTTCGGCCTGATCGAGCCGAAGAAGGGCGTCGACGTCATCATGATGGCCCCCAAGGGCCCCGGCCACACCGTGCGCGGCGAATACACCAAGGGCGGCGGCGT
>JAIXZY010000069.1 GCA_027489355.1 Paracoccaceae bacterium | reverse complement strand
GTTCGCCGCGGGATGGAGCAGCCCGGTAGCTCGTCAGGCTCATAACCTGAAGGTCGCAGGTTCAAATCCTGCTCCCGCACCCAAGACCCCGAAAGCCCCGTCGGTTTCGACCGCGGGGCTTTTGTGCGCGAGGAGCAGCCCGTTCGTCTCGCCGTGTACGGCTCGCCTCACCTCGTCAGGCTCATAACCTGAAGGTCGCAGGTTCAAATCCTGCTCCCGCACCCAGATAAACCCCAGAGTCCCGCGCGGCTCTGGGGTTTTTTTGTGCCTGGGGGTCGGCCAGGAGGTCGGCGAGGCGGCCGTGGACTTCCAGCCGGAAGCGGCCGTGGTCGGGCAGCGGGATGAAGTCGACGCGGTCGATCAGGCCGCGGAAGGCCATGCGCAGTTCCTCGCCGTCCTCGGCGTCCAGGGCCTCGGCCACGTTCTCGGCCAGCTGGCGATAGGCCTCGGCCGCCGCGGGGTGCAGCTGGATCACCGGCGGGGCCTCGACTTCCTGCAGCAGGCGTTCGATCTCGGCCCTGCGCGCCTTCAGCGGCTCGGTCTGCCGGCCGAGGTCGGCCAGATCCATGACGCCGGCCAGATAGGCCTCCTGCGCCCGGTCCAGCCGCCGGACGATCTCGGCCAGCTCGCGTTCCCGGGGCAGGCGTTCGGCCATGGCGGCCTTGCGGTCGCGCGCCTGGCCGTCGTGGATCTCGCGCACGGCCGCCGCGATCTTGTCCGGGGCCAGGAGGTGCCGGCGGACGCCGTCGACCACCCTGCGCTCGACGGAGCGGGCGGCGATCGACTTGCCGTTCGGGCAGGTGCCGCGATCCTTGTGCGTGCTGCAGCGATAGACGTTTCCGTGAAGGGTCATGGCACCGGCGCACAGGTGGCAGGTCAGCAGGCCGGACAGCAGCCGCTTGGGCGCCCGCGCCCGCTGGCGCGGCTGGGTCGAGATGGCCCCGTGGCGGGCCTGGGCCGCCGCCCAGTCGTCGTCGGACAGGATGCGCAGGTCGGGGACGGGTTGGCGCACCCAGGCCTCGGGCGGGTTCAGCACGCCCGATCGGCGGCCGGTCTCCGGATGCTTGCGGAATCGGCGGCGGTTGAACACGCGCACGCCGACGTAAAGCTCCTGACACAGGATGCCGTCGCCGGCGCGGCGGTCGCCCGCGATCGCGGTCGGCGCCCAGGTGCCGCCCCGCGGGCCGGGCACGCCCTCGGCGTTCAGGGCGTGGGCGATCAGACGCGGGCTGCGGCCGTCGGCATAGTCGGCGAAGATGCGGCGCACGACGGCCGCCTCTTCCGGGTCGATGGCCAGCACGCCCTTGTCGACCACGCGATAGCCGTAGCAGCGGCCCCCGGCCGAGAAGCCCTGGTTGACGCGGTCGGTCAGGCCGCGCCGCGTTTTGTCGGCCAGGCCGTCGAGGAACATGCGGTTCATCGTGCCTTCCAGGCCGACGTGCATGATCGTGACCGGGCCGCTGGACAGGGTTTCGATCCGCACGCCGGAGAAGGCCAGCAGTTCATAGATCCGGGCGATGTCGGACTGGCTGCGCGACAGCCGGTCCAGGGCCTCGGTCAGCACCAGGTCGAAGGCGCCGGACGCGGCCTGACGCATCAGGTCCTGCAACTGGGGCCGGCCGGCGATCGCGGCGCCGGAGATGCCTCGATCGGCAAAGTCCGCCGTCACCCGCCAGCCGCGCGCCCCGGCCGCCGCGCGCAGGGCGTCCAGCTGGGCCTCGGCCGACCGTTCATTCTGAAGGTCGGAGCTGTAGCGGGCGTAGAGGGCGACGCGCATCAGCCTATAGGCCTGCCTCTGCCAGGCTCTTCTTCTGCAGCTCTAGTCCACGATCGATTTCGGCGTTGAGCCTGATGATGGCTGCCGAGACGGGGTTGTCGACGCGCCCGACCAGCTGTTGCCACGGGACGACATGTTCGCCCACCAGCTCGCCCGATTGCGCCCTGATCCAAAGGCCCTGTTCGACGACAAGAATATCGACCTTGTGGGGCGACTGGTCCGCAAGCTTCGCAGCTTCGGAAAGTGCGGATGGGCTGATCATGGGTCACTCCGGATCTGGTGAATGGACGGACGGGGCCTCGGCCGCCTCTCGCGCGCGAAGCTGGCGCCGCTCCACCATCCGCGCAAGCGCCAGCACGATCGGCAGGACCGGATCGTCTGACGCCTGAGGGCGGGGAAGGGGGGCGGCGGGCGGCATGGTCAGGCGGCCGCCCGCTCGGCAGCTGCCACGACATTCGCCCGGACCAAGGCCTCGGCCAGCGGCGGGCAGACGCTGTTGCCGCACATGCGGCCCTGGGCGTCTAGCGTCAGGGGCACGCGGTGGCCGTCTTCGTCGAGGCCGTGGTCGATGACGTAGGTGTCCGGGAAGCCCTGGGCGCGGAACCGCTCGCGCGGGGTCAACATGCGCATGCCGATATCGGCGATGGCATAGGTCTCGCCGTCTACCTGGACCGTCACCAGGCCGTGGCGGGGCTTGGTCGTCATGGTGTGGAAGGGTTCGTCGACCCCCTGCGACGGGTCGCCGGCGCCATAGTATTTGGCCAGGAAGGCGCCGATCACGGCGCTGTGGTTGCCGCCGGCGGAGACGGTGCGCAGAGGATCCTCGATCGAGGCGTCGCGCCTGTCGGACCCGCGCAGCGTCTGAAGGTGGGCGGCCACCAAGGCCTCGCCCCGCCGGGCCGTCTGAGTGTTGACCGGGCGATCGAGGTCGTATTCCCGCGAGCCGCCGCTGTCGCCATGGTTCACGGCGATCAGGTTCGCCGCGACCAGGGCGTTCTGATCCTTGGCGCTGGCCGTCAGGGTGTGCAGCGGATCGTCGGCCGCGCGGTTCCGGCCGCCCTGCTGGGCATAGGTCATGTGCACGGCCACGACGCCCTGCGGCCCGGCCTTGGACGTCAGGGTGCTGACCGGCTCCTGTGCCCCATGGCCGACGACGCCGGTGTTGTGCTGGGCCAGAAAGGCGGCGACCACGGCGTGCTTCCCGCCGCCCGCGACCTGGGTTCCGATGGGCGCCTGCATGTCCAGGGCGCGCGGGGCTTGGCCCTCTCTCTCTCCATAGCCGGCCTGAACCAGCGTCGGCGCAAGGAGCATGTTCCGCCCGCCCGTCGTGATCGTCGGCACGGGCTCATCGCCGCCTTTGGCGACGTTGTTCGTGTTGTTCGGGACGATGACCGGCGAGACGACGGCGAAGGATCCCGAGGTGGTCTGAGTGCGCATCGGCTCCGACAGATCGTGGACGCCGTTGCGGGCGGCGGCGCTGGCCATGTCGGTGCGGACGATGAAGGGGCGGGGGCTGTTCAGGACGTACTTCGTCACGCCGCGAGCCACCCGGCGCAGGGTCGCGTCGGCGAGCGGCCGCTGGGCCCGCAAACCCCACTTGGCCATGATTTCGGCCGCGGTGTCGAAGATCGAGGGGCACGGCAGGGTCCAGTCGATGATGTCGGCCGCGACGCGCCAAGGCTTCAGTCGGCCAGCGACGACGTCGGGGTGATCGGCCGGGCCGTGCGTCCGCTCGGGCCAGACGATGGGCAGGCCGTCACAGCGAGCGATGACGAACAGCCGCTTTCGGATCGTGGGGGCCGCCGGCAGGACCTGGCCGCCGTAGTCGCAGGCCCGCAGCTCTCGGATCTCCAGCTTGTAGCCGTAGCGTTTCAGCTCTCGCTTCCACTGTTCGAACGTCTGGCCCCGCCGGTCCGGGCAGGGCATGCCGTCGTCGGTGAGGGGGCCCCAGGTCTGAAACTCCTCGACGTTCTCCAGCATGATGACGGCCGGGCGCACGCGCTTGGCCCACATGACGACGACCCAGGCGAGGTCGCGGATGTTCTTCTCGACCGGCTTGCCGCCCTTGGCCTTGGAGAAGTGTTTGCAGTCCGGGCTGAACCACGCGAGGGCGACCGGCCGGCCCCGGGTGACTTCCAGCGGGTCGGCGCGCCAGACCGACTGGCAATGGTGGTGGGTGTCGGGGTGGTTGCGGCGGTGCATGGCCACGGCCTGGGGATCGTGATTGATCGCCACGTCGACCGGGCGGCCCAGCGCCGCCTCGATGCCCGTGCTGGCCCCGCCGCCGCCGGCGAAGTTGTCGATGATCAGGCCGTGCATCAGCGCACCTCCGGAAAGGCGTCGTGCAGCACGCCGTCGAGGTAGCGGCCGGCGGCCTTCTTGCCGGCCCGGTAGAGCGTCGGCTCCTCGTCGATCGTCTGGGCCGCGGCGGTCGCCGCCGTCAGGCGTTTGAAGTCCCAGGCCTCGTTGAACCAGTCGGCAGTCTCGACGGCCCGGCCGACCGTGCTCCCCGCGTTCTCGCCGGGCGCCCACTCCCCCCACTGTTTGAACAGGAACGGCACGCCGGCGGCGGCGCACTGGTCGCGCAGCTGGCGGGCCCAGTCGGGGTGCATGGGGCGGGCGCCGGGGCCGCTCTCGCCGCCGGCGACGACCCAGTCGAGGCGCGGCTGCTGCCGCTCGCACGCGCAGTCCGTCCGTGGCCAGTGGCGTTGGCAGTAGCCCGACAAGGGGCCGAACAGCTTGTAAGTCGTGGCCCCGGGTGAAGACGGGATCGCATCAAGATCGACCGGCCCCAGCAGGGGCTCGGCCGAGATCCAGCGGACGGCGGCGGGGGTGGCCAGCAGGGGCGGGATACGTTCGTCGGCGCGGGCCTGGTCCTCGACGCTGACGCCCAACCAGACATTGGGGAGGGGCCACGGCAAACACTCGAGCGGATCTTTATAGCCCAAGGCTATGACCGATCGACCCAAGCCGTCGGCGCGCCGCTGGTTCAGCGGCGCCAGATACTCCCGCATCCGCTCGGGCCGCTTGGTCAGCACCTGGAAGGTGTGCTGGGGCGACAGGGCCATGACGGCAAAGATCTGGTCCAGCCAGTCGTCGGTGACGCCTTCGTGGAACAGGTCGCCGTGGGCGGCGACGAAGATGCGGCGCGGGCGGGTCCAGCGCAGGGGCTGGGTCAGCCATTCGGCGTTGAACCGCACCTGACCGTTCCAGACATGTTTCGTTGGCCTATCGCCCTTCGGGCTGCTTGAGACCGACCCGGCCTTGCTGGCCGTCGTCAGGCCCGCCCGGCTGGGGTGGTGCTGAAGGCGCGTGCCGGCCAGCCGCATGGCGTAGCAGTTCGTGCACCCGGGCGAGACGACACTGCAGCCGGTGACGATGTTCCAGGTCGCGTCGGTCCATTCGATGGGGGTGGCGTCAGCCATGGTTCTGACCTCCCATGGCGCCCAGGGTGCCTTCGTTGGCGACGTCGTCGCTGGCGAGCTGGCCCTTCACGGCCTCTCGATGAATGGCGCACAGGAAGTCGTAGACCGCCTCGTTGCCCACAAAGCTGGGCATGGCGATTGCAGCACCTTCTTGTAGAGCGCGGAGTGACGCGAGCGCTCTCGACCGGCGCGCCGCCGCGGAGACGCGCACCTCCAAGGCTTCCGCCTCGGCCGTGACCCTCGCGACGTCTGCCTCGGCTTCGGCGCGGCTTTCGCCCCTTCTTTCGAGCCGTTCGACTTCCGCGATCAGGAGGGCGCCTGCCTTCACCAGCATCGTCAACGGGTCGGCTGGTTTCCACCAGCGAACCTCCCAAGGCCAATGGTCCGGAGGGTAGCCGAGGCCCATACGGCGATCGTTCGCCGGACGGATGGCGGCGATGGCGTAGCACCCTGCCGCGTGGGCCATTTCGCCGGCGTCGTAAAGATCGTCGTGCTCTAGGCTCCAGCCCTCGATGTCGACTTGCCGACGGCGTTCGGCGCAGAACCACTGGACGACGCGAGCCGCCGCGTCGTCAGCAAGGCCGTCCGCCGCGGCCGTCACCCGCGCGATGTCCGCCAGCGCCTCGGCGCGGCTGTCGCCGGACCAGGCGCCTTCATCGATCGCGGCAAGGTGCGGGGCTTCGAAGATCCGGATCAGCGCCTCGGCTTCGTCTGCCGCCGCCTCGCCGTGCAGGGCCCAGCGGACCAGGGCGCCGAGTCGGTCGCCGTCGATGCCGTCGGTCATGCTCTCCAGGATGTCGGCCGCGAAGCGGAAGCGGTGCGCGACCTGGGCGTCAGATTGCGGAGTGCGGGTCATGCCGCCGCCCTCCGGTCGGTGGCGCGGCCGGCGGTCTGGCGGGCGGAGCGGAGCGCCAGTTCGAGGCGTTCGCGGCCCTGGCCGTCCAGCCAGGCCCAGCCGAGGTTGCGGTCGCGGGCGTCGTCGAGGCGGGTCCAGATCTGGACGCCGATCTGCAGGGCGGCGCGGCCGGGGACCTCGACGTCCTCGGCCTCGACCAGTTCGATCGCGCGGCCCTCGCGCTTGCGTTCGATGTAACGGGCGAGAGCGTGGACGTCGGAGAAGGTGACGGGCCTGGACTGGCCCCCGTCGTCGTGGGCGATAAAGGCGAAGCGGATGGCGGCGGACATGGACTTCCTCTTTCTGGGGGCTATCGCGCGGCCCGCGGGGCCTCGCTGCTTGAGCCCGGCGTGGCCGTGGGCGGCCAGCAGGGCGGCGGATTCGATCCAGGGCGGGCGCATCAGGGCACGATCCCCGTGACGGCGGCGGCGACGGCGCGCAGCACGGCCAGGCCACCGAGGCCGATGGCGAGCCAGACGGCGGCGCAGAAGGCGAAGGCGGCGAGGGCCGCCGTGGCCCGGGCCGCGGTGCACAGCGCCCGGCGCATCAGGCGACGGCCTTGAGGTGCGGCGCCGTCCCGGCGTGCGGCAGGGCTGCGTGGCGGGCCAGGGCCAGGGCGGAGGCGGGGGTGTACCCCTCGCCGGCGAAGACGCGGCCCTGGTTCACGACCGACGGGTTGAAGTCCGGGGAGCGGACCGAGGCGGTGAAGGTGTCGCCGGTCTGGGCCGGGCGGCCGACCGACCAGGACCAGCCGGGCAGCTGGGCCATGACCAGGGCGATCTGTTCCGCGATGGCGACCGAGGGGGCGGGGCCGCCCATGGCCTGACGCCAGAGGTCTTCCTTGTCCTCGACATGGACGAAGACGGCGCCGGTCGACAGACCGGCGAGGTTGGCGACCATCCGCAGGGTGGTGGCGTCATAGCCGATGGTGGTGAACAGGCCGCGGGCGGCGTCGAGGACTTTGGCGCGAGATGCGGCCTTGGCCAGGTCGCGGGTGTTGGGCTTCTTCAGGCGGTCGGTCATGGTCAGGTTTCCCGGGTCTGGATGGGGCGGCCGGTTTCCGGCGTGCGCGGGGTCAGGCCGTTCTCGGGCGTGCTGACCGAAGCGGCGGGTGTGGTGATGCGGGGCAGGCGCGGGCGTCCGGGGCCGGTGCCGTCCCGGCTCTTCGGCCGGTCCCGGGTCGTGGCGCGGGATGACGGGCGGCCAGCGAGCGAAGGGCCTTCGTCGGTCATGACGCGGGCCCAGCGTGGTCGAGGGCGCGGTTCAGGGCCCAGGCCATCAGGAGGGCGACGGCGCGGGCGCGTTCGGTCGGGATCTCGCGGTTGACGTCGACGGTGATCAGCTCGCGCCGTTCGTCTTCGTCTCCGGGGGCCCAGCACCAGAGGCCGCCTTCGGCGTCGACGGTGAAGGGTCCGCCGAAGCCGAGGCGGGCGGCGAGGTCGCGCGGGCCGTCTTCGTCGTCCGCCTCGGTGTCCAGGGCGAGCGCTTCGTCCAGCAGGGCGAGGTCGGCGGCGGCGACGTCGTCGGTGCGGCCCCATTCGTCGCGGTCGTCTTCCTCGGCCGTAGTCGGGAGCGACAAGGCCTCGGCGTCTGCGTCGTCCCAAGGCGGGCCTTCTTCTGCAGGGACCGCGTCCCGGCTCGGGGGCCCGGATGACGACGGGGCGTTGAGCCAGGCCGTGGCCATGTCGTCGAAACCGCGCAGGCCGCCGCCGAGGCGGACCTGCCAGCTGGCGGTGGCGGCGTCGCCGGGCGGCAGGGGGACAGCCTCGTCGCGCAGTCGGGAAATGCCGGTGGCCGTCAGGACGGCGAGGGCCGGTGCGCCGCCTGGCCGCTGGACCAGATCAATCAGGCCGAGACCGCGCAGGTCTGCGAAGTCCGCGGCCAGCCACCAGTCATGAACGGCCGCGCCGAAGGCGCGCAGGTCGTGGTCGGGGTTGCCGGTCCAGCCGGCGCCCAGCAGGGCGACGGTCTGTTGCTGATAAATCTGATGCGCCAGTTCGACCAGGGCCAGCAGCTGGGCGTCGGTGAGGGGTTCGGGTTGCGGGCCGACGGGGTCGGCCGGCGGCGTCGCGCGCGATGCCACGCCGCCGGCGTTGGCCGGCCGGCGGTCGAGGCCCTTGGCGTAGCGTGCCTCCTGGTAGCGGGTGGCGTTGCCATAATCGATGCCGTCGAGGATCCAGGGGCCGGTCACCCGCGCGGGGGCCGGCGGGGCTTCGGCGCGCGCCGACTGGACGCTGGCCACCAGGGCGTCCCAGGAGCCGTCGCGACGGTAGGCGTCGACGGCTTCGGGCGTGGCCTCGCGGGCGATCTTCAGCTTGATCTGGATCTGGCGCAGCTGGCGCGCGCGACCGAGTCGGTCGGCGAGGTCGGTGGCGGTCAGCGGCCTGCCGTCCTCGCCCCAGGCGTCGGCCAGGTCGCGCAAGAGGAAGGCCTCTTCCAGCGGGGTCAGGTTCTGGCGTTCGACGTTTTCGGTGAGGGTGATGGCCAGGGCCTCGGCCGCGGTGGCCTGCCTTTCCTCAAACGGCGCGCCGTCGATAAGGTCAGCCGGGGTGCGGTGCTGATCCGCCAGCATCAGCAGGCCGCGCCAGCGGCGCTCGCCCACCCAGAGCATGCGGATGCCGCGGTCGTCGGGCGGCGAAAGGACCAGGGGCTGGAGGAGGCCGCGCGCGGCGATAGAGTCCGCCATGCCGGGGATGGTGTCGGGATCGACCGGGCGGTTGGCGGGATTGGGCCGGATGCGGTCGATGGGCCAGCGGCGGCGGTCGCCGTCGCCTTCGGCGCGGTCGATGGCAGCCAGCTGCTCGATGCCGTCGCCGCTCAGGCGCAGGGTGCCGGCGAACACAAGCCGCGCGCCATCAAGGGCCTTGAGCGACTTGCGCAGGTTGGACTCGTCGCGATCTAGGCGCCGAGCCAGTTCGGAGACGTTTGCGGCCCGGTCCGGGCCCTCCTTCTGCAGTTCGCGAAGGAGGGCGGCGTTCTGGACGGCCAGCAGGTTCAGGGCGGTCACGCGGCGACTCCTGTGACGGTGGCGCGTCGGGCGGCCATGCGCAGGCGCATGAAGGCGTCGCGGGCGGCGCGGCGGCGGGCATGGGCGGCCAGGAAGGCGGGGTCGACGTCGAGGAAGACGCGCCCCTTCGTCGCCAGGGCCAGCAGGGCCGAGGCTTCGTCCGGGGTGAGGTCGAGGGTGACGGTGCGTTGTTCGGCCATGGGATCAGCCCGCCCGGAAGAGGGCCGCGGCCCCGGCCAGCAGCAGGGCTGCGACGGCCATGGCCGCGGCCGAGAGCGAGAGGGCGAGGCCGTGTTCGGGCCGCAGGGGTTCCCGCACCAGGACGGCCGACTGGCGCTCGGCCGACAGCGCCGCGCGGTCCAGATCACGGGCGACGGTCAGGTTGCCGGGCTGGCCCGGATCGGCCCTGAGGGTGGCGGCCAGCAGGCGCGCGTCGGACACCGACAGGGCGGCAGCGACGCAGCCGACGGCGACGTGGACGCGGGCGCGACGGTCGAGTCCGCGCACGACGCGCACGACCGGCGCGATCCAGGGGCAGAGGTCCATCTCGCGCGCCATGTCGGCCACGACCTCGACGCGCGGATCCGTGGACGGCGGCTCGACGACCCGCAGGACTGCCGACGAAGGCCCTTCGTCGCGCCGCGCGGCGCGGCGGGGGAAGGGTATGACCGAAGCTGACGTATGGACGGCGTTGATGGGCATGACCGGGCTCCAAACTGGTGACCGGCGTTTTGTGCGCAGAACGAACTTATTGCGTCAAGCGAATGTGCGTCACGCGCACATTTTGGCCTGTGGACCTGTCAGATGGGGTCGTTAGCCTGAGCGTCGAATGGGGGCCGAGCATGGAAAAGACGGGCAAGGGCCAAGGCTGGGTCGTGTACCTGGTGCTCGCCTTGGTCGCGGCTGCCGTCCTGATCCTGTGGGCGGCCCGGAATCACGGAGAGAACCTGTACGAGCGCGATGAGCTGGCGAAGCGCATCGCGTCGGTCGGAGGCCATCCGACCTGCGCCATGGCGTGGATGAAGGCTCGACCCGATCAGCTGAACGGACTTACCCCGTCGGCCTATGCGCCCGAGGTCGAACTGCTGGGCCCGCCACGCATCGTCAGCTGCGGATTGATCGACAGCAACGGCCGGGAGAAGGCCCGGCTCAAGATGTTCGAGCGCTGTCGGGACGTGAACATGGACTGCGTCGAGATCATCGACTGACGCGAGTGATCAGCGGGGCGCGTGCATCTTGACCGGGCGGGCGCTGGCCAGCTGGACGTCCTCGATCGGCGGTGCGTTCGGGCTTTCCAAGGTGAAGAGCCCGCGCCTGGTCCCGCGCCTGACCCGCTTGACCAGGCCCAGGCCGTCGGAGGTTTCGACGACGCACATGCGGCCGACGATTTCTTCCTCAACCATCCGTCTCTCGCCGCGGATCACCAGGTCGTCTCCGTCGTCGTAAATCGGCCAGCAGGACGTTCCGCTGACCTCCAGGGCGATGGCGTCGTGCCAGCTGGCGGGCGTCTCGACGTAACGCCATGGGGCCTGTTCGATCGCTTCGACGTGGCCGCCGGCCCCGACGCGGCCGACGACCTTGGCCATTCTGCTGTCGGTATCGCCATAGCGGATGAAGGTGGGCGTGACGCCGAAGTGCTGGCTGGCCCGTTCGATCACATAGTCGGGCGGCTGGTGGCCGCCCGTCTCATACTTCGAGATCTGGGTGCGGCTTACGCCGAGAGCGGAAGCGAGATCCTCCTGATCCTGTTTGGCCAGCTTACGCAGGGCTCGCAAACGCCCCGCGAGAGTGTCTTCCTCGACCGGGAGTTCCGGTCGGCCGGGGCGCGCACGCGGGAAGGGGCGGTCGGACATGCGACCGCGTATCCCCAATAAGTTCGCGTCTCGCACGTTCATTAGGCGAACATTCTAGCTGCACATTTTGTGCGAATCACGCACAAACGGCGCATGCCCCATGATTCGCCCCACACCGAGACGCCGCTTCGCTGGGTCAGAACGGCCGTTTTCAACATCCGTCAGGAGGAAATGGCCGAAATCGGCGGCGTCAGTCGCCCCGCCATTTCGCGGTATGAGACGGGGCGCGACAACCCCGGCTATCCGTTTCTGGTGAGAGTCAGGGCCGAGGCGCACCGCCGGGGCCTGGCCTTCTCCGGCGACTGGTTCTTTTCACCGCCCCCGCCCGCCCTCGGCCACGCCCCGCTCGCGCATCAGGTCGCCGACGGCGCGCCCGTCCAAAGTGCAGACGGCGACGACGCGGTCCCAGCTGCGGCGGCCGGCGACGCAGCGCAGGGTCCGGCCGGAGGCGATGGCGGCGAGGGCGTCGCGGGCGGCCGCGCCGCCGGGTTCGGACAGCTCGGGGGCGTAGAAGTCGGCCACCCGGACCTCAACCCAGTCCTGACCTCGGCGCGGGCCGACGCCGACGCACAGGCCGTCGCCGTCGATGATGTGAACGACCGGGCCGGTGAAGGCCCGGCCGACGCGGACGGCGTCGGGCGTCGGGCCCCGGTCGGGGATGAAGTCGCAAGGGTCGGCAACGGCCAGGGCGAGGATCAGGGCGAAGGGCATTCGCCGAGTTCAGCACGGATCGGGGGGCAGGCGTGAGCCGCCGCCGCCTCGAAAGCCCGCCGGTCGACCACGCCCAGGACCGCGCGAAGTGGGCCCAGCTGATCGGGCAGGTCCATGAGGTGGTGGCAACGGATGCGCCGACGTTGGCGGCGCTGGAGCTGCTGGCGTCGCAGGCCCTGAGGGCGCGCACGTGCTGGGTTCCGGCCGCGCCCTGGCCCCGGGGGCTGGTGTGCGGAGTTCTGACCGCCGCCGCCGTCGCCTATGGCCGGCAGGGTGATGTGGGCGTGCGCCAGGGGCTGAGGCCCGCCCTGATCGCGGCGGCGGGGCTGGTGGACCAGCTGCTGGCGGACGCGGCCGAGCCCGTCGCGCCGGTCGGCGAGGACGCCCCGGCGCGGGGATACCGCGCGCCCTATGCGGATCTCTGAGCCATGACCGAGTTCGAGCGGGGCATGGTGCTGTCGTCGATGGCCGATGACAGCGTGGCGCGGACACTGGGGCGCAGTCTGGCCTGGGTGAAGCGGGCGCGGGCGGCGGCGAAGGTCGAGGTCGCGGCGCCGGTCGAGACGGTGCAGGCCCGCGCGGCGGCGAAGGCCGGGGAGGTCGACCCGGCTCGGCGGCCCGTGCCGCCGCCCAAGGTTGTCGAGGATGTGGCGCCCGAGGCGGTCGCGGATCCGGTTGAGACTGCGCCGCCTGTGCCCGCGCCCGTCGCTGTGCCGCCGCCGCCGATGCCCGCCGCTGTGCCGCCGCCGCCGATGCCCGTCGCGCCTGAGCCGGTCGTGGCGAAGGCCGCCGATCTGACCCCGTCGGGCCATCCGGTGCGCCGTGCGGCCACGGCCGCGGCCCCGAGGCCCCTGAGGATTCCGCCGCGCGTGCTGGGCTGGTGCCGGCAGTTCCTGGCGGCCGGGTGGACGCCGCGCGAGGTGGCGTGGCTGTTCGATCTGAACGGGCGCGACATGATGGTGGCCATCCGGGGTGCGGCCCGATGAAGACCCGCAAGGATGCCTTCCACCAGTCCGACAGGATAGGCGGCCCGCCCGCCGACAAGGGCGCGCATCCGGGCGATCTGGCCGGGGACCGGGCGGTGATCGCCATGATCCGGGAGGGCCGGGCGCGCAACGTGAGCTGGGGCAATCTGGCGAAGATGACGGGGCGGGCCGAGGCCGACCTGCGCAAGCTGTGGGGCGTCGGATGACCGGCCTGAACCCCGACGCGCCCGCGATGCCGCGTAATGCTCTGGCCGTGATGGCGTCGCGCGACGCCTCGGCGGACTCCATCGATTTCTTCCCGACGCCGCCCTGGGGTGCGCGGGCGGGGGCCGAGGTCGTCAAGCGGCTGGACCCCGGGGCGCGGACTGTGTGGGAGTGTGCCTGCGGCGCGGGGCATATGGCGCACGGGCTGAGGGACGCCTTCCCCCACGTCGTGACGTCGGACGCCTATGCCTATGACGGCAACGCCATCCATGACTTTCTGGGCCCTGATCCGACCCCGTTCGGGCGGCCCGACTGGGTGATCACCAATCCGCCGTTTGAACCGGCGGCGGCGTTCGCGGCGCGGGCGTGGGAAACGGCGCGGCGGGGGGTGGCCCTGTTGCTGAGGACCGGGTTCCTGGAAGGGACCGGGCGGCATCCGCTGCTGTTCGGGGAGCGGCCGGTGACGGTGATCGCGCCGTTCAGCGAGCGCCTGCCGATGCTGCGCGGCCGGTATGATCCGGAGACGGCGTCGGCGGCCTTCTATGCCTGGTTCATCTGGATCAAGCCCGAGCTTCGGCCGCAGCGGTTCATGGCGCGGATCGGCGACGCCTGGCGGCCAGCCGTAGAGCCGATTCCGCCGGGGACGCGCCAGAGGCTGTTCCGGCGGTCGGACCTGAGGTTCGCCCTGCGCCGGTCATGGGGCGCGGCCCAGGCCGGGCGGACGTCGACCGGGGATCAGGTGACGGACCGGCATCTGCAGCTGCTGGAAGCCGTGGCGCGGGACGGGGGCGAGCGGGGGGTGACGCCGCTGGCGGGCGTTTATCCCGGCGGGGTTCTGGCCACGATGAAGAGCTTCGGGCTGCTGGAACATGCGCCGGAAGACCGGCTGGGCGGACGGCGGTTCCGGCCGAGCGCCGAGGGCTGGGAGATCCTGGTGGATCTGGGGAGGGTGGTTTGAAGCTGCCCAAGGCCAGCATCATCTATCTGGATGGCCACGACACCGGCCTGAAGGCCTGGTCGCGTAACCACGCGATCGGCAGCATGCTGACTGTGCTGCATCGCCGGGGTCGTTTCGATGTGACCGCCGACGATCTTGCGGCGACCTATCTCAAATCTGCCGGATGCGTCGACTTCAAGACGCCGCCAGCGAAGGGCCTTCGTCAGGAGGGCCGCGCGTGAGTGACGCCCTGGCGACGGTGAAGGCGGCGGTCGATGCGGCGTGTCGGCAGGTGTCGATCGAGGCCCTGGCCGGGCGCGCGACGAAGCTGACGCGAGGGCGGGGGGCGTGTCCCCTGCCGGGATGTCGGGCCGTGGCGAAGCCGGCCGAGGGCGGGGTCAGGAAGCGCAAGAAGAAGGCCCTGAGGTCGGAGCCGTTCGAGGTCCGGGACGGGCGTTTCCATTGCTACAAATGCGGCGAGGGCGGCGACGTCGTCGATCTGGAGCGGGCGCTGAGGGGCGGGTCGATCCTGGAGGCCGCGCGGCGGCTGGCCGGGATGACCGAACTGCCGAAGCCGTCGCGGCCGCCGGTGCGGGCACGGGCCGAGGGCGGGCGATCGGAGACGACGGCGCGGATCGCGGCGGAGATCTGGCGCGCCGCCCGGCCGGCCGCCGGGACGGCGGTCGAGGCCTATCTGGCGGCGCGGTGCATCGTGCCCGGGGTGATCGCGGCGGCGGTGCGGAACCTGAGATTTCATCCCGCGGCCAAGTGGTGGTTCGACGACGGGTCGCGGCGCTGGGTGACTGCGCCAGCCATGATCGCCCTGGTCGTGGTGGCGGGCCCGGACGGGCGGCCGGTGGCCCCGGGCGGGATCCACGCGACCTATCTGGCTCCCGGCGGATCCGGCAAGGCGGAGAGCGACCATGCGCCGTCGAAGATCATGTGGGGGCCGCAGTCGCTGGACGGTCGGCCCGGCGGGGCCTGGCTGATCGGACCTTCGCTGGAGGGCCATGCGGGCGACGGTCTGGCGATCGGGGCCGAGGGCATCGAGTCCAGCCTGTCGCTGGCCAGCCTGCATCTGATGCGGACCGGCAGCCTGCCCCGCGCCTGGGCGGCGCTGAGCCTGGACCGGCTGCAGGGGCGGCTTCTGAAGGATGACGACCGGCGGATCGACGCCTGGGCGCCGCAGCCGGATCCCGAGAAGCCCGCCTTCGTCTGGCCGGGCGTGCCCCGGGTGATGATCGGGGTCGATCGGGACATGAGCCCCTTGACCCTGAAGGCGCGCAGCCGGCGGCGGCGGCCGTGCGAGGTGACGCTGGACGCCGAGGCGCGGGCGCGGCTGTGCGCGCGGTTGTCGGCGCAGGCGTGGAAGGCGGCCGGGGCCCAGTCCGCGACCGCCGTGGCGCCCGCGCCGGGGCGTGATTTCAACGATGAACTGAGGGCCCGTAAGGGTCCGGAAGGCAGGGTCGCGGCGTGAGTGTGGAAGAGCCCCTGGACGTTCTGAGCGAGGCCGATCCGGACACGGAGCGCCGGCTGGGCGCGTTTCCGAATCCGCCGCTGGACGACTGTCCGGTCGTGTTCCTCGGCTTCGACGGGCCGCGGGTGATCTTCGCCATGCCCGAGGGCGAGATCCGGATCGAACTGGCCAGCAAGATCGGCACGATGCTGCGCACCGACATCTTCGCTTGCGAGGCGGGGCAGAGCTTCCTGACCTATTGGCGCGACAGCGACGACAAGTTCCAGCGGGACCTGGCCACCATCTGGTTTAACCGCCAGTGCCGGCATGCGGGCAAGTGGGACGCGGGCCGCGTGATGCGCAATCTGGGCGTCTGGCCCGGCGGGCCGGGCGTGACCGTGCTGCACCGGGGCAATGAGGTCGAGTTCCGCGGCCCCGACGGCCAGGTGGTGGTCAAGTCGGTCACAGAGGCGCTGAAGGCCCGGAGCGGGCCGCTGTACCGGCTGATGCCGGCGGCGCCGGAGCCGGGGCGGGCGTGCGGGCCGGAGGTCGGGCGCTGGCTGCGCGATCACATGGACGCCTGGAGTTTCGAGGCGGTCGGTGAGGACGGCCTGACCGGGGCGGACGTGATCTGCGGCTGGGTGGGGCTGGCCCTGCTGGGCGGGGTGGCGCCGTTCCGGGTGCATGTGTTGCTGCATGCCCGGCCGGGGTCGGGAAAGACGACCTTCCTCGCGTTCGTGCATGGCCTGCTGTCGGCCTTGGCCGGCGAGGTGATGAACAGCTTCACCGACGCGGGTTTCCGAAAGGAGATCAGCGGCATGGCGCGGCCCGTGGTGGTCGACGAAGCCGAGGGCGCGACCGGGGACGGTCTGCCCGGCGCGGTCGAGCTGGTGCTGAACACGCTGCGCCTGATGTCGACCGGCGAGGGGGCCAGCAGAAAGCAGCATGACGTGGCCCAGACGGCCGTCGGGGCCGTGCTGCTGGCCGCCGCCGACCCGCCGAAGCTGGATCAGGCCTTGGCCACGCGGGTGGCCGAGGTGCGGATGCTGAGGTTGAGGACCGGCGACGACGGCGGGGGGGCGGCCGATGGGCCACCCCCCCGCCCCCGGTTGTCGGACACCGATCTGGCGACGGCGGCGACCCGCGCGAGAGGGGCGGCGCCGGGCCTGCTGGGGCGGGCGCTGGGGCTGGCCGGGCGGTATCGCGAGGACGTGCTGGCCATCAAGGCGGCCCTGGTTGACGGGGGCGCTTCGCCCCGCAACGCCGATCTGATCGCGGCCCTCGCGGCCGGGCGGCGTCTGATCCTGAGCGACCTGGCGCTGGATGAGGACCAGGCGGCGGAAGAGGCGCGGATCTGGGGCGCGTTGCTGGCCGAGCGGGCTGAGGCGGACGGCGAGGTGAATGCCGGGCAGGCGGCCCTGGCGCACCTGCTGGGCTGGGACTCGGGGCTGGTCCACGGTGGGCGGCGAGCGTCGATCGGCGAGCTGGTGGAAGCCACGCTGGGCGGCGATCCCATGTCGGCGAAGGACCATCGCGGCGATCTGAAGGAGCATGGGCTGCGGATCGATTTCGACCTGTCGCCCGACGGTCGGCCCGGGCCTTGGCTGCTGGTGGCCAATCAGCACCCTGGGGTGGAGCGCATCTTCGGCCGGACCCGATGGAAGGATCACCGTCGCGCGCTGGGCTATCTGGACGACGCCGGGCCCGACTTCGCGACCTGGGCTGCGCCGCCGCTGACGTTCGGCATTGGCCGGAAGTCGCGGTCGATCGCCATCCCCCTTACCCCCTGGCTTGAGAAACCGTTCCGGCCGCGTTCCGGCGACCGTTCCGAGGCAATCCCATGATCGCATTGAAGAAACCGCCGCCCGGAACGGTCGGAACGGTCGGAACGCCAGAACATCCTCCCGCAAGTGGGCGCAGGCGCAGGCAGGCGAGGGGCACAGGTGCGTTCCAGGCGTTCCGACCGTTCCGCCCTCTCTATTTCTATAGACTATTCAGAAAGATAGACTGGAACGGAGGCCGGAACGCCGCCGGAACGGTCGGGAGACCGGCCCGATGACCCGCGCCGTGACCATGCGAGACCGCGAAGAAGGGGAGCCGCTGGCCGTGTACCTGAACCTGCATGCCGAGATGCTGGGCGCCGACATGGGTCAGCGCCGCCGCCTCGCCTATGCCGCCCGTCTGGCCGTGAGGGCAGACCCCGCCGAACGTGGCGAAGCCGGGCGCATCGCCGCCGAGGTGCGCGATGAGCTGAGCCGCGATCGTGAGGCGACCTTTCTGGCCCAGGCCCAGGGCGACGCCCGGGCTCTGGAAGACTGGAACGACGCCGGGGCCAAGCGGGTCAAGAGCCGGGACGGCCTGTTGTCCCTGGTGCGGTCGGGTGCGCTGACGGAGACGGAGGCGAACACGGCGCTGCAGCTGCGGTCGCTGGTCGAGGCGGCCGTCCTGTCAGGGTTGGGGTCGCAACTGGGCCAGCTGGGCGAGGTGCGCGGCGGCGCGTCGTCCTCGACGGCGCGGGTCGTCGGTTGCCTGCGTCGGGCGGCCCTGCTGGTGCGGGTGACGACGGCCGAACGGGCCGTGGCCAGCCCTCTCGGCGTCGAAGTCCTGCGCGCCGTGGCCGTGGAAGGTCGCCCGATCGGGCCGCGGGAACTCTCGGGCGGCGCCCGGCGTATGCGCCTCGCGGCGCTGAAGGCCGCCTTGGCCAAGGTGCGGGTCAGCCTCGCCGAAACGGGGGCCTTGCGAATCAGGGGCACGTAAGTTCACAACAGCGATGTTCTGAAACGTGCGTCTGAAGCCCGCCCCGCCCCCCGGCCCGGCGGGCTTTTTCGTGCCCGATCAATGGCCTAGACACTGCCGCGGGTCCTTTCCAGGGGGCCGGCCTGTATACGGTGGGGCAGAGCGCGAAATCGCAGCGCTTTGGCCGTGAATAGGATTTTGAACTCCGTGAAGTCGCCCGTTGTCCTGATGACCAAGGGGGCCTTTGCGAAGCGCCGCGGCGTTGGCGCGTCGGCGGTTTCCAACTGGGCCAAGGCTGACCTGCTGGTCATGGCCGAGGATCCGGCGAACCCGGCGAAGCTGTTGGTCGACGTGGCCAGGACTGAGGCGCGGCTGAACGCAAAGCTGGACCCGGCACGGGGCCGGCCTCGGGCGGCGGACAGTCAGCCGCAGGCGGACTTGCCGCTGGCGGCTCCGGCTGGCCCGGCGGCGGCGGGCGGGAGCCTGGCGGACGTGCGGACGGACCTGATCCGTCAGCAGACCGAGAAGCTGCAGCTGGACAACGCCCGCAAGGCCGGGGACCTGGTGCCGCTGGAGGAATACGCCCGGCGGGCGACGGAGTTCGGACGGGTGGCGCGCGAGCGGATGCTGTCCGTGGTGCGGTCGCAGGCCGAATGGCTGGCGGCCTGCAAGGATCCACGGGCGGTCGTGGCCCAGCTGGAAGACGAGATTGAGAGGGCCTTCGCGGATCTGGCGGCGCAGATCGCGTCGGGCGCGGTCGGCGAGGTCGAGGCGGACGACGCCGAGGACGACGCCGCGGTCCAGGCCGAGGTGGCCTCGGCCCTGGCGGAAGAGGAGGCGGAAGAGCGGGAGGCCGGCTGATGGCGTTCGATCTGGAGGGCTTCGGTACGACGCGGCCGATCCTGGAGGCGAACGCGGGCCGGCTGGACAAGGCCTTCGCCGACGGGTTCCGGCCCGCCGAGCGGATGCTGGTTTCGGAGTGGGCGGCGAAGTACCGGCGCTTCAGCGACGACGCGCCGATCCCGGGCCGGTGGCGACATGAGACCGCGCCCTATCTGGTCGAGATCATGGACGCGCTGTCCCCGCAGGACCCCTGCGAGGAAGTCATCCTGAGGAAGTGCGCCCAGTCGGGCGGCACGGCGGCGGTGGAGAACTGGATCGGCTACATCAGCGACCTGGCCCCCGGGCCGATGCTGTTCGTCCAGGCCACGCTGAAGGCGGGGCTGGAGTGGTCGGCGGAGAAGCTGTGGCCGATGATCGAGTCCACGCCCCGGCTGGACCCGGCGCGCGGCGGCACGATCCGCCAGCTGGGCGAGGCGACCGGGGACGGTTCGACGAAGAACAAGCTGCGGTTCGCCCGGTCGTCGTCCTATGTGGCGCTGGCGGGGGCGAACTCGGCGGCGGGGCTGCGGTCGCGCACGATGCGCTATGCGGTCGAAGACGACCTGGACCAGTTCCCGGACAACCTGGACGGCCAGGGCTCGCCCGAGGCGATGGTCGATCAGCGCCTGAAGGTCTACCGCCGGCGCGGCCTGTCGAAGCGGGCCAAGATCTCGACGCCGACGGTGAAGGGCGCGAGCAAGATCGACGCGGCCTTCAACGCCGACGGCGTGGATCGCCGGTTCGCCTGGTACGCCTGCCCGCACTGCGCCTCGCGGTTCCGGATCGTCTGGGACCCGCAGGCGGACGGCGAGCGCGACATCCAGTGGCCCGACGGCCGCCCGGAAGAGGCCTATCTGGTCCCGCGCTGCTGCGGGACGGTGACGCATCACTGGCAGAAGCTGTCGATGATCCGGCCGGACTGCTGGCTGTCGGAATCGATCGACGGCGAGACCCTGCCGCTGGTGCTGACGGAGGAAGAGTTTCAGGGGTTGCGGGCCCGGATGCCCCGCAGCGTCAAGCGCGCGTTCGACATCGACGGCATGCTGACCAGCTTCCAGACCTGGGGCGACATGGCGGTCGAGTTCGTCGCCTGCCGCGGCGACCAGTTCAAGCTGATGGGCTGGACGATGCTGACCCGCGGGGCGGCGTTCGAGTTGCGCGGCGCGACGCCGGACCATGAAAGACTGAAGGCCCTTCGTTCGCAGGACTGGGGCACGGGCCAGATGCCGGTCGGACCGATCGTGCTGACCCGGGCCAGCGACGTGCAGGGCGACGGGATCTATACCGAGCTGGTTGGCTGGGGTCCGGATGCGGAGAGCTGGTCGCTGCACCAGGCCTTTCTGCCGGGCAACACGGACGTGCCGGGCGAGGGGGCCTGGGTCGATCTGGACCGGTTGTCGCGTCAGCCGACGACCTTTCCGGGCGGCAAGGCCCTGCCGCTGGACTGGGAGGTCGTCGACGGCGGCTATCACACCAAGGCCGCCGAGGAATACGCCCGGATGCGGCCGAACCGCATGGTGGTCTTCGGCCGCTCGGGATGGCAGCGGCCGATCCTCGGGCGCGGCGAGAACCTGAAGTACGAACGCCAAGGCAGCCGGACGGGCTTTGCGTCCAAGAAGGCCGAGGACAAGGCCTATCTAGTCGGCGTCGATGGCGTGAAGGCCATGTTCTACGGCTTCCTGAGGTCGACGCTGAAGCTGGCGGCCGAAGAGGCGAAGACGGGCGTCGCGGCGGATCACCGGCCGCGCGGCCTGTGCCATTTCAGTCGGGACACCCCGGACGAATGGTTCGAGATGATCACCGCCGAGACCATCGTGAGCGTGGTCGAGCACGGCTATCCGAAGAAGAAGTGGCAGCCTCTGCCGGGTCGCCAGAACCACTATCTGGACTGCCGGGTCTACAACGTCGCGGCGGCCGAAAAGCTGATGCTGGACACCCTGTCGGAGGCCGATTGGGCGCGCCTGAGGGCGGAGCGGTACGCGGCCAGGGATCCCGCACAGGGCGACCTTCTGGCGGGCGTGACCTCGATCGCCCCGCCGACGTCGCCGGTGACGCCGGCGGCCGACACAGAAACGAAGGCCATTCGCCCGCCGGGGTTCGTGGACGTTGAGGGGGATTATCTCTGATGCCTGCGCCGGATTACGCCGTTGAGATTGCCGCGCTGGAGGCCGCCATGGCCTCGGGTGAGCTGACGGTCGAATCCGACGGCGACCGGGTGACCTATCGGTCGACGTCGGAGATCCTGAAGGCCATCGCGGCGTTCGAGCGTCGTCGCGATGCTGGCCGGTCGTCGGTCACCCTCGCCGTTTTCGAGGGCGGCTGAGATGGGCGTCGGGCGCTGGATCGATGCGGCGATCGCCGAGGTCAGCCCTGCGGCGGGCGCGCGTCGCATGGCGGCCCGCGTCGCGGTCGAGGGCATCCGCGGCTATGACGTGGCCGGAAACGGCCGCGCGACCAAGGGCTGGCAGCGCCGGACCCAGAGTGCGGATGCCGCCAATGCCAAGGCCCTGCTGAAGGCCTCGGCGGCCGTCCAGGACCTGGTGCGGAACAACAAGTACGCCGCGGCCGGCGTGCGTCAGATGGTGGCGGCGGCCTGGGGCGACGGCATTGCGCCGATGGCGGTGCACCCCGATCCGGTCGTGCGCCAGCTGGCGCAGGACGACTGGGACCGTTGGGCCGAGGGCAAGGTCTCGGGCGAGAAGGACTGGTATGGCCACGGCAAGGTCTGCACGCGCGGCTGGTATGTCGGCGGCGAGAGCCTGACCGTCTGGAAGGCCGGCGCTGACGGTCCGGACGGCAAGGTCAAGGGCTATGAAGGCGAGCAGCTGGACGCCGGCAAAACCGAGATGCGCACCGACGGGTCGCGCATCATCCAGGGCGTCGAGTTCAATGCCGATGACGACCGTCTGGCCTACTGGCTGTTCCGGGATCATCCGGGCGGCCTGGTCTATTCGAGCGCCTTTCGGTCGTCGTCCTTTTCGGCCGAGTTCGTCGATCATCTGTATGAGGAAGAGCGCCACGGCCAGGCGCGCGGCATCTCCCGACTGGCCCCGGTCGCGCTGACGCTTCGGGACATCGCCGACATCGAAGATGCCAAGCGTCTGCAGGAAAAGGTCTCGGCCTGTGTGGCCCTGATCCGCCAGCGCGCCGAAGGCCAGGGCGTGTCGCCGCTGACGCGGGAGGTCGAGGAACAGTCCGGGCGCGAGCCCAGTCACCAAACGATCCGGCCGGGCATGGTGCTGGATCTGGCGGCCGGCGAGACGGCCCACAGCTTCACCCCGCCGCCTTCGCAGGGCGGCGTCGACTTCATCCGTCAGCAGGTGGCGGCCGTTTCGGCCGTCATGGCCCCTTATCACGCCATGACCGGCGACGTGTCCCAGGCCAACTATTCCGGCCTGCGGGCGTCGTTCCTGTCGCAGTGGAACCTGCTGGACGACGACCAGCAGAACGTCCTGATCCCGCTGATGTGCAAGCCCGCGTGGCGTCGCCGGATGCGCGCGGCCGCTCTGGAGCATGGCGATCGTCGCCTGCTGGACGTCCGCTGCACCTGGGCCCTGCCCGTCCGCCGGCAGGCCGATCCGATCAAGGACCTGATGGCCGAGATCATGGAGGTCCGCGCGGGCCTGAAGTTGCTGAGCCGGTCGCTGGCCGAGCGCGGGATCAATGCGGAAGAGCATCTGAACGAGATCCAGCGCCTGAACGCCATCATCGACGCCTGCGGCCTGGCGCTGGACACCGACCCGCGCCGGGTCACCGACAGCGGCGTGCTGCAGGCCGCCGCCGGATACCTGGCTCCCCGCCAGGCCGCCGCCTAGACCAAGGAAAATTCCATGAAGACGCTCGCCTTTTCGGCGGCGGCCCTTGCGGCCGCGGCCTGCCTGACCGCGCCGATGACGCGCGATGCGCCGCACGGCGGCGACGATCGCCGCGCGCACCCGCCGACCGGTCCGCAGGTGCGGTTCGCGGCCTTCATGCCGACGACCTATGATGCCACGGAGCGCACGGTCGAGCTGGTGCTGTCGCTGGGGTCGGCCGTCGATCGGCACTACTTCGTCGAAGAGCTGGAGATCTCCGCCGAGGCGATCGATCTGGGCCGCGTCGCCCGGGGTCTGGTGCCCCTTCTGGACTCGCACAATCGCCTTGGCATCGACGCCATGCTGGGCACGATCGCCTCGGTCCGGTTTGAGACCATCAACGGGGCCCAGGCGCTGGTTGCGCTGGCGTCCTTCGCCGACACACAGGCCGGCCGCGACGCGGAAGGCATGGTCGCCCGCGGCGAGCTGCGCGGCGTGTCGATCGGCTACGACCCCAAGGCCTGGGAGATCGTGGCCATCGATCTGGAGACCGAGAAGCGCACCTGGCGGGCCATGAAGTGGGAGCTTCTGGAGGCCAGCCTGGTGCCTGTACCCGCCGACTCCGCCGCCGGGGTCCGTTCGGCGGCCCCTTCCCCCGGCGCACACCCCCAACCGACTTCCCCCGGCACTGTCGCCACCCACCATGAGGACGAAGACATGAGACGTTCCCTTTCCCTGGGCGGCCGCAGCGCCGCGACCTTCGACGCGCCCCGCGACGCGGGCGGACAGGCTCCGGCCCCCGCCCCGGCTCCGGCGCCCGCCGAGACGCGCGCGGCCGCTCCGGCCCCCGCCGCCCCGGCCACCGCCACGCGCTTCTCTTCCGTCGAGGCTCTGGCCTTCGTGCGCCAGGCTGCCGACTTGGGCGTCGCCGCCCGCGCCGAGGAACTGATCGGCCAGAACGACCGCGGCGAGATTTCGATCGAGACCGCGAACCGCCAGCTGCTGGAGGCCTCGGCCGAGCGGCAGCGCGCGGCGACCTCGGCCCTGCCCGCCGGTTCGGGCGCCCGGGTGGTGGTGGAAGAGACCGACCGCATCCGCGCCGGCGTTCCGGCGGTGCTGCTGGCCGGTCTGCGCCGTTCGGCCGGTCAGGCGGAGTTCGCCGACACCGAGGTCGGTCGCGCCCAGCGCGCGGCGGCCGAGCCCTATGCCCGGCACACCCTGTCGGAGCTGGCTGCCCTGTCGATCGGCGAGCGCACCATGCCGCGCAGCGCCGCCGAGCGGATCGACGTGTTCCAGCGTGCCTTCCACACCACGAGCGACTTCCCGCTGCTGCTGAGCGGGGCGTTGAACTCGCGCCTGCTGGAGAACTATGTCGCCGCCCAGCCCGTCTATCGCCGCATCGCGCGCCAGATGACCTTCATGGACTTCCGGGCTCATGACGTGCTGCGTCCGGGCGATTTTCCGCAGCTGCAGAAGGTCAGCGAGGCCGGCGAGATCAAGTCCGGCACCCTGGGCGAGAAGCGCGAGCGGGTCTATGTCGTGCCCTATGGCATCACCTTCGGCCTGTCGCGCCAGCTGCTGGTCAACGACAACCTGGGCGCCATGGACCAGATCCTGGCCAGCCAGGGCCAGTCGGTCGCCCTGTTCGAGGAAATCACCTTCTTCGCGGCCAAGAATGTGGCCTCGGGCGTCGGTCCGACGCTGGCCGAGGACGGCAAGGCGGTGTTCCACGCCGACCACAACAACTACACGTCGTCCGGAACGGTCATCAACACGGCCAATCTGGGCATCGGCCGGGCGGCCCTGCGCAAGCAGAAGAACCTGGCCGGCCAGGCCATGGGCATCGCCCCGGCCATCCTGCTGGTGTCGCCGGACAAGGAGACCGAGGCCGAGCAGCAGCTGGCGACGGTCATCGTCAACGACACGGCGAAGGCCAACCCTTTCGGCGGGCGTCTGGACCTGGTGGTCGGCGGCCAGCTGACCGGCAACGCATGGGAACTGTACGCCGACCCGTCGATGGGCGCGAACTGGACCTGGGGCCTGCTGGACGGCTTCCAGGCCCCGCGCCTGCGCGTCGAGGACCGCTTCGGCCAGCAAGGCGTCGACGTGCAGCTGGAGCACGACTTCGGCTGTGGCGCCATCGACTACCGCTTCGGCTATCGCAACGCCGGGGCCTGATCCCACCCCTCCTGAGCCACCTGCCGGGGGTCGCGAAAGCGGCCCCCGGATCCTTTCCCCTGCCCGCGCCGCGGACGAGGTCTCGCGGTCGGCGACGAATGCCCTTCGTCGCCGACCGCGTGTCTTCGCCGGCGGCAGTTCCGCCAAGGGCCCCCACCAGAGCAAGGAAACCGACCATGAAGAACTTCGTCCAACCGGGGGAAAACCTCGACCTGATCGCGCCGTCCGGCGGAGTCACCGCGGGCCTCGGCTATCTGTTCGGCGCGCTGTTTGTCGTCGCGGCCGTCACGGCCCTGGAAGGCGAGACCTTCGCCGGTTCGCGGACCGGCGTCTTCGATCTGGCCGCCACGACTCATGCCACGGACCAGGCCTTCGCCGTCGGCGCCCCGGTCTACTGGAACGACTCGACCAAGAAGGTCACCGCGGTGGCGACCGGCAATCAGCGCATCGGCTTCGCCGTCGAGGCCAAGGTCTCGACCGCGGCGACGGCCAAGGTGCTGCTGGTGCAGCGCGGGAACGTGGCCGGCACGACCATCGCGGACGTGCCGACCGCCGGGTCGGCGACCGCCGCCAACAATGCGACGGCGATCAACTCCATCCTCGCCGCCCTGGAAGCCGCCGGCATCGTCGTCGCCTGACGACGCGGGAGTCTGAACGGTCATGTCCTTTCCCGACGTCGTGGCACGGCAGCAGGCGGCCGTGTTCCGCACTCTGGGGCAGGATGCGACCTGGCCGGGCATCGCCGACCCCGTCCGGGTCATTCCGCGCGAGCGGGACGATCCGGTCGGGTTCGGCGAGTCCTTCGACATCCGCCGCGTCCGCTTCCTGCGGGTGCGCAAGGTCGAGGTGGCCGCGCCGGCGGCGGACGACGTCGTCACGCTGGCGCTGGACGGCCGTCTGCTGAAGGTGATCGCCCAGCCCCGCCTTGACCGGAAGGGCGTCTGGGTCTGCGAAGTGACGGAGGTCGCGCCGTGACCAGCCGTCGCGAAGAGGTTCTGCAGGCCGTGCTGGCGCTGGTGACGGCGGCCCTGCCGTCCGCCGACGTGAAGCGCAACCGCGACAAGCCCGCGGGCGTCGGCCCGGGCGGCGCGGTAATCGTCCGGGACGGCTCGCCGGGCGAGCCCGAGGTCGATCTGTCGCCCCTGACCCATACCTATGACCATGCGATCCCCCTGGAGGTCGCGGCCTATGAGTCCGCCACGAAGACCGCCGAGGTCGTGCTGGACGAAATGCTGACCGCCATTGGATCCGCAGTGGCGGCCGACCGGTTCCTGGGCGGGCTGTGCGTCTGGCTGGACTGCGAAGCGCCCGATGCGGACGATCTGAGCGTCGCCGGGGCGACGTCCGGCCGCTGGGCCGACGCCGTGATCGTGGCGACCTATTCCACCCGCTCGCCGCTGTAGCGGGCCCCTTTCCCCCTCGACAGGAGATTCCCATGGCTCGCGCACGCGGCGCCAACGCCAAGGTGGCGTTGGCCTATTCCTCGGCTGGTTACGGCACGGTCCCGACGACCGGCTTCCGACCGGTTCCGGTCGTCAGCCTCGAGCTGGGCGAAGAGCAGGGCCTGCTGGAGTCCGACCTGCTGGGCTATGGCCGCAATCCCCAAGAGGCGGGCGAGGACGTCATCACCAATGACGGCCAGGCGGTCGTGCCGGTCGACGCGCGCAACTTCGGCCTGTGGCTGAAGCTGCTGCTGGGCGCCCCGACGACGACGCAGGGCGTTGCCGCCAAGGGGACGATCACCTTCTCGGCCCTGCCGAGCAACAACGCCACCCTGACCGTGAACGGCGTCGAGATCACCCTGGTGACCGGCACGCCGACGGCGGGTCAGGTCAAGATCGCGGCGACGATCGCCGAGACCGTGGCCAATCTGGTGGCCTTCCTGAACGCCTCGACCGCCGCCGAACTGACCCCGGCGACCTATTCGGCCTCGCTGAGCGGGACCGTCGTCAATGTGGTGCACGACACGATCGGCACGGGCGGCAACAGCTTCACCCTGGCGCGGTCCACCTCGCCGGCCAGCAATGCGACGCTGTCGGGTTCGACCCTCGCCGGCGGCGCGACCAGCGGCCCCTACAACCACGTCTTCACGGCGGGCCAGCAGGACCATCCGGACGCGGCTATCGAGATCGGCATGCCCGAGGTCCCGCATTTCGGCATGAATTTCGGCGTGATGGTCGACCGGATGTCGATCCAGATGCAGCGCACGGGCCTGCTGAACGCCAGCCTGCAGCTGGTGGCCCAAGGCGAAACTTCGGCCACCAGCACCCAGGCCGGGACGCTGGCGGCCGAACTGGCCGTCCTGCGCTTCGCCCAAGCCAGCGGCCTGATCGAGGCTGACGGCGTCCCGCTGGGCCTGATCGAAAGCGCGACGATCGAAGTCGGCAACAATCTGGACAAGGATGAAAGCATTCGTCCGGACGGCCGGATCGGCGGCGCGGATCCCGGCATGCTGATGCTGGGCCTGAACATCACGGCGCGCTTCGCCGACCGGGTCCTGTTCGACAAGGCGCAGGCGCGGACCCCGCTGCGGGTGCGGCTGGCCTGGGAGATCAGTTCCACGATGCGGCTGGAGTTCGTCATGGACCGGGTCCGGCTGCCGCGCGTGCGCGTGCCGCTGTCGGGCCCTGGCGGCATCCGGGCGACCTTCCCGTGCCGTCCCGTCGAGGACACGGCGACCCAGAACGCGCTGCGCGCGGTGCTGGTGAACGACGTCGCCTCCTACTGACGCCGCGCGCGGCGAAGGGCCTTCGCCGACGCGCATCCCTTCCTGACCGTGAAAGCGAGCCCATGCTGACGCTGAACCCCACGCCCGAGCCCTTCTGGATCGATCTGCCGGAAGGCGCGCGGGTGCAGATGCGACCGATCTCCACGCCTGCCTATCTGGAGGCCCAGGAGGCGTCCCGCGAGGTGCTACGTGAGGTCGATCCGGCGGCCAAGGCGTCTGCAGGGCAGTTGGTGCAAGCCCAGGTGGCGTTCACGCGCGCGCTGGTGCAGCGCGGCGTCGTGGCTTGGGAAGGGATTGGCGACGCAAAGGGCAAGCCTGTGGCGCCGTCGCCGGAGGCGATTGATCGCCTGCTGGACTGGTATCCGGCCTTTGCCGTCTTTGAGCGGCAGTATGCCGGGCCCCAGCTGGAGGCCCAGGCGGAAAAAAAAGGCTCAGCGCCCTCGCCCGGTGGGAGTTCCACCCGGAAGGGGGCGACGCGTACTGCGGCGCCTGCCCGGCGCGCGAGCCCGGCCAGGGCCGCTGCGAAGCCTGCCCGCAAAGGCTGAACCGGCCCCGGACCGACGACGGTCTGATCGCCTGGGAGGTGATCCGGACGTGCCGGTGGCAGGTCCGGTCCGCGCCCATGGGCGGAGTGGTCGGCATGGACTTCGCCGCCGTCGCGGCGGTGGCCACGGCTCTGGGCGGCGGGATGTCGCCGCTCCTGGCGCAGGTTCTGCCGGAAATCGAGGCCATCGTGGTGCAGGGCCTGAGGGGTGAGGTCGGAGATCCAGACGGAGGCGAGGGCGAATGAGTTTCGCGATCTCGACCCAAGGTCTGGACGGCCTGGCCGATCGGCTGGCCGTGGATGCGGCCAAGCGGGTGACGGCCGGGGTCAAGGCCGCGACGACGGCCCTGCGCGACGACGTGCGGGAAGAGACGTTCCAGGCTTTCAGCTTTTCGAACCGCCTGCCGAAGGCCTGGCGGATGCGGGTGTTTCCCGAGAACGGGCAGAGCCTGGACGCCGCCGGCGTGGTGCGGGTCAGGAACACAGCGGCGGACATCATCGAGTCGGCGCTGCAGGCGACGGTGATCCGGTCGCGGTCCGGCCGCTGGCTGGCGGTGCCGCTGCTGGAAAACTCGGGCCGGTTCGGCCTGAAGGCCAATGCCACGACATTTCGCCGCCGCGGATCTCGCGAGCGGGTGACCCCGGCGGGCTGGGAGCGGCGGACGGGGCTGAAGCTGCGCTTCGTGCCCGACGGCCCGGGTCGCGGCTATCTGGTCGCCGACGCGGCGCAGAGGACGCGGGGCCTGGTCGCGGCCTATCGCGGCAAGGGCCGGGGATCGAAGCTATACGGCCCTGAAGGGCGGTCCTTCGTCGTCTTCCTGCTGGTGCGGCAGGTGCGGACGAAGAAGCGGCTGGACATGGCCGGAATCGTGGGCCGCGCGGCCCAGCGCAGCCCGGATCTGATCGCGCGACAGTTCGGGAGATAGATCATGGCCAAGGCCCGCGGCGACGTCAGCATCCGGCTGCAGCCTGAGGGCGGGGTCGAGGTCGTTCGCACCTTCCGCGAGGTCGAGGCGGCCGGTGTGGCCGCGGCCACGAAGACGAAGGCCGCGACGGAGGCCGCCACGACGGCCGCGCGCGGTCAGGTGCAGGCGCTGAAGGAGGTCTCGACCCAGGCGGCGCTGGCCGCACGGGCCCCGTCCGCGACGCAGGCCCGCATCGATCAGATCACGGGCGTGACCGGCGGCGGCGCGGGTCGGGCGGACATGGCCGCCCGCGTGCTGTTCGCGGCCGACGATGGGGCCGAGCGACGCGCGGCCCTGCTGCGCGCGCAGATCGACCCGCTGGGCGCCGCCCAGGCGCGCTACAATGATGAACTGCGCGAATACGACCAGCTGCTGGGTCGCGCCAAGATCAGCGAGGCTGAGGCCATTGCTCTCAAGGCGCGGTCGAAGGCGGCGCTGGACGCCGAGACGGCAGCCCTGCAGCGAAACACCTCGGGCCTGTCGCGAAACCAGGTGGCCAGCCGGCTGAACCTGACGCGGCAGGGCGCCGACGTGCTGGTGACGGCGGCTATGGGTATGAACCCGGCCATGATCGCGATCCAGCAGGGTCCGCAGATCCTGGACGCTCTGGCCACCAGCGGGATCAAGGCCCGCGCCTCGCTGTTGCTGGTCGGCGGCGCGCTGGGCCTGACGGCCGCCGCTGCCGGGGTTCTGGCGGCGGCGTGGAATGATGCCGAGGGTCAGTCGAACGGGCTGGAACGTGCCGTGGGCGGCCTCGGTCGCGTCAGCGGTGTGACGGCGGTCGAACTGGAGACCCTGGCTCTGGCCACGGCGGATCAGGCCGAGGTTTCGGTGCGCTCGGCGCGGGAGCAGGCCTCGGCCTATGTCCAGACCGGACGTATCGGCACGGCGGTGATCGCGGAGCTGATCCGGGTCGGGAAGGACTATGCCGCGACCTATGGCGTCGACGCCAAGCAGGCGACGTCCGATCTGGCCAAGCGGATGCTGGACCCGGCCAAGGCCGCGCGTGACTGGACCCGCGAGCTGGGCCTGCTGGACCAGAAGACGATCGAGCATATTGAGTCGCTGCAGAAGCAGGGCGACTTGACGGGCGCGCAGACAGTCCTGTCGCGAGAGCTGACGGATGCCCTGGCCGGGCAGGCCGACCGGATCGGCGTGGTCGAGAGTGCCTGGGATGCGGCCTCGCGGGCGGTGTCGAACTATTGGGACCAGCTGGGCCGCGCCCTCTACACCACTCCTGAAGAGCGGCTGGCGGGCATTGACCGGCAGATCGCGAACGGGCGCCGCACCGGGGCCAATGAAAACTGGATGGCCGATCGCGAAAGCGACCGGTGGGTCCTGGGCACGCGTCTGGGCATCGAACAGATGGTTGCGGGCCAGCAGAGCGCCGCTGCGGCCGAGAACCAGGCGGCTCAGGACGCGGCTGATCGTGCGGCCCGCGCCGGTCGCGGCGGTTCGCGCGGTGGCTCGGGCGACTCGGCCGAGGCCGAGGCTGAGCGTGCGCGCCGCGACGCCCTGGCCCGGGATCGTCGTGACGAGGATCGCCGGGCGGGCCGTCAGCTGGAGCAGGCGCAAGCCTATCAGGATCTCGACCGTGTCCGCGAACTGGAGCGCGAGGAAGAGGTCCGACGCCGGATCCGCGAGCTGGTTGACGACGACCTGTCGGCGATGCTGGCCGGAAAGATGGTCGCGGCCGAGATGAAGATCATCGATATGGGCCGCGCCGAGATCAAGGCGCGCGAGCTGGCCGCCCAAGAGGATCGCCAGCAGCTGCTGGTCTATGAGGCCGAGGGCAACCATGCCCTGGCGCAGGGCCTGCGGGACCGGCTGGATCTGGAAGAGCGGATTCTGGAGCTGCGCCGGCTTGGCGTGGACGTCGGGACCGCCGAGGCCGTGGCTGCATCCCAGCTGGGCGAGGCGACGGAGGCGCGTGAAGCGTCGCAGCGTCGGGCCTGGATCGAATCCCAGACTGACCGGGAGGTCGATCTGGCGCGGCTGCGGGGCAATGAGCCGCTGGCCCGGGCGCTGGAGATAAACCGCGAGACCGAAGAGCTGGCCCGCCGGATCGAGGAGATGCTTGGCCTGGACTTCGGCGAGGGGCGGAACATGGCTGCCAGGCAGGTGGCGGAGGCGGCCGACGCCGAGGCGCAGGGCGCGGCCCGGGAGTGGGTGCAGGGGCTGGTGTCCGACATCCGCAACAGCGGGCTGAGCGACGCCCTGTCGAACCAGCTGGACCGGGCGGCGGACCGGTTCCTGGAGAAGATGATCGACGGCCTGTTCGACCTGAACGCGGGCGGCGGCGGGTCGGGCGGCGGGAACTGGCTGTCGACGGCGTTCGGCTTCCTGTTCGGCCGCAACGCCAACGGGACGGACTGGTGGGCCGGCGGGCCCAGCCTGGTCGGCGAGCGGGGGCCCGAGCTGGTCAATCTGCCGCGCGGATCGCAGGTGATCGACGCCGAACGGACCCGGCGGCTGCTGGCCGGGCCGGGCGGTCGCGCCGGCGGCGGCAAGGTGGAGATGACGGTGATCTCACGGTTGGAAGTGCCGCCGGGATATGTGCCGGACCGCCAGCTGGCGGCCATGCTGGAAGCCACGCACGAGTCTGCGGCGCAGGCCGGGGCGCGGATGGCGCTGCGGGAGATGCCCCGCGCCCAGCAGATGGCCGTCGCGCACCAGGGCGGCTGAGACTTTCTTTCAGAGCGGCCGGGCCGAGGGAGGCGACGTGGCGATCATCTTCCCAGGCGAACTGCTGCGCCCGCGCAGCCTGACGTTCGGCGTCATCGGACAGACGGCCGGCGGGGGTGCAACCCTGGTCGGGCCGGAGCAGGCGGCGGAGCTGGCTGGCGGCGGCTTCTGGACGTTGAGCTATGACCTCGGCGACCGGGCGGACCCCGCCCGGCTGCGTCTGCTGCGGGCCCTGCTGGTGCGAATGCGCGGCGGCGCTACCGAGATCGTGATGCCCTTCTGCGACGAGCCTCAGGCCCCTTGGCCCCTCGGCACGGTTCCGCGGAACCGCGCCTTGACGGCCTTTTCGGACGGCGCAGCTTTCGCCGACGGCGCGCGCTTCAGCCAGTCTCCGATCGTCTTCACCCTGGAAGAGGCCGTGGCTGAGAACGACACCGAGGCCCTGGTGCGCCGCATTCTCGGGGCGGACCTGACCGGTGGCGAGATGTTCACCTGGGACCATCCCACGGCCGGTGCGCGGGCCTACTGCCTGGGCGCAGTCCAGCAGGAGGACGACGATCTGTTCCGGATCGCGTTCGACGTGCCGGCCCGTGAGGACGTCCCGGCTGGCGCGGACTGCGACTTTGCCTGGCCGCGCTGCACCATGAAGTTCCTGCCGGGGCCGGAGGGGGGCTGGCCGACAATCACGCGCGGCTGGAAGGCTCAGGCCAGCTGGCGGTTCGTCGAGAGCTTCGACTATCTGCGCGAGGTCGACTGATGTCGGCCGCCGCGTTCGAGCCGGCTGTGCTGCAAACCTTGGCGGAGGCCACCAGCCGGTCGGTCGTCCAGCCCCTGTTCTTTCTGCGGATCGCGTCTGACCCCGTGCCGGTGCGGGCGATGTCCTCCATCGGCCGGCGTCGCCTGCCGGCTGACGCCGTCGAGACGGTCGACGGCGCGGCCTATGTCGGTGCGGGCATGATGGCCAACCTGCCCGAGCTTCAGTCGCTGTTCGCGGGCGAAAGCCAGTCGATCGAACTGCGGTTGAGCGGGGTGGACGCCCGCACCGTGGCTCTGGTGGACGAGGCGCAGGACGCCCTGCAGGGGGCCGCCGCCTGGTTCGGCTATGCCTTTCTGGATTCGCGCCGGCGCATGGTCACGCCGGTCTATTGGGATTTCGAGGGCGAGGTCGAGACGGTCGATTGGGTGGATGAACCCGGCCAGGGCGAGATGCATCGCCGCCGCGAGGTCTCGGTGCGGCTGGTCGGCGACTTCGCCGATCGGCGGACGCGGGATCTGCAGACCGTGGCCCCGGTCGATCAGGCCCTGAGGGATGCGACGGATCTGGCATTCCAGCATGTGCCGAACCTGGAGTTCGGCGCGACGGCGGACTGGCCGCTGAAATGACCGACGGACCGTCTTCCGACCTTCTGGCGACCTGGCTGGCGGCCGAGGAGGCGCGGCCCTTCGAGGGGTTCTGGGGCCGTCAGGACTGCATCCTGTTCTTCTGCGACTGGGTGCGCGCCCGGTCGGGCGTCGATCCGGCGCAGGGCTTGCGCGGCCGTTACGGCTCTTGTCGCGGTGCACTGAGGATCGTGACGGCCGCCGGCGGCATGACCGCCTTGGTGGACGGCCGGCTGGGCGCGGTCGGATGGTCACCGCGACGGATCGCGCGCCGTGGCCACGTCGGCCTGGTGGAGGTCCTGCCCTGGGGCTCGGCGACGAAGGCCCTTCGTTCGGCGGCGGGCGTCTGCCTGGGCGGCGGCTGGTGGGCAGGCCGGTCGGAGACGGGCGAACTGATCGTGGCGCGCGCCCGGCCCCTGGCGGTCTGGGGGCCGGACAGAAGGCGAGGTGACGCATGCCCGCGGCAGTAGGCTGGATCGCCGCAAATGTGGCCACCTGGGTTTCCGGCGCCGTCTACAACGGCCTGACGGCCATCGGCGTGTCGACGGCGACCGCGTCACTGGCCTCGACCTATGCGGCGTCTTTGGCGATCGGCACCATCTATGCGACGGCCTATCTGGCCCCCGGCCTGTTGGTTCCTCGGCCTGATCAGCCGGGTCTGGAAAGCGCCAAGGAACCGGCGAACCAGACGCGCGCGCCCCGGCGCTGGCCGTTGGGCGGGTCGCAGCGGCTGGCGGGGACGCGGCTGCTGTTCGCGAGCATCCGGGATTACGGGTTCGACGTCCTGTATCATTGTGAGGGGCCTGCCGCGGCGTTCGGCCAGACCTGGCTGCACGACGATCCGGTGACGCCCCACGCGACGACCGGTGTGGTGGCCGCGCTGTCCGACGGGTCCTATGGCGACGGCAAGGTGTCGGTCCACGGCAAGCTGGGCAAGCCCGGTCAGACGGCGATTTCGGAGCTGACGGCGCTGGCCGGGGATCTGTGGACCTCGGCACACAAGGCGACGGGCTGCGTGATCTCGGCCCTGATCCTGAGGAAGACGTCCGACGACAAGATCCAGACGGTCTATCGGCTCGGCCGCCCGCGTCTGTCGCGGCTGGTCACCTTTGCCTTCTATGACTTCCGCAAGGATTCGACGGTGCCGGGCGGGTCGGGGGCACATCGCCGCGACGACCCTTCGACCTGGGAGGCCAGCGCCAATCCGGTCGTGTGCCTGATCCACACCGAACTGCACCGGTTCGGGGCCGACTGGACGCGGAGGTTCCTGCCGACGCTGGCGGTCAACCGGGCCGCCGCTGACTGGTGCGACGACCTGGTGGCCAAGGCCGGCGGCGGCACGGGCCCGCGCTATGAGGTTCACGCAACCTGCGTCAGCAGCGACGTCCGCGCGACGGTGCGCCGCTGGTATCTGGAGTGCATGGACGGCAGCCTGTACCGGCGCCCTGACGGGTCGATCGAGGTCCGCGCGGGCAAGTATGAGGCGGCGAGCTGGATCCTGCCGGCCAAGCATGTCGTCAGTCTGCGCAAGTCCAGCGGTCGGTCGTCGCCGTCGCGAATCAATGTGCTGACCGGCAGCTTCACCTCGCCCGATCATGGCTGGACCGAGCAGCAGGCGACGGCCCTGCGTGACGAGGACGACATCGCCCTGCGCGGGGAACAGTCCGACGAGTTTCGCCTGACGCTGGTGGCCTCGCATGATCAGTGGCGGCGGCTGGCCTGGCGACGGTGGCTCCGCTCGAGAACCGGGGCGACCTTCACGGTCGTGACCACGCTGTGGGGTCTGACCTGGCCGGGGCATCGCTGGATCACCCTGGGCGCCGTGCCGAACGGTCCGCCCAGTCTGGCGACGGCTCAGGAGGTCGAGGTTCTGGCCGTGCGCAAGCTGTTCCCGCTGCGCGTCGAGTTCACCCTGGCCCCGTCGACCGGATCGGCAATCGACACGCCCGACCTGGCGGCTGGTCCGGGGACGGTGGCCCGCCCGCCTCGCCTCGCGACGCCCGTTCCGGCCCTGTCGTCGCTGACGGCGGTTCAGATCGGCGACGTCCGGGTGCTGAACGCCGTGGTCGATCCCGACTATGAGCTGGGTCTGGGCGGCAACCGGTTTGCGCTGCGCTGGCGACTGAAGGACGTTGAATTGGGTCCGGAAGAGGGCTGGACTCCGGGCGCCTCGGTGCTGGCGCCGGACGGCGCAACCAGCCTGACCCTGCAGACCTCGGCCCTGACGGTCAGCGGCATCTATGAGGTGGCCGTGATGGCCTTCGCGGGCGGCACGGCCTCAAACTGGTCCGCGCCCTATGAGGTGGACGGTGTTGCGGCTATGGCGTCCCTGACCTTTCCCGGCGGCCCCTTCCGGGTCGGCGTGGCGGCGGCCAACCAGGTCGATGGCCTGGAGGGTTGGGTTTACTCGCGCGCGGGCGTCGGGACGGCCCGGAGCGCGGACGGCACGGTCATGGCCTTCGCCGCGGACGTGCCCCGGATCACAGACCAGGGCCTGCTGATCGAGCCGGCGGCGGCGAACCTGCTGCTGCGGAGCCAGGAGTTCGACAACGCCAGCTGGGCGAAGACGGGAGCCGGCGCTGGTCTGGCCCCCGTGGTCACGGCAAACGCCGCGACGGCCCCGGACGGCACGACGACAGCGGATCGGGTCGTCTTCGATCTGGGCGGGTCCAACACCCTGAGCGACTTCAGCACGCTGGATCAGGCTGTCACTGTGGCGGCGGCGACGGTCTATCGCGGCTCGATCTGGCTGCGCGCGTCGTCGGCGGTCACGGTCCTTTGTCGGCACGTCGGTGATGCGGGCTATGCCTTGTTCAATGTGACGACGGCCTGGCAGCGGTTTGCGGTCGGCGAAACGTCGGCGGGCACCGCGGTCGGGTTCACGGTCGGCCTTCGGGGCGGCCTCGGCGCGTCGGGAGCGGCCACGGTTGAGGTCTGGGGCGCCCAACTCGAGCTGGGATCGACGGCGACCTCCTACATCCCCACCACGGCCGCCACGGTCACGCGCCCGGCGGATACCGCGACCCTGGTCCTGCCGTCCGGATCTTCCTCCGATCCAATCGAGGTGGGGCATTCCGGCGGGACTGTCAGCACCACGCGCGGCGCTCTGGCCGATCCCCTGCTTCTGGATATTGGCGGGGCCTCGGGCGGCGGCTGGGTCGGAAACTACATCGAGACCGTGACCGTCAAGCCCGTCTGACCTCTCGCCTTCACCTGACAATCTGGAGACTTCCCCATGGGTGCGATCCGCACGGCCGGCAACGCCATGGCGCCCGACTATGTCATCGACGGGCTTCCCGTCTCAGGCCCCAAGAGCCCGGACAAGGTCAAGTTCCGGGAGTTTGCCGGGGTCGTCGAGGACGCAGTGGACACCGCTGTTGCGGTTGCCAATATCGCGGTGGCGGGTCGCCGCCCGATCGCCTCGGTGCGGGTGCGCTCGACCGCGAACGTCGCCATCTCGACCGCGCTTGAAGACGGCGACACGCTGAACGGGGTGACCCTTGCCACGGGCGACCGGGTGTTCCTCAGGTCGCAGACGGCCCCCGCTGAGAATGGCATCTATGTGGTCCCCGCCTCGGGCGCGGCCTCGCGCGCCACCGATGCTGACACCGCCGCCGATCTGGACCGGATCGAGTTCCTGGTTGAGCAGGGGACGGTCGGTGGCGGTGAGATCTGGCACCTGCCCCTGCTTGCCGCCGCCATCACGGTCGGCACCACGCCGCTGGTGTTCGTCAAGACGGGCGTCGATGTTCCGCTGAACGACCTGCGCCTCATCATCGAGGAAAACATCACCGCCGGGGTCGATGCGGGCGCGAGCTTCACGACCGGGATCGCAAACTCTGCATGGGGCGAGGGCGCCCTGCGCGACACGGAAGCGGGCAACAACAACATGGCGTCCGGCCGTGCCGCGGGGCGGGCCAACATAGACGGCTCGGAAAACGTATTCTGCGGTGCCGCGGCAGGGTTGACTGCGGTTGACGCGGACCTGGGTGTCTTCGTCGGTTACGCGGCGGGCGGGTATGGCCAGCTCGGAGATCGGCTGGTCGCGGTTGGCGCAAACTCAGCGACCCTCTATGTCGGTGACGACACGACGGTCGTCGGAGCTTACGGCCTGTTCGAAGTCACGACTGGGGACCGTCTGACTGCCGTCGGTGCCTATGCAGGCAACGGGGCCGGCACCGACTCCTTCCAGTGCACCTTCCTCGGCTACAATGCGGGCGGGTCAGGGATTGGCCATGTCCCGGCGGTCAATCAGACGGCGCTGGGAGTGAGCGCCTATTGTACAGCCGAAAACCAAGTAGCCCTTGGCAGCGATTTGGTTGAAGATGTCCGAGCGTTCGGCATGATCGCCATGCGTGGGTACTCGGCGAACCGCACCTGGTTTGCTGGTAACGCCGGCAACCGTCAGCCCGGAAACCTTGGCTGCATCGGGATCGGTGAAGTCGTCCTCGGCAACTCAACGGCCAGCTCCAACGTCATCGGGATCGGGGATCTGGCGCTGCAATCGCACACCGGATCGAACGGCGTTGTCGCCATCGGCTCGTTGGCGATGAACCTGAGCCTGACGGTCCTCGACACGGTGGCCATCGGGACCAAGGCCCTGCGCGCGGCGACGACGGGCGTCGGAGCAACGGCGGTCGGTTTCCGTTCGCAGGAATACGCCACCACGGCCCAAGGCGCGACCTCGCTCGGTGACTCCGCCTTCTGGCGATACCAAGGCATCAATGGCGTCGCCATCGGCTACACGGTCGCCGAACTGACCCAGACGGGCGACAACTCCATCTACATCGGAGCCGCGGCCGGTCGCTACTGCAAGTCCGGCGCGGACCGGATCATGATCGGTGTGGAGGCGGGCAGCTTCCACAACGCCCTGGGCGTTAACATCGAGGCCAATCTCGGCGCGGTGGACGGCGGCGCTCGCGCTCTCGGCATCGGCTATCGGGCTCTGGCCCAGACGCCGGGCGCGGACTTCGTCGCGATCGGCCATGAGGCGGGCTACAGCCTGACCGGCGGCTCGGGTTCGATCTTCATCGGATCTGGCGCGGGCAACAACGCCTCCCAGAAGGTCGCCCCGGTCAACCAGATCGTCATCGGCGACGACGCCTTCGGCACGCTGGACAACGAGATCACCCTCGGCAACTCCAGCCACACCCGGACGGTCCTGCGCGGCGTCCAGAAGGGCACCACCTACACCGTGGCGGGCCTGCCCTCGGCCTCGGGCACGACGGCCGGGGCGGGCGCGCGGGCCTTCGTGACCGACGCCAACGCCACGACCTTCGCCAGCATCGTTGCCGGCGGCGGGTCCAATGGGGTGCCGGTGTATTCGGACGGGACGAACTGGAGGATCGGCTGATGTGGCAGTTCATTGATCCCGACCGCCTGCGCATTGCGGCGGCGGCGCTTGCGGGGGCCGTGGTTTATGGGGTGTTCACCCTGGTGACCCTGTGCATGACGGGGCAGTCGGTGCGGCGCGCGGATCTGATCCGGGCGCTGGCCAACGTCATCGCCGCCGCCGTCACAGGCGTGATCGTGGCCGTGGTGATCGCGCCGAACCTGACGCTGGTGATCCCGTTCGTGCACCTGCGCGACACCAGCACGGTCGCCTTCTTCATCGGCGCCCTGACGTGGGAGGTGTTGCCCTTCCTGCTGCTGGGCGTGCGCAATCGCGCCCGGCGCGAGGCGGAGAAGCAGGGGGCCGGTCAATGAGCGCCCTGTCGATCCTGGCCGTGAGCCTGGCCGTCGTGGCGGCGGTGACGACGGGTCTGAGGGCCCAGATGCTGAAGCCCGATTTCTCACCCTGGCCGGACGCGCCCCGGTGCGTGCGCTGGGCCAGCGCCGGCCTGTCGATCGTGCTGGCGACCTATGCCTGGGCCGTGGTGCAGGGGTATCGCGCGACGTCGGGCGAGGTGGCCATTCTCGCAGCGCTGGCGCTGTATTCGGTGCTGCTGTGGGCGAACCTGTTGCGGCAGGTGCGGGCGGAGGGGCCGCGCGGCGAAGGGCCTTCGTCGGGTAACTGAAACGCGAACCGGGTTCGTCAGGCCGCCGGCACGGTCTGACGGTCGACGCCCTGGGTCAGCCGTTCGGCGTTCTCGCGGGCGTGAGCCAGGTCCCACCTGGCCTGAAGGGTCAGCAGCAGGTCGGCGGAGACGCCGAACGCCTTTTCGACCTTGAGCGCCATGGCAGGCGTGATCGCCGCCTGGGCGGTCAGCACCTTGTGCAGGCTGGCGCGATCAGCCTGCAGGACGCGCGCGGCGGCGGCCGTGCCGAGGCCGAAGGCGGGCAGGGTTTCGTCGCGGATGATTTCGCCGGGATGGGACGGGATGAAGGGCATCGGGGCCTCCTGATGTTCGAATCTGTAGCGTCAACGCCTACGGAATGGAAGGGGGCCGAAGCCCCCGGTCCTAGTGGGTGTCGCGGAAGTCCAGTTCGGTGATCTCGCCGGGGCGGTCCATCCGAAAGGTGAGCCGCCAGTTCCCCGTCACGTCCAGCGACCAGTGGCCCTGCATCGGACCGCTGAGGGGGTGCAGCCTCCAGCCAGGAAACGAGGCGGAGACCTCTTGAAGGGTTTTTGCGGCGGACAGGACCGACAGCATGTGCCGGACCTTCTTCGCGTCGCGTTCGCCGATGCCCTTGGGCGCGCGGTCGCCGTTCAGCATCGCCTTGATCGCCTTGTGTTTTGCGCTTTTCAGTTCCATCGCCGTGTTCCCTTGCGTCGTTGATTGTGTGTAGGCCATCGCCCTACATTGCGCAAGTGAAAACGTAGGCCATGACCCTACATTTCCAGTTGTCCGGGATTCCTGGATGACTGGGCCGACCCCTCAAAATCAGGAGACGACCATGGCCTTTCGGCTCGGCGCCCAGTCGCTTGCGCGGCTGAAGGGCGTCCATCCCCAGCTGGTCCGCGTCGTGCAGCGCGCGATCGAGATCAGCGCCGTCGACTTCCTGGTTCTGGAAGGCGTGCGCACGCCGCAGCGCCAGCGCGAGCTTTATGCCCAGGGCCGGACGAAGCCCGGCGATGTCGTGACCTGGACCCTGACGTCCAACCACTTCGTCAAGTCCGACGGGTTCGGTCACGCCGTGGATTTGGCCCCCTGGCCGATCGACTGGGAGGGGCCGACCCGGTTTCCGAAGTTCGACGCCATCTCGCGCGCCATGTTCGCGGCGGCCGAGGAGCTGGGCGTCAAGATCCGCTGGGGCGCCGACTGGGACGGCGACGGCAAGCCCCGCGAGCGGGGCGAGACTGACAGCCCGCACTTCGAACTGGGGGCCTGAGATGTTCGGTTTCAGCCGTTTCGAGATCGTGGGCGCGGTCGCCGCTTTGGTCGCCCTGGTGGCCGTGCCCTGGGCCCTGATGGCCGAGGGGCGGTCGCGCATGCTGCGCGAGGACGTGGCCCAGCTGCAGCGGCGGATCGACGACCCGGTGACGGGCTATGTCGCGCAGCTGGAGCGGTGCGCCGGGTCGCGCCGTCTGCTGGAGGGCGAGGTGGCGCATCAGAATGAGGCCATCGCCGCATGGCGGGCCGAATCCGACCGCCTGAGGGCCGAAGGGGCCGCGGCACTGGCGAGGGCCCAGGCGACCGTCCGCGCGGCCGAGCGGGACGCGGGGCGCATCCTGGCGGCCCAGCCCCGGCCGGGCGAGGACCGCTGCGCGGCCGCCGACCGTCTGATCCTGGAGACCGTGCGATGAATGCCCTTCGTCTGATCCTGTTCGTCCTGATCTTCGCCCTGGCCGCGTGCGGCGGCGAGCGCCCGCCGATCGAGCCGATCGTGCGCACGGTGCGGGTCGAGGTGCCGGTGGCGGTGTCCTGCGCTGGCCAGGTGGGGGCGAGGCCCGACTATCCCGACACGGCCGAGGCGGTGCGGGCGGCCCCGGACCTGCTGGAACGGGTCAAGCTGCTGCTGGCCGGGCGCGGGATGCGCGAGGCGCGGGAGGCGGAGCTGGAGGCGGCGTTGGCGCCGTGTGCGGAAGGGGGGGGGCCTTTGACCACTAGCCCTTTGGCCGATTGGGTGGACAGGCGTTCATCTTATGGTAACGCTTCTTGACGGCCCGGGGGGCCGAAGGGAGGGCTGAATGAAGAAGTTGACCGGTGCGGCGCTGGCCGTCGCGATGTTGGTGTCCGGGTGCGCGACGCATCCCAATGACATCCAGGCGACCTATGTCTCGCCGACGATCTACAGCGCGTGGACCTGCGAGCAACTGATCGAAGAGAACAACCGGATCGTGCGCCGGGTGGATGAGGTGACGGGCAATCAGAGCCGCCGGGCCAACAACGACACCGCTATGATGGCGGTGGGGATGGTGCTGTTCTGGCCAGCGCTGTTCTTCATGTCGCGCTCTGACCAGGAGGGCGAGCTGGCCCGGCTGAAGGGCGAGTATGACGCCGTGCAGAGCAACGTCGTCCAGAAGCGGTGCAGCGTGGCCCCTGATGCGGCGGCTGCATGGCCCGCCGACGTCGAGGTCTGATACCCCTCCGTTAGCCTCGGCCGACGGCCGCGCCCGCAAGGGCCGCATTGAAGCCCCTCGCCCCGACCGGGCGGGGGGCTTTCGTCGTTTCAGGCACGGTCCGACGGAGGCGGGGCTGGTGCCGTTGCGTGCCGACTCACTGCATCGTTATCGCCATGAACATCCTCTTCCAGTTCGTGATCCCGCCGATGCTGGGCGCGCTGGCGGGTTGGGCCGCCGCCTATCTTCACTGGGACGTGGAGAAGCGCCGCGCACGCCTTGCGAGGCGAGCGGCCCTTGTTGATCAGTGGCGCCGCGAGCTGTTGCAGGGATGGCAGGTGGCCGACGTCAATGTTGTGCCGCCAGGCGGGCATCCCATCGTCCATCGGTTCGAGTACGCCAGTCTCCGCCCGCACCTGTCGGAGAGAATCCGCGCGAGTTTGGAGGGGGTCCCATTGATGCCTGACAGACCTGGTCAACCCGCAACGGTCCACGTTGGCCGTGACGTGCTGAGAAAGGAGCTGATCTCCGAGATCGCCCGAATTGAACGAGAGTGGAAGCTGGTGTGATGGCCTGATCAGGCCGCGATGACGACTATGGGGTCATGACCAGATCGGGCTCCCGCACCCAAGACCCCGAAAGCCCCGCCGGTTTCGACCGCGGGGCCTTCGTCGTTTCCGGGCCCCGACGTCGCTTTGGTCGTCGACGCGGGGCCGATCCGCGCTAGGCTCCGGTCCTCGATGCCGCCGGCGCGCGTGCGGTCAGTG
>JAIXZY010000040.1 GCA_027489355.1 Paracoccaceae bacterium | reverse complement strand
GTTCGCGCGGCCGACGTGGTGACGCCGCTGTTCGGCCGGGCCGCGTCGTGATCCCGGCCGCCATGCTCGAGCCGGTCATTTATGAGCGCCCGGCGCATCCGCCGGGCGAGCTCGGCGCGGCGACCTATCGGGCCGCCGTCCAGGTCGACCGCGCGGCCGTCCAGCTGCTCGGCGCTTGCGGTCCCTTCGATCCCGCGCCTGCGCGCCTGGCGCAGCTGCAGGCCTTCCTCGCCACCTGGCCGGCCGTCCAGGCCGCCGTCCAGGAGCTCGCCGCCGAGATCCAGGCCTCGGCCCTTCCGGCCCCGGCCAATGACACGGCCCCGGCTCGCGCCTCGGCGTGAGCGATCCGCGCCACGCCCCGGACCAGGTCGGCGCGTCGACCTTCGCCGCCGAGCGCCTGGCCGTGGCGATCCGGCTGCAGCTCTTGCTATGGGCGGCCGACACGGCCGAGCCCGGATCGCGTGAGCGCGCCCGGTCGGCCGTCCAGGAGCTCGCGCCCCGTCTCGGCCGCGCCATCGCCGAGCTCGAGCAGCTCGCGCCCGCCTCGGCGTCCAAGGGCTATGAGCGCGCCGCCTTCCTGGCCGAGGCCGCCGAGCGCGTGAGCGCCGAGGCCCGGGCGGCCAGGCCCCTTCCCTCCCCGTTGCGATCCGCCGGCGTGTTCGCCAACGCCCTCGCCGAGCACCTGGCCGCCGGGATGCGCCCGGACGCCGACCGCGCGGCTCGGGTCGCGGCGCTCGCCTCGGCCTTCGCGGCCTGGCCGCCGATGACGCGCGACCTCTCCAAAGCCCTAGCGGTCAACGCGCCGACGTGTTAACACGTCAGCACGTCAACCAAAGGGGAGCCGATGAAAACCGTTGCCGTTATCAGTCAAAAGGGGGGCGCGGGTAAGACAACCCTCGCCCTTCACCTTGCCGTCGCCGCACAATCCGCCGGCGTCGTCACCCTTGTCCTGGACGCGGACCCGCAAGCGACCGCGTCGACCTGGTCGACCTGGCGCGAGGCGGCCGAACCCGACGTGATCGATTGCGCGTCGCCTCCGCTGCTCGCCAGGAAGCTCGAGCAGGCCGCCGCCCTAGGGGCCGAGCTAGTCGTCATCGATACCCCGCCCCATGCCGATAGCATGAGCGCGGCGGCCTGCAGGGCGGCCGACCTGATCCTGGTTCCCTGCAGGCCCCGGGGTTTCGACCTGGCCGCCGTCCAGCAAACCGCCGACCTGGTCCGCGTGAGCGGCAAGCCCGGCTTTGTCGTCTTCACGGCCGGCCCGATCCGCGCGCCCAAGCTCTACGCCGAGGCGGCCGAGCTGATCCGGGGTTTCGGCCTCGAGCTCGCGCCCGTGACCATGAGCGAGCGCGCCGCCTATCACCACGCCACCGGGGCGGGCCGCACGGCCGGCGAGGTCGACCCGGCCGGCAAGGCCGCCGCCGAGGTCGCGGCGCTCTGGACCTGGACGCGCGAGCGCGTCAACCTGTCAACACGTCAACCGAACAAGGGGAAAGCCAAATGAGCCGATTTCAGGGATTGAGGGGGAACGCCCCCAAGGCCTCGGCGCAATCGATCGATGAAGCGCCGGCCGTCGCCGCTGCGCCCTCGAGCAAGGCCAAGGCGCGCGAGGGGAAGGTCATGGTGGGGGGCTATTTCTCGCCGGCCGCCCGCCGGTCGCTGCATATGCTCGCCCTGGACGAGGGCGTCACGATCCAGCACCTGATAGGGGAGGGCCTGGACGCGATCCTGGCCGCGCGCGGCATGAAGCCGCTCGGCGAGCGTTGATCATGGCCGAGCAGCTCACCGTCGCCGACGTCCTGGCCGCCCTCGGCCAGCTGGACCCGTCAACGCCCGTGGTCGACCCCTACGGCGAACCCGTCACCCTATACCTGGACGGCGCGCCCGATTCCGTCCTGGCCGTGATCATCGGCACCGGCGAGGGCGAGGCCGAGGCGCTGGCCGGGAGGGCAGGGGAGGGGGCCGGTTGAGCCGGTCGCACTACAACGCCGCCCGCCACGTCCCGGGCCTGGTCCGCTGGCAAAGGTCGGTCCTCGAGGCCCTGGCCGACCGGGCCGACGCCGAGGGCCGCACCTGGCCGCGCCTGGCCGACGTCGCCGCCCGGGTCGGATGCTCCGAGGTCAGCGTCCGCCGCGCGGTCCAGGCGCTCGAGGCCGCCGGCCTGGTCCAGGTTGAGCGCCGACACCGGGCGGACGGCTCGAGGGCGTCCAACGTCTACACCGTCTTTCCCGGCGGCCTCCCGGGAGGCCTGGACGCGTGAACGCCGCGCGCCGGAAGACAATCGCCTCGGCCCTCGAGCTGATAGGCCAGGCGCGCGAGCTCCTGGACCAGGCGGCGGCCGAGGAACGGGAGGCTTTCGAGAACCTCCCGGAAAGCCTGCAGGAGGCCGAGCGCGGCCAGGCCATGAGTGAGGCGGCCGACACCCTCGACACGGCCCTAGAGGGCCTGGACGACGCCATAGACGGCCTCGCCGAGCTCTAGGCCAGCTGGCGCAGCAAAACGGCCCCGGGATCGCTCCCGGGGCCGTTGTCGTGTCTCTTGCGCCAGATCCCGGCCTAGGCCGCCTGCGCGCCGCCCTGGACGGCCTCGAGCGGGTCGAAGGCGACAACCTCGGCCCCGATCCAGTCATTGACGGCCAGGAATCGTCTCTGCAGCGGGCGCAGCTCGAGCAGCTCGAAAGCGGCCAAGGCCTCGCCCGGCTTGCCGAACCCGCCGGCGTTCGTCGGAACCACGCCGAGCAGCTGCGGCGGGACGCGATGCGCGGCCAGGACGTCGTCGCGCGTCGTGTTCTTGATCCCGAGAAACTCATCCTTGGCGGCGGCGTCGCCGACCGGGAGGATTTGCACCCCGTCTTTCTTGCCGTTCGGCGCATACATGAACAGGTTTCGGAAATTGCCCGGCCCCTTGGCGTCCTTAAGGGCCTTGCGCAGGGCGTCGACATCGTCGTTCGTCTGCGCCGCGTCCGTCATGTAAAGGATGAAGCCCGCGTGGCTCCCGTTGAGGTAATAGCGACGCCGAAACAGGGTCGCGTTCTCATTCAGGAGCGCCGACTGCAGGGCGCTTAGGTATTCCGGGAGGCCATAGACCTCCTGGTCAATATCGGGCGCGAGCAGGTGACAAATCGAGCCCCGCTTAAACTCATGTTCGACCTTGCCGCTCCCGACGCCGGCCAGGCCGAGCGATCCCGTCCCGGCGACCTGGAAATAGGTCTCCAGATCCAGCCCTCGGCGCATATAGCGCGCAAGCGGACGCTCGAGCCTGGCCGGGCCGCGCAGGCGGTTGTCGCGGCGCTCGAGATAGCCGTTGCCGAGGGTGACGTAGTCCAGCGCCAGGCCCTCGAAAGCGGCCCGGGACAAGAGCGGATGCGGCCGGAAGGTCGACGCGAGCAGGTTGACCTTAATGGCGATGGCGCTGGCGTGATGGGTCGACGCGTGACGCGCCTTGGAAAGCCCGGCCATGTTGACCGGCGGCTCGAAAAATCGGCCGTTCTGCCAGCACTCGAGGTGATCCAGCAGGCCCCGGCCGAGAACCGGCTCCGGGTCGCCGAACGCGAACGCGTGAGCGCCTCGAGCGGCGGCGTCGGCGACCTCGGCCGAGGGCAGGGGAGGGGCCTGGTCTGTCATTCGGAAAACTCCATGAAGGATCGGGAGCCCGCGCCGGCATAGCCGGCCTCGAGCGGTTCATTGTCCAGGGCGTGCATGATCGCCCATGCCAGGTCCGCGTGACCGGTTTCCTCGGATCGGCCGGCCTCATAGGTCGCCTGGCGTCCGCCGTCCGTCACGGCCTTGCGGATCGCCATGAACGAGCTCGCCACGTCCGTCGCGCCGGCGTCGAATTGGAACCGGCGGCGCGTGATCGTGTCTTTCGCCTTCAGGACCAGGCGGTTCTTGACCTCGGCGCTATAGTTGATCGCCCGCGCGGCCGGGAAAAACGCCTTGACCAGCTGATAGACGCCCTGGCCGAGGCCGGTCGCATCGATCCCGATATACTGGACGTTATAGCGGTCGCAGGCCTGGCGGATCGCGTCGGCCTGGCCGGCGAAATCCATTCCCCGGAATTGCGCCTTCTCGAGCAGCCGGAACGGGCCGCCAAGGGCCGAGGGCGGCGCGAGGATCGCAAGCGCGGCGCTGTCGCCCTTGTGCGACGGATCGTAACCGATCCAGACCGGCCGCTCGCCATAGGGACGCTCGCGCAGCGGGGCGAAATCGTCCCAAACCTCCCAAGCGTCGACCATGCACGGCTGCAGCTCGGCGAGCGGAAAGACGCTCAGGGCGTCGTCCACGAATTCGCACATAAAGAGGTTGGCGAAATCGTCGGCGCTGTATTCGTCGCGCAGCTCGGCAATGTCGAAAAGATCGCAGCCCTCGGCCTCGGCGTCCGTGACCGTCACAATCTGACGCCACTTCCGATCCGGCCCGACCTGGCCGTGGCGCAGGTTCGCCCAAGTTACGTCAATATCGACGCGGTCGGCCTTGGCTTTCTTTCTGTTGAAAAGCGCGCCCGTCCAGAAGGGATAGGCCCCGTGGTTCACGCTGCTAGGCGTCGAAAAGTAAGTCTTGCGCCACTTCTTATGAACGGCCATCCCGGACGCGACTTTTTCGAGCTCGGCGAAGCCGTAAACCCAAAAGAATTCATCGAAATACAGATTGCCGTGATAGCTCTGCGCCGTCCTGGCATTGGTTCCGAGGAAATAGAGCGTTGCCGGCTCCTGGCCTTCGCCCCGGTCCAGGACGATAGGATCGCCCTTAAGCTCAACGTCCGCGACGCTCTTGCAAAACTCGACAATGTAAGAGCGGAAGACGTGAGCCTGCGATTTCGAGGCGCTTAAGAAAATCTGATTTCGGCCCGTGACCAGGGCGTCAATAAGAGCCTCGCGCGCAAAGTAATAGGTCGCGCCAATCTGTCGGCTTTTCAGGATCACGCGGGATCGCTGATCCCCGGCGTCCGCCCAACGTCTTTGATAGCCGAAAAGGCCCTGATCAAAGGCCGCGACCAGCTTGGCGACTTGCTCGGCGCTAAAGCTGTTCTTCGCCGCCTTCTTCTTCGGCCCGGCGTTGCGGTTCGCCACCTTGGGGTTGAGGTCGCCCTCATGGCCGCCCGGGGCCTCATAGCGGCGGACGCGGGCGAACCGCTCCACCTGGCGTCCTAGGAGGTCGATTTCCTTGTAATCGCCGCCGGTTTTGACCGGCTTGTTGACCAGGGCGACGTAGCGGGCTTCCGTGATCCCTTCCATGCGCTCCAGCGGCGACGCGTCATCCCATTTGTCGCGCGCCTTCCAACTGGCGATGGTCGACAACGGCAAGGCCAGCTTTTCGGCAATGTCGACCAGACGCCAGCATTGCCAATAGAGCCACCGCGCCTCTCGGCGGGCGTCTATGGGCGTCGGCGCGGGCGGGGTCGGCTCTTTCACGCCGAGAAACTGCGCAGGCCGAGGCCACTCTACACGCGCGCCGCGTTGTGCCGGCCGCCCGCCACAACGCGCCCCCGTTGAGCCGAGGCCCCGGTCCCGCGTGACTGCAGGCGATCAATCGCCCCGCTCGCCGCTTCGCCGGCAACCGACCTCGAGGACCAGATGGCCAAGACCCGCTTTTTCTGCATCGCCGTTGAAGGCGCGACCACGGACGGCCGCGAAATCTCGCGCGGCTGGATCGATGAAATGGCGGCCAGCTACGCGCCCGCCACCTATGCCGCCCGGGTCAATATGGAGCACCTGCGCGGCTTCTCGCCGGAACCGCCCTTCAACGCCTATGGCGACGTCCTGGCGCTCGAGGCCCGCGACGTCGAAATCGAGCTTAACGGGAAAAAGGAAAAGCGCCGGGGTCTGTTCGCGCAGATCGATCCAACCGACCAGCTGCTCGCCATCAACGCCAAGCGCCAAAAGCTGTTCACCTCTATCGAGGTCAACCCGAATTTCGCCGGCACCGGCAAGGCCTACCTGGTCGGCCTGGCCGTGACGGACAGCCCGGCCTCGCTCGGAACCGAAATGCTGACCTTCGCCGCGTCCAAGGGCGCGGCGAGCCCGCTGGCCGCTCGCAAACAGGACCCGGCCAACCTGTTCTCGGCCGCCGGCGATCACGTCCTGGACGTCACCCCGGCCGAGGAAGCCCCGGCCGCCGGCGGCGACAAGCCTTCGCTCCTGGCGCAGATTTTCGCCGTCCTCGGCCAGGCCTCCCCGGCTCCGGTCGCCTCCCCGGCTCCGGTCGCCGCGACCGCTGCGCCGGCCGCCGCCCCGGCTCCGGTCGCCGCGACCGTCCAGGCCGACACGGCCAACCTCGGCCAGTTCGCGCAGGCCATCGCCGTCCTCGCCTCGGCCGTCGAAGCGCAGGGCAAGGCCTCGGCCGCCGACACGGCCGCCCTGCGCCAGGACTTCGCCAAGCTGCGCGGCGAGCTCGAGGCCGAGGAAGCCCCGTCCGCCCCGCGCCGCCCGGCCGCGACCGGCGCGCCGGCCGAATTCCGCACCGACTGCTAGGCCCCGCCCCGCCCGTCCCTGACCTCCCGCCCCCTGTCTTTTCCTAGATCCCGGAACCCCGAAAATGCGTAACGAAACCCGCGCCCGTTTCATGACCTTTGTGGCGCAGATCGCGCTGCTCAACGCCATCCCGGCCGAGGCCGTGGCGTCGACCTTCACCGTCGCGCCCGAAATCGAGCAGCGCCTCGAGCAAAAGATCGCCGAGAGCTCCGAATTCCTGTCGCGGATCAACCTGGCGACCGTCCGGGAAATGGAGGGCGAGCGCCTCGGCCTCGGCGTCTCTGGCCTGATCGCCGGCCGCACCAATACCGCCGGCGGGACCGCGCGCACCACGCGCGACGTCTCCAATCTCGAGGGCTTCCGCTACCGCTGCGAAAAGACGGATTTCGACACGCACATCAAGTATGCGCAGCTGGACGCCTGGGCCAAGTTCCCGGATTTCGAGACCAAGCTGCGCGACGCCATCATCAAGGCGCAGGCCCGCGACAAGATGCGTATCGGCTTCAACGGTCGCAGCGTCGCCGCCAATACCGACCGCGACGAAAACCCGAACGGCGAGGACGTCAACAAGGGCTGGCTGCAGCATATCCGCGACCACGCGCCGGAACGCGTCCTGGCCGCCGGGAGCAAGGGCGACGCCACGAAGGTCAACATCGGCGCGGGCCTGGACTACGAGAACCTGGACGCCCTGGTTTTCGACCTGATCACCGCCCTGGACACCTGGCACCAGGAGGATACCGACCTGGTCGCCATCCTCGGCCGCGACCTCCTGCACGACAAGTATTTCCCCCTGGTCAACACCGCGCAGGCTCCGACCGAACAGCTCGCCCGGGACGTGATCGTGTCGCAGAAGCGGGTCGGCGGCCTCCCGGCCGTCCGCGTCCCCTTCTTCCCGGCCGGGACGGTCCTGATCACCACCTATGACAACCTGTCGATTTACACGCAGGAAGGCGCTCGCCGCCGGCGCGTGATCGACAACCCGTCGCTGGACCGGATCGACAACTTCGAGAGCGCCAACGACGCCTACGTCATCGAAGATTTCGGCCGCGCCGCCCTGGCCGAAAACATCGTCTTCGGCGTCACCCCGGCAACCGGCGACTAAGCCGGTCGCCAACGCGTCAACCTGTCAACACGCTAGAAAGGAAACCCGGGAATGTCCCTAGTCCGCCGCAACCGTGAGCGCATCCTCGCCGCCGCTGCCTCCCCCGCGATGGCCCTGGCCGCTGCGCAGGCTGCCGCCCTCGGCCGCGCCGGCGGGACATTCCTGGGAAGCCGCCTGGCCGGCGCGCTCGAGGCCGGCGACGTCGGCCCTCGCGCCGCCGCCCTGGCGCAAATCCTCCTGCAGCTGCAGGAGGATCGCGCCCGCCTCAAGGCGATCCAGTCCGTCGAGCGCAAGATTGAGCTCAAGCGCGAGCTCCTGCCGCGATACGCCGCTTGGGTCGACGGCATCCTGGCCTCCGGCGCGCCGATCCAGGACGAAGTCCTGGCGACGGTCATGGTCTGGCGTATCGACACCGGCGACTTCGCCGGCGCGCTCCCCCTGGCCGAGTATGTCCTGCGCCACCGCCTCGCCATGCCGGAACGCTTCGACCGTCAACCGGCGGTCCTGGTCGCCGAGGAAATCGCCGAGGCCGCCCTGGCCGCCCTGCGCGACGGCCAAGCCTTCCCGGCTGCGATCCTCAATGAGGTCGCCGAGCTGACGGCCGATCACGATATGCCCGACCAGGTCCGCGCCAAGGTCCACAAGGCCCTCGGCCTCGAGCTCGCCAGCCGCCTCGAGCAGCTCGGCGAGAACGGAATCGCCGGCGCTCGCCAGGCCGGGGCCATCGCCGCCCTCGCCGAGCTGCGCCGCGCCCTGCAGCTCAACCCCGCCGCCGGCGTGAAAAAAGAAATCGAGCGGCTCGAGCGCGAGGTGAAGGCCTCGGCGACGCCGCCCGCTTCCGACACGCCCCCGGCTCCCGAAACCCCGGCCCCGGCAAACGACGCCTAGGCCCCAAGCTCGCCCCCCGGCGCTCGGCGGCGGGGAAGGTTGAGGAAGGGGCCTCGGCCCGATCCTCTCAAACCTTCCCCCCACCGCCGTAGCCGAGGCGGCCAACGACCGGCGGGGCCGGCATAGTCAGGAGCTCGCCACCATCATGAGCGGTTTTGTCTCACTCCCGAGCGCAGCTGACCAGCCGGCCCCCCAACCGATCCCGGGCGACGGTTTCTTTCCCGACGTCGACCTGGCCGCCCTGCGCGAGGGCGTCCGCATCGATCCGACCGTGACCCCTGTTCGCCTGCGCGATTCCGCCCTGGCCGCCGTCCTTGGCATCGGCCAGGAGCTCGCCGCCTGGCGCAAAGGCCAGGAGCTCGCCGGGATCGCCAAGCTCGAGGACGTCCCGAACCCGCGCGGCCCGGACAAGTTCGGGGACCTGGCCTGGTCGACCTCGCTCTATCTGCGCGCCGTCGCCAGCCTCACGGCCGCCGACCTGGCCGACCGGGTCCGCGACGCGGGAACCACGCTGGCCGGCCATGATCGCGCCGACGAGCTCGAGGGCGTCGCCGAGGTTCACCGCCGAAACTACCGATGGGCGGTCAATGACCTTATCGGCCGGCCCCGGTCGATTATCGAGGCCCTCTAATGGCCGACCTGGTCGAGACGTCGCGCGAGGGCGAAACCCTGGACGCCGTCGTCTGGCGCGCCGTCGCCGGCGGCCCCGCGACCGTTGAGGCCGTCCTGGTCGCTTCGCCTGGCCTGGCCGCCCTCGGCCCGATCCTCCCGGCCGGAACGGCCGTCACCATACCCGGCTCGGCCGTCGCCCCGGCGACCGCGCCCCTAGTTCAGCTTTGGGATTGACCCCGCAATGACCGACCAGCCGCCGCCCCCTTCCGCTATCGCCGTCGCCACCGCGCCGGCGGCCGGTTTCAAGCTCAACACCGCGACCATTTCCGTCCTGATCACGGTGATCCTGCAGGCCGTGGCGACTATCAGCTGGGCGGCCAAGGCCGATTCCCGCCTGGCGACGCTCGAGGCCGCTATTGCCCCGATCACGGACGGCACCGTGGCGCGCCTGGACGAAAGAACCCGCAACATCGAAAGAGGAATCGAGCGGATAGAGGGCGCGCTCGAGCGCGACCGCTAGGCCCGCCCGGCGTTGTGACGGCCGCCCGGCACAACGCGCCCCTCTAGCCTCCCCGGCCGCCTCGGCGCGTGATCGCGCCATGACCCGCTCCTGCCCCACTTGCGGCGCGCAGCTCGCCGCCACCGCCCCCGCCGACGCCCCGGCCGCGCCCTCGGCCCCGGAAGCCGGCCCGCCCGTCCGTCCCCGCTACGGCCAGGCCCTCCCCAAGCGGCTCCACAAGAGCCCGGCGACCGTGTCATGGGATCAAGGCCGCTGGCCGAATTTCAGCGTCGCCGAGCTCAAATGCCGCTGCGCCCCCGGCGATGGCGGATGCGCCGGCGAGTATTTCCACGACGTCCGCTTCCTGGACGCCCTGCAGCGCCTCCGCGACCTCATGGACGCGCCGCTGCGCATCACGTCGGCCCGGCGTTGCCCCGTCCGTAATCGCCGGGTCCGGGGCGCGTCCAGGTCGCAGCATATGCTGGCGATGGCGGCCGATATCGCCCTGGATCGCCACAACCCGGTCCAGCTCGCCCGCTTCGCCGTCCGGGCCGGTTTCTCCGGGATCGGCTTTGGCGCGACCTTCCTGCACGTCGACATGAGGGAAGGGCGCGAGGGCTTTCATTACGACAACGGCCGCGCCGCCTGGATCGATCGGTTCGGCTTCGACCCGGCCGAACGCTTCGACACGACCGGCAAGCTCTAACGCGCCAACGCGTCAACACGCCAACGCGTCACCCTTCCTCGCTCCAGTCCCGGATCTCCGCTCATGGCCTTCGACAACGCCCCCGCCGCCACCGACGCCGCCTTCGACGCCTCGCCCGACGTCCTGACCTCGGCCGCGCAGGGCCGGCTGCGAACCATCCTCGAGCGGGTTGAGCGCCTGCAGGAGGAACGGGACGCCGCCCTGGCCGCGCAACATGAGGTTTACGCCGAGGCGAAGGCCGAGGGCTTCGACGTCAAGACGCTGCGAAAAATCGTCCGCATCCGAAAGCAGGACAAGGCCAAGCGGCTCGAGGAGGAGGCCCTCCTGGACCTCTACCTCTCGGCCCTCGGCGAAATCTGACGCCCCGCCGGCCATGCCCTCCCGTCCCCCGCCCGAACGTCAATCCCGAAAGGTCCCGCCCATGTTTGACCGTGAAATCCGGCTGCTCGCCGCCGTCGTCTCGCCCGCCCTGGTCGGCCTCCTGGCTGTCGCCGCGTCAATCGCCCTCGCCAGCTGCGCCGCCTCGCCCGGGGCGATCCATGCCGCCTATTGCAGCGGCGTGAGCGAAGGCGGCCGGGCCGCCCTGGCCGAGCTCGCCACCGGCCGTCCCGTCCCCGTGATCGCCTGCGCCCCGTCCGTCGTCGCGCCGACCTCGAGCGCCACGCCTGCGCCCGTTGTCGTGATCATCCGGCCCGGCGACCTGGTCGCGCCCTCGAGCAGGCCCGCGCCGCCGGCCCCGGTCCCGACGCTGGCCGAACCCGTCGACCCCCTGGTCTGATCCCGTGTCCTCGCCGCCGCTTCCCGTGATCGCCGTTCACGGCTTCATGTATGACCCCGCCAACGTCGGCGGGCCGAACGATCCGCGCCCGTGGTTCGAGGAAATGGCGGCGATCACCGGACGCCAGGTCATCGGCTTCGCCTGGTATTCATGCCCGGTCGGCTTCCGGCTTTCGCATCCGATCCTGTCGCTCCTGCAATCGGCCCGGGCCTTCGGCGCGGCCTGGTTTCGCGGCAAGCTGCATCCCTACCGGGACGCCTGGTCGCGCGCCGAGAAAGAGGCCGAGCGCCTGGCCGAGCTGATCCGGGCGCAGCCTGGCCGCGTCGACCTGGTCGCCCATAGCCTAGGGACCCGCGTGGCGCTGCTCGCCCTTCCCAAGGTCCGCCGCAAGGTTCGCCGCGTCGTGTTCTTCAACGGGGCCGAGCTCGCCCGCAACGCCGAGCCGCGCGCCGCCTCGGCGCATCCGGCCCTATTCCTCAACCTTGTGGTCCCGTCCGACCGCGTCCTCGGCCTGCTCGGCTCCCGGTTCTCTGGCGACGCCAACGGCCCGTGCATCGGCGTCGTCGGCCTGGACCCCGCCCCGCTCAACTGGCGAGACCTGGATCTCTGCGACCCCGGCGTCATCGCCGCCGCCCGCGCCGGTCGCGGCTGGACCCTGCGCGGCGACGCGCCTGGCGACGCATGGGATCACGGCGAAAGCTACCGCTTCGCCGGCAACACCGATCCCGTCCGCGCCTTCCTCGCCGGCGACCAGCTGGCCGACCTGGTCCGCTGGCCGGCTTCCCGGATCGCCGCATGAAAAAGCTCGAGAGCCTGCGAAAATGGATGCAGGAGGCCCTGCCGGTCCTGCAGCGCGAGCCGGAACGGCTGCAGCTGTTCGCCGACGAAGGGCGGATCGCTTGCACGGCCGCCGCCGGCCTGTCTTTCGAGTATCGTTACAAGATCACGCTGCAGCTCTGGGATTTCGCCGGCCATCCTGACGCCGTCATGGTCCCGCTGCTCGCCTGGATGGGCGTCTATGAGCGCGAGCGCCTGCAAAGCTACGCCAGCAACGCCGAGGCGATCACCTTTGCCGCCGAGCTCCTGGACGCCGGCAAGGTTGACCTGGAAATCAAGGTCGACGTGAGCGAGCGCGTCCAGGTGATCCGCCGCCCGGACGGGACCGGCTGCGACGTCCGCCACCTTCCCGAGCCTTTCGAGGATCGCGGCGACGTGCGCACCTGGACCCTTCACGTCGCCGGCGAACAGGTCGCGCAATGGCAAGCGCCCGATGGGGCCGATTTCCCATGAGCGACCTAACCGCCGTTGAGGCATGGGCCGGCGCGGTCCTGGCGCAGCTCGAGCCCGGCCAGCGTCGCCAGCTGGCGCGAGCGATGGGAACGGACCTGGCGCGGTCGCAGCGATCCCGGATCAAGGCGAACCTCAACCCGGACGGCTCGGCTTTCGAGCCGAGGAAGCCCCGGACCATGCGCGACAAAAAGGGCTCCCTTCGACGCCAGGCGGCGGCCGGCCCCATGTTCGCCAAGCTGGCGCGGGCGCGGGAGCTCGGCGTCCTCGAGGCGACCGGCGACCGGGTCGCGGTCGGCTTCCGGCGCGCCAGTTCCTCGGCTATCGCCCGCGTTCACCAATTCGGCCTGGTCGACCTGGTTTCGCGCGATCAACCCGGATCGCCCCGCATCCGCTATCCGGCCCGCCGGCTGCTAGGCCTCACGGACGGCGACCGCGACGCCCTGGCCGACCGCGTCCTAGCTCACGTTTCCGTCGATGGCCGCTAAGGCCGATTTCCGGCCCGCTGGCGGCAAAGTCCGCTTTCGGGCCTGTCTGGACGTCCAGGCCTCGCGCCCCGGTTCCTGCGCGATCCTGGCCGCATCCTAGGCGGCGTCGCCCGCTTTCCGGTCCAGGCCGAGATCCGCGGCCGATCCCCGCCGGCCCTTCCGGCCGTGTGGCGTTGTGCCGGCCGCCCGTCACAACGCGCCCCCCTCGCGCCCTCCCCGGATCGCCCGCGACATGGGCGGACACATGAGCGCCGCCCTTCCCTACGCCGAAACGCTGGACCTCTCGCGCCTCCCGGCGTTTGAGCTCCTGCAGCCGCGTTACGAGCCGATCCTGGCCGCGCGGCTCGAAAGCCTGCGCGCCCGCATGGCGGCGGTCGGCCTGGATACGTCCGTTCTGGACCTGGAAAGCGACCCCCTGGTCATCCTCGAGCAAGAGGACGCTTACCGGGAATTCCTCAACCTCACGGCCATCAATGACCAGGCGCGCGGCGTCTCGCTGGCCTTCGCCGCCGGCGCGGTCCTGGATCACCTGGCCGCGACCTATTACGCCCATATCGGCATCCGCCGGCTCGAGGGCGAGGACGACGCCCGCTTCCGCCGGCGGATCGCCCTGGCACCGGAAGCGGCCTCGCCGTTCACGCCCGGGGCCTATGTCTTCGCCGCCCTCTCGGCCGGCCTGGACGTCGCCGACGCGCAGGCCCTCAATCATGCGAGCGGCCTGGTCGACCCCGGCCAGGTTCTCCTGGTGATCCTTCCCCGGGCCGGCGTTGACGGGCTCGAGCTCGCCGACCGCGTCCGCGTCGCCCTGGACGCGCGCCCGATCCGCGCCCTTACCGACACGGTCGCCGTCCGCCCCGCGTCGCGTATCACGGTCGACGTCTCGGCCGTTGTCGAGGTCGCGCCTGGTCCCGACCGAAACCTGGTCGCCGCCGAGGCCGCCGCGCGCCTGGCCGCCTATGCCGCCGGCCGCCGCCGGATCGGCCTTCGCCTCACGCGATCCGGGATCGCCGCCGCCCTTCACCTGGCCGCCGCCGACAACGTCCGCCTCGCCGCCCCGGCCGAGACGGTCGACCCCGGCCCCGATGGCGTCGCCGAGCTCGGCGCGGTCAACGTCACTGTCGAGGCCCCGCAATGACCCCGGCCGGTTCGCTCATGGCACCGAGCGCGACGGCATTGATGCGCGCCGTTTCGGCCGCCGGCGCGGCCCGTCGCGCCGCCTTCCCCGCCGACCTGGTCGGCCGCTCCTGGGACCCGCTCACCTGCGACGAGGCCCTCCTGGATTGGCTGGCGAACGCGTTGAGCGTCGACGTCTGGAATCCGTCCTGGGACGTCCTGCGCAAGCGCGCGGCCGTGGCGGCCTCCCCGGACCTTCACCGGATCAAGGGAACGCTCGAGGGCGTCGCCCGTCACCTGGCCGAGGCCGGCGCGCAGCTGCGCCAGGCCGTGACCCCGTCGACCCGTCTGTTTGCGACGCCCGTGGTCGACAAGGCGACCCGGGACGCGTGGCTCGCCCGTATGCCGCAGATCCGCGTCTACCTGGCGCGCGAAACCGGAACCGCCCGCGCCGAGGCCTTCGCCGGATCGGCCCGCGCCTTCGCCGGCCGAATGTTTGCCGGCTTCGACGCAGGCGAGGGCCTCTATGGCCGCCGCGCCGTCCTGGTCGACGGCGACCAGGTCACGCCCCTGCGCCGCGCCCGGGTCGAAACCACGACGCGCCAGGCCGAGGCGCTCGAGCTGGACCGCGTTTTCATCCCGGGCGGCAAGGCCCCGGCCCTCTATGCGGGCCGCGCCTTCCTCGGCCGCGCGTTCATGGCCGCGCCCGTCTCGCCGCCCCGCGTCGTCACCTTCGCCCTGCGCCGGTCCTATTCTCACGCCGAAAGCCGGCTGCACCTGGACACCGTCTCGCCTGGCCTCGAGCCGCGCGAGGTCGCCCATGATCGGATCGCCGCGCCCGGCCAGGCCGGCCCCGCGCAGTTCGCCGGCCGAGGTCCTGGCCGCCGGTTCGCCATGCGGGACCAGGGGTCGGCCCTGCTCTACGACCGCGTCCTCCTGCAGGACGGCAAGCGGGACGGCCCGTGGGTCCGCGCCCATAGCTTCGCCGGCCACGCCCGTCTCGGCCCGCCGGCCTTTACCGCGACGCTCATGGTCCGCGCGCCTGGCCGCCTGCAGCGTCGCGCCGCCGTCGCGCGCCGCTGGATCGCCGGCCGCGCCGTCGCGGCCCCTCACGACACCGCGAACCTGGCCGCCGCGCTGGCCGCCGTTCGCAGCTCGAAAGCGCACCGCGACCGCGTCCTGGTCGACGGCGCGACTACCCGCCCGCGTCAGTTCGGCGACCGCATCCCGCTTGATGGGTCCGTCCGGTTCGGCGGCCTTGTTTCCCGATCCCTCTAGGAGCTCCCGACATGGGCGAACGCATCGTCAAAATCCACGCGAACCAGCAGGTTTCCGACCAGGACCTCAACAATATCGGGCTTTTCGCGCGCGAAAGCCTGGATCACGTCGTCCGCGACGGGATCGATAACGGCCGGCGCTACACCGGCTTTCAAGCCCTGCAGACGTCGGCCGCGCAGGTGACGGTCGGCGGCGGCCGGCTCTATGAGAACGGAAAAGTTTTTTTCCGCGACGACGTCGGCGGCGTGATCCTGGACCTGATCACGGTTCTCCCGGCCGTGACCCGCAAGGTTGTCACCATCGTCGCGTGGGGAACCGAAAGCGACGCCGGCGTTGAGGCCCGGACGTTCCTGGTCGACGTCGACACGGAAACGACCGAAGGCCAGATGGTCGCCACGCAAGTCCGCCGGTTCGCCAACGTCGACACGGTCCCCGGCGTCGAAAGCTCCGATCCCAAGCCCCCGGCCATCGACGCCAACCTGCTCGCCATCGCCGACGTGATCCTGACGCCCGCCGGCGTCGAAAGCGTCATCATGCGCGAGGACAACAAGCTCGCCAGCGTCCAGGGCAATTCCGAGCAGCTGCGCGGCCTGCAGACCTGGCGCGGCCAGGCCGGTTCCCGGCTGGACGTCCTCGATACCAACCTGGCCGGCCTTTCGGCGCAGGTTCGCGGCCTGGCGTCGACCGGCCTGGTTCTCGAGGTCGCCCGCGACGTCGCTCGCCTGAAAGAGCTCGCCGAGCTCCCGGCGACTTTCAACAGCTATGAGGCCGACCGCTTCCTGACGCCGGCGAAAACGGACACCGCACACCCGGACAACCTGGCGACCGTCCGCGAAGGCATCCGCTTTGCGCCGGCGGCCGTCCGCGTGTCGCAGCTGGCGCTCGCCAACGCCATCGACCCCACGGTGATCAAGCGCGGCGATTTCGTCCTGCCCAAGTTCGTTGAGGTCGACCGGATCAAGATGGACGGCCGCGACGCCGAAATGTCGCTGTCTCAATATCAGTATCAGACCACGCAAATCGTCCAGCGGACCCGGACGCGCGAGGTTGTCCAGTTCGGTTCCGAAATGCACCAATGCACTAACAGCGCATGGTGGCAGTCCGGCCAGTATGATCCGACCTCGGCGACGCTGTCGCGCGCGGGCGAAACCTGGATCGTCGCCCCGGAACATCGGGCCGACGCCCTGGTCGATCACCGGATTATCCGGCTTCAACAGTATTGGGTCGACTACTACGAGGAACCCTATTGGGAGCACATCACCGTTACCGAGGGCGTCAACGGCTCCCTGGTCGCGCAGACGTTCCTGGCCTCGGAAGCGGCCTGGGTTTCGGCCATCTCGCTCCCGCTCACGCGCGTCGCGCAGACTGGCGACGTTACCGTCGTCATCCTGGAAACCGAGGGCGGTAAGCCCCGGATCGACGCCGCCATCGCCAAGGTGACGGTCCCGGCCGCCGACCTGAAAACCTGGCCGACGCTCACGAAGGTCGCCCTTCCGCTGACCTATCTCGAGAAAGGCCGCCGCTACGCCTTCGCCCTGATCACGGCCGGCAACCACCACATCGCCACCGTTTCGGGCAACAAGAACGTCAACGGCTCGCTGTTCTACTCGACGGACGGCGCGTGGTTCCAAGGCGACGTCGCCCGCGACATTCCGTTTACGCTTCACGTCGCGCAGTTCGAGGCGGCCCGGGTCGAAATCGCGCTGCAGCCTTTGCAGCTCGAGAACGGCATCGCGTCCGTCTGGATCAACAGCGACGTTGCGACGCCGCCGGGGACCGAGCGTTTCTATGAGGTCCAGCTGGCGGACGGCTCGTGGCGTCCGCTCAAGAGCTACCCGGACACCCTGATCAACGGCCTCCCGCCGATCCTGGCGCTGCGCGTGGTCCTGCTCGGAACCACGGACGTCATGCCCGGTTTCAGCGTCGGCGCATCCTCCGAGGTCCGCACGACGCGGCCCCGGACGGACTTTAAGCACGTCTCCAAGGCGCACGTTCTGCCTGGCCCCTGCTCGCGTATCGAGGTCACGGCCCGCCTCGAAAACTATGACGAGGCCAGGCACGACTGCATCGCCGAGCTGCTTTGCGGGGCGACCTTCGCCACGCTCGAGACGGCCGACGTCGTGACGGATCAGCCGACGCCCGATCCCAAGGCGATCCTGCGCACCTGGCGCTTCAACACGGCCGCCCCGGTTAGCCAGTTCAAGATCCGCACAAGGGGCCTGACCGACAACCCGCTGATCACCTTCCACGTCGCCGAACGCTACGCGCTCGCGCATACCTCTTAAGGACCCGCGACCATGACGACCCGCCGTTCCAAGCCTGCCGCCGCCTCGGCCGCCGCGCCGGCCTATGCCGCCGACGCAACCTATTCCGTCCAGCTGACCCGCCCGGTTCCGATCCCGGGCGGCGAGCTGCTCCCCATGCACCGGCACCGGATCAAGGGGAGCGTCCTGGCGACCTTCCCGGCCGACGCCATCGGATCGGCGACGGCGCTTCCGCCCTCGCCCTTCGACGCCAGCTAAGGCCGCGCCGCGACCATGCAGGAGTCTCTGGAATCGGCCTTCCTCGCCAACGGCGACACGGTGATCGATGAAGCCTTTTGGAACCGCTTTGTCCGGGAGCTCGCCGCCCGGTTTCGCGGGCTCGAGGGCATCAAGATTTCATGGGCCGAGGTCTCGCGCCAGGGGATCGACCTGGCGCTGGATCGGATCAATGAAACCATCGGGCCGGCGGCCGAGCGCATCCGCCGGCTGACCGAGCTCGGCTTCCTGGTCGCGGCGTCGGAAACCCCGGCGACGCTCGAGGTCGGCGCGATCCTGCAGCTCGAGGTCACGGCCGGCGACACCCGGGACCTGTTCGCGCCCTCGCCCTTTCTCCTGCTCGGCCGCACCCTCTCGGCCGCCGATTACGCCGTCGTGAAGCTGCGCACCTATGACGCGGAAACCGGCGCGCTCGAGCTCGAGGTGGTGACGGTCGCCGGTGATCCCGGCCCTCACGCCGATTGGAGCATCGGCGCGCTCGCCGGGTCGACCCTGGCGCAGCTCACGGCGCTAGACCAGGGCCGCGACGTTCTGGCCGAGACGCTCGAGGCCCGGGATGCGTCCCGCGCCGCCCGCGACACGGCCGGCCAGCATCGCGCCGCTACACAGGCCGACCGGGAGGCCGTGACGGCCCTTCGCGCCGACGCCCTGGCCTTCCGCAACACCGCCGGCGGACACGCCACGGCCGCCGGCGAACAGCGGACGCTTGCCGAACAGGCCGCCGCCGCCGCCGCCGCCTCGGCCGCCTCGCTCAACGCTCCCGCCATCAACGCCGCCATCCTGCTCGCCGAGCAGCGGGCGGCCTTCCTCTACAGGTGACACATGGGGACCCTTAAGGTTCTGAAACCCGTCAACCAGGTCGCCACGACGGCCCTTGTCGACCTCGGCAACGCCGCGACCCCGGCGACGGTCCCCGCCTCGAAAGAGCGCGTGGTCGACGTCCGCGCGGCCAATATCGGGGCCGCCGATGCGTTCGTGGACCTCTACCTGGTCGACACCGTCACCGGCGCGAACAGCGGATGGCGCGTCCGTAACTACCCGGTCCCCTACCAGGTCGCCGGCGCGGCCCCGGACCTCGAGCAAAGGCTGCTGATCCCGGCCGGCTTTAAGCTGCAGATCCAGGCCTCGGCCCCGGGCGCGGTCGCCGTGTCCGTCACCGGCCATGAACGCGACGCCGAGGCCTGATCCGTGAACCGCTTTCCCTACATCGGCGCGCCCGGATCGGGCGGCGAGCCGGTCGGCCTGGTCAAGCCCTTCGCCGTCGACCCCGGCCCGAAATGGGCGCTTTGCGACGGAAGCGTCCTGACTGACGTCTCGGCCTATCCGGCCCTGGTCAAGGCGCACGGCGTCAATCCGATCGCTCGCGCCGTGGTCCCCGGATCGGCGGGCGCGCCGGCGGCGCTTCCCGAGATTCCGCGCTACCACACCGAAGCCGAGGGGCGCTATGTCGCCGACCCGGGCGCAGCCGGCGGGATCGTCTATCTCTCGAAAGAAACGGCTGGCGCAGCCTTTGCATCGGCGCGCCGGTCGACTGACGGGGGAATGACCTGGCCGAACCTCGCGCCCGCGCCGACCTTCCCGGGCGGCGCTTTGGCGGCGCAAACGACCGTCCGCCGCCTTGCCTTTGCCTGTTCGCCGACACTCTGGGCCGTGATCCATGAGCGGGACACCACCTATGACTACGGCGACGGCAACTTTGATCGCTCAGTCACATCCTACGTCCACACCTCGGCGAACCAGGGCGCGACCTGGACCGCTCGCGCCCTTCCCGGCTTCACGGCTTCGCGCAGCGGCAACCAGGAGGGCGACGACACAAACGCTCACGGCTTCGCCGGCATCGCCTGGTCGGCGCAGCTCGGCCTTTTCGTCATCGCCACCCGTCAAGGCCAGATTTACACGTCGCCCGACGCGATCAACTGGACGCAACGGGTCGCGGCCGGCTCGCCGCTGGCCGGCGTCCGATGGTTCCCCGCCGCCGGCGTCTTTCTCGCCTGGAATTCCTCGCGCCAGGTCCGTCGCTCTGTTGACGGTTTGACTTGGGCGGCCCTTGTGAACGCCGCGCCGTCGGGCGCGGACCAGTTCTCATATCCCGTCTATCTCGAGGAATTCGGCCCTGTCGCCGGCCCGAGCTCGCGCATCGTCTATGGCCGCCGGTTCTCCGCCGATGGCGGGCAAACCTGGTCGACATGGGCGCATCCGACCCTCGGCCAGCTCGGCGCGTCGATACCGGCCGCCTTCGGCGCATCCGCCGGAACCGGGGCGGTCATCTACGACCCCGCCTTCACGGCCGATACAGCCCTGATCCGGCTGTTCGCCAGCGGCAACGCTACCGGCCAGCACTACACCTCGAGCGACCTGGTCAACTGGACCCGCGTTCCGATTTCCGACCTTCCCGCCGTTGCCTTCAACGCAAACAGCGGCCTCGCCTTCGCCCTCGCCGGCCGGTTCTACGGCGACCTCAACAGCAGCGCCCCCTACGTCCGCGTCCCGGCGATCACCCTTCCCCTCTATCCGGCCTCGCCGAAAGGCCGCTTTTTCATGCGGATTAAGGACTAACACCCATGCAGCTCTGGACGAAATCGGGCTCCTACCCCTCGGCCCTTCCGCCTTCCGACACGGACCAGGAAGGCCGAATCTGGACGGACCTGGCGAACAACCCGGACGGCCAGGCCGCGACCGGCTGGACGTCGGCCCCGCCCGCGCCGGCTTTCGACGCCGCTTCCGAGATCCTGACCTGGACGGACGGGGCCTGGCGCGTTGAGGATCGCCCCGCCGATCCGCCGCCGCCGGCCCCGCCCGTCGTCCGCGTCACGAAATCCGACTTTTCCCGGCTCCTGACCTTCGCCGAGCTCGCGCGCATGAACGCCAAGCGTCGCCAGGTCGCCGAGCTCACGGCCGCCGACTATGAGGACCCGGACAAGGCCCCGCTTATCGAGCTCGAGATCGTCATTCAGCAATTCGACCTCCCGGCCGAGTTCATTGAGCTGACGCACCCTGACACCGTCGTCGGCGTCCAGCTGCTCGCCCGCGAGGGCATCCTGGACCCGTCCCGTCCCCTCGAGCGCATCGCCGAAATCCTCGCCAACGTCGCCCCCGTCGCGGTTCCCTAGCCGTGATCGGCCGGCTCCTGCGCCTCCTGCCCTGGCCGAGGCCGCCCGTGGCGCGCGGAACGATCCTCAACGTGATCGCTCCCGTCCCGCCCGCGCCGCCTCGGCCTGCGCCAGATCCCGAGCTCGCCGAGCTGCAGGCCCGCGCGGCGCAGCTGCAGGCCCGGGCGGCCAGCGGTTGCAAGGGATGCGTCGCCGCCCGGCGCGAGCTGCAGGCCGTCCGCCACGCCATCCTGGCGCGCAGCCTCGGCCGGGGCGCGTTGTGCCGGTCGCCCGCCACAACGGCCTAGCCGCGACGCGGGCGACCTGGCCGGCGAGACTCATGGCTCCTGATCCCTCTCGCCCGCCTGGACGCCATGACCGACACCGCCAATGACAACGCCCCGCCTTCCGCCCTCGCGCAGGCGATGACGTCTGCCCTTCCCGTCATGGCCGCGCCCGCGATCCTGACGCTTCCCCGCCGGTCGCAGGTTCTCGAGCTCGGCCCCGTGACCCTGATCCAGGGCGACGCGCTCGAGGTTCTCCCGACGCTCGAGGGCGTGACGGACACTTTCGCCGATCCCCCCTATAGCTCCGGCGGCCAGTTCCGGGGCGACCGCGTCCAGGGGTCCAACGCCAAGTATCTCAACCGGGCCGACGCCAAGCGTTACGACCAGTTCACCGGCGATAATCGGGACCAGCGCAGCTATGCCTATTGGTCGGCCCTATGGCTTGGCGCGTGTCGCCAGGCGACGGCCGAGGGCGGTCTGGTCGGCGTCTTCACGGACTGGCGCCAGCTTCCGACCACCACGGACGCCCTGCAGGCCGGCGGCTGGACGTGGCGAGGCGTCGCCGTCTGGGATAAGACGGAAGGGACCCGCCCCGTTCTCGGCCGCTACCGGAACCAGACGGAATTCCTCGCATGGGGAAGCAATGGGGCGCGCAAGATGGCCGGCCCGGTCGCGCCTGGCGTGATCCGCAAGGCGGTCGACAAACAGAAAGCTCACGCCACGGCCAAGCCGGTCGCCATGCTCGAGCAGCTGCTCGCCCCTATGGGCGGCGTCATCCTGGACCCATTCATGGGGTCGGCGTCGACCGGCGTGGCGTGTCTGCAGACGGGCCGCCGGTTCATCGGCATTGAAGCCCACGCCGGGATCTTCGACGTCGCCCGGGTCCGCATCCTCGAGACGCTCGAGCGCCTCGAGCGCGAGCGCCAGGCCGCCGCCTAGACGCCAGCCGCGTCGCGTTGTGCCGGCCGCCCGTCACAACGCCCGCCCCGCGCGCGACGCCCCGGCCTCGGCCAACGTCTCGGCCATGAGCAAGCGCATTGCCGAGGCTGAACGCCAGGCCGGCGACCTGGTCCGTTTCGGCGTCGTCGCCGAGGTCGACCTGGACGCCGGGCGATGCGTCGTGACTATCGGCGAGCTCACGTCCCCGCCCCTTCCCTGGCTTGCCGGCCGCGCCGGCGATGACCTGACTTGGGACCCGCCGAGCGTCGGCGAGCAGGTTTCCGTCGTCTCGGCCGAGGCCGACCTTTCCGCCGGCCTGGTCCTGGTCGGCGTGTTCTCCGATTCCGTCCTGGACCAGGTCGGCGACGCGCGCGGCCGGGCGGTCTATCTGCGCCGCTTCCGCGACGGGTCGACGGTCCAATTCGATCCCGACGCCGGCGAGCTCGCCGTCACCCTGGCCGGCCAGGGCAAGGCCCGGATCGTCGCCCCGGGCGGCGTCGAAATCGTCGGCGACGTCAAGGTCACCGGCAAGCTCGAGGCGAGCGAGGACGTCAAGGCCAAGACCGTCTCCCTGGTCGACCACGTCCACACCGGCGTCCAGGCCGGCCCCGGCGTCACCGGAAAGCCGCGCCCATGAACGCCGCGACCGGAACCCGGATCGATCCCGACGCGCACCTGGCGCAATCGGTCGGCCTGATCCTGACAACGCCAATCGGGACGCGCCCGATGCGCCGGGATTTCGGCTCGCTCCTGCTCGAGCTCCTGGACGCGCCTATGGGGCCACTCGGCCAGGTCCGCGTCTTCGCCGCCGTCGCCGTCGCCCTGGCGCGATGGGAACCCCGTCTGCGCCTTCGCCGTGTCGCCCTCGCGCCCGGCGAACGCGCCGGCCAGTTCGTTCTCGACCTCGAGGGCGAGCGAACCGACCGCCCCGGCCCCTCAACCCTCACCCGCCTAAAGGTCCCGCTCGCCACGCGCGCGGGCCTCACTCTCGCAACCTGACCAGGAGCTCGCCCCCATGCACGGCATCCAGCTTATCGAAATCAACACCGGCGTCGGCGCGGTTCAAACCGTCTCGAGCTCCATTGTCGGCTTTGTCGCCACCGGCCCGGCGGCCGACGTCGCCGCCTTCCCGGTCGACACGCCCGTTCTGATCACGGACCTGGACACGGCCATCGCCAAGGCCGGCGCGACCGGCACCCTGCGCGCCACGCTCGAGGCGATCCGGTCGCAGGCCTCGCCGGTTTGCGTGATCGTCCGCGTCGCCGAGGGCGCGAACGCCGAGGACACGACGGACAACGTCGCCGCCGGCGTCGTGATCCTGTCGCAGGCTCCGCAGCGGATCGGCGTTCGCCCGCGCATCCTCGGCGCTCCCGGCCTGGACACGGCCGAGGTCCGCGCCGCCCTGGCCGTCGCGGCCGGTAAGGACAAGCTGGACGGCATGGCCTATGTCGCCAGCATCGGCGACGACGTCGCCGAAAAGGTGCTGGATCGCGCCACCGTGAGCGCCCGGGAAATCACCCTGATCGCGGGCGATTTCATGAACGGCAACACCCGCCTGCGCGCCACGGCCGTCGCCCTCGGCCTGCGCGCCCGCATCGACCAGGAGCAAGGCCCGCAAAAGAGCCTTTCCAACGTCGCCGTCCAGGGCGTCACCGGCCTCTCGGATGCGATCACCTTCGACCTGGTCGACGGGTCGACGGACGCCGGCGTTCTCAACGACGCCGACGTCGTCGCCCTGGTCAACCTGCGCGGCTTCCGCTTTTGGGGGAACCGGACGGCCAGCGACGACTCGCTGTTCGCTTTCGAGCCGACCGTCCGCGTCGGCCAGCTGATCCGCGACCGGATCGCGGCGGCCGTCGTGACCTTCCTCGACAAGCCGATGCATCCGAGCCTGGCGCGCGACCTGGTCGAATTCATCAACGGCGAGCTCGCGCAGCTGCAGGCCGCCGGCGTGATCCTCGGCGGCAAGGCCTGGCTGGATAAGCAGCTCAACGACGTCAACGGCCTGCGCACCGGCCGGCTGGCAATCGACTTCGATTACACCGTCCCGCCGCCCCTCGAGAACCTGCAGCTGCGCCAGCGCGTGACCGACCGCTACCTGGCCGACTTCACCGAACAGGCCTCGGCCTAAGCCCCTCGCCGGGGAGGGGCCCAAACCCCTCCCCATGCTTGCTAGACCCTAACAGGACACCGCCCCTATGGCCCTTCCGTCGAAGCTCAAAGACCTCAACCTCTACAACGCCGGCGATTCCTACGTCGGCCGCGTCGCCAGCGTCACCCTCCCGCCCCTGTCGCGCCAGATGGAGGAATGGCGCGGCGGCGGCATGAACGGCCCCGTCAAGATCGATCACGGGAACCAGGCGATTGACCTGGAATGGACGCTCGGCGGCCTGGACCTCACGGTTCTGCGCCAATACGGGGCCACCCGCGTCGCCGGCGTCCCGCTGCGCTTCGCCGGCGGCTATCAGCGCCCGGACGATGGCGGGGTCGACGCCGTCGAAATCGTCGTGCGCGGTCGCCATGAGGAAATCGACATGGGCGAGGCCAAGCCCGGCGAGGACACGGAATGGAAAATCAAAACGGCCTGCGCCTACTACAAGCTCACGATTAACGGCGTGGTCGAAATCGAAATCGACCTGATCAACGGCGTCGAAATCATCGGCGGCGTCGACCGCACGGCCGAGCTGCGCCGCGCCATCGGCACCGCCTAACCGGATCGGGGAGCGGGTCGGATTTCCGGCCCCCCCAGCCCGCTCCGCTCCCCGGCCGGCGTCCAGGTTTCTCCACTGGACGCCGGCGAACCTCTCGAGCGCCCCGGGTCATCGCCCGGGGCGCTTCGCGTTGTGCCGGCGCGCGGTCACAACGCCCGCCCCTCGCCTCTCGCGCCCGGGAGCGGACACCTAGGGCCTTCAATCCCGGGAGAATGAACCATGACTGACGCCGCCGCCCCTGCCCTCGCCGCCGCCGCCGCCGAGGGCGGCCCGCTCCTGGTCAAGGTCGACCTGGACACGCCGATCCAGCGCGGCGACCAGACCATTTCCGCCGTGACCCTGCGCAAGCCCCGGTCGGGCGAGCTGCGCGGCCTCAACCTGGTCGACCTGGCGCAGCTGGACGTCGTCGCCCTGCGCGTTCTCCTGCCTCGGATTTCGACGCCGGCGCTCACGGCCTTCGACGTCGACCAGCTGGATATGTCCGACCTCATGGCCTTGGGGGCCGAGGTCTCCGGTTTTTTGCTGCAGAAGGCGCAGCGTCCGGCCTCCCTCGCGTAGTCGACGACGCCATCGCCGACATCGCCACCATCTTTCACTGGCCGCCCGCCACCTTCGACGCAATGGACCTCGCCGAGCTCATGAGCTGGCGCGCCAGGGCGGCGGATCGGGCAGCCCCTCCGAAGGGCTAAAACGTGGACAAGAGCCTGCGCGTCCAGATCCTCCTAGGCGCGGTCGACCGCGTCACCGGGCCGCTTAAGACGGTCCTCAAAGGGACGCGTGGCCTCTCGGCCGGCCTAAAGGAAACGCAGGACCGGCTTAGGGGCCTGCAGGCCGCGCAGCGCGACGTCGGCCGCTTCCGGGAGCTGAAAACCGGCCTTGCGTCGACCTCGGCCGAGCTCGAGCAGGCCCGCGCCAAGGCCGCCGCCCTGGCGCAGCAAATGAACGCCACGGCCAATCCGACGCGCAGGCTCACGGCTGAATTCCGACGATCCCGCGACGCCGTGAACGCGCTCGAGCAACGCCATGAGGCGCAGGCCCGGGAGCTGCAGCAAGTCCGCGCCCGCATGAATGAGGCCGGCGCGGCTAGTCGCGGCCTGGCCGCCCATGAACGGGACCTGCGCGACGCGGTCGCCAGGACGAACGCCGAGCTGCAGGAGCGCCGCGACCGCCTGGCGACCGTCTCGGCGCAGCAACGCCGGATGGCCAACGCCCGGGCCGGTTTCGACCGTTCGCAGGAGCTCGCCGGAAACTTCGCCGGGGCTGGCGCTGGCGCAGCTGGCGCGGGCGCGGCCCTGCTCGCCCCCCTCGCCCTGGCGAACCGGGCCGCCGGCGATTACGAGTCCACCCTCACGGACGTCGCCCAAAAGGCGAACCTCACGCGCCCGGCCGCCGCCGCCCTCGGCCAGGAGCTCACGCGCGTCGCCCTAGCGACTAATCAGCTCCCGCCCGAGGTTGTCGCCGCCACGGACGCCCTGACCGGCCTAGGGGCCGAGCTCGGCGAGGCGCGCGATATGATCCCTCACATTGCCCGGGGCGCGACCGCTTACCGCGCCAGCATGGAGGATATGGGCCGGGCGACCTATGCCGTTGTCGACAACCTGGACGTCGCCGCGACCCGGACGGGGAAGGTCCTGGACGTCATGGCCGAGGCCGGCAAACGCGGGGCCTTCGAGGTCCGCGACATGGCGCAATACTTCCCGGCCCTCACGGCCGCCGCCGCCGGCCTCAACCACACCGGCGTTCCCGCCGTCGCCGACCTGGCCGCCGCCCTGCAGATCACCCGCAAGGGCGCGGGCGATAGCGCCGAGGCCGCGACAAACCTCGGAAACCTCCTGCAGAAAATCAGCGCGCCGCTTACGGTTCGCAACTTCCGCAAGTTCGGGATTGACCTCGAGGCCGAGCTGCGCGCCGCCGCCGCCCGGGGCGAAAGCCCTATCGAGGCGATCACCAATCTGACCAACCGCGCCCTCGGCGGCGACTTGTCCAAGCTCGGCTATCTGTTCGAGGACGCGCAGGTGCAAAAGGCCCTGCGCCCGCTCATTCAGAACATGGGCGAATATCGATCGATCCGCGCCGCCGCTCTGGCCGCCGAGGGCGTGGTGAACCGCGACTTTGCCGAGCGGATGCGCGACCAGAACGAAGCGACGAAGGCGGCGAGCGTGTCCGTCCGCGCCCTCGGCCTGACCATCGGGGCGCAGCTCGCGCCGACCGTCACGGCCGTCGCAAGCGTGATCGGCGGCGCGGCCTCGCGCGTCACCGCATGGGCGCAGGCGAACCCCGCCCTAGCCGGCACCCTGGCGAAGATTGTCGGCGTCGTCGGAATTCTCCTGGTCGCGGTCGGCGGGATCGCCCTGGCGATTGCCGCGATCCTCGGCCCTCTTGCCCTGGCGAACCTGGCCTTTACGTCGGCGCTCCCGATCCTGGCGATGCTCGGCGGCGCGCTCGGCGTCGTCGGCAAGGCGGCCCTTTTCATGGGGCGGGCGCTACTCATGAACCCTATCGGCTTGGCGATCACCGCCATCGCCATCGCGGCCTTCCTGGTCATCCGCTACTGGACCCCGATTAGCGGCTTTTTCCGGGGCGTATGGTCGGCCGTGACGGCCGCCGGCGCGCGGGCGCTGGCCTGGTTTCGCAGCGTCGGCCCGCAAATCCTGCAGTTCGCCCTCGGCATGGTCGGCCCGGTCGGCCTGATCATCCGGCATTGGTCGACCATCTCGGCCTTCTTCGCCGGCCTATGGGCGCGGGTCCGCGCGGCGACCTCGGCCGCCGTCGCCTGGTTTGGCGGCCTGGCCGCCCGTTTCCGGGAGTTCGGCGCGCAGATGATCGCCGGCCTGATCCAAGGCCTGCTCGGCCGCCTCGGCCAGCTGCGCAGCACGATCACCGGCGTCGCCGGCCGCGCGGCCGATTGGTTCCGCTCGCGCCTTGGCATCCGCTCGCCGTCGCGGGTTTTCGCCGGTTTCGGCGGGGACACGATGGCCGGCCTGCAGATAGGCCTGCAGCGCGGCCAGGGCGGCCCGCTGGCCGCGATCCGATCCATTGCGGGGCGGATGGCCGCCGAGGGCTCCCGGGGCGTCCAGGAGGCGTCCAGGGCGCAGCTCGGCCAGGTCCGCAACATGGCGACGGCGATGGGCGCAGCGTTTGCGGTCGGCGCGGCCGGCCCGGCGATGGCCGGCGGCATGGCCGGCCCGCCCTCGCCTGGTCGCGCGGCGGCCTCGCCGGCGGCGTCCCCGTCCTATGAAATCCACGTCCACGCCGCCCCCGGCATGGACCCCGCCGCCATCGCTCGCGCGGTCGCGGCCGAGCTGGACCGGCGCGAGCGCCAGGCCGGCGCGCGGTCGCGGTCGACGTTCGGCGACCTCTCGGAAACCTAGGCCCCGCCATGCTCCTTTCCCTCGGAATGTTTGTCTTTGAGCTCCCGGCCCTGGCCTACCAGGAGCTCGAGCGCCGCACGGACTGGCGACATAGTCAGAACGCTCGCGTCGGCATCCGCGCCGGAAATCAGTTCCTCGGCCCGGGCGAGGACGTGATCACCCTTACCGGGACCATCCCGCTCGAGCTCGGCGACCTGGCCGCCCTGGACACCCTGCGCGAGATGGGCGACGCCGGCGAAAGCTACCCGCTTGTCGACGGCCGGGGCCGCGTTCACGGGGCGCACGTGATCCTGGACCTGGCCGAGCGCCAAACCCTCCCGCTTGCGGACGGGACGCCGCGAAAGACGGAATTCAGCCTGACGCTTCGCCACGTTGACGATCCAGAACGCCAGGCCGGCGAGCTGCGCGCCGTCGACCGCTCGGCCTGGCGCTGATCATGGCCGGCGATCCCGTCCCCGCTTTCCGCCTCGAGCTCGGCGAACGCGACCTAACGGAGGATCTGCGCCCGCGCCTGGTCGCCCTCACGGTTACGGAAGCCCGGGGGGAGGAAGCCGACCAGCTGGACCTAACCCTCTCGGATCACGACGGCCGCCTGGCGCTCCCGGTTCGCGGCGGCCTGATCACCCTCGCCCTCGGCTGGAAAGGCCGCGCCCTGGTCAACAAGGGCCGGTTCAAGATCGATGAGGTCGAGCACACCGGCGCGCCCGACGTGGTCACGATCCGCGCCCGCTCGGCCGATTTCACGGATGCGTTGCGCGTCCGCCGGGAACGCTCCTGGTCCGAGACGACGCTCGGCCAGGTGATCGGCGACCTGGCCGCCGGAAACGGGCTCGAGGCGCGGATCTCGAGCGACTTGGCCGGCCGGGCCGTCCCGCACCTGGCGCAATCCCGCGAAAGCGACGCGAACCTCCTGACGCGCCTCGGCCGCCAATACGACGCCGCCGCCACCGTCAAAGCCGGGCGGCTCATTTTCGTCCCGGTCGGCGCGGGCGAGACGGCGCGCGGCCAGGCCCTCCCCGGCCTCACGCTCACGCGCCGCGACGGCGACCGGCACAGTTACAAGGCCGTCGACCGGGAAGCCTACGCCGGCGTCTCGGCCAGCTATCACGACGTGGCGCGCGGCCATCGCGGGACGGTCCAGATCCCGGCCTCGAGCGGGTCCAGGTCGGATTCCGCGGCCGATGGCGACCAGGCCGAGGAAGCCGGCGAAATGAAGCGCCTTCGCCGCACCTTCGCCAGCGAGGCGGACGCGCGAACCCATGCCGAGGCCGAGGTTACGCGCCTGGCGCGGGGCGCGGCCGAAATGAGCCTAAGCCTGGCGCTCGGCCGCCCCGAGCTCTACCCGGAACAACGCGTCCAGGTTCTCGGCATCAAGCCGGAAATCGACGCCGCCCGATGGCTGATCAAATCCGCCGCCCATACCCTTTCCGGCCAGGGCGAAGGGCTCACGACGGCCCTCGAGCTCGAGACGGGCTAGGCCTTCTTCGCCGCCCTGGCCTCGGCCTCGGCCTGCAGCTCGGCGCGTATCCGTTGCTCGGCGGCGGCGAGGTCATCGCGGATCGATTGCGTGAATAGCAGGATGCGCCGCCGGATCATGGCGTCGGGGATCGATCCCAAGGCCTCGGCGAATTCACGGGCCTGCGCGTCGCCGCCGTGGTCGCTGTCGTCGGCCTGGTCGGCGTTGACGAAAAAGCTAACCGGGAAGCGCAGCACGTCGGCGATGCGCTTAAGCCTGGTCGCCCTAAGCGCGTCCTGGCCGGCCTCATATTTCTGCAGCTGTTGATGCGACACGCCGATCCTCTCGGCGAGCTGCTTTTGCGTGACGTGGCGGCGAGCCCTCGCCAGTTTGACCCGCGCGCCGATATACTGGTCGCCCGGGTCCCGGTCCTCTTTGGTCGCCATCTTCCTTACTCAGCCCCCCGGCCTGGCCGCCACCCAGCGGCCCCTAAACTATCCCCACCCCGGCCGGATTGGGGATAAGAACAAAAACAGAACAACGCACGTCCGATAATGACGTAGCATCGGCCGATGCTGCGCCTAACGACGTTTTGCGGGTCAACGGCACATAGAATGTTTCGAGGGCCTTGTGCAAATCAGCGGTTGGCGTCAATGTCGCCAAATCAGGGACAAATTCAGCTTGGGAAGGCTGAATTAACACAGCTTGGGAAGGCTGACGCCTAATGAATATTTCGACGTTATCAATCCGTTGCCCCCATTGCAAAGCAAAGGCGGCGACAAGGTCCAGCCGAGAGATCACCCCGATTTACCGGGAAGTCTATCTCGCCTGCAGCAACGTGCTCTGCGGCCACACATACAAGGCCAGCATCGCCGTTGTCTCCACAATATCGCCAAGCGCGATCCCGGACCCGGCCATCGCTATCCCGTTCGCGGAAATCACCCGCGCCCGGGGGCTGCTCGGCGTGGCTGCGAACGATGACGTCCTGCCGGCGAACGACACCGACACGGCGAGCGCCGAGGGCCGCGACCAGGCATGAACGCGAACGACAACACCCCGCCCGCCTCGGCCTCCGCTGCGATGGCCGAGGCGGCCGAGGCGTTCCTGGTTCACCGCAACCTGGTCCGCCGCTCGCCTGGTTCCCGCCCCCTCCTGGTCGACCGCTGCGCCCGCTACCTCGGCCAGCGGTTCGGCCTGGTTCCGATCCGCGCGGCCGGGATCGCCAAGCGCGCCGCCGCCGAGGTCATCCGCCGCCACGGCTACGCCAGCTTCGACCTCGCCGCCTCGAGCGCGGAGGCCGTTGTCCTGGTCGACCCCGTCAAGGGGACCCGGCGGACGCTCACGGTCGCGGACGCCCTGCGCCGCGACCGCCACCTGGTCCTGGTTTCGGAAGCCGACCGGGCGGGTTGACGCGTTGACGTGTTGACGCGTCAACATGGTTGATCCATAAGGGGTCCAAGCCGGCGAGGTCGCCGGCCCGATGGGCGCCCATGCCCGCGAGGACTTCACAATGCCCAAGACCTATTTCCTCGGCCGCACCCAAGCCGGCGCTGTCGTCGCCCGTGCCTCGGCCAACGACTACGGCTTCACCCACGCCGCCGTTATCGATCCGCAAGACTATGACGCCGGCGACCAGGTCCGCACCTGCGACGCCAAATTCAGCACGTCGGCCGCCGGCGCGATCCGCAACCTCGGAAGCCTGCGCGCCGGCCGCTACGAGGTCGTCCCCGTCGAAAAGGTCGACGCCGCCACCTTCAAAGCCGCGACCGGCAAACGCTGACCCCTCCCCGGCCGGCCGGGGCGACCCGGTCGGCTCCTGATCCAAGGAAGCCCCATGCGAGTTCTAATCGGTTGCGAGTTTAGCGGCGTCGTCCGGCGAGCGTTCGCCGCTCGAGGTCATGACGCCTGGTCCTGCGACCTCTTGCCGGCGGCGGACGGTTCTAACCGCCACCTGGTCGGCGACGTCCGCGATTTTCTCAATGACGGCTGGGACCTGCTCGCCGTCTTTCACCCGCCTTGCACCCGTCTGTGCAATTCCGGCGTCCGTTGGCTTTCTGTCCCGCCGCCCGGAAAAACCGAGGCGCAGATGTGGGCCGAGCTGGACGAAGGCGCGTCCCTGTTCTCTGACCTTTGGAACGCCCCTGTCGAGCGGGTCTGTGTCGAGAACCCGGTGATGCACCGCTACGCCCGGGAGCGCATCCGCAACTATGAGCGGCCGGCGCAGACGGTCCAGCCGTGGTGGTTCGGCGACCCGGCGTTCAAGGCGACGGGCCTATACCTGCGCGGCCTCCCGCCGCTCGAGCCGACCAATCGGCTTTCGCCGCCTCGGCCCGGCTCGCCCGATCACAAGGCCTGGTCGGCCGTTCACCGCGCGCCGCCCTCGCCGGATCGATGGGCGTTCCGATCCAAGACGTTCCCTGGCCTGGCCGCCGCGATGGCCGATCAATGGGGCGGCCTGGACGGCCTGACCGATGACCAGCGCGAGCTGGCCGCCTGAAACCAGGGGGCGGCCGACCCGGCCGCCCTCCCTCTTTCATGGGCCACCACGCCCGGGAGATTTGATCATGACCACGACCCCGCTTTTCCTGATTTCATGCGTCGCCGAGAAAGCCCCGGCCGCCTGCGCCGCGCGCGACCTCTATCGATCGGATTGGTTCAACAAGGCCCGTGCCTTCGCCGAGGCCGCCGGCCGCGACTACCTGATCCTCTCGGCCGCCCACGGCGTCCTGGACCCGCGCCAGGAGGTCGCCCCCTACGACGCCACCCTCAACACGATGGATCGCGCCGAGCGCCAGGCATGGGCCGAGGACGTCATGCGCCAGCTGCGCCAGCGCGGCCAGGTCGGCCGCCCCGTCGTGATCCTGGCCGGCGAGCGTTACCGGGAGTTCCTCATTCCGCTGCTCGAGCGCGCGAGCGGAGATCCGCACCTGGTCACGGTCCCGATGCGCGGCCTTGGCATCGGCCAGCAAAAGGCATGGCTTGCGGCCCGCGCGGCCGAGGCCCTGGCCGAGCGGGAAGCCGTCGCCGGCGATTCCGCCCTGGACGTCCTCGAGCGCCAACGCGCCGACCTGGCCGCCTGGTTCGATACGGTCGGCCGGGCCGTCCTGACGCGGGCCGATTGCATCCGATACCTCGGCAAGTTCGCGCAGCCGAGCGAGCGTGACGCCCTGCGCCTGCGCTTTGAGCTGGACCGCCGCCTGGCGCTCCTGCGCCTCTCGGCCGAGCGCGAGGACCTGGACGCCGCGATCCTCGAGCGTCGCCAGGCCATCCCTCTCGAGCGCGCCCGCCGCGACCGTCGCCGGTCGCAGGTTCGCCGCACCCTTCGCCGCCTCGGCCGTTCGCTGCGCCAGCTGGCCGGCCTGGCCTTCACCCCTTCGCAGGAGCTCCCCGCATGAAACGAAAGAACCCGCCCGCCCGGAAGCCCGCCCTTCCGCTCTGCTCCCGTCACCAGGTCCGCTATGAGCTGCGCGGGAACCTTCCCGTCTGTCGCCGCTGCGAAAGCGAGGCCAAGGCCGGGAGCGCCGCGTGATCCCGCCGAACCTAGTCGCCGCCCGCTCGGCCGCCTTTTCGATTGAGAACAAGGCGGCCAGCCTGCGCGACCTGGCCGCGATCCTGCGCGCCGAGGGCTACCCGGTCCTGTCTAACGACGTCCTGCGCGCCAGCGATTTTCTCTTGAAGGGCGCGTCGGCGATCCGGGAGGGTATGCCGCCCTGTCTGTATTTCGACGCCGAGGGCGAGCGCGTCCGACCGAACAGCCCCAACGTCCGCCCGCCGGCGGCCTGGCGTGTCCGTCCCCGGCTCATGGCCGGCGTTATGAGATACCAGGTGATCGCCGAGCGCGGCCGGGTTGTCAGTCACCACGGGACGGCCGATGAAGCGACGGCCTGGATCAACGAGCAGCGAAACGCCACATGACGCCATCCGCCTTCCGCGCCGAGCTCGAGCGCCTCGAGCTATCTGACCGGGAGGCGGCGACGTTCCTGGACGTCGACCCTCGCAACATCCGGCGATGGGCGGCCGACGACGGCGACGGCCCGCCGCGATCCGTCGCCCTCACGTTCGGCCTGATGCGCCTCTATCAGCTGGACACCGCCGCCGCCTTGGCGGTCCTGACTGTCCGCTAACCATCATTGGAACCTAGCGAGGGGTTGCCCGTTCGGGGTTTCTAGGGTCACAACACCCTAGTCGTGTGTCGCTAGGGCTTGCCCTGCGGAGGCGCGGCCTTCCCGGGGCGTCCCTGATAAGCTGCCCCAAACCCTAAGAGCGCCGTCCGGGATTTCCCACCCGGGCGGCGTTCATCGTTTCGGGCCTCCCGTTTCCGGCCGTTTTCGGGAGGCCCCGGCCGAGGCGGCCGACCAGGTCGGATTCCGCCCTGGCCGCCTCCCGTTTTCCTCTCTCGCAATCGGCCCTCCCGATTGATAGGCTCCCGGCGGATTTCGGGAGGTTGCGCCATGCCCTGCGAAACGGTCGCCCTCCCCGGCGGCGGCCATGCCATCGTCTGCAGCTCGCGCGGCCGTCGCCGCTGCGCTTGCGGCAAGCCCGCGCCCTTCCTTTGCGACTGGAAAGCGCCGGCCCGCCGATCCGGCACCTGCGACCGGCCAATCTGCGCCAGCTGCGCGACGTCGCCGGCGGCCGAAAAGCACCTTTGCCCGGATCACGCCGCCGCGTGGCGGGCGCATCCGTCCAACCCGGCCAGGAGGCCCGAAAAATGACCCGTGAGCGCCAGTGTCCCCGTTGCGGGGCGTCCCGCGACAACCAGGCCGCCCGTTGCCCCTCCTGCGCCCTTCCCGCCGACCGCGACGAGGTCATCGCCATGCGGTTCGCCCTGGATCACGTCGCCGACGCCGAGGCCCGCCGGGGCCTTCTCCCCTATCAGCGTGTCGGCCTGGACCTGTCACGCCGCGCCGATCAAAGCGTCGTCACCTTCAACGGTCGCCGCTACGGCCGACGCCAGGAGCTCGAGCGGAACGCGCGCGAGCTCCTGGCGCAGGGCCGCCGCGTAGTCGAGGCCACGGCCGCCGGCTTGCAAGAGCTCACGGTCGACCAGGATGGCCAGCTGATCCGAACGCCGGTCGCGGGCAAGCGCAAGGTCACGATCACCTTTGACGATTGCCCGCCGTGTTGATCGGTTACGCCCGCGTGTCGACGGCCGACCAGGTCGCACACCTGCAGACGGACGCGCTCGAGGCCGCCGGCTGCAGCCGTCTCTACGTCGACCAGGCCAGCGGGGTCGACAAGGCCCGTCCCGAGCTCGCCAGGGCGCTCGAGCAGCTGCGCGAGGGCGACACCCTGGTCGTCTGGAAACTGGACCGCCTGGCGCGATCCCTGGCCGACCTGGTCCGCCTCGCCGGCGAGCTGCAGGCGCGCGGCGTCGCCTTCCGGTCCCTCACGGAAAGCCTGGACACGTCGACCCCGGGCGGCCGGTTCTTTTTTCACGTCATGGCCGCCCTGGCCGAGCTCGAGCGCGACTTAACCCTCGAGCGCACCCGGGCCGGCCTGGCCGCTGCTCGCGCCCGTGGCGCGCGTCCAGGGCGCAAGCCGGGCCTCACGGCCGACCAGGTGATCGCCGCCCGCGCCATGCTCGCAGATCCAGCCCTCACGGTCGCCAAGGTCGCCGAGCTGCTCGGCGTGTCAGAATCGACCCTCTACCGCCACGTCCCGGGCGGCCGGTCGGCCTCGGCCGATCCTGCGCCATGAGCGCCGATCCTGTCGCCCTCGAGCGCCGCCGGCTCGAGCAGCTCCCGGCCGACCTGGCCGAGGTCGCCGCCGCCGCTATCGCGGACCTGGACGCCACGCCCGGGGCCGCTTGGGGCGTCCGGTTCCTCGGCGAGCTGTTCTATGGCGTCACCCTGGCCGAGGCCGAGGCCAAGGTGCGGGCCTTCGCACGGGACGCCGGCGACGACGCCGTCGACCAGCTGGCCGCCGAGGGCTTCCGCGCATGGCCGATTTCCGAGCCGTAGGGCGGCCTCGAGCCCTTTAGGCCCCCAATCCCCTCCCGATCCGCGCGAGGCCTATGGGCGGCCCGCTTTTCGACCGCCCTGGCCGTCCCGCGCGATCATCGCCGTGGCGAGCGCCGGCGAGGAACCTATCGCCGCGCGAATCATCCCTCGCGCCTAGGGGTCACGCTGGCCGGTTGGCGACCGCCGATCCTCCCGGACATTTTGTCCGGTAGGTTGTCGCCATCGAAGCGGACATTTTGTCCGGTAGGTCCAGCCCTGATCATGCGGACATTTTGTCCGGTAGGTTCACCGGGCCGAGGCCTGCCGATCCCGCCGACCTGGTCCGTCGCCGTCCTGTGGATAACCTTGGGGATAAGAGCCGATCCAAGCGGACACGCTGTCCGGTAGGACCAGCGGACCTGTTGTCCGGTTACATAGAGATGAACCAAAGGGGGTCAGAGACTCACTTCTTCTTCCTCCTTCAATTCTAGAACCTTCTTTTGAGTTCGGCGGCGTGAGGTTTCAAACGGCGTGGCGGCTGAACGCCGCCACAGCATCGCCAGTAAGGGGCCGGCTTCGCCGGCTGGATCACAAGCGGAGTGGCGGCTAAGGCCGCCACGGCTTTTTCGACAAGCGGCCGGCTAACGCCGGCGGCGGGACACCGGCACGGCCGGCGTCTGGATCGACGTTCGCAGGCTCTCCGAAAAGAGGCGTTGCCCGGGGAAAATCCTTGCCGCTTGCGTCTGGACCAGGCGACGGCGAGGGGGCGAAGGGGACCGGCGGCCGAAAACCGGGTCGCCCTGGCGTCCAGGAGCTCGAGGATCGGCCGAGGCGCGACGAAATAAAAAAAATCTCGAGACGGCCAGGGCGGGCGCGGGCGGCCGGCCGGCGGCCGTTGTGCCGGCCGGCCGGCACAACGCGCCCCCCGGCGACACGGGAACGAAACCCGGCAAGGGATCGAGGCCCCCGACCGGCGGGCGGTTAACGGCTGTTAACTTTTCAGTAAGGCCGAATCGCCACAAGTAGGGGTCGCTGCATCTTGCAAAGGTCGCTTATGTCCCTCGCCCCGGCCCTTCTCCCCGATACCGACGTCGCCAGCGTTCCGCCTGCAATCGACCCGGCCGACCCGCTGGCCGTGGCGAAGGCGCAGGCCAGCTTGCCGGGCCGAGGCCAGAAGGTTCTCCGGGAACTGATCCTGCTCGCCGACGCCGGCGGCCAGGTCCAGGTCCAGCAAATCGAAATCGCCGAGGCGACCAGGTTCAGCTTGCGGACGATTCGTCTCGCGCTGAAAGAGCTCGAGGCCGCCGGCTGGATTTCGCGCCAGATCGTGAGCCTCGGCGGGGCCGCCGGCCGCGCCCCGGATCGGATCACGGTTCACCCCGCGCCGCGCGTTCCGGCTTCCGCGCGGTAATCGACCCCGATGGCGACTTTCTGGAACAAAGAAACCAAGCGGGCCAAGGGCCTCGCGCCCGGCGTCCGGGCCGTCCTGCGCGAGCTCGGCGACACGGCCAACGCGGACGGGACGTCCTGGGCCAAGCAGGAAACCATCGCCGCCGAGCTCGGCGTTTCCGAGCGAACCGTCCGCCGCCACCTGAAAACGCTCGAGGCGATGGGATGGATTGAGCGGACCCGCCGCCACCGGAAAGACGGGTCCCGGACCTCCGATTTCGTCCAGCTGCGAACGCTCGAGGACGCTATCGCCTGGGCGCTCGAGAACACCCCGCTCGCGTCGCTCGGCGGCGGCGACGATCCCGACCCCGGCACGGCGCAGCCTGCGCCCGCGATCCCCACCCCCGCCAACGTGTCGACACGTCAACGCGTCAACCGACCGGCGCATCCCTCGCCCCGTCCCGCGTCCCCTCGCCCGGCCTATCCCGGCCGCGACGTAGCGGCGCAAATCGGCTCGCCGCCGGTTGACGAAATCCACCGAGACCTCATGATCCGCCTGCAGGTCGAAGGCCTGGAAACGCCGGCGGAATGGCCGGCCGGATCGGAACCGCCGGGCGACCGGCGGAAAGCGTCGGGATCGTAACGGATGGGCGAAATTATTTTTTCTCTCGCCGAGCGCCGGGCCGCCAAGGTCGCGGCGTTGACGCCTGCGAAGCGCCCGGCCCGCCTAATGCGCCTCGAGGTCATGCACCCGGCGCAGCCCGGCGGCGTTCATGACGCCCGCTTGATCGACGCCTATGTCGACCCCGCCCTGGACGGCCCGGGAAATCTGATCGCCTACGCGCAGGCGCTCGAGGAAATCGCCACCCGGTTCCGCGCCGCCGCGCAGCGCGACGCCTGCTAGGAGCTCGCCCCGTGTTTACCGCCAACGCCGATTCCGTCCTCGCCATCCTGGCCGCTTTCGCGCCGAGCCTTGGCGTCGTTTCGCCGTTCGTCCCGGTCCCGATCCTGGCCGTCGCCCTCCTGGTCATGAGCCGCGCGGCCGAGCCCTTCCCGGTTCCGGTCGGAACCGTCACGGCCATCCGCCGCAACCGGCAACGCGCGACCCTCAATCGGCCAGGCCTGGCCGTTGTGACGGTCGCTTTCGGCCTGGTCCTGGTCGCCACCGCCGCTTTCGCCCGTTTCCCGGCCTAGGAGGCCGATGGCGCGCAATTGCGCGTCGCGCCCGGTTCGGGCCTTCCCTCCCCTTCCCTGGCCTCCTGCGGGGCCTTCCCGATGCCTTCGCCAGTGAGTTTTCCGCGACACAGGAAGCGGTCGGGCGAGGCGGGGGGAAAAGCGCGGCGCTCCGGGGAAGGGCGAAGGGGTTTGCGATCCCGGGGCCGCCCTCGCCCGTCCGTCCGATCCTGACGCTTGCACCTGGCAAGCTGCAGCCCCTCAACCCTCTCGCCTGGACCCCTCGCCATGACGCTTCCCCCCTCCCCTTCCGTCGACCTTCCGGCCAATGACGTCGCCGACGTCGCCGAGCTGCGCGCCGAGCTCGAGCGCCTGCGCGGCGCGCTCACGCGCATCCGTGGCGTCGCGTTCGTCATGGCCGGATCACCGGCCAGGCTGGACCCGCTGAAACCCCTCGCGCCTGGCCGGGAGGGCTACGCCACCATCGTCCGCACCTGCGATGCGGCGCTCGAGGTTCGCGCGGCCGACGTGGTGACGCCGCTGTTCGGCCGGGCCGCGTCGTGATCCCGGCCGCCATGCTCGAGCCGGTCATTTATGAGCGCCCGGCGCATCCGCCGGGCGAGCTCGGCGCG